>JBMYOX010000022.1:0-44454 GCA_049599735.1 Pontibacterium sp. | reverse complement strand
GCTCGTCGGGCTCATAACCCGAAGGTCATAGGTTCAAATCCTGTCCCCGCTACCAATTATGTAATAGGCGTATCAGATAAATTATTTTGTCTGGTTTTGTGGGAAGCCCATTGATTTCAGGGTCCCGCTATCAACCTTATTCATTTGAAAAAGGCCCTTTTGAGGCCTTTTTTTGTACGCGAAGCATAGTCACGGTGCTGCGTGTTGGAGATGGGTCATTAGACCCATTTTTTATTTGTGCACCGTAAGTGAGGTACTTTGTGTCAGCGAAGCTGAAACAATTGCAGGATTTGATAGAACCCGGTGTGGTTGCGCTGGGGTTTGAACTCTGGGGTATGGAGTACCTGTCTCAGGGGCGTCAGAGCACACTGCGCATCTATATTGATTCCCCGGAAGGCGTTGACGTGGATGGCTGTGCTAAGGTAAGTCACCAGGTAAGTGGTGTGCTTGATGTGGAAGACCCGATTACGGGTCACTATACACTGGAAGTGTCATCACCCGGCATGGACCGCCCTTTATTTACCCTTGAACAGTTTGCCGCTTATGCGGGTAATCAGGTGCAGGTGCGTTTGCGCATTGCATTTGATGGTCGTCGCAAGTTTAAGGGGCTGTTAAATGGTGTGGAAGGTGATGATGTTCTGGTGGTTGTAGATAACGAAGAATATCTGTTGCCGATTGAATATATTGATCGGGCGAATGTAATCCCTCAGTTCTAACAGTGAATCCGGGATATTGGGCGAGGCAGAAGGCGCATGACTAAAGAAATTCTGTTGGTTGCAGAAGCTGTATCTAACGAAAAAGATGTGCCTAAAGAGGTCATCTTTGAAGCGATTGAGGTGGCTCTGGCGGCCGCAACAAAAAAACGTTACGACGAAGAATCCGATGTTCGTGTAGAAATTGACCGTACAAGCGGTGATTACACAACGTTCCGCACCTGGTTAGTGGTTGATAATGATGCGGTACCCGCATTAGGCACTGAGCTTACGCTGGAAGAAGCGGTTGAGCTTGATGTTAACCTGCAACCGGGAGACACCTACGAAGAGCAGGTGGAATCTGTGAAGTTTGGCCGTATTGCGGCACAGACGGCGAAGCAGGTTATTGTACAGAAAGTACGCGAAGCAGAACGGGCTAAAGTGGTTGAGCTTTACCGGGATCGTATTGGTGAGCTGTTATCCGGTAGTGTTAAGAAAGTAACACGCGACAATATTATTGTTGATCTGGGTAATAACGCAGAAGCCATGCTGCCGCGTGATCAGCTGATCCAGCGCGAAGCGTTCCGCATGGGTGATCGTATCCGTGCGATCCTGCTGGAAGTGCGCGCTGAAGGCCGGGGCCCTCAGCTGGTGTTAAGCCGCACCTGCAATGAGATGCTGATAGAGTTGTTCCGCATCGAAGTGCCTGAAATTTCTGAAGAGGTGATTGAAATTCGTGCGGCTGCCCGGGATTCGGGCTCGCGTGCTAAAATTGCCGTTAAAACCAACGATGGTCGTATTGATCCGATAGGTGCCTGTGTGGGTATGCGCGGCTCACGTGTCCAGGCAGTCTCTAATGAGCTGGGTGGCGAGCGTGTTGATATCATTCTTTGGGATGATAACCCGGCGCAGCTGGTGATTAACGCGATGTCACCTGCTGAAGTGGCTTCAATCATTATCGATGAAGAAACCCATTCGATGGATGTGGCGGTTGCTGAAGAGGCGCTGGCTATGGCGATTGGCCGAAGCGGACAAAACGTTCGGCTGGCTGCTGAGCTGACTGGCTGGCAGCTGAATGTTATGACGGAAGAAGATGTCGCAGAGAAACAACAGAACGAAACAGGCTCTGTGCTTGAATCCTTTATGGAGCATCTGGATGTTGATCAGGATGTGGCAGAAATTCTGTTAGAAGAAGGTTTCACGACCCTGGAAGAAGTGGCTTATGTTCCGGTGGAAGAGATGCTTGAAATCGATGGCTTCGACGAAGATATCGTAGATGAGCTGCGTACCCGTGCGAAAGATGCCCTGCTGAACCTGGCGATTGCCAGTGAAGAACAGCTGGATAAAGCAGAACCTGCTGAGGATCTGCTGGAGATGGACGGTATGGACCGTCACCTCGCCTATCTGCTGGCTGCTAAAGGCATTATCACAATGGAAGATCTGGCTGAGCAGGCTGTGGAAGATCTGCTCGATGTGGAAGGTCTGGGTGAAGAAAAAGCAGCTGAATTAATTATGACAGCACGTGCTCCCTGGTTTGCGGATCAGGAATAACACGGGCCGACGGAATAGGAGAACCCGGAATGGCAGAAGTAACAGTCAAACAACTTGCCGATGTGGTTGGTGTTTCCGTTGAGCGTTTGCTGACGCAGATGCAGGAAGCGGGCATTAATGGTAAAAATCAGGAGTCGGGCGTTTCTGAAAATGAACGTCAGGCGCTGCTGGCGTTTCTGAAACGCAGCCATGGTGAAGCCGCAGAAGACGGTGAACCCACAAAAATCACGCTTAAGCGAAAAACAACCTCAACACTGAAAGTAGCAGGGGCGTCCGGAAAGAAAAAAACCGTTAACGTTGAAGTGCGGAAAAAACGTACTTATGTGAAGCGTGATACGGTTGAAGATACTGCGGATGCTGAAAAAGCCGCTCAGGCTCAGGCAGAAGCGCGTGCGGCAGAAGAAGCACGTTTACAGGCTGAAGCTGCTGAAAAAGCACGTCTGGAACAGGAAGCCGCAGCAAAAGCGGCGGCTGAAGCGGCTGAAGCAGCTAAAAAAGCGCAGGCAGCTGCAGCGCCTGCTCAACCGGCGGCACCGAAACCAGCACCCAAAGCGGCACCGGCTGCTGAAGTGGCTCGTCCCCGGGCTGCAGCACCTGCTGCCGATGATCGTAAGAAAAAGCCAGGTCGTGGCCCGGATAAAAAACCAGGCGGCGGCAAAGGTAAAGGTGGTCGTTTTGAGTCTAAGGGCCAGGATCGTCGTGGTGGCAAGCTTAGCCGCAACAAAAATGCCCGTGGTGCGCGTACTGCTCAGAAAAATAACCTGCATGGTTTCACCGAGCCGACTGCGACTAAGGTAATGGAAGTTAACGTTCCTGAAAGCCTGACCGTGGCAGAACTTGCCAGGAAGATGAATGTTAAAGCGGCAGAGGTGATTAAGGTGATGTTTAAGATGGGGGCTATGGCCACCATCAACCAGGTCATTGATCAGGATACCGCTGTACTGGTTGTTGAAGAGATGGGTCACACACCTAAGCCAATGCAGGAAAATGCAGTGGAAGAGGCGTTGCTGGAAAGCATTCAGCAGGCTCAGGGTGAGCAGGAAGGTCGTGCCCCTGTTGTGACTGTAATGGGTCACGTTGACCATGGTAAAACATCCCTGCTTGACTACATTCGTACCACCCGTGTTGCAGCCGGTGAATCCGGTGGTATCACGCAGCATATCGGTGCTTACCATGTAGAAACCGATAACGGCATGGTGACTTTCCTGGATACACCGGGACACGCGGCCTTTACCGCGATGCGTGCTCGTGGTGCGAAACTGACCGATATTGTTATCCTGGTGGTTGCAGCCGATGATGGTGTGATGCCTCAGACCGAAGAAGCGGTTCAGCATGCAAAAGCCGCAGGTGTACCTCTGGTGGTTGCGGTCAACAAAGTTGATAAAGAAGATGCCGATCCGGATCGTGTTAAAAACGAACTGGCACAGCGTGATGTTATCCCTGAGGAATGGGGCGGTGATGTTATGTTCATCAACGTTTCAGCCAAAACAGGTGAAGGCATTGATGCGCTGATCGAAGCCCTGTTGCTGCAGTCGGAAGTTCTGGAGCTGACGGCTGCACCTTCTGCACCGGCACAAGGTGTGGTGGTTGAGTCCCGACTGGATAAAGGTCGCGGCCCTGTAGCGACGCTGCTGGTACAGAACGGTACGCTGCGCAAAGGCGATATCGTGCTGGCAGGTCTGCACTATGGCCGTGTCCGTGCGATGATGGATGAAAACGGTAAGCCGGTTGATTCTGCCGGGCCTGCTATTCCGGTCGAAATTCTTGGCCTGGATGGTACACCGGGTGCCGGTGATGAGTTCACCATGGTCACCAACGAGAAGAAAGCACGTGAAGTTGCGCTCTTCCGTCAGGGCAAATACCGTGAAGTTAAGCTGGCACGCCAGCAGGCTTCCAAGCTGGAAAATCTGTTTGCCAACATGCAGGCCGGTGATGTTAAGTCGCTGAACATTGTGCTGAAGGCTGACGTACGGGGTTCTTTGGAAGCCCTGACCCAGGCACTGGAAGATCTCTCGACCGAAGAAGTGAAAGTGAATATTGTTTCCAGTGGTGTCGGTGGCATCGCGGAAACGGATGCGAACCTAGCGGTTGCTTCTTCTGCGCTGGTGATTGGCTTTAACGTCCGTGCGGATGTGCAGGCGAGAGCTGTGATTGAGCGTGAAGGTATCGAGCTGCGTTACTACAGCGTTATCTACAATATTATCGATGATGTTAAACAGGCGATGGGTGGTCTGCTCTCCCCTGAATATCGCGAGCAGATTGTGGGTATTGCACAGGTACGTGATGTTTTCCGTTCACCGAAGATTGGTCTGGTTGCGGGCTGTATGGTTACCGAAGGTACCATGTTCCGTAATAAACGTATCCGCGTGTTGCGTGATAACGTAGTGATCTACGAAGGTGAGCTGGAATCCCTGCGTCGCTTTAAAGAGGTTGTCTCCGAAGTCCGTCAGGGCATGGAGTGTGGTATCGGCGTTAAGAACTACAATGACGTTAAAGTCGGTGACCAGATCGAAGTCTTCGACACTATCGAAGTACAACGCACGCTTTAACAGGTAGATATGGCTCAAGAATATAGTCGTACACAACGGATAGCTGACCAGGTGCAACGCGACCTGGCTCAGCTGATCCAGTTGGAAATTAAAGACCCGCGTGTTGGCATGGTGACCATCAGTCATGTACGTGTAGCCAAAGATCTTGGTTATGCGGATGTCTATGTCACTGTTCTGCCATTGGGTGGTCAGGATGAAGCAACAGCACTAAAAGAATCACTGGCGGTGCTTAATAACGCTGCCGGTTTCTTACGCGGTGCGCTGGCACGTAATATCAAGCTTCGGGTGATGCCCTCTCTGCGTTTTCATTTTGATGAAAGTGTGGCGCGTGGTCGTCATTTGCACGGTTTGATAGAAAGTGCCGTACGTCTTGAAAATACCAAAGATCAGGACGAGGAGTAATCCGTGTCGCGAAGACGTAATCGTGGTCGCGCGATCGACGGTATCTTTTTGCTTAACAAACCGGCCGGTCTGTCCTCTAATGCAGCACTGCAAAGGATAAAACGCCTTTACGGTGCAGCAAAAGCGGGGCATACCGGTGCGCTTGATCCTCTGGCAACGGGTTTGTTGCCCATCTGTCTGGGTGAAGCTACCAAGTTTTCTCACTTCCTGCTGGATGCTGATAAACGTTACATTACCACGGCAAAACTGGGCGTCCGTACGGATTCCAGTGATGCAGATGGAGAAGTCATTGAGCGTTTGCCCGTGGCTGATGATGTAACGCCGGAGCGTATCCAGTCATTGCTTGAAGCTCACTTTACCGGTGAGATCGAGCAAGTACCCTCCATGTTTTCCGCGCTTAAGTTTAATGGTCAGCCGCTTTACAAACTTGCCCGTCAGGGTATTAAAGTTGAAGTCAAAGCCCGTCAGGTGACTATCTATGAAATCCGGATGACAGGGTTTCGGGGTGATGAAGTCGACCTTGAGGTGTTTTGTTCAAAGGGCACTTATATCCGTTCAATTGTTGAAGATTTAGGTTTGTTGCTGGGCTGTGGGGCACATGTGAAAATGCTGCACCGCCTGGAAGCCGGGCCCTATAAATCCGATGGCATGATGACCCTGGATCAGGCTGAAGTGCTGGCTGCGCCAGAGACACCTGAGGAAAGTATAAATAGCATACAAGCCCGTTTGGATAAGGTATTATTGCCGCCGTGGACTGCGCTGGAAAATGCGCCTGTGCTGGAGCTGAGTGACGAAAATGTTACACGTATTGGCTTTGGTCAGCGTATCAGGTTAGCGGAATTTACACCGACCCCGCAGGTGCTCTTGTTCAGCAGTGGGCAGGCACGCTTCTTAGGTGTGGCAGAAATTGATGCGGAAGGCGTTTTACGCCCGACGCGACTGATTGCATCTGAGCAGCCCGAAGTTTTATAAATATCGGTTAAGCGATCTGGGTCGTTTAGCCGCTGTGGCGTTGTACTGAAAATATGCTCGGTACATCGTGTCTTATTAATCCGGCAGCCTCAGGCTGTTTGCATATTTTTTGGAGAACGCATCATGGCATTAGCAGTAGAAAAGAAAGCACAGATTGTAAACGACTTTGCGCGTGGCGAAGGTGATACAGGCTCCCCGGAAGTACAGGTAGCACTGCTGACTGCAAACATTGAAGGTTTGCAGGGTCACTTCAAAGCGAACAAACACGACCACCATTCACGTCGTGGCCTGATTCGCATGGTTAACCAGCGTCGTAAGCTGCTGGACTACCTGAAAAAGAAAGATGCTGATCGCTATCTTGAGCTGATCAAACGTCTGGGTCTGCGTCGCTAAGATGTTTTCTGAGGCCATACATTGTATGGCCTCAGTTTTATTGGTGGCATGACTGTATAAAAAACTGGCCTGACCCTGCTGAATTCTAATCGTCCGGCCCGTACTCACTTGTGTTTTTGTACCTCAGATAAAAAGAGCACAACTGAGTACTGGCTTTTTTGACGGCATGATGGATTTTCTTCAGGCAACGGTTTAATCAAAGTAAACGCACTGAGGAATAGATATCGTGCAAGCAATTACCAAAACGTTCCAGTTTGGTCAGCATGAAGTGACCCTGGAAACCGGCCGTGTTGCCCGTCAGGCAACCGGTTCTGTTGTTGTAACTATGGGTGGTGTACAGGTTCTGTGTACCGTTGTAGGCGCAAAAGTCGCTAAAGAAGGTCAGGGGTTCTTCCCACTGTCTGTGCATTACCAGGAAAAATACTACGCGGTTGGCCGCATCCCTGGTGGTTTCTTTAAGCGTGAAGCCCGCCCGTCAGAAAAAGAAACACTGACATCCCGCCTGATCGACCGTCCTATCCGTCCGTTGTTCCCTAAAGGCTACATGAATGAAGTACAGGTTGTTTGTACGGTCATGTCTGCGGATAAAGTGAACGATCCTGATATCGCTGCCATGATTGGTACCTCTGCGGCACTGGCAATCTCCGGTATCCCTTTCCAGGGCCCTATTGGTTGTGCACGTGTTGGCTTCACTGAAGCTGATGGCTACCTGCTGAACCCAACGTATGAAGCCCTGGAAACCTCAGAGCTGAACATGGTGGTTGCCGGTACTAAAGACGCGGTATTGATGGTTGAGTCCGAAGCACAGGAGCTCACCGAAGATGAAATGCTGGGTGCTGTACTGTTCGCGCATCAGGAAATGCAGGTTGCAGTAACGGCAATCAATGAGTTGGTTGCTGAAGCCGGTAAGCCGGTTTGGGAATGGCAGGCTGCTGAGAAAAATGAAGCACTGATTGCACAAGTGACTGAAGCTGTAGGCGCAGGCATTGAAGAAGCTTACCAGGTGGCTGACAAGCTGAAACGTCAGGATACACTGAGTGCATTGCGTACGCAGGCGGTTGATGCAATCGCGGGTAACGAGGAAGGTCAGGCATCGGCTAAAGAAGTCGAAGGTGTCTTCAGTTCTCTGGAAAAATCAATCGTTCGTAGTCGCATCGTTAATGGTGAGCCGCGTATCGATGGTCGTGACAGCAAAACGGTTCGTGCTATCAACGTTGATATCGATATGCTGAAAGGCACACACGGTTCTGCTTTGTTCACCCGTGGTGAAACTCAGGCGATCGTGACCACCACACTGGGCACCAGCCGTGATCAGCAGATTATTGATGCGATCGAAGGCGAGCGTAAAGACCCGTTCATGCTGCATTACAACTTCCCTCCGTATTCCGTAGGCGAGTGTGGTCGTATGATGGGTGCAGGTCGTCGTGAAATTGGTCACGGGCGTCTGGCGCGTCGTGGTGTGGCAGCGGTTCTGCCAACGCAGGAAGAATTCCCGTACACCATCCGTATCGTCTCTGAAATTACGGAATCCAACGGTTCCAGCTCTATGGCGTCTGTTTGTGGTGCGTCCCTGTCCATGATGGATGCAGGTGTACCGCTGAAAGCACCGGTTGCGGGTATCGCAATGGGTCTGGTTAAAGAAGGCGAGCGCTTTGCGGTGCTGACCGATATTCTGGGTGACGAAGATCATCTGGGTGATATGGACTTTAAAGTAGCCGGTACAGGCGAAGGTATCACTGCCCTGCAGATGGATATCAAGATCACCGGTATCACCGAAGAGATTATGGAAATCGCTTTGGAGCAGGCTTACCAGGCGCGTAAACATATCCTGGGTGAAATGGCTAAAGTCATCGGTTACGCACGTCCTGAACTGCCGGACAATGCACCTGCGATGACTCAGCTGAAGATCAATCCGGAGAAAATCCGTGATCTGATCGGTAAAGGTGGCGCAACCATCCGTGCTCTGACTGAAGAGACCGGTGCCATGATCGATATCGATGATGACGGTACGGTACGTATCTACGCTGATAATAAGCTGCGTGCTAAAGATGCCATCGAGCGTGTGAAAGCGATCACGGCTGAAGCTGAAGTTGGCCAGATTTACGAAGGTAAAGTGGTTCGTATCGAAGACTTCGGTGCTTTTGTTAATATCCTGCCGGGTAAAGATGGTCTGGTTCACATTTCTCAGGTTGCCAACAAGCGCATTGAGAAAGTGGCTGACTACGTGAAGCTGGATGATATCGTGAAGGTTAAAGTGCTGGATGTTGATCAGCGCGGCCGTATTAAGCTGTCTATGCGTGATCTGGAAGCGGATGATGCGGTTAGCTGAGTATTGCTGATCTGAAGATAAAAAACCCGCAAATGCGGGTTTTTTTGTGGCTGTTTTTCGGTGTAACAGGCCTGGCAGCAGATTGTCGTTTTGCTTTACCCAGGTGTTTCTTCCTGTGCAATGCAATACACCCTGAAGCCATAAACGGTTAATGCCGTATTGAGCAGGCCAAAAAACATATTAATCAGTGCGCTGACAGGTGCATTTAACAGCCCGATTTTTTCAAGCAGTAGTTCCAGCAGCATTTCCGTACCCGTCACAATCACAAAGAGAATGGCCAGGCCATTCAGTAATGTCCAGAACCAGGGTTCAGAACGCTCCCAGCTTTCCTTTAGCGCATCCAGCGGGCCTTTTTGCTCTGCGACACAGATATAATCAGCAAAGCCTAAACGAATCAGGATAAAAATGCCGGGAATAACCAGAAATAATAAACCGCTGAAGACGGCAAAGGCAGAGAGTGCATAAACCAGCAGCAAGGCTCGCCAGCGCGTCAGGCCCAGCAACAAAGCTTGTCCTGCGGTAAGCGGCTGGTTTTTTACCACTGAGCCAAAATAAAAGATAGTAGCAGCCATATAGATGGGCATCAGCGTTACGTTGAGCAGGGTAAGGCCTGCGACCATCGTGCTGAAGCTTTCAGACTGACTGTCGAAGGATGTGTCAGCCAGTAATGCCAGCACATTAATCAGTAAAAGAAAGGGTAGCTGTATTCGTACCACCATAGAGAAATGGCTGCGGAAAAAATACAGAGCCTGGCGAATGTATTCCAGTGGTAGTTGAGGCATTGATAGCGATCTGCGGTTAACCATATTGGTGCTTACCGCCTGGGGCAATAAGCGCATAAGTAAAAGCGTAAGGGTAACCGGATTGATATTAAGACGACAACTTTAATACTATAAAATAAACCGATTCAGGCAAATTTTGTGTCTTTACTATGCATAATCTGACCTGTTTTGTTAATCAGCAGGCTGGTTGTGCATTCGTGACAGCGGTATCGCCGGGAGTTGGGGTAGCGGAATTTTAATAATGTTGTACGTTTAATACGTAACAGGGCATAGGATTGGCAGTGCGGACACTGTGGCTGCTTCATAACTAAATTCCCTTTTATATTTACTTTCTTAAACCGGCCAGTCGCTCATTCTTGATTGTTTGATAAAGTTCAAACAATTGTTTGACTGCTAAATTTGGGGTTACAAGGTAACATTTATCGCTGTGTTTAAAAAGGCCATGTTTATTACAACCCGTGGCTTAAACGTGTCAGTTTGAAGTTTCCGTTTGATGCAATAATTTCCACTTGTCGAAATAAGCCCTGGGCCTTTCGCTCCAGCGGTATATGCAAATTGGTTACAAAGCAGGCAATGCCTTTATCGCTCAGCCTGTCATGGGCGGCTTTCAGAAAGCGATCAGTCAGGTCTGTTTCCACATCAAAACCGGCATGAAAAGGCGGGTTGCAGAGAATCAGGTCAAATTTTTGAGTGATACCCCGGGCGCAGTCGGCGGTGATAACCTGTCCGTTAATGGGATAACGGGCGAAGTTGCGTTCACAAGCGGCAATCGCTGCTGCATTGTTATCGGTGGCGGTAACCGGAATATCCATTTCACTGGCATTCAGTGACAGGTAACCATAACCACAGCCCAAATCCAGCATCTGTTTTGGCGGCTCTGGCATGACCATCAGAAACTGATCCAGGTGCTCTATCAGATAGGCACTGCCTTTATCGATTTTATTCCAGCCATAGACACCGGGTTTACTCCAGTACTCAAAGTGTTCGTCGGCCACTTCAGGCCTCAATTTTCGATAGTCTTTGTCATCCAGACATTTGCTGCCTGCTTCATCCGGGCGTGTGAGCTCTGCCAGCCAGGTATCGGCTTCAGCCTTATTGGCCTGGCATTGCCCTGCGAAGAGTTTTTTTGCCTTGTCGATATAAGACTTAATGCCTTCGCCTTTATCACCGGATAACACCAGCTGACCGCCGGTTTTCAGAATCCGGAAGGCTTCGTTAATGACATGATGAACCACGGGCTTTTCTTTAGAGACCCGGTAAAAAACCTGATCAACACTCTGGTCTTCAAAACCATGAAAATCAAAATCGCTGAACCGGGCATTCCAGTGCTGCTGTTTTAGCTGCTCATAGAGATCCTGGCGATTCACAATGACTGTAATCGCCTCGTTAGGGCTGCTCTGACGGTTAAGCAGGTTTTCATCGGCGATCCAGAGACATTTGCCTGCAGCACGTTGCAGATAAGGCTGTAGCAGATTAAAGGCAGTGTTAGTCATCAGATGCTCTCAATTTCCTTTTGAGTGAGTTCACGGTATTCGCCCAACTCCAGATCAGGGTCCAGCGTAATGTCACCGATACATTCTCTGTGCAGGCTGACAACCCGGTTACCCAGGGCGGCAAACATACGTTTTACCTGGTGGTAACGGCCTTCGGTCAGGGTGACACGGGCGCTATGGTCTGTGAGTTTTTCAAGTATGGCGGGTTTGGTACGGAAGACTTCGCTGGTTAGCATCAGTCCTTCTTCAAATTTCTCTGCCGCGTCATCCGGAATCGGGTCGGCGGTTTCAACCTGATAAATCTTTCCGGTTTTGTGGCGGGGGGAGGTTGCGCGGTGTGCCCACTGACCATCACTGGTGACTAACACCAGACCGGTGGTATCCACATCCAGCCGTCCGCAGATAAAGAGTTCATCTGCACGGGGCAGATCAATCAGGCTTAATACCGTAGGGTGAGTGCTGTCATCATTGGAGCATACACAGCCTTCGGGTTTATAAAGCATCAGATAACGCTCACCCGGCGGATCCAGTGGCATGCCGTCCAGGCAGATCAGGTCTTCTTCAGAAATATGTAAGGCGGGGTCTTTGACCACGTCACCATTGAGACTTACTTCACCGGCACGCATCATTTTGCGTACCTCTTTACGGGAGAAGCCAGAACTCTGTGCCAGGTATTTATCGAGACGCATGTTGATCCAGGATTAATAAGAGCGAAATAGCGTATGAAAGCCCCTATTATACCTGAATGAAACTGCGTCTTGATTGCGCTACTATAGCATCCTGAAAATATAGCCCTGGAAATGCCGTGAAACTCTTTGTTGATAACTTAACCAATGTGGATTTTTCTTACCTGCACCCTCAGCGTGGACTATTAGGTGAGTCCTGGCTGGTACAGCTGGTACTGGACGGTGACCTGAATGAACAGGGTATGATCTGTGATTTTGGCATTGTAAAAAAAGCCGTTAAGCACTGGTTTGATACTTACATCGATCACGCTCTGGTGGTGCCTGTGGGTATGCCCCGGCTGAGTTATCAGCAGGCGCAGGCTTATACCCGGATTGACTGGTGCTACCCGGATGGCAACGCTTTTTATTGCCGCTCACCAGAGCAGGCGATCGCCTTAGTTGATATGCCTGAGATTACCCCGCAAACGCTGGCCGACTGGTGTCGTGAGCAGCTGCTGGCATTGTTTCCCGAGCAGGTACAGGGGCTGAGTATCAGCTTTGTACCTGAGTCTGTTAACGGCGCTTTTTATCATTACAGCCACGGCCTGCAGCAGCATGACGGCAACTGTCAGCGTATTGCCCACGGACACCGCTCTAAAATAGAAGTTTACCTGGATGATCAGCGTTCAGAAGCCCTGGAAGCCGAATGGGCGGAGCGCTTCAGGGATATTTATATAGGTACGCAGGCTCATCTGCTGAGCAACGAGGGTGGTGTGCATCATTATGCCTACCAAGCACCACAAGGGGCCTTTGAGCTGAAATTACCGGCAGCAGTTTGTTACCTGATTGATACGGAAACAACCGTTGAACTGATTGCACAGCATTTGGCGAACGAGATTAAAAAACAACAGCCTGAAAGCCGTGTCAGGGTGAAAGCGTTTGAAGGGGTGGGCAAAGGCGCGATAGCCGAGGCCTGATCCGGCGCAATCTATCCGAAAAGTTTGTACCTGGAAAGTTTTAAGCCAAAAAAAACCGCAGCCTTATCCACTGCGGTTTTTTGTTAGCGCGTGACTAAGCTTAGTCGCGCTCGATTGCCAGTGCTGTACCCATGCCGCCACCGATACACAGTGTGGCCAGGCCTTTCTTTGCATCACGTTTGTTCATTTCGTGGATCAGGCTCACCAGAATGCGGCAACCGGAACCACCGATTGGGTGGCCCAGTGCGATTGCACCACCGTTAACGTTAACGATGTCGGTGTTCCAGCCCAGGTCTTTGTTTACAGACATGGCCTGAGCGGCAAAGGCTTCGTTAGCTTCAACCAGCTCGAGCTCATCCACTGTCCAGCCTGCTTTTTCCAGTGTTTTGTTGGTCGCAGTGATTGGACCGGTGCCCATAATGGTTGGGCAAACACCTGAAGAGGCATAAGCTTTGATACGTGCCAGAACTGGCAGACCCAGCTCAGCGGCTTTCTCAGCAGAACAAAGCATAACCGCAGAGGCGCCATCATTGATGGTGGATGCGTTACCCGCTGTTACAGAACCATCTTTCTTAAAAGCCGGGCGCAGTTTGCCCAGAGCTTCAGGCGTGCAGCCAAAGCGTGGCTGTTCATCGGTATCAAAGACAACCGGATCGCCTTTACGCTGAGGAATAACAACCGGGATGATTTCATCTTTAAAGCGACCGGAGGTTACTGCCACTTCTGCTTTATTCTGGGACGCAGAGGCAAAGGCATCCTGCTCTTCACGGGTGAAGCCGTATTTTGCAACGATGTTCTCAGTGGTGATACCCATATGGTAATCGTTAAACGCATCCCACAGGCCATCTTTGATCATGGTATCGACCATTTTCCAGTCGCCCATACGTGCACCGTTACGGGAGTTTGGCAGTACATGAGGAGACTGGCTCATGCTTTCCTGACCACCAGCGATAATGATATCGGCATCACCACAACGAATAGCCTGAGTGGCCATCTGTACAGCTTTCAGGCCGGAACCACAAACCTTGTTAATCGTAAGGGCAGGTACTTCTTTTGGCAGGCCTGCATTGATCACAGCCTGACGGGCAGGGTTCTGGCCACAACCGGCAGTTAATACCTGGCCCAGGATAACTTCATCAACCAGTGCCGGATCCAGGTCTGTTTTTTCAATCAGGGATTTCAGAACCGTTGCACCCAGGTCGGATGCAGATACTTTTGCCAGGGAACCGTTAAACGCACCGGTAGCGGTACGACCGGCAGCAACGATAACAACGTCACGCATAGCTTTGCCTCGTAATAGAATCAATAAGATATGGATGATGATAGGGCAGAGAAGTGACCCTTCTATTGCAAGGGCGGTTGGACTGTAAGTTCATTTCCCTGATCCCACCGTAAACGCTTAGGTCTTCTTTATTAGTTGCAGTGCAACATTTAAGTTCCACAGTCTGTGCGAGCCTGCCCTGTTTTGTCAAGTGATGACGATTTGGGCGGCTTCAGGTCAGACACAACAATGACTGGTCAGAAAATTTAACAGGGCTTATGCGGGCAGGCTAGGCGACCAAAGGATAAAACAGGCCCCGCGGTATCGGGGCCTGTTTGAATTGCTTTAAAGGTCGATTTCAATATTGTCGATCAGACGGGCAGCGCCCAGGTGTGCACCTGCCAGAATTACAAGCTGTGAGCTGTCTTCAGTGGCGGTTGTCAGATCTTGTGCATTACAGATACGGTAAAGATCACGTTTGAAGCCGGTCTCTTCCAGCGTTCGCTGGGCTTCTTCTTCAAGCTGAGCATAATCCCGGCGCCCTGCTTTGATTTGTTTGGCACTGTCACGCAGAGTCTGGCAGAGCACAGGCGCAAGGGCCAGTTGTTCCTCTGAAAGATAGCCATTACGTGAACTCAGGGCCAGGCCATCACTGTTACGCACGATAGGAGCACCCTGAATCTCAACCGGCAGACAGAGGTCTGCGGTCATACGTTGTATGACCATTAGTTGTTGATAATCCTTTTCACCGAAGATAGCTACATCCGGTTGAACAATGCCAAACAGCTTGCAGACAACCGTCGCAACCCCCCGGAAGTGTCCCGGACGACTGGCACCGCAGTAGAGATCTGACAGACCGGGTACTTCCACTTCGGTCTGATTATCGCGTCCGTTGGGGTAGACTTCTTCATCAGTGGGTGCAAACAGCAGATCACAACCCGCCCCACGCAATTTTTCCTGATCAGATGCCAGGGTGCGGGGGTAGCTGTCCAGATCCTCACCGGCGCCAAACTGCAGCGGGTTAACAAACACACTGGAGACTACCAGATCACTACAGGCTCTGGCCTGATGAACCAGTTGTAAGTGGCCTTCGTGCAAGTTACCCATAGTGGGCACCAGGCTGATGCGTTTACCCTGAGCGCGTGCCTGTCTTAGGGTGCTCTGTAAATCTGTAATACTGTGAATGGTTTTCATGGTTATTCAAACCCGTGTTCCGGTCCTGGAAAACTGCCTGTTTTGACGGCATCCGCGTAGGCTTTAAACGCAGCTTGTACGTTGTCGGTATCCGCCATAAAATTTTTGACAAACTTAGGCAGTCGGCCGGGCGTGAGTCCCAGCATGTCGTGCATCACCAGTACTTGTGCGTCGGTATCCGGGCCTGCACCTATACCGATCACCGGAATATCTACCGCCTGGGTAATCTCGCGGGCCAGCAGCGAAGGCACACATTCAAGCAGCAGCATGGATGCACCTGCTTGCTCAAGCAGTACTGCGTCTTCGATCATTTTTTGGGCACTGGTACTATCGCGTCCCTGAACCCGGTAGCCGCCCAGCTTATTAACCGCCTGAGGTGTCAGCCCCAGGTGTGCGCAGACGGGAACACCCCGCTCAGAGAGTAAAGTAACAGTGTCTGCCAGCCAGGCATCGCCTTCGAGTTTAACAATCTGACCGCCTGCGGCCATCAGTGTTGCAGCACTCTCCATCGCCTGCTCAGGCGTGGCGTAACTCATAAAAGGCAGGTCAGTCATAATCATGCTGCCCTGATTGCCCCGGGCTACGCAGGCGGTGTGGTAGGCCATCTCTTCAACGCTTACCGGCAGGGTACTGTCGTTGCCCTGCAGAACCATGCCCAGTGAGTCACCAACGAGGATCATCTCGTTTCCGGCTTCACTAATCAGGTGAGCAAAACAGGCATCATAAGCGGTAAGAACGGTAAATTTTTCACCGGCCTGTTTCAGGGCTGTTAAAGTGTGCAGAGTGATCTTGCTCATAAGAAACTCGGTGTCCAGTTATCTAGTCTCGCGGGAATTATACCTGTATCCGTGCCAGGGTTCCCATAGGGCATGCGGCTAAAAGCGTAGGTAGTTTTGTACCATCAGGGAATATTAATTCGGGTGTGATCTCTGCTAGTGGCCAGAGTACGAAGGCTCGCTCGTGCAAATAAGCATGGGGAACGGTCAGGCGCTGGCTATTGATCTGTTGATTGCCATAAAGCAACAGGTCCAGATCCAGTGTGCGTGGGCCCCAGTGGCGTTCTCGGATACGCCTGTGCTGTTGCTCCAGTTGTTGTAACTGATTCAGTAAACAATGAGCTTCCAGGGTGGTGTCCAGGGCGGCAACGGCGTTGATAAAATCGGGTTGATCCTGAGGACCCACCGGATCAGAACGGTACAGGCTTGAGTGTATAACCAGTTCGGTATCCGGGAGTTGGGCGAGCTCTCTGAAAGCATCCATCACCTGCTGACGGGGGTTGTCCAGGTTGCTGCCCAGGCCGATATAACAACGTACTCTTGTATTCACCGGGCTCACTCGCCGGAATTGCCGGGTTTTTTACGTCGACGACGACGGGGTTTTGGCCTGGGGCCTAAATCACTTTCCATCTGAGGTCGGGTCTGTGCATTGGCTGCCTGATAATCGGTCCACCAATGGCTTAGCCCGCCCAGATCTTCTCCGCTGTTCTCGCGTAACAACAGAAGATCATAAGCAGCCCGGAAGCGGGGTTGTTCAAGCAGGCGCTGGGCGCGGTTGCCCTCTCGGCGGGGCAGGCGAACCTGAAGTTCCCAAATTTCACGGATAGGCGTTGAGAAGCGCCGTGGAATAGCCGTGGATTTAACCTGCCTGCCAATCACCTGATTAGCGGCCTCATGCAATGCCGGTAACGGTGGCATGTGATCTTCCTGAATCAGCTTTTGCATCAGTGCCTGAACCGGGTACCAGAGCAGCGCGGCGTAAAGGAAGGCCGGTGTTACACTTTTACGCTGGGCCAGGCGGCGGTCGGTATTGCGTAAGGCATTTAATATCAGGGTGCTGACCAGCTCACCCTGCTCGCTTTCTAAGGCGGCCTGCGTCTGGGGGAAAAGTGGCTCAAAGAGATCAAATTGCTGCATGTGCCGATAGGCCGCTTCTGCATAACCGGATTGCAGTAGCTTTAATGACTCATCAAAGAGTCGGGCCGGGGCAATATCTTTTAACAAAGGTGCCAGGGCAGGAATGGGTGCTGCTGTTGAGGGCTCTATGCTGAACCCGAGTTTGCCTGCGAAGCGCGCAGCGCGCAGCATCCGTACCGGATCTTCACGGTAACGGTCATCCGGATTACCAATGATACGCAGGACGCGGTCCTGGATGTCCTGATAACCGTTAGCAAAATCATAGATGCTGTGATCTTTGACGCAGTAATAAAGGGC
Source organism: Pontibacterium sp. (assembly GCA_049599735.1). Lineage (GTDB taxonomy): Bacteria > Pseudomonadota > Gammaproteobacteria > Pseudomonadales > Balneatricaceae > Pontibacterium. The sequence continues at coordinate 26,984 of JBMYOX010000022.1, read as the reverse complement.
GTTGACGGTAAAGTCGCGACGTAATGCGTCTTCTTCAATCGTGCCATAGACGTTGTCGCGGGTGATCATGCCAGACGCATTCTGGCGACCGTGCTCGCCATCGGTGTTGGTCGGGTGTGTATTGTGACTGGCCCGAAACGTGGCAACTTCAATCAGGTCACGGCCAAAGCGCACATGCAATAGTTTAAAGCGTCGCCCAATCAGTCGGGAGCGCCGGAATAATTCATGGGCTTCTTCCGGGTGGGCGCTGGTGGCTACATCAAAATCTTTGGGTTTTTGGCCGGTAAGCAAGTCACGGATACAGCCGCCAACGAGATAACCATCGTAGCCACCATCAATCAGGCGATAGACAACTTTCATGGCGTTGTCATCGAGATGCTGTCGATTAATATGGTGCTCAGCTTCAGGGATAATGCGATGCTGCTGTGACTCAGCCGCCGGGCTGCTCTCAGTCCGGCCTTTGCCAAATAAAGCACTAATGCGTGTTAACAGACTTTTACCCATAGTACACCGAAAATTTGCCCAGAAACCAAAGTGGCGCATCATACCATTTACGCGTTCGCAGTATAAGCACTGTGCTTTATCCGGTTGCCGAAAAGCATTTTTGAAACAATTGAAACCAGGTAAAAATCAGTAAAAGTGTCGCTTATCCATGATAAGTGTGGATTTTGAGCAGACTTAAAACAGCGTTCTGCCAGCGTATACAGGTTTTTAAAATTTGCCGATGAGTGAGTAAAGGAAGGGATGAGAAGCTGATCGTATCTCAGGTGCCGGGCTGTTTTTAGCTTGTTTTTATTATTGCTAAAAGCATTTATTTTTAACCCTGGTTGCTGCGTTACGACCAGCTGTTCAAGCCTCATTTTTATTTTTATTCGAGGCGGGGTACTTATCTACATGCGACCTGTTTTTATTTTTATTGATAGTGCAGGTTTCTAAGTAAACATTGTTGTTGTTTTGTCTATATAAAGCAGGGGCTGTGCCAATTTTTTTAACCATTTGTTTTTTAAGGTAAAAATAAAAAACAGGCAGTTGATTTTATCAGGCGATGACAGAGGTGTTACCTTGTTACCCGATTAAGGGAACACTTTATGGGTAACAAGGTAACACTTTTATGGGGTGTTACCTTGTTACCCGGCTTTATCTTTTCTGTTTACGGGGAATACCAAGTTTCTGACGACGCTCCCACAGGCACTTGCGGCTGACACCCAGTTTTTTGGCAAGATCGGTTTCGCTCATGCCGTCCTGGTTCTCCAGTACAAAACGCTGGAAATAATCGTCCAGAGAGAGCCCGGTTTTGTCGTTATTTGTCTGGCGGGCGGGCGGGCTGGCTGTTTGCCTGGCGTAGTTTTCTTCCAGATCAGCCAGTTCAGTATGTTCAAGATCCAGTGCCAGTAAATCAGTGCTGATAATATTATTTTCTGTGAGAATAACAGCCCGTTCAATGGCATTTTCCAGTTCCCGTACATTGCCAGGCCAGGTATACCGACGCAGGGTATCAAGGGCATGGCGGCTAAAGCTCAGGTTGGCTTCCCCCATTTTTTGAGCGGTACGTGCCAACAGCTTGTTGGCAATTTCTATAATGTCTTCACCGCGCTCCCGCAGAGGTGGCATCAGCAGTTCCATCACATAAAGGCGGTAATAAAGGTCTTCGCGAAAATCACCTTTTCTGGCCAGTGCCTTAAGGTTACGGTGGGTGGCGGCAATCAGGCGCACATTGACTTGTTTGGACTGAATCGCGCCCACCCGGCGAATTTCGCCTTCCTGAAGAAAGCGCAGCAGGCGGGCCTGGGCTTCGAGCGGTAACTCACCTATCTCGTCAAGAAACAGGGTGCCGCCGTCTGCCGCTTCGATCAGGCCGCTGCGGGCGCTGTTGGCACCGGTAAAGGCCCCTTTTTCGTGGCCAAACAGTTCTGACTCGATCAGGGTTTCGGGAATGGCCGCGCAGTTTACACAGATCATTGGCGACCGGGCGCGTTCACTCTGTTCATGAATAGCCCGTGCGGCCAGTTCTTTGCCCGTGCCGGACTCACCCTGAATCAGTACGGTGGCGTCCGTTTTAGCGACTTTGCGAATGCGTTTAAACAGGTCCAGCATGGGGGCGCAGGAGCCAATAATGCGGGTTTGGGTAGTATCACTTTCCGGTTGTGCGGGTGCCGGTGTTGGTGCCTGATGCTGGGACAAAATGTTGCCGATGGTGCTGAGCATCTCATCATGATCAAAAGGTTTGGCGATGTAATCAACCGCACCCAGTTTCATGGCATCAACGGCGGAGCGCATGCTGGCATAGCTGGTCATAATCAGCACCGGAACCGCACCGGCGCGATTTATCAGGTCGGTGCCGGGAGCACCGGGCAGGCGCAGGTCGCTGATAATCAGGTCAAAGGTATTCAGGTCATATTTGCGGCTTGCTTCGTCAACCGATTCGGCATCGTTTACTGAAAAATTGTTTTTTTCCAATAGCTTACGCAATGCGGAACGGATGATTGTTTCATCTTCAACAATCAGAATCTGGCTCATTGGGTCTACCGTTATCCCATAGCGGTACCATGACCCGGGTCTTCATCCCGGTGATGGTACGGCAAAGTGATTACCACGCGAGTGCCTTTATTCTGCTTGTTATTGGCAGGGCTGATAAATTCAATACTACCATAATGTTCTTCAATAATGTTGTAGACAAGCGAGAGACCGAGGCCGGTGCCCTGGCCGGGGTCTTTAGTGGTGAAAAAAGGTTCGAATAAACGGTCCTGGTCAGCCCTGGGAATGCCCGTGCCTTCGTCAGTAATCGAGATCGAAATGGTTTCCTCGTTGCAGGTAGTATCCATCCAGATATGACTGAAATCCATAGAAGCATCACAGGCATTATTCAGCAAATTAACAAAAACCTGTAGCAACTGCTGAGCATCACCCCAGACATCCAGTTTTTCATCAATATTGTTGATATAGGCTTTAAATTTTCCCCGGCTGTCCAGAGAAACCAGGTGTATTGCTTCGTCCAGGCAGTGGTGCAGATTAACGGACTCGTGAGCGGCCTGGTTATCCGTCTGACCGCTGCGGGCAAAACGTACCAGAGACTGTACGATACGGCTGATACGTTTGGTTTGATCGACGATCTGATCACCGGTCTCCAGAATTTCCGGGTTATCTGTTTCCAGTTTCAGGTTTTGTGCCAGGCAGGCGATGCCGGTTACCGGGTTGCCTATTTCGTGGGCGACACCGGCGGCAAAGCGACCGATGGAGGAAAGACGTTCACTGTGAGCCAGGCGATTTTGTAACAGGCGTGTTGCAGTTTCGTTTTCCAGCAAGACCACCATACCACTGCCGGACTCTTCGCTAAGTTGTGCTTTGTGCAGGCTGAACCAGTGTGGCTGGCTGTTAAGGTTAATAGGATCCGCAACTTCGTGCAGCCGTGAGGAATCGGCAAAATTTCCAAGTAGCAGACCCCAGGGAGCGGGTAGTTTTTGCAATGTGATGCCAACACAGTCAGCGGGTGTCATACCGGTGAGTAACTCCATTTCTGAATTCCAGAAAAGAATTTCGCCGGTGTTATCCAGGGTGCAGACTCCCATGGGTAACTGTTGCAGAATAAGACGGTGGTAGCGGCGTAGCTCATCCAGCTCGGCGGCAAGGCCGGTCAGCTGCACCTGATAGTTTTCCAGCTGGTTTTCCATCAGGTGTACATTGCGGCCACTGCTGATCAGGGAGCCGATACCGGGTGCCGGACTGCCGTGATTCAAGGGTTCAAGCAGGGCGGCCGCTTCGATCGGACCCAGAAGTCCGGTGAGATTATGCTCCAGCTGGGTGCGTAAGCGCAGCAGGTCGACGGGGCGCAACATGCCCGCTTTGAGTGAGAGCTGCTCCAGGGCACTTTGTATTTCCCGCTGCGCGGCCAGCTGTCCCAGGCGGGGCGTTAACAGGGACTGGAAATCTTCCAGGCGTGTGGCGGTCAGGCTCGTGGATACCGGGCGCTGCAGTGCGTTCAGCAGGCAGGCATTTGCCGCGTTTTCTTCTTCTGCATTTTGCTCGGTCAGAAGGGATACAACCGTGAGTATTAATGCATTCAGGCTAAGAGAAAGCAGCGCCGCATGTTCCAGGTCGTAGTCACCTAATCTGAAATCAAGCGCAGCAGCCGGATCAACAGGCCCCAGCAAGGGCAGCAGCATGGCATAGATCCAAATGCTCATGCCGGTTAGCAGGCCTGCAATAATGCCCCAGCGATTGGCGCGCAGCCAGAAAAGCGTGACCAGCAAACCGGGTAAAAACTGAAGGAAAGCAACCACCGCAATAATGCCCAGCTGATGCAGATTATAGTGGGAGCCGATTTTCAGATAAAAAAGGTAACAGCCGAGTAGTAACAAAATAATAAGACAACGGCGCAGCCAGAGTATCCAGGCGTAAAATTGCCGGGTATCCGGCAGGGGAACCAGTGGCAGAAGAATGTGATTTTGCAGCATGGATGCCATTGAAACGGTGGCCACAATTGAAATGCCGCTGGCGGCGGACAGCCCGCCGATAAAAGCCAGAATTGTCAGCCACCGGGAGTCCAGATGCATACCCAGAGAGAGCAGCAGAAATTCAGGGTCACCGCTGATCCCAAGGCTCAGGCCTGCCCATACAATGGGCGGCACTGCCAGTGCCAGCAGGAGCAGGAATAACGGCATACCCCAGGTGGCTTTATACAGGGTTTCATCGGCTGAGTTCTCAGTGAACATCATATGAAACATATGAGGCATAACAATGGCCGCACTGAAAAATGCAATCAGCAGAGTGCGCCAGAGGTCGCTGTCAAAGGGGGTATCTAGTACTTGCAGTTGTTCCGGGTGGGCGGCTAACCAGTCTTCAAGCTGACCAGGCCCCCCGAGGATAATAAAGAACGCATAGAGGCCGATAACCACCAGCGCAATTAATTTAATCAGTGACTCAACCGCCATCGCGACAACCAGGCCGGGATGTTTATTACGTAAGGTGGCGTGGCGGGCACCAAAGAGAATGGAGAACAGGGCTAATACCGTGCAGAATCCCAGTGCAAATTGCTCAACCGTAAACTGCTGATTAAAGATATAAAGTGCGTCCGCAATGGCCTGAATCTGTATAGATATCATGGGAACGGTCGCGAGCACGGTCAGGATGGTGGTGATGATACCCACAGTGCCGCTGCGAAAACGGAAGGCAAAAAGGTCGGCCAGGGAGCTTAACTGGTAAGTACGGGTAATACGCAGGATAGGGATTAATATGGCCGGTCCCAGCACAAAAGCACTGACGGCCCCCAGATAAGAAGCCAGGAAAAGGTAACCGGACTGTGCTGCCAGGCCAAAGGCTCCATGAAAAGTCCAGACACTGGCGTAAACCCCGATAGATAACATATGGGTCAGGGGGTGTCTGACCAGGCGGGTGGGTAGTTTGTCGCGTTCGGTGAGATACGCGGTACCGAACAGAAACGCCAGATAAGCAAAACCAATCAGGAAAAGCTCAGACAGATCAAGCATGCCTGCGCTTCCCTTCAATAATAGCTGCAATGATCACAACGACACTCCAGATGATAAAGGGCCGGTACCAGGGGCCGTTCAGCTGCTGCAACCCGTTGATAAACGGCGGTAACAGCAGATAAAGGGCCGGGATTAACAGCAGCAGTAAGCGGTGCAGGTACATTTCAGCGCCCTTTTTATTGGCTCAGGGGGACTTTTAGCTGCGGGGGCAGGTTGCCCGGACTCCAGTGCCCGGTTGCCCATTGTAACAGCTCTTCTGTGCTTGCATCGCCTAGCGCAGGGTCGGGCTGCTGGTTCAGGCAATCCAGTGCTTTGATCAGCTGAGGAACGGGGTTGGCTAAATCCAGGGCAGGTGCAAAGGTCTGTTTGCTGAGTTTTTGTCCCTGCGCGTTGGTGATCACGGGAATATGGGCATAACGTGGTGAATTTAATGCCAGTTTTTGCTGCAGATGAATTTGCTTGGGTGTTTCCGAGAGCAGGTCACTGCCGCGCACCACATGAGTAATGCCCTGGAGGTGGTCATCCACCACAACGGCCAGCTGGTAGGCAAAGAGGCCATCTTTTCTTAAAACAACAAAATCACCTGAGTGCTGTTGCAGATCAAAACAACAGTGACCCTGAATCCGGTCCTCAAAGCAGATTGGTGCATCCGGACAATGGACGCGGATGGCTGCCTGTTTTTGGTTGTTTACCGGGTGTTCAAGGCAGTAACGGTCATAAATAGCGGAGCCACTGCGTGCCTGTACCGCTTTACGTGAACAGCTACAGGGGTAGGCATCACCCTGACTGAGCAGGGTATTCAGTATCTCCTGATAAAATTCCAGGCGTTCACTTTGCAGGGTGCAAGCATCGTCCCAGTAAAGACCAAAAGTTTCCAGTACCCGCGGAAAACTGTCACTTGCACCGGGCTGTTCACGGGCAGGGTCAAGGTCTTCGATACGAAGTAACCAGCGGCCCTGGTGGGCGCGCGCATCAAGAAAGCTGGCCAGTGCAGCGAGCAAAGAGCCAAAATGCAGAGGCCCGGTTGGAGAGGGTGCGAAACGTCCCGTATATTTCATGGAGCGTTATCTTTCTAAAGCAGGCCGGTTTCCCGGCCTGTTCGTCGCGTTAACGGCCGACTTGTTTTTCTTTGATTTCTGCGAGTGTTTTGCAGTCAATACACAAAGTCGCAGTTGGGCGTGCTTCCAGTCGGCGCACACCGATTTCAATACCACAGGCATCACAGTAACCGTAATCATCGGTTTCGATGCGCTCAGCGGCCTCATCGATTTTTCTGATCAGCTTACGCTCGCGGTCACGGGTACGCAGCTCAAGACTGAACTCTTCTTCCTGGCTGGCACGATCGCTGGGATCGGCAAAGTTAGATTGTTCTTCCTGCAGATGATGGATAGTGCTGTCCACCTCTTCCATCAGCTGGCGTTTCCACTCGGCCAGAATGGCGCGGAAGTGATCTTTATGGGAATCACACATGTACTCCTCGCCTGTATCAAGCGGGTAAGGAGAAATATGTGAAAATCGAGACTCGTTATTGTTTGGCATAATACTGCCCCACTTATCCTGAATCGCCGACGCGGACGATATCAACTTGCCTGAACATAAACCCGTAACATACGGGTTCTGCTTAAAAAGGCTGGAGACGTTATCAGAACTTGTCAGGTTAGACCAGCCTTTGCCTTATAAAATCCAGCCTTTATTTTATGCTGTAAGGCTGAACCAGTCATCCTTCAGGCAGGGAAGCCAGCTCACAACTTCCTGTCCATGATCGACTCTATAACACTAATATCTAGTTCAGTCCGCGTGGCTTGTAAACCTGTAATGCAGGGAAGCAGGGATATTGGCTGCTTATTATGAGCTGAGTGCTTGTAATCCGATAAAATAATGGCAGTTTTGTATAATAACGGATTAAGGCATTTAAGAAGGGTAAACGATGACAACGCAGTGGACTCAGCGGGTTGCTGATATTGATTCTTTTAAAGTAATGGACCTACTGAAAAGAGCCAAAGAGCTGGATGCACAAGGACATGATGTAGTGCATATGGTGGCGGGAGAACCTGATTTTCCAACGGCGGTACCTGTGGCTGAAGCCGCCAAAGCAGCCATTGATCAGGGATTAACCCAGTATACACCTGCCGCGGGTATTCCTGAGTTGCGCAAGGCCATCGCGGGCTGGTATCAGACCCGTTACGGGCTGACGATTTCACCTGAACGGATTCTGGTGACACCGGGTGCATCCGGGGCTTTGCTGATGGTGTTTTCTTTGCTGGCAGAACCCGGACAGCGTTTTATGATGGGTGATCCCGGTTATCCTTGTAACCGCCAGTTTTTGCGCCTGATTGAAGCTCGTGGTCAGTTAGTGCCTTGTGGTGTTGAGCATAACTACCAGCTAAACGCCGAAACGATTCAGCAGCACTGGACTGAGCAAACGGCGGGGGTATTGCTGGCCTCACCGGCGAATCCAACCGGTTCGGTGACACATCCGGAAGAATTAAAGCAGATTGCCGATACGGTGCGTAATCTTAAGGGCCAGCTGGTGGTCGATGAGTTGTATCACGGCCTGACGTATGGCTTTGATGCCAATAGCGTGCTGAGTGTTGCGCCTGATGCGTTTGTGATTAACAGTTTCTCAAAATATTTTGGCATGACCGGCTGGCGTCTGGGCTGGATTGTTGCCCCTGAGTCAGCGGTTTCTGAGCTGGAAAAACTGGCCCAGAATCTGTTTATCTCTCCACCGACGGTTTCTCAGTATGCCGCGCTGGCAGCCTTTAAACCGGAATCTATTCAGATTTTTGAAGAGCGTCGTCATGCGTTTCAGGCCAGGCGGGATTTGCTGGTAAAAGGGCTGCGTGAGTTGGGTTTTGAAATTCCGGTGACCCCGGAAGGTGCGTTTTATGTCTACGCCAATGCCTCTCACCTGACTGACAATACCTTTGATTTCTGCTGGTCTTTGTTGGAAGAAGATAAAGTCGCAACTACACCCGGCATTGATTTTGGCAGTTATCGTGCGAATGAGTTTATCCGTTTCTCCTATACCACGGGCCTGGATCGCATTCAGGAAGCGCTTGATCGGCTGCATAAAAGGATTAATGGCTGATGCAGCTGGAGAATTTGATCGAAGGGCGTTTGATACGCCGCTATAAACGTTTCCTGGCTGATATTGAGCTACCGGATGGGCGTCAGGTAACAGCTCATTGCCCGAATACCGGCTCAATGAAACATTGTGCAGAACCCGGTAGCCGGGTCTGGCTGCTGGACTCGGCTAATCCAAAACGTAAATACCCTTTAGGCTGGGAGCTGGTGGAGATTGATCAGCAGTTTCTGTGCTGCATTAATACCGGGCGTGCCAATAAACTGATCAGGGAAGGCATAGAGTCCGGTGTGATCCGTGAGTTACAGGGTTATAGCACGATTCGGCAGGAAGTACGTTATGGTGAAAACAGCCGCATTGATCTGTTACTGGAGGCTGATAATCAGCCGTCTGTATACGTAGAAGTGAAAAATCTGACACTGCTGGAAGAGGATGGCTGGGGTAGTTTTCCTGATGCGGTGACCACCCGGGGGGCTAAACATCTGGTTGAATTGATGGCAATGGTGCGGGAAGGGCACCGTGCGGTGATGATTTTCTGTGTGCCCCACGCCGGTATTCAGCGTGTCAGGCCTGCCGATGCCATTGACCCGAAATACGGGCAATTGTTGAGACAGGCTGCGGATGCCGGTGTGGAAGTGCTGGCTTACGGTGCAAGCCTCACTGAACAGGAAGTCCGGATTACTCAGGCCTTACCGGTTCATTTGTAAGCGGGCCGCTATCGGGTGCCGGATCAAGCACCAGGGTGCCGTTTTTAATTTGGAAAGGTACGGCTTCCAGGTGGGCGTTTTTACAAGGTCCGGCAATACAAAGCCCGTCTTCTATTTTGAACAGGGCACCGTGGGTTGCACACTGGATAAAGTTTTTGTCGTAGTCCAGAAACTGATCGGGCTGCCATTCCAGCGGAATCCGGCGATGGGGGCAGCTGTTCTTATAAAGAAAAAAAGCAGCCCGGTGTTGTACCAGTACCAGCTTCTGCCCATTAATTTCAAAACCACGTGCCTGACCTTCGGTCATTTCATCTAAAGTACAAAGCACCGTCATGGTGTCCCTCGTTAGGTTTCTAAGTGAGCGTTGATCCGGGACACAGGATAGGTTAATTAAGCCTCAGCGTGAATGAGTGCTTTTAATCTCAGGGTGAATAAGCCTCAGGGCAGGATCAGCACAGGCCATTATAATAGAGGCGTTTTTAATTGTGTTTAAGCGTGGGGCCGAAGTGTTGTGCAGGTAAAAGGGCGTGTCTGGTTTAAATCCGGAATGCTGGTGCTAACCTTGCTGATCTCAGTAATCTTGCACTTGGGATTGTTACTTGGCTGGCAGCCGGTATTAATGGCCCCTGTATTGCAGGGCTCAACCCGGCAGGTACAAATTAGCTATCAGGCAATGGTACACCCGCCCGAAAAAGCCTTAGATGTTGTTCAACCGCAACCGCAACCGCAACCGCAACCGCAACCGCAACCGCAACCGCAACCGCAACCTATCAAGCCGCGGATAAAAGTACCTCCAGCTCCCCCGGTGCCTGAACCGGTAAAACCGCCCGTACAAACACCCCCTGAACCTGTTAAAAAGCCCGTGCCGTTAATTCACAAGCCGATATCCAAAGCTGAATTAACGGACAAAATCGTTGAAACTGAACAGTCCACAGAACCGGCAGATAAAATCGCTAAACCGGTGGTAAACCATGCACAGGCGAGTGCGCGCTTTGAGGCGGTGAGTTATCAACAGCAAGTGCCGCCTGTTTATCCGCGTATTGCCAGAAAACGGGGTCAGCAAGGCACAGTCTGGTTACGGGCTTATGTGAAAGCATCGGGTGAAGTTGGGCAGGTGTCGGTATCGGAATCATCAGGTTTTCGTCTGCTGGATAAAGCGGCACTTAAAGCGGTACGTCAGTGGCGATTCACACCGGCACAACAGGATGGCCACGCACAGGCGGCCTATGTGAAAATACCAGTCACTTTTTTACTGGATAAGCCACAATGATCGCTTCGGGAAATATTCATCCCCGTGCCTTGCTACTTATGCTGATTGCTTTTATGCCGTTAGTGATTCTGCTGTCGCTGCAAACGGGAGAAGTATCGGTGGTGCTGGCTGATCTTTGGCAAACAGAGTCCGTGGCGCATCAGGTGTTTATGGGTTTACGTTTTCCCCGCCTTTGTCTGACGTTGTTGGCCGGGGCATTACTGGGTATTACCGGGGCTGCTGTGCAGGCCATGTTTCGTAATCCACTGGCTGACCCAAGTTTGATTGGTGTATCTGCTGGCGCAGGCCTGGCGGCGGTGGCGATGTTGGTATTTGGGGGGGCTTTTATTGCTTATATGGGGGATTTTGCGTTGCCCCTGGCGGCTTTTCTGGGTGGCTTGCTGGCCACCTGGCTGGTATCCCGCATTGCCCGCCGTGTTGATGCGGTTTCGGTAACCACCATGTTGCTGGTGGGCATTGCGATTAATGCGACTGCGGCATCAGGTATCAGTGCGCTTAAGTATTTTTCGGATGACTTTAGCCTGCGTCAGGTGGTTTTCTGGCTGATGGGCGGGCTGCAGCATCAGGGCTGGTCAGAAGTCGTTGTGCTGGCACTGATTGCGCTGCCGGTGTTCCTGGGGCTGCTGAGTCAGAGCCGTACCCTGAATCTGTTATTGCTGGGTGAGCGACAGGCACAGCTGCTGGGTGTGTCGGTACAACGTTGTCATCGTTATCTGATTGTTTTTTGTGCCCTGGGTGTGGGAGCTGTGGTGGCGGTGGGCGGTATGATCGGTTTTGTTGGTCTGGTGGTGCCTCATTTGGTACGTCTGATGATTGGGCCTGATAATCGTTATCTGCTGCCGTTATCAGCGTTGCTGGGTGCCTTGTTTCTGACGCTGGCCGATGTGCTGGCACGGCTGCTGATCGCACCGGCAGAGCTACCGTTGGGTGTAGTGACGTCCCTGCTGGGAGGCCCTTTTTTCCTGCTGATGATTCTTTACCGGCGCGGGGGGATGCAATGACGTTAAGTGTTCATGTGGATACTTATAGCCGTGGTGGTTGTGCCTTGCTGCAGAATATTAAACTGCAGCTGGCTGTCGGGCAGTTCAGTGTGATTCTGGGGCCAAATGGCGCGGGCAAATCCACGCTACTTCAGTTGTTATCGGGTCAGGAAACGTTGCAACGGGGTGAGGTTGCTTTGTCGGGAGTCTCTGTACGGACGATGCATCCCTTGTTACGTGCCCGACAACTGGCCATGCTTACCCAGGATCATCCGCTGAGTTTCCCGTTTACAGTGGCTGAAGTAGTCAAAATGGGTGCCCATCCACTGGGCCTGAGTGATCAGGCGGCCGATGTCCGTGTGTCTCAGTTGTTAGAGGTTATGGAGCTTTCAGGCTTATCCGAACGCAACTACCTGACTTTATCCGGCGGTGAAAAGCAGCGTGTTCAGCTGGCGAGGGTGTTGGCGCAAGTGGGTGAAGAAAGCCGGGTATTGCTGCTGGATGAGCCTTTGGCCGGAATGGATCTGCGGCACCAGCACTTGTGTTTGGCTTATCTGAAAACACTGGCGAGCCGTCAGGGATTAATTGTGGTTGCCGTGTTACATGATCCGGTATTGGCGGCACGTTATGCCGATCAGCTGGTGCTGTTAAAGGCAGGAAACCTCCAGGCACAGGGACCGGTACAGCAATTGTGGCATGATGCGCTTTTAAGCACACTTTATGACCTGCCGTTGCAGGCCCGCTGGCAGGACGGGGAGCCGGGCTTGCGTCATTCAGTGAATAATTTCTTCGGCGCTGAGCCGCTCTAGCACCCGGCTGATGGCATCGTCATCATCTGTATCAACCACAATGGTGTAATCCAGCTCCTCATCGCTCAGTGCCTGCTGGTGTTCCTGCTGCTGATGCATCACAGACACATCTGCATCAGAGGCATCCAGTCCCTCAATAACCCGTTTTTTCAAGCGCGCCTCGATCAATTTTTGTTCACACTGGCAGCTGATAATACGGGTAGGCACACTCAGTTGCTGGCTGAGTTCAAGGTAACTTTGTCGGGTGCGGTAACGGATAAAAGTGGCATCTACGATCACTGAATAACCGGCTTTTATCAGGGCGCCGGTAATATCCTGCAGACGGTGAAAAGTCCGCACATTCATTTCTGCACCGTATAAATCCAGTTTTTCCCCTTTCAGGCAGAGTTCACGGTAAAGCCGCTTGCGCTCCACATCAGAGCGCACCCGAATTGCCCCTATAGCGTCCAGCAGTTGCTGGCTGAAGTGACTTTTTCCTGTGCCTGAAACACCGTGCATTAAGTAAAGCACAGGCTGAGGAGGCCTGGTGTAACCTTCGGTCAGGCCCATATAGTGCCTGAGTTCGGCAAAGTTTTTGTTTTCGCCGATAACAGCCACTTTGGCGCGCACCATCGCGCGGTAAGCTTTGTAAAAATTCAGTAAAGGTATACCGTCATAATCCCCACCCAGTTCCAGGTAGCGGTTAAGACAGCGGTTTGCCCAGCGGAACTGTTTGTTGGCTTCGAGATCCATTAACAGGAAAGCCAGATCACAGAGTGTATCTATCCAGCGGAACTGTAAATTAAATTCAATGCAGTCAAACAGGCGCAACTCATCATTGAACAGGGTGATATTGGCAAGATGAAGATCACCGTGGCATTCCCGTATCTGGCCGTTTGTTTTTCGTGCCTGGATCAGTGTGCTGAGCTCACGAAAGCTCTGGGCACCGTAATTAGAGAGTTGTTGCAGTTGTTGCCAGTCGTCGGGTTCATTGATGACCTCGCCGATATGCAGAAAATTATCGGAGACAACCTGCCAGATGGTTTCAGGCTCACCCCAGGGGCTACCTGCTGCAACGCGGGGAATACGGCTGTGAAAGTCGGCAATTTGCTCTGCCAGGGTGTCAATCCAGTGGGCTTCAAAACGTTTGGCCTGTAACAGTCGGTCCAGGCGCTGTGCCGGATTAAACTGCGACATTTTGACGGCATACTCAAAAGGCTCACTCTCACCGCCGATTTCAGGTGCTTCGGGGCTGCCACCAATAGGTACAACGGTTTTGTAAATATCCGGGGCCAGACGCTGATTCAGCCGTAGCTCTTCTTCACAGTAGAACTTACGTTTTTCGAGGCTGGTAAAGTCCAGGAAGCCAAAATTCACCGGTTTTTTGACTTTATAGGCGTAGTCACCCGTCAGGAAAAGCCAGGAAATATGAGTTTCAATTACCTGGATTGTCTGCACGGGGTGCGGGTAGGCCTCAGCCTGGCTTAATCTGTCTATGAGCGTCATGGCTGTCAGTATCACCTTATTTAGGAAGGCATTATACTTAGCTGATGAAAAAAAAGAGAGTCTCTAAATCCTCCAGGCGCAGAGCGTCGGGTTCCAGACAGCCTTCGTTAGGCCGGCGTCTGTTTGTATTGCTGCTGAAACTGTCACTGGTTTTTCTGGTTATCGGTGGTATCGGCATGATTTATCTGGATGCCCAGGTACGTGAAAAGTTTGATGGCAAACGCTGGGCGTTGCCTGCGAAGGTCTATGCCCGTCCGCTGGAACTTTATGTGGGTCAGAAGCTGAGCGTTGCCGATCTTAAGCTTGAGCTGCGTGGTCTGGGCTATCGGGCTGTCCAGCGCAGCCGTGAGCCGGGCACCATGGAAGTGACTCACAACCGGATCAGGATATATACCCGGGGTTTTGACTTTCCGGACGGGTCTGAGCCCGGACGTCAGTTACTGGTTGGTTTTAACAACCGTGGCCTGAGCAGTATACGCGATGAGGCGGGTCGTTCTGTTGCCCTCGCACGGCTTGAGCCGGTACTGATTGGTGGTATTTATACCCGGGATAATGAGGACCGGCAATTAATCCGGCTGGAACAGGCACCGGATTATCTGCCCCGGGCGCTGGTGGCGGTGGAAGACCGGGATTTTTATGAACACCACGGTGTTTCTTTGCGCGGTATTGCCCGTGCTATGTGGGTGAATCTCAGAGCCGGGCGTTTTGTGCAGGGCGGCAGTACGCTGACCCAGCAGCTGGTTAAAAATTTCTATCTGACCTCGGAGCGCACGCTGGCGCGTAAACTGCTCGAACTGCCTATGGCTTTTTTGCTGGATGTGCATTACAGCAAAGATGAGATTATGGAAGCCTATCTGAACGAAGTGTATCTCGGACAGTCAGGATCCAGGGCGGTACATGGCTTCGGGCTGGCCAGTCAGTATTACTTTGCCCGGCCCATCCGGGAGCTGCAGTTGCATCAGGTAGCGTTGCTGGTGGGTCTGGTAAAAGGCCCGTCTTTTTACGACCCGCGCCGCCACCCTGAACGGGCAAAAAAACGGCGTGATCTGGTGCTGCGTTTACTGGCTGATCAGGGTTATATTTCAGAGGCGCAGAGGCTGGAGGCGCAACAACGGCCTTTGGGGGTGGTGAAACAAAAAAGCCTGCTGAAAGGGGCTTACCCTGCTTATCTGGATCTGGTGAAACGCCAGTTACGTCAGGAATACCCGGAAGAAGCTTTAAGTTCGGATGGCTTACGGGTGTTTACCAGCCTGAACCCGGTTGTGCAGGCCCGTGCTGAAAGTGCCTTGCTGAAAACAATCGGTCAGCTACAAAAACGGCATGGGAAACGCATCAGTCAGTTGCAGGGTGGCATGGTCGTAACCGATCCGCAAACAGCAGAGGTGCTGGCTGTGGTCGGCGGCCGTAACGCCCGCTATCAGGGTTTTAACCGGGCATTAGATGCCAGGCGGCCGGTGGGTTCTCTGGTGAAACCAGCGGTTTATCTGGCGGCCCTGGAGCAGGGTTATACACTGGCATCCCTGCTGGATGATTCACCTGTTCGGGTTAAAATGCAGGATGGTCAGATCTGGCAACCGAAGAACTTTGATAAAAAAAGCCACGGTCCGGTGGCTTTGCACCGTGCTTTATCAAACTCTTATAACCTGAGCACTGCACACTTAGGTATGGAAATCGGGCTGGATTCGGTAATTCAAATGATGCGGCGCTTAGGGATAGAGCAGGAACCTAAGCCTTATCCTTCCTTGTTACTGGGCGCTGAGTCTATGAGTCCGTTTGAAGTATCCAAGCTCTACCAGACGATTGCTGCGAACGGATTCCGGATGCCCATGCGAGCGATTCGTCTGGTCACCAATGCCGAAGGTCAGGAGTTGTCCCGCTATCCGCTGGAAGTGGAACAGGCGGTGCCTGCAGCACAGACCCATCTGATTCAGTATGCTTTACAGGAAGTGGTGCGCGAAGGCACCGCGCGTTATGTGTATCAGAAATTGCCGGACACACTTAATGTAGCGGGTAAAACCGGCACCAGTAATGATCAGCGTGACAGCTGGTTTGCCGGTTTTGCCGGTAATCGTCTGGCGGTGGTATGGCTGGGATTGGATAATAACGCTAAGTTACCGTTTACCGGTTCGGGCGGTGCGTTACGGGCCTGGACTGAGTATATTCGTCAGGAACAGCCGGAGCCTTTTCTGGCAACCTATCCGGAAGGCATTGAATATCGATGGATTGATGAAGCAACGGGTTATTTATCCGATGAGCAATGTGCCGGTGCCAGTCAGGTTCCTTTTATAAAAGGCACGGCACCTGAACGGCAAGTGGATTGTGGTCAGTATAAAGCGCCACAGAATCCTTTACAGTGGTTTAAACGATGGTTCAGACAGGAATAAACGGGTGAAAAACAGAGCAAATTTACTGCTGATGGCAGGTGTCTTAGTACTGACAGGTTGTGTGGGTGGCAATCAGCGACCAGTCGTGGTCGAGGACCGTACCCGGACGACCCGTATTATACCTCCGGCAGGTACTGTAGTGGATGCACCTGCCTCTGCGGATGTGAAAGTTGTGCCTGTTGATGACCTGCCCGTTCAGCGGGAGAAAAAAACCGATACAGCGACCTCCGGCGGCTGGGTCAGTGTCAGGGAGTCTGAGCGTCAGCATCGGCCTAATCCGGCAGTGGTCGCTTTGCTGGGCAATGCGGAACAACAGATCACCCGTGGTTCATACAGCGCGGCGGGCAGTACACTGGAACGTGCTCAGCGTATCGCGCCCCGGGAGCCTGAGGTTTATTATCAGTTATCAGTGCTGCGTCTTCGGGAGGGGAAATGGCCTCAGGCTGAGCAGCTGGCTCTGAAGGGCGCTCAGGTGGCAGCAGGCTCTGCGCCGATGCTGAAAAAACTATGGTTGCTGATTGCCGATGTACGGGATGAGGCAGGCGATCGAATTGGTGCTCAGCGCGCTCGCCTGAAGGCACGGCGTTATTAATCAGGGTGCTGTTTTTAGTCTGACCGCGAAAACCGGGCCTTGATATTGGCTAAGTTTGACTGGATTGAGTGAGCCGTTCAGTGACAGAGCTCTGAAAAGAGAATCGGGGAAACTGGCTGTTTCCCCGACAGCATATAGTAAGGTTTTATGTGCGGGTTTTATCCCGGCGCTTTATTTCGGGGTAAAACCTGAAGTACACCCAGTAGCATTACCGCCAGTGCAGCCGGATAAGCCAGCGTATTTTGCCAGGCGCTGAACAAACTCCAGGGGCTGAACAGTAAAACGGCGCAGCCCAGCGAAAGTCCCGCAACAATGCTGCCAAGCCGTGCCTGTAGTTGTGTATAACGCAGGGCTGAAAAAAGCATAACCGCCATCACAAGCGCGGCCATCAGTTGGCTATAGCCTAATCCGGATTCGGCCCGGCGGGTGACTTCAAACAGGGCCAGCAGGGCCAGTAACCAACGCCCCCAGGCAGGTTTTTGCCAGTTCTGTCCCAGGGAATCGGCCAGCATAGCACTGCCAATCAGGGGGATAGCAGCATAATAGGCAAGATTGTTCAGCATACGCAGCAGGGTCTGATAATCCTGATCGGTGGTGCCGGTCAGGAATATTGAGGACACTGCCGATGCGGCGATAAATGCACCGGACAGACTGATTACAAACCCTGAAGTATAAGCTTCACCGCCCAGGCGGTAACTGCGCCCGCAAAGCACTAAGGCGCAGATAAACAGCAGCAGGTTGCCAACGATCAATTCATTCATTTTAGCGTGGCAAAAACCTGATCAGCTGCTGCGATGGTGGCTTCTATATCCGCCTGCGAGTGGCTGGCCGAGACAAAACCCGCTTCGAAGGCAGAAGGTGCCAGGTAAATGCCCTGTTCCAGCATACCGTGGAAGAACTGGCCAAAACGCTCCGCATCACAGGCCATAGTTTCACTGAAGCAGGTGACTTGTGTCTGTTCTGTAAAGAACAAACCAAACATGCCGCCGACCCGGTTAGTAGTGAACGGGATACCGTTGGCTATTGCTGCGGCCTGCAGGCCTTCTGTCAAAAATTCTACTTTAGCGCTGAGCTGCTCATAGAAACCAGGCTGAGAAATAGCATTCAGCATGGTCAGGCCTGCCGCCATCGCCAGAGGGTTGCCCGAGAGCGTACCTGCCTGATAAACCGGACCCAGCGGGGCGATATATTCCATAACCTCACGCTTACCACCAAACGCACCTACCGGCAGGCCGCCGCCGATCACTTTACCCAGGGTGGTCAGATCTGGTTTAACATTGTAAACCGCCTGAGCGCCACCTAAGGCAACCCGGAAACCGGTCATCACTTCGTCAAAGATCAGCACGGTGCCGTACTGGTTGCAGACATCACGCAAGGCTTCCAGGAAACCCGGCACCGGAGGAATACAGTTCATATTGCCTGCAACCGGCTCAACAATAATGCAGGCGATCTGCTCGCCAATTTCAGCAAACGCCGCACGTACCGACTCAATATCGTTGTAGGTCAGGGTGATTGTGTGTTCTGCAACGGAGGCCGGTACACCCGGAGAGCTTGGTTCACCCAGGGTCAGCATGCCGGAGCCTGCTTTAACCAGCAGGGAGTCGGAATGGCCGTGGTAGCAGCCTTCAAATTTCACGATTTTGTCGCGTCCGGTGTAACCACGTGCCAGGCGAATCGCACTCATAGTGGCTTCAGTGCCGGAGTTCACCATGCGCACCATATCCATGGAAGGCAGAATCTCACAGACTTTATTGGCCATATCGATTTCGATGGCCGTGGGTGCACCAAATCCCAGGCCATTATCCAGAGAGGCCCGCACGGCATCAATGACCTGTTGATTGGCATGACCCAGAATCATCGGGCCCCATGAGCCTACATAGTCGATATATTCTTTATTGTCTTCGTCATACAGATAAGCCCCCTGACCCTGTTTAAAAAAGACAGGGTTTCCGCCGACACCTTTAAAGGCACGAACAGGGGAGTTTACGCCGCCAGGAATATGTACCTGAGCGTCCTGAAAAAGTGTTTCGGATCGGGACATGGTGACCTTTCTCTCGTCTATAAATCAGTTAGAAAATAATTGGCTGAACCGGCGGGCTTGTTGCTCTATCTGCTCTGCTGCGAGCAGGGAGTGCACAACGGCGAGCATATCCGCACCGGCACTGAGTGTTTGTGCCGCATTATCCACGGTAATACCGCCAATCGCCACTGTTGGCAATTTAATCCGGCTTTTGCTTTCGCCTAATAACAACAGGGGGGCAGGCCGGGCATCAGGCTTGGTTTTAGAGGTATAAAAGGCACCGTAGGCGATATAGTCCGCGCCAGCAGCCTCTGCGATCAGGCCGTAGTTGAGGTTGTCGTGACAAGTGACACCAATAATCGCATGCTTACCCAGTAACTCACGCGCACCTGCAACTAAGCCGTCACTTTGGCCTAAGTGCACACCTGCCGCGCCTGAAGTTTTAGCCAGCAGCGCATCATCATTAATCAGCAAAGGCACCTGATAGTGTTTACACAGATCGTTCAGGGCGGATGCCTGACGCAGTCGTTTGTGGTTATCGGTTGATTTGTCCCGGTACTGAACAATACGGGTGCCGCCTTGCAGGGTTTGCTCCATTTTTTCCAGCAGAGACTGATCGTCCGGCATCAGCTGACTGTCAGTGATGGCGTATAAACCTTCCAGGGGGTAATCGCTCATGGCTTCAGGTTATTCCTGTAGGACGTTTCAATTTGTTCGCGGGTCAGTATACCAATGATGTGCTGATTGATATCAGTGACGGCGAGTGCATCTATATTAGAGTCGTTCATCTGGCTCAGGGCCTGGTGTAAGGTTGAGCGATAGCAAATTTGCTCCAGATCTTTGCGCAGAGCCGGTATCCGGACGAGGTCAATATGATGCGCTTCGGGCGCACGTTTCAGAAAACCGACCAGATCTGTGGGCTCTAACAGGAAAAAATGTTCATTATCACAAGCCAGCAGCCAGTCGGGTTTTGTATTCTGTAACGCTTCGGCGGCACGGCGTTCAATATGCGGTGAGACTTTAATAAAGTCACGGCTCATCAGGCTGCTGACGGCAACGCTGGAAAGTGCCTGCGTGATAGGTTCGTGACGATAATCCAGCCCCAGGGCATGGAGTGAAGAGACAAAAACTGAAGGCAGGTTAAACACATAACGTACGGTCAGGTTGCTGATTACAATCGCAATCATACCGGGCAGAATAATATTCGGATTACCGGTTAGCTCCAGCAGGGCAATGAGTGCGGCAAGGGGGGCATTAAGCAATGCACCCATCATAGCGCCCATACCAAGCATGGCATAGAAACTGACATGAGTAATAGGCTGCTCTGCGATCAAGGCGCCCGTCATGCCCAGTGCTGCACCGGCAATAGCACCAATAAAAAAGCTCGGACCGATCAGGCCACCAGGAACGCCCAAACCCAGAATAATCGGCGTCAGCAGCAACTTAACCAATAGTAGCCCCAGCAGGAAAGGCAAAGTGTATTCACCCTGTAAGGTGTTGGTTAAGGTATCGTAACCCACCCCCATCACCTGCGGAAAAATAAGAGCACTACCACCGACCAGAACACCGGCGAGCAATAAACGCAGTAATAGGGGAGTGTGGGAAAAGCTGACGGTTTTAACCATAAGTCGGTTAAAACCCGCTGCCAGACAGCCGATGCAGAAACCCACCAGCATCACAAAAGGAATCTCGTGGAACGATTCAATTTGCAGGGGAGGAACGGCCAAATCAATTTCACTGCCGAGTGTTAAACGCACCATTAAATCGGCAGAGACCGCGGCCACCACCACGGGCGTAAAACCGATCACGGTGTATTCCAGCATCACCACTTCCATGGCAAATACGACACCTGCAAGGGGTGTGTTAAATGCTGCTGCAATCGCTGCAGCGGTGCCACAGCCCACCAGAATGCGAATGGAATTATTAGGCAGTTTAAGCCAGTGTCCCAACAGGCTGCTGCAACCGGCCCCCAGATGAATAGAAGGACCTTCCCGCCCCACTGAATGACCGCTGATCAGCGCGGCGGCAGCCCCCCAGAATTGCACCAGCATATTAGTAACGGGCATGTGGCCCTGGTGGTAGCCCATACGCTCAAGCACATGAACGGGCCCGGTTCTGCGCTGATCCGGGCTCAGGCGATAGAGAATTAAAAATAAGAATAAGCTGCCAGCGATAGGGAGCAGGACACGTAAAAAGGGTGGCAGGGATTCAAAATCTTCAGCAATGCCACTAGGCAGCAGGAAGTGCTGGGGCAGATCGACGACCAGCCTGAAGAGAATAATCAGCAGGCCTGTACTGACGCCGGACAAAATGCCAATCACTACCAGCTGAGGCAGCGCCTCTGTCTGAGAAAGCCGATAGCGAAAATGTTCGAGTGAAAGTGAGTTTTTGATCATCTGCGCGGCTTATATAGGACAAGACTGATAGCTATTATCAGTAACGCTTTGTATCATAAACGACGAATTTTAGGTACTAAATGAGAGGTTACTGTGATCAAAGTAGGTATCGTAGGTGGAACGGGATACACCGGTGTTGAGTTATTGCGTCTTCTTGCCAATCATCCAAATGCAAAAGTCGACGTTATTACTTCACGCTCAGAAGAAGGTGTGAAAATTACGGATATGTACCCTAACCTGCGAGGCCATTACGATCTTGAGTTTACGGTGCCTGGTATTGATACGCTGGCTAAATGTGATCTTGTCTTCTTTGCAACGCCCCATGGCGTGGCGATGAAAATGGCCCCCGAGCTGGTGGACAAAGGGGTGAAGGTGATTGATCTGGGTGCGGATTTCCGTATTCAGGATCTGGATGTCTGGTCCCAGTGGTACGGCATGGAGCATACCGCACCTGAAGCTGCTGCAGCGGCTGTGTATGGTCTGCCGGAAGTGAACCGTGCCGCTATTCGTGAGGCACAACTGATCGCCTGCCCGGGCTGTTACCCAACCGCAACTCAGCTGGGCTTTTTACCGCTGATTGAAAACAAACTGATTGATCACCGCCGCTTGATCGCGGATTGTAAGTCCGGTGTCAGTGGCGCGGGTCGTGGTGCAAACGTAGGTTCTCTGCTGTGTGAAAGCAGTGAAAGCATGAAGGCTTATGCGGTACCGGGTCATCGTCACCTGCCGGAAATCAAGCAGGGCCTGAGCCTGGCGGCTGAGCGTCCGGTAGGGCTGACCTTTGTGCCTCACCTGACCCCGATGATTCGCGGTATTCATTCGACCCTTTACGGCATTTTGCGTGACCCGGTGGAACATGACCTGCAAACATTGTTTGAAACCCGTTACGCCGATGAGCCTTTTGTTGATGTGATGCCAGCAGGGAGTCATCCGGAAACACGCAGCGTTAAAGGGGCTAACCATTGTCGTATCAGTGTGCATCGTCCGGGTAATCAGGATACCGTGGTGGTGTTGTCGGTGATTGATAACCTGGTGAAAGGCGCTGCCGGGCAAGCGGTTCAGAATATGAATATCATGTTTGGATTGGAAGAAACGGCGGGCCTGTCACAATTAGGCCTGATGCCTTAAGGATTACTTGACTGATTTACTGGGTTAAGTGGATAATAGACGCCTGATTAAGTAGGTGTTATTAAGACATGATAAAAACCGTTGATCCAAATGCAGAAGTCACCATGGTGTTTACAGAGGCGGCTGCAAACAAGGTTAAATCCTTGATGGAAGAAGAAGAGAATAACAACCTGAAACTGCGCGTCTTTATTACGGGCGGGGGGTGTTCAGGTTTCTCTTATGGCTTCTCCTTTGATGAGGAAGTGGCTGATGATGACACGATTGTTGAAAGAGACGGCGTGTTGATGGTTGTGGACTCAATGAGCTTTCAGTATCTGGTGGGCTCAGAAGTTGATTATAAAGAGGGTCTGCAGGGTTCGCAGTTTGTGATCAATAACCCGAATGCGGCAACCACTTGTGGTTGTGGCTCTTCATTTTCGATTTAAACCGTTCTGATAAGGCAGTCGACCGGCTGCCTTGTTCTTTCCTTTTGTATGAGGCTGCCTCTAAATCACTTTGATTTATGCGGGATAAATTGCCCCTAACACCCGTTCCCCACAGGCCCCTGTAACCTCTGGTAAATTACCACTGAGCCCGGTCAGTGTTTGTTTGGCAAGCCAGGCAAAAGCACAGGCTTCCACCCAATCCGGATCCAGTCCCAGTGCAGAGGTCGTGCTGACGGTTGCAGGTTCCAGTAATTCAGCAAGGCGCTTAAGCAGGTGATCGTTATGACTGCCACCGCCACAGACAAAGACCTGATAAGGGGCATCTATTGTATGTGACCGGATTGAAACGGCGATCGACTGTGCGGTTAACTCCAGCAGTGTTGCCTGAATGTCTTCGGCGCTTATCGGGCTCTTCAGGCGCTGAATCTGTTGTTTTAACCAGGCGAGGTTAAATTGCTCCCGACCTGTGCTTTTTGGGGCGGGTGCCTTAAAGAAAGCTAATGATAAGAGTTGTTTCAACAGTGCCTGGTTAACATGGCCGCTGGCTGCCCAGTTGCCCTGTTTATCATATGGCTGGCCCTGCTGTTCCTGTATCCAGGCATCCAGCAGCACGTTACCGGGGCCGGTATCGTAGCCAATAACGGCCTCGGCAGGCTCGGCAGGTAGCAGGGTAATATTGGCCATACCACCGATATTCACCAAAAAACGGGTTTGGCTTGGGCTGCGGAATAAGGCCTGATGAAAAGCCGGGACCAAAGGAGCACCCTGGCCACCGGCAGCCATATCCCGGCGCCGGAAGTCAGCGACAGTTGTAATACCCGTACACTCGGCAATGCGGTTGGCATCGCCAATCTGGAGGGTAAAACCGGCTTCCGGACGGTGCCTGATTGTCTGGCCGTGACTGCCAATCGCCTTTATCTGGCGGTTACTCAAGTTGAGCCTGCCCAGTAAATCCGTGGTCGCTTTGGCAAACTGATCCGCGAGGGCCAGATCAAGGCTGCCCATCTGGTCTATTTCATTATCACCGGGATTACAGAGTGTCAGGATCTGCTGCCTGAGGGGGGCGGGTAGCGCCAGACTGCCGGTGCCCAGTAATTCAAATGCCGGTGAAAAGCGCACCGCCACTGCATCGATGCCATCCAGGCTGGTGCCGGACATCAGCCCGATATAAATAGAAGCTTGTTGCATGGATCAGTTAAGCCTTGCCAGCTGCGTAGCGCGGTAAGTTTCCAGTTGTGTCATCAGGGTTGCCGCGACTGCTTTGAAGGCGGGTCGTTCAGATTTAGGTACCGGTGCCGCATGGGGGAATTTCACGGTCATGGGGTTTTTGTGCACGCCATTAAGCCTGAATTCATAATGCAGGTGCGGGCCGCTGGCCAGGCCTGATTGCCCCACATAGCCGATAATATCGCCTTGTTTAACGCGGGTGCCATTACGCTGGCCTTTTTTGTAGCGTGACATATGCGCATACAGCGTGCTGATATTGCTGCCATGCTGGATAATCACCGCGCGCCCGTATCCGCCTTTCCTGGCCCGCCAGATAATCTTGCCATCACCCGAAGCTTTTATCGGTGTGCCGGTGCGCGCCGCATAGTCTGTTCCTTTATGGGCGCGAATGCGGTTAAGCACGGGATGTTTGCGCTTCAGGTTAAAGCTTGAGCTAATGCGCGCAAAATCAACCGGTGAACGTAAAAAGGCTTTGCGCATGCTGTGACCTTTAGGGGTGTAATAACTGCTGTTACCTTTGCTATCGGTATAGCGTAGTGCTGTGACCAGGCGGCCCTGGTTGGTAAATTGTGCGGCGACAATGGCGCCTTCCCCAATTGAACGGCCATCCAGAAAACGTTCTTCGTAAATAATGCTGAAGTTATCCCCTTTACGGATATCCAGTACAAAATCCACATCCCAGCCAAAAATGCTGGCCAGTTCCATAATCTTTCGATTGGATAGCCCCGCTTTGTTACCGTCAACAAAAAGTGAGCTGTTAATAATGCCGCTGGCAAAACGGTGCTGAATTTCAGGCTGGCGTTCTATAACCGTTGCGCTGTATCCCGCATCGATTTTTTCAACCAGTAGGCTGACAAGTTCGGAGCGGCGCAGTTTAAGTTTTTTGAGCTTATTGTCTTTAATCAGAAAAGAAATTGTCTGGCCAGGAAAAATACGGGATAGCGCTTTGTTATGGCGAACAGCCGTAGTAACACTGTAGACATCTCGGGAGCCCAGTCCGGCTTTGGCAAACAGGGATGACAGCGTATCACCCTTGCCAACGGTAAAGTCGATCCAGTTTTCTGTCTCTTGGGTCTCTACCACAGACTCACTAATTTCTTCGCTGACAGGCTTGTCAGTTTTTACTGTGAGCGCCGATGATGCTGTTACAAGCGAAGAGGCTTCCGGCAGTGTCTGTGCCTGTGGTGTATAAGGTATTACGGGTAGTGCTAGCTGCTGAGAGGACCGGGTCGCCGAGACTTCTTCAGACGGCAGCAGTAATAGTGTCAGGCCGACAATAGAGGCACAGAGGCTGGCGGCCAGTAAATGAATTGTGGGGAAGCGCCCCTTAAAGCGTGTGAGCTGTTCTGTAAACACGCATGGCTCCTGTTAAATAGCTGAATACTCGTTTCATTCAGGGTGGATTATGCCACCATATTTAAGAAATGTCGGCGCAATGGGTTAATTCTTGAACAATTGATGGCAGTTTATTTGTCTGTCATCGTGGGTGCCGGTAGAATACCGCCTCTTTAAAAACGTCACAGTTAATATATTAGGATAAATAAAGCACATGAGTGACATGACACTGCTACAAGATCTTCAGGCGCGTGGACTGGTTGCACAAATGACCAGCGAGGAAGAACTGGAAAAACATTTGTCGGAAGGTTGTGTCTCTCTTTATTGTGGCTTTGACCCGACTGCTGACAGTTTACATATCGGTAGCCTGGTACCGTTGCTGACGTTAAAGCGCTTCCAGGAATATGGCCATAAACCTTTTGCTTTGGTTGGCGGTGCAACAGGTCTGATAGGTGATCCCAGCTTTAAAGCGCAGGAGCGTAAACTCAATACGGGTGATGTGGTTGCTGACTGGGTTAACAAACTGAAGACCCAGGTAAGCCAGTTTATCAGCTTTGATAAGGCTGAGAACAGTGCGCATGTGGTGAATAACCTGGACTGGACGGGTGATGTGGATGTGCTGAGTTTTCTCAGGGATGTGGGCAAGCACTTCTCCATTAACCAGATGATAGCTAAAGAGTCTGTAAAACAGCGTATCGACCGCGAAGGTGAAGGCATTTCCTTTACCGAGTTTACGTATATGATTCTGCAGTCTTACGATTTTCAGCAGCTCAATAAAACACACGGTGTAACACTGCAGATTGGCGGCTCTGACCAGTGGGGTAATATTACTGGCGGCATCGACCTGACAAGACGTGCCAATGGTAATCAGGTCTTTGGCCTGACATTGCCATTGATTACAAAATCAGACGGCACAAAATTTGGTAAAACCGAATCCGGCACTATCTGGCTGGATGCGGCTAAAACCTCACCTTATGCGTTCTACCAGTTCTGGTTGGGAACGGGGGATGCGGATGTATACCGCTTCCTGCGTTATTTCACCTTCCTGTCGGTTGATGAAATCGATGCTATCGAAGCTGAAGATGCAGAGCGTCAGGGGCGTCCTGAAGGTCAGGCGATACTGGCTCGAGAGGCAACCCGCCTGGTGCATGGTGAAGAAGGTCTAAATGCGGCAATACGTATTACCCAGGCATTATTCTCCGGTGATCTGGCTGATTTAAGCGAAAGTGATTATGCACAGCTTAGTCAGGATGGTCTGCCGTCCTCTGTTTTGCCAGCCAATCTGAGCGAAGCACCGCTGACAACGTTACTGGCAGAAGCGGGTATGGCAAATTCGGGTAAGCAGATTAAAGATGCGTTGCAGCGAAATGCGGTGATCGTCAATGGCACGGCTTATGGTATGGAAAGCAATATGGAAGCACCTGCTGTGTTTTCATCAGGCAATGCACTTTTTGGTAAGTATTTCCTGGTGAAGCTGGGTAAGAAAAAACACCACTTGTTTGTAGTCGCATAAATAGATTTTAGTCACCTCAATATTTAAAAGGCGCCGTCAGGCGCCTTTTTTGTGTCTGCGCGATACCGGGGAGTCTGTTCAGGCCTTAAGTTGATCGTTAAATAACCGATTTTGGCTATTTTTAAATTAATTTCACTTTTATTGC
>JBMYOX010000021.1:0-45357 GCA_049599735.1 Pontibacterium sp. | reverse complement strand
CGCCTGATACTAACCTCAATCTTATATCTATAAGCAGGGCGATTCGGATGCAGGAACAGGACCGGCGCAAGTTTTTCCGTATTGATCATCAGGTTTCTCTTGAGCTGAAACCTATCTCTAAAAATGAGATGAACAGGCACCCCAGCCCGGCTCAGTTCGAAGTGTCCCCTTATTTTCTGTTACTCAGCCAGCTTCAGGCACTGGATACAGAAAGTGAGCACCTGTTGCACAAAGTTGCCGAGAAAGATTCAAATACGGCGATTGTTCTTAAACAGATGCAAAAAAAAATAGATACTATTGCCAGAGCGATTGCAACCAATAACATCGATACCACAAAAATTGTCTCACAGGAAATTAACCTGTCAGAAGGCGGCATGATGTTTGAACACCCCGAGGAACTGGCGCTTGGTACCTTCCTGGCAATTAAACTGATCTTTCCTGAAATTTCTGTTGGCCTGTTGCTTTATGCCAAGGTTTGTCGTGTTATTCCACTGGAAAATGACAGATATAAAATCGGCATTGAGTTTATACGCTTATCCGAAAACTGCAGACTGTTACTGGCCCGTCAGATTATGCTGCTGCAGAGTCGTCAGAGACAACGAGAAAAACATGCACTGGAAAACGCAGATAATCCTATTCTGTAGTTTTCACTTGCGCGGCCATTCTCAGACCAGCCTCCCTGTTTTCTATAACTACCGAATTATCAGGCGCCATGAAAAAACAAACGATATTGCACCACCTGGCAACAGGGATTGGTTTTGCAGGCTTAATCGCCTGGTATTACGGCGCAAGGGAGCTCGGCATTCTGGACCAGGGCATCAGCCTTGTGCCTGAGGAATATGCAGGTGCCGGCCTGATGATCGGCATTATGATCGCCATGGCACCTGGTTTTTTTCTGTGGAAACTCTGGATCCGCTGGACTGAGAAAAAATTGCAGATTACCGGCAAGTATTATGAAGATGATTTTTATAAAGACGAACCCACCAAAAAATAACCGGGCCTGATACTGCACCTGCCAGACATCACCGAACAACCCGCTAAAATAACACCCTGAAATTCGAACAAAAAAAAGGTCGTTTAAAACGACCTTTGTATTAATTTTTCTTTTCATTATGCTCTGTGTCAGCGGGATCGGGAGGCACGGGAGCCTCTTTTTCGCCGGTAAACATGCCACCCCACATTGCCATATTTTGATCAGCAATCCGGTTCATCATGGTCAGCGGGTTTGAAACACCCATCATGGTTTGCATTTGCTCGCGAATACGCTCCTGATGCTCCAGAAAAGCAGCAATACTCTGCTCCAGATACTGGCCCATCATACCCTGCATACTGTCACCATAGAAACGGATAAGCTGCTGCAACACCTGATTGGTGAGGATAGTGCCGTGCCCCTGAGTCTCTTGCTCACTGATAATCTGTAACAATATAAGCCGGGTCAGGTCAGCACCTGTTTTTGAATCCTGAACCTGAAAGGGCTCACTGCTTAAAACCAACTGTTTTACATCTTCCAGTGTCACGTAACAGCTGCGTGAAGTGTCATACAAACGACGGTTGGTATACTTTCTTAAAATACGCAAAGTAGCTCTCTCTTTCGAAAACAAAATATGCTCTGACACAACCGCTGACTAGTCAGAGCTTTTTCCCCCGCCATAAGGGGACGTCATCATACTCAGCATTACTTTTTGCAGCGCATCCATAGCGCCAGGCCCACCGCTCAGATAGGGTTTAAAGAGGGTAAGGGGATCATAACCTTCTGCACCCGCTTCCATCTGCTCCCGGATCCGATGCATCATATCTGCATGAAATCCTTCAACATCCGGCAGTCCCAGCACCTTGCGTAACTCTTCGGGTTCAATGTCGATATCAATCTTAAAATTCATATCTGACTCCTTGATGCTACTTATTGTTAAAGTGTTTCTATACTATACAAACTGCACTGCAAAACAACTTTATTACAATCTTTGCTGCACTTTTTCCGGATGTATCCAGATGAATGTCAACACAACAGCAACCAGGCTGGCGGCAGCAGAAACAGAAAAAGTCCAGCCTGCGCCAAGATCATCCCAGATCAAACCACTGACCAGCGCACCCAGCGCACCCCCGGCACCAAAACCAAAACTCGAAAAAAGTGCCTGCCCCTGCCCCTGCGTTTGCTCAGTGAAATAAAGGTGCACCAGCGCAATACCCACCGCATGCAAACAGCCAAAAGTCGCCGCATGGAAACTTTGGGCCAGCAACATAAGGCCCGGTTCATCTGATCCAAACGCAATCATTAACCAGCGTAATACACAAAGCATCAGGCTCACCAGCATGATAAGTCGTAAGCCATAACGCCGGATAAGCCGATGCATATAAATAAATACAAGCACTTCTGCAATCACCCCAGCGGCCCACAGCATACCTATCTGTCCCCGGCTATAACCCACCGACTCCATCAGCAGACTATAAAAGGTGTAATAAGCGCCGTGACCAAACTGAACCAGAAAGCAGACCACAAAAAATGCGATCACCTGAGGGCGAAACAGCAGTTTAAGAAACCCGTCACCAGGTGCTCGCCGGGTTGTCAGCACAGAGGGCGCAGGCACCGAAAGCGCATTCAGCCAGATAGCTAACATCAGCCCCATCATTATCAGCGGAAGCCAGCTGACAGAAATCCGGTCAAATACAGCACCGAGCAGAACAACCACAAGGATAAAACCAATAGAGCCCCATAGACGGATACGGCTGTACTGGTCACGTTTATCCCCCAGGTGAGACAGTGTAATCACCTCAAATTGGGGCAGAACCGCATTCCAGAAAAAACTATACGCCAGCATAACCAGCCCTATCCCTAAGGCCTCTGTTTGCCAGAAAATAGCGGCAAAACACAGGCAAGTAAAAAAAGCCCCCAGCCTGACAATACGCACACGCTCACCGGTTTTATCTGCCACCCAGCCCCATATATTAGGTGCAACAATACGGCTGCCATGCAGCACAGCCATCAGCAAACCGATGGTCTCGGCACTGTGGCCTAAGGATTTCAGATACAAACCCCAGTACGGCACTATGGCACCGAGCAGTGCAAAATAAAAAAAATAAAAACCAGACAACTGGATATAGGGTAAATTTCCCATAATGCTCCATTCAGCAAGGCAACGCTGGTATCCCGGCTTGTGAAAAATGTATAACACCCCACTTATTAACCCATTGATTTCAGGCTGGCAGGAGTAAGAAATTTTCTTCAGCAAATAAAAAACCGCCCTAAGGCGGTTTTAAATACGAAACATCAACAGGATCAGATGTCTTTTAGCTGTACCGGGATGGCAGATTTCACACCCGTCAGCACATTGCGCTGATGAAGGTCTGCATCACTCACACCAATACCGCCGTCTGACTTCGCATTTTCGAAGTAACAAAGGGTCGGCTGGAAAGTTTCAGCTTCCTGTTCATCCAGTTGTACATATGAGCCAATGATCAGAAGATCACCTTTGCTGGCTAAGTGTGCAGCAGCCCCGTTTACCGAGATAATACCGCTGTTGGCTTCAGCCGCAATGGCGTACGTTGTAAAACGCTCACCGTTGTTAATGTTGTAGATATGAATCTGTTCATATTCTCTGATGCCGGAACTTTTAAGCAACACACTGTCAATCGCACAGGAACCCTCATAATGGAGTTCTGCGTGTGTAACTGTTACCCGGTGCAACTTGGCCTTCAAGAATGTCTGCAGCATAAACTGAACCTGCGTTTGCTTTCCTTTCCTGGATTCGAATCCAGGTCCCCCCAATCTACTTCCTTTGTCCGTCAGGATAAAGGAAGCCCTGCTCTTCAAAAAAACTAAATTTTTCAAAGAGATAGCGTGTAAACACACTGCTCAACTTCGTATGCACTCATTTAAGGCATGTATGTTGCGGCGCACATATTACTAAAAATGACCCAAAAATGAACTATTCAATTTCAGTTTAGGGTCGAGAAATGTGCAAAAGACGGGCAATTTTACCACTAACCCATAAGAAATTAAGCGAAACTGTCTGATTTTTTGTACCACTTTCGTTAAACCCTGCCGGTGGGGGCGTTGATTATTAACCGGATTCATTCAAAGTTGAATGAGGTTCAGAGCATCTTTTAACTAATTGATTTAAAATCTGTCTTTTCGATTACTTCCGGATAAAACACCGTGACTCATCCAGACAACACAGCACAACTAACCGCAGCATTAAAGAACCGCATCCTTATCCTGGATGGCGGCATGGGCACCATGATTCAGGACTATAAGCTGCAGGAAGAAGATTATCGCGGTGAGCGCTTTGCCAGCTGGCAGTCCGAAGTAAAAGGCAATAATGACCTCCTGGTGCTCAGCCAGCCTGATATTATTCGTGATATTCACCTCGCTTATCTGGAAGCCGGTGCCGATATTATCGAAACTAACACCTTTAATGCGACCACTATCGCAATGGCTGACTACCAGATGGAATCCCTCAGCCGGGAGATCAACGTCGTTGCCGCACAGCTTGCCCGTGAAGCCGCAGACATTGTCACGACTAAAATACCTGACCGGCCTCGTTATGTAGCTGGCGTGCTTGGCCCAACTAACCGCACTTGCTCTATTTCCCCGGACGTTAACGACCCGGCATACCGTAATGTCACTTTTGATGAGCTGGTTGAGGCCTACACCGAATCACTGGACGGCCTGATCGAAGGCGGCTCAGATATCATCCTGATTGAAACCATCTTTGATACGCTCAATGCAAAAGCTGCGATTTATGCGGTTGAAACTTATTTCGAAGAAAACGACCTACGCCTGCCGGTAATGATATCCGGTACGATCACCGATGCTTCTGGTCGAACTTTATCTGGTCAGGTCACAGAAGCTTTCTGGAACTCGGTCCGCCATGCAAAACCAATTTCAGTTGGCCTGAACTGCGCCTTAGGCCCGGATGAACTGCGCCAGTATGTGCAGGAACTGTCACGGGTTGCTGATACCTTTGTTTCCGCCCACCCTAACGCCGGACTGCCTAATGCCTTTGGCGGTTACGACGAAACCCCCGAACAAATGGCCACTGAAATCGGGGAGTGGGCAAAGTCCGGCTTCCTGAATATTATCGGCGGCTGCTGCGGCACCACACCCGATCATATCAGTGCAATGCGTGAAGCTGCATTGCAATACAACCCGCGCATCCCGCCGGACATTGCTGTTGAATGCCGCCTGTCAGGCCTTGAGCCCATGCACATTGGCGAAGATACTCTCTTTGTAAACGTGGGTGAACGTACTAACGTGACCGGTTCGGCTATGTTCAAACGCCTGATCAAAGAAAAGGACTTTGAAACGGCCCTTGATGTTGCCCGCCAACAGGTTGAAAACGGCGCACAGATTATCGATATCAACATGGATGAAGGTATGCTCGATTCCCATGCCGCCATGGTTCGCTTCCTGAACCTGATCGCGGGTGAGCCGGATATCAGCCGTGTGCCTATTATGATCGACTCCTCCAAATGGGACATCATTGAGGCCGGTTTACAGTGCATCCAGGGCAAAGGCATCGTGAACTCCATCAGCCTTAAGGAAGGTGAAGCTAATTTCATCGAGCAGGCCCGTAAACTGCGCCGTTATGGTGCAGCTGTTGTTGTGATGGCCTTTGATGAAGACGGTCAGGCGGATACTTATGCGCGCAAAATTGAGATTTGTGAACGCTCCTACCGCGTGCTGGTGGACCAGGTCGGTTTCCCGCCAGAAGACATCATCTTCGACCCCAATATTTTTGCTGTCGCTACCGGCATCGATGAGCACAACAACTACGCTGTAGACTTTATCGAAGCCACCGGCTGGATTAAACAAAATCTGCCTTACGCCAAAGTATCAGGCGGTGTTTCTAACGTTTCCTTCTCTTTTCGGGGCAACAACCCGGTTCGTGAAGCGATTCACTGTGTTTTCCTGTATCACGCCATCCAAAAAGGTATGGATATGGGTATCGTCAATGCCGGGCAGCTGGCGATTTATGACGACCTGCCCGCTGAACTGAGAGAACTGGTTGAAGATGTGATTCTTAACCGCCGCGATGACAGTACCGAGCGTCTGCTGGCCGTAGCGGATAAATACCGGGGCGATGGTACGGTACAGGAAGATACCCAGGCTGCCGAATGGCGCAGCTGGGACGTTGATAAACGTTTATCTCATGCTCTGGTGAAAGGCATTACTGAATTTATCGACGAAGATACCGAAGAATGCCGCCTGAACTATCCGCGTCCGCTGGAGGTCATTGAGGGCCCTCTGATGGATGGCATGGGCATCGTGGGTGACTTATTTGGTGCAGGTAAAATGTTTCTGCCCCAGGTGGTGAAGTCAGCCCGTGTTATGAAAAAAGCTGTAGCTTACCTGATGCCTTTTATCGAGGAAGAGAAAGGCGCGGCGGAATCTTCCTCAAATGGCAAAATTGTTATGGCCACCGTTAAAGGTGATGTGCACGATATCGGCAAAAATATCGTGGGTGTTGTACTTCAGTGTAACAACTACGAAATAATTGATTTAGGTGTCATGGTACCTGCAGAAACTATCCTGCGCACCGCCCGCGAAGAGAATGCCGATATTATCGGTTTATCCGGGCTGATCACTCCATCGCTGGATGAAATGGTGCATGTTGCCCGCGAAATGGAACGTCAGGCATTTAATATCCCCCTGATGATTGGCGGCGCGACCACCTCAAAGGCGCATACGGCCGTCAAAATAGACCCTGTATTTCACCGGGATCAGGTGGTACATGTTACTAATGCATCAAGAGCGGTCAATGTTGCTTCCTCACTACTTTCAGGAACTAAAAAAGAATCTTATATCAAAGAGATACAGGATGATTATCAGGCAGTACGTGAACGTCATGCCGAACGTGCCAATGATAAACGCCGCATCACACTGGAGGCTGCCCGCGCTAATAAGTTTAAAATTGACTGGGAAAACTACAGCCCGCCGGTACCGCTTAAACCCGGTATTCACAGCTTCGATAATTTGTCTCTGGAAGAGCTAAATACTTACATCGACTGGACCCCGTTTTTCCAGGCCTGGGAACTGGCCGGACGTTATCCACGCATTCTTACAGATAAAGTTGTCGGCGAAGAAGCCAGCAAGCTTTTTGCTGATGCTCAGGCGATGTTAAAAAAACTGATCGATGAACAACTGTTAACTGCACGCGCCGTTGTTGGTCTTTTCCCGGCCAACAGTATTAACGATGATGATATCGAGCTTTATACCGATGACAGTCGCACCGAAGTACTGGCCACGTTGCATCACTTACGTCAGCAAATGGAAAAAGTGGGTGGCAAGGCAAATATGTGCCTGACCGACTTTATTGCTCCTAAAGCCAGTGGAAAAGCAGATTACTTTGGCGCTTTTGCCGTTACTGCCGGTCATGGTTGTGATGAATTAGTTGCTGAATATGAAAAAGACCACGATGACTATCATGCCATTATGGTTAAAGCCCTGGCAGACCGCTTTGCAGAAGCCGCTGCTGAAATGATGCACGCAAAAGTACGCCGTGATCTTTGGGGTTACGCCGGTGATGAAACGCTGGATAACGATGCGCTCATTAAAGAAAAGTATCAGGGTATCCGCCCTGCCCCCGGCTATCCGGCCTGCCCTGAACACACAGAAAAAGGGCTGCTATGGGATCTGCTGAATGTCGAAGCCAATACCGGCATCACAATCACTGATTCTTATGCCATGTTGCCTACCGCATCAGTTAGTGGCTGGTATTTCAGCCACCCTGATTCTCAATACTTCGGTGTTGCCAAAATCAGTGAAGACCAGGTTGAAAGCTACGCTAAACGTACGAATATGGAAAAATCAGTGGCAGAACGCTGGTTATCACCTAATCTGGGTTATGAACCTGAAGAAGGCTAGGAGTTGATATGAGAAAAACACTGACATGCTTACCGCTGGTAACGGCCTTAAGCTTTACCATTGCGCCGCTCGCCACTGCGGGTTTTGGCGATTTTTTGAAAAAACTTGAAGACAGCGGTAAAGAGGTTCTCGAACAGAATTTAGGCGGCGACAGAAGCACCGCCAGCCTGCCCGGCACCCTTGATATTGAAACCCTGGTACAGGGCTTAAAAGAAGCACTGGAAGTAGGCAGTCGCCGCGCGATTGAAACAATCAGTCAGGATGGCGGCTATCTGAACAATGCTAAAATTCGTGTACCTATACCGGAAAGCATCGATAAAACCACCGGGCTTTTACGCAAGCTGGGCATGGGTAGTCAGGTTGACCAGTTTGAAGCCAGCATGAACCGCGCGGCTGAAAAAGCAGCACCTCAAGCCACTGAACTTATTGTCAGCGCCCTTAAAGAAATGACCTTTGAAGATGCCCGAAAAATCTATGATGGCCCGGATAATGCGGCGACTGAATACTTCAGAGAGAAAACATCCACACAGCTCACCACCTTGTTTAAGCCAAGTATTCAGGATTCAATGAATGAGGTGGGTGTGACCCGCTATTATGGTGTGGTTGCCAAAGAAGCTAAAAAATTACCTTATGTAGGCCAGAGTCTGGACGTTAACCTGGAAGACCATGTAACTGATAAAGCGCTGGCCGGACTCTTTACGGTACTGGCTGAAGAAGAGAAAAAAATCCGGGAAAACCCCACCGCCCGTACAACCGAGTTACTGAAAAAGGTTTTTCAGTAACCTGCTATTTACCAGTCTCTTAAAAAGGGGTGATAGTTATAATATTTATAGCTTCACCTTTTTATAAACCGCCACTATCTCTTCCTGAATGGGCCTTAAAATCAAGGCATAAGCCTCTTGAAGTGGCATAGTAAATGTGACCCCTCCCATCCCAGGCAACGACAACCTCTAATTAATAATAGTCTTATCCATATAACCCAGATTATTTGATAAGCACCTGCTATTTAATGGCTCAGCAAGCACACCGCCAGTCACGGCGGCTTCTATACTGATGAGTGATCGCTCGATGTGTATTAAATGGAGGTAATATGTTTAAGGTGCTGCGTATTCGAACCCGCATTTTATTGGGCTTTTTAATGCTGATTCTATTGGTATGTGGTGTAGTTATGCCTTTCTTTTTTGGAAGCATGAAACAGCTTATACAAGAAGCAGAAAAAAGGGAACTTACTAACCATTATCAGCAAGTACAATATAACATTGATGCCGAAAAACGCCTTGCAACAGCGCTGGCAAGCTTTGTGGCGGAACAACCCAATATTAAACACCTGCTGGCCGCCAATGACCGACCGGGACTCGAAAGCGCATTAAAGGCGTCTTTTGATCAGTTGAAATCCCATTATGGCTTACGCCAGTTTCAATTTCACACACCTCCGGCAACATCCTATCTACGCTTACACAAACTTGCTAAATTTGGTGATGACCTTTCATCTTTTCGTGAAACAGTGGTACTGACAAATAGAGATAAATTACCGGTCAGTGGCCTTGAAAAAGGTGTTGCAGGCTTGGGCATCAGGGGTGTTGTGCCGGTTAGCGTTGACGGCAAACACTGGGGCTCAGTGGAATTTGGCTTTTCTTTGGGGCAGCCATTTTTTGACAATTTCAAAAAAGAAACAGGGGTCGAAGTTGCCTTATATACTGAGCATTCCGGTTCTTTGGCATCCTTTGCAAGCACCTTTGGCACACAGCCATTGCTGACAGCAGGTCAGTTAAGGCAAGCAATGTCTGGTTCCAGCCAACAAGACGTCCGTGTGATCAATCGTGCAGAGCATGCGGTTTATGCTAATCAGATAAAAGATTTTTCTGGTAAATCCATAGGCGCACTTGAAATCGCAATGCCGCGCGATGCTTATCAAGCAATGTTAAAGCAATCTCAGTTTTATGTAATGGGCATTGGTATCGCTTTTCTGATACTAGGTAGCCTGGCAGCACTTATTATCACTCGAAGCATAGTGAAACCCTTAAATGAAATGCGAAATGCCATGGAAAATATTGCGCATGGCGACCACGATTTGACCCGTCGATTGGATACAACGGGCCAAAATGAATTATCAGATATTGCTACGTCCTTTAATGATTTTCTGGCCAAAACCGAAGAGGTCATTAAAGCAATGATGATTTCCTCTGCCAATGTATCCCAGTCTGCATCCGGGCTTTTCTCGGTTACTGAAAAAACAATCGAAATTTCCCATCAACAACAGGCCAGAACAGATGATGTCGCCGCTGCGGTGCATGAAATGACGGCCACTGCACACGAAGTTTCTAACAGCGCATCAAATGCCTCATCACTGACCCAGGAATCCCATGGTTACTCTGAACAGGGCTATGAAACGGTTACCCGGTCAATTAATACCATTAACCAACTGGCTGAAAGTGTATCTTCCACTGTCACCCTGATGGTCAGGGTTGATAAACAAAGTACTGACATCCATACCATTCTGGATGTTATTCAGGGCATTGCTGAACAAACCAACCTGCTGGCTTTAAATGCCGCCATTGAGGCCGCGAGAGCAGGCGATCAGGGCCGGGGCTTTGCCGTGGTTGCCGATGAAGTTCGCTCTCTGGCGGCGAGGACACAGAATTCCACCTCGGAAATTAACGAGATGATCAGCCAGTTACAGGAAGGCACTAATCAGACCGTCAGCGTTATTAAAGACAGCAAGGACAAAGCTGAAAAAACCGTGGTGGTCGCTACCGAGTCAGGTGAAGCGCTACAAAGCATCAAACTGGCTGTAGAACAAATCAATGATGCCGTCTTGCAAATTGCCAGCGCAGCAGAGCAGCAAAGTCAGGTAGCGGAAACCATCAACGAAAGTGTATCGGGCATTGCAGATGGTGCCCACCAGGTAGCCGTTGCCGCCGACAGTATTATGGCCACCTCTTCACAAATTGGCGATGAACTGCGATCGCTGATGGGTCTGGTGCGTTACTTTAAAATCCGTAAGGAACCTGCTGTCGAGCTGGCGGTAGCCCGCAGCGCACATCAAACCTGGAAAATGCGTTTACGCTCATATCTTGATGGAAAAAGCAGCCTTACGAGGGAGCAAGCCACCTCTCACAAAGAGTGTGAGTTTGGCCACTGGTATTATGGGGAGGGTCGCGAGACCTGCCGGGCCTACCCAGCTTTGCAAGCTCTCGAGCAGCCCCATGAGCAACTTCATCAACTGATTGGCCAGATTATAGACCTGAAAAACCAGGGTAATCAGGCGCAAGCCGAACGGCTTTATCACGATGTCTGTGAATTATCAGACGAGATCGTAGCGAGCATAGACCAGACCATCAATCAACTCTGATCAGCTTATCTGCACCAGAGCATTCTACCCGCCTGCCGGTTAACCATTGTGGCAGGCGGATTATTTATAATAACCGTCATACAACCATATCAACCTGTTGCACAGCTCCCGCACCGCCGGACTCCCTCAGATAAAAACCGCTGTTGCGTATACGCCCGTTCTGCTGATTTCCCTCCCCTTTCAAATCACAAAGCGTGTAACAAAACCTCACATATTTATGAGGCTGGTTAAACTCTATCCTGAATAACCTGGATATTCCTTATCCATCCTGAAAATCAGAAGATTCACGCGTAGCCAGCAGCCTTTCAAGCGGGCGTATCAGGGGGCTCGCGGTACGGATCTGAGCGTAGAGACTCATCTGCGAACTTCGTTTTCCATACTCCTGGGGTTAAGTCCGTCACTTTGCTGGCTGAATACTCACTGATCCGCAGCAGTACGCCTGTCAAATATACGGATTGATATCATGCAACCGGCAGGTTGTGACCAGGCTTTGGATAATGCCCACATGCTCAGCCCCCACCCCAGCGCTGTCCAGCAGAACATTTACTGTGATCCAGACGATACAGGCGTTTAACCAGGTTCGTTAGCGTTGCACGACTTAACGTCACCCCGGCCTGAGTCAGACGCTGGTGTTGATGATACAGTGACAGGTGGAACTGGAATATATGAATGAGCAAGCCTGAGAGCAGGCTGACATCGGCGAGGCTTTTATCCAACACATTAAAGGCGCTGTTTAAGCGCTGCATTTTCTTCACGCAAAACAGCGACTTCCTCTGGGGAAGTCAGCGTACGATGAGGGGGCGTTGAGGCGGAAGCAGTGGCCTTTTTCATGGTGATGGATTATACCAATATCGCCTTCAGACGGCGTGTCTGTAACGCTTAACTTGCCGATATTTTTGCACCTCGATTCCGTCAGGAATCAGCTGCAGATCCGACGGGGTTAACGACTGCTGTCCCGACGTTGATGGATGCACACAGAATTGCCCCTGCTCTAATCGCTTGCTCCACAGGCAGTAACCGGAAGGTTCAAAATAAAGCACTTTCATCTGGGTCTTGCACCGGTTAATAAAGACAAAATAGTGCCCACTAAGTGGATTATGCGCCAGTTTATTCTTAACCATCGCACTTAAACCCTCGAAAGACTTGCGCATATCGACAGGCTCAGTACAACACACCTGGTGATAGATATGAGAGCCATTTCCATCATACTTATAGCCATCATAAGTATTTTCCCTTAGACCCTTTTCCGATATTCCCTTATGCTGTTTGTCCCAGAATAAAAAACCGAGGATACCCAATGGCCAGGGATTTAATGCTTCCTTCACTGACCGATGCCACACTTACACTGGATCAGCGTGTTGCAGTACTCACCTTTAACCGTGACGATTTGCGCAATGCACTCACCGGTTGTGAGTTAATCGATGACATCGTGACAACCGTTGAATGGGCTAACCGTAATGCCGCTGTTTCGGTGCTGATTTTAACCGGTGCAGGCAGTGCCTTTTCTTCCGGTGGTAATGTAAAAGAAATGCAGTTGCGTGATACCGAACACCGGGACGCCGCTTTTGGCGGTAA
Source organism: Pontibacterium sp. (assembly GCA_049599735.1). Classification (GTDB taxonomy): domain Bacteria; phylum Pseudomonadota; class Gammaproteobacteria; order Pseudomonadales; family Balneatricaceae; genus Pontibacterium. The sequence continues at coordinate 32,566 of JBMYOX010000021.1, read as the reverse complement.
TGTTTATGAGGTGGAAGAAAAATACCGGGCGGGCATTCAGCGTATTCCTTTAGCCATTCATGCCGCTGAGATTCCTATTATTGCCGCTGTTAACGGCCCTGCTATTGGTGCTGGTTTTGATCTCTGCTGTATGTGTGATATTCGCATTGCCTCCGATAAGGCGCTCTTTGGTGAGACTTTTGCTAATCTGGGTATTATTCCTGGTGATGGTGGCGCCTGGTTCCTGCAACGCCTGATCGGTTATCAGCGCGCTGCTGAACTTACCCTGACGGGGCGCTTAGTCAAAGCTGACGAAGCTAAAGAGCTGGGTATAGTATTAGATGTGGTTGCGCCGGAAGAGCTGTTAAATACTGCTATGGCACTGGCAACTCAAATAGCAGCTAAACCACCCCAGGCTCTGCGTCTGACAAAACGTTTATTAAAATCAGCCCAGCGCCATGAGTTAAAAGACTTTTTGGACCTTTGTGCGGTTTATCAGGGCATCTGTCACAATACAGAGGATCATATGGAGGCCATTAATGCCTTTATCGAAAAGCGTCCCGGTAACTACAGTGGCCGCTAGTCCTTATCTGTTATAGATCATACGAGTAGCTCGCCTGGGCTACAGTTTGTTAATAAAGCCGCATTTATCGCGGCTTTATTACAGCTTGGCCAGGTGGCTCATCGTTAGGGTGATTTCCGATACCAGGGCAATAACGATTCTATTGCCACCACCTTTCCGCACTCTACCGGCTCGTAACCAGGCAATGCCCTCACCGCTTGCTGAAATTTGTCACTTCTAATACTTTCTAAAAATCGCTGAATCGCTTCCTGCCCTAAGGCGCGCTGATGGCATAACAACAAATAGAGCTCAGTGGTTACCGGAATAAATTCCAGGCCAAACTGATGCGCAGACGCTTCAACACCAAACCCCACATCGGCCATACCCGCTGCCACAAAAGCGGCCACGGCTGAATGAGTAAATTCTTCATCAACAAAACCTGTGATGTGCGCCGCATTAACGGCTTCCCGCCTTAACAACTCATCCAGCAATGCCCGGGTGCCGGAATTTTTCTGGCGGTTAATAAAACGCACATCCTCACGGGATAGATCCGCAACGGTATGCACCGCTTTAGGATTACCCGCCTTGACCATCAAACCCTGGGTACGGCTGATAAAACGGATAATTTTATGGCCGCGAGGTTTTAACTGGTGGCTGTAAGTTGCGATTAATGACTCACTCATCATATCAACCGGCACATGAAAACCGGCCAGATCACACGCCCCGCGATTTAATGCCGCCAGTGCATCTTCCGCACTTTTATACTGCAAATCGAGCTGAATCTGATCTGCAAAACGTGGCAATAAGGCAACCGCATAACCATGACTGGCATGCAGGCGCAGCGTTGGTTTAATACCTTCCAATGTGCGCTCAATCTCAATATTTAACTCAGATGCCAAATTCTCAATCTGGGGTTCCAGGCGTGCGATAACCCGTTTTTCAGCCCAGAGTAACTTCTCTCCTAAGGGGGTTAACCAGGCACCACGGCCTTTTTGCAATTCCACCAGCGGCGAACCAAAAAAAGCCGCCCATTTATTTAAGAGGTTCCAGCCATGTCGGTATGAAATACCCGCATCTTTCGCTGCAGCGGTCAGCTTGCCCCGTTCGTCCAGCGCATGAAGCAACTTAAATAACTTCGGATCAAGCTGATTTCCACTGTCATCACGAAAGGACCAACCGGGCACAACCTGTATTTTCTTAATAGGCATAAAAATTCATATTTTGCATAAAAGGTTCTGGTGCTATCTTGCGTCTATATATAACAGCATATTTCGCCCTATATATGAACTATTGTACCTATTTAAATATTTCTATCGGGCCACATCGGACTCTAACAGTCCTGGCAGGTGATAAAACATGAATGCCATTTCACAATGGGATCAGCAAGCGGTGGAGCATGTGATTGCTTCGCTAAAAGACAAACCCGGTGCCTTGCTCCCCATATTACACGGCATTCAGAACTCCCAGGGCTTTATACCCACCGAGGCGGTACCCATAATCGCTGCAAGCCTGAACCAAACCCGGGCTGAAGTTCATGGTGTAATTAGCTTTTACCATCATTTTCGGATGACTGCACCCGGTAGCCATACGCTGCAAATTTGCCGGGCCGAAGCTTGCCAGGCACGCGGCAGCCGTGAGCTTGAAGTTCACGTTAAAGAAAAACTGGGTATTGATTATCACGCGACCACAAGTGATAACGAATTCAGCCTTGAGCCCGTGTACTGTCTGGGTAATTGTGCTTGCGGCCCTTCTGTTCGCATCAACGATGACATTATTGGCCGTGTGACTGCGGCCAAATTTGACCGGTTGGTTGATGAGTTAACCACAGCCGTGCTGGAGGTTAAGTAATGACTGTTAAAGTGTTTATTCCAAGGGATACAACCACCTTATCTCTGGATGGTGAAAACGTGGTTAAAACACTCATCACTGAAACACAAGCCCGCAACCTGTCCATCGAGATTGTGCGCAATGGCTCGCGCGGCTTGTTCTGGCTGGAACCTATGGTCGAAGTGGAAACCAGCAACGGGCGTATCGCTTACGGCCCGGTTGAAGCCCATGACATCAGCAGCCTGCTGGATGCCGGTTTATTAGAAGGTGATAGTACTCACCCGCTTTGCCTTGGTCAGACAGAGGCAATTCCTTATTTACAGAAACAACAACGCCTCACCTTTGCCCGGGCGGGTATTACTGATCCGGTATCGATTGACGATTACATCCGTCATGAAGGGTTCAAAGGATTAAAAACGGCGCTGACACTGACCCCTCAAGCCATTGTTGATGAAGTTAAAACCTCTGGTTTGCGGGGCCGTGGTGGTGCCGCTTTTCCGACCGGTATTAAATGGCAAACCGTACTGGACTGCGAAGCTGAACAAAAATACATCGTTTGTAATGCCGATGAAGGGGATTCCGGTACGTTTGCAGATCGCATGGTGATGGAAGCCGACCCCTTAATGTTGATTGAAGGCATGATCATTGCCGGTCTGGCGGTGGGTGCAACTCAGGGTTATATCTACCTGCGCTCCGAATACCCCGTTGCCCATCAGATTATGAACGAGGCGATTCAAAACGCTTACGGTGCCGGCTACTTAGGCGATAACATTCGGGGCAGCGACAACCATTTCCACCTTGACGTGCGTTTAGGCGCTGCGGCTTATATTTGCGGTGAAGAGACATCACTACTGGAAAGCCTGGAAGGCAAGCGTGGCATGGTACGCGCCAAACCTCCGCTACCCGCCATAAAGGGCTTATTCGGCCAGCCCACAATTGTTAACAATGTCTTATCCCTGGCGGCGGTGCCTTTTATTATGGCAGAAGGCGCACAAACCTACGCCGATTATGGCATGGGCAGATCCCGTGGCACCCTTCCCTTTCAGCTGGCGGGTAATATTAAACAAGGGGGGTTAGTAGAACTGGCCTTTGGCCCAACCCTGCAAACCTTAGTCACGGACTTTGGTGGTGGCACAGCCTCCGGGCGAGCGATGAAAGCCATTCAGGTCGGTGGGCCTTTAGGTGCTTATATGCCTGAAAGCCAGTGGCACACACCTTTAGACTACGAAGCTTTTGCGGCGATTGGTGCGGTACTCGGTCATGGCGGTGTGGTGGTATTTGACGATACCGTGGATATGGCCGAACAAGCACGTTTCTCTATGGAATTCTGCGTAGCCGAATCCTGTGGCAAATGCACACCTTGTCGTATCGGCTCAACCCGAGGCGTAGAAGTCATCGATAAAATCCGTGCCGGTATCAATGTCACACAGAATATGGAATTGCTGGATGACCTTTGTGAAACCATGATTGATGGTTCTTTATGTGCCATGGGCGGCATGACACCTTTTCCGGTACAAAGCGCCTTTAAGTACTTTCCTCAAGACCTTACCGCTGGCAGTCATAACCCTGCATCGCTGCCTCCTGAAACACTCAAAAGGGAGGGCAAATAATATGTTGCAGCATTTTGATCCCAAACAGCTACACACCAGCGCCGTAAATGCAGATAAAGACTACGGCACCCCCGCTGTTTTATCCGATACTCTGGTAACACTGGAAATAGATGGCCAGTTGATCAGCGTACCTGAAGGCACTTCGATTTTAAGGGCTGCGGCTCTGAGTGATATTAATATTCCCAAGCTCTGCGCCAGTGACAACTTAGAGAGCTTTGGTTCCTGTCGTTTGTGCGCTGTTCAGGTTGAAGGCCGCCGGGGTTATCCGGCCTCCTGTACCACACCGGCTGAAGAAGGCATGAAAGTTACCACCCAGAATGAAAAGTTAGGCAAGTTACGCCGCAATGTGATGGAGTTATATATCTCCGATCACCCACTCGACTGCCTGACCTGCCCCGCTAATGGTGACTGTGAACTACAGGATATGGCCGGTGCAGTAGGCCTGCGTGAAGTCCGTTACGGCTTTGATGGCGATAACCATCTGGATGCAAAAAAAGACACCTCCAACCCTTACTTCACTTTTGACCCCAGCAAATGTATTGCCTGCTCCCGCTGCGTACGTGCCTGCGATGAAGTTCAGGGTACCTTTGCGCTCACCGTTGATGGCCGGGGATTTGAATCCAAAATTTCAGCCGGACAGAATGAAGGCTTTCTGGCTTCAGACTGCGTTTCCTGTGGTGCTTGTGTACAGGCCTGCCCGACCTCAACACTGATCGAAAACAACGTGATTGAGCAAGGTCAGCCGGAGCACAGCATCGTCACAACCTGTGCTTATTGTGGTGTTGGCTGTTCCTTTAAAGCAGAAATGAAAGGTGATCAGGTCATTCGCATGGTGCCTTATAAAGGTGGTGAGGCGAATCAGGGGCATTCCTGTGTTAAAGGCCGGTTTGCTTTTGGTTATGCCACCCATAAAGACCGCATCAGCGCCCCGATGATACGTGAATCTATTGATTTACCCTGGCGCGAGGCCAGCTGGGATGAGGCGATTAGTTTTGCGGCCTCCCGTTTACAAGCAGTGCAGGCGAAATATGGCCGTGAAAGTATTGGCGGTATTACCTCATCACGCTGCACAAACGAAGAAACCTATCTGGTTCAGAAACTCATTCGTGCCGGTTTTGGCAATAACAATACCGATACCTGCGCCCGTGTTTGCCATAGCCCTACCGGTTATGGTTTAAAAACAACCCTGGGTGAATCTGCCGGTACACAAACCTTTGACTCCGTCAAAGAAGCTGACTGTATGCTGGTGATCGGCGCAAACCCAACCGATGCCCACCCGGTGTTCGGCTCGATGATGCGCCGCCGTCTGCGTGAAGGTGCCAAGCTGATTGTCGCCGATCCGCGTAAAATTGATCTGCTAAAAACCCCCCACCTGAAAGATGCCATTCACCTGCCATTACGCCCCGGCACTAATGTTGCGCTGGTGAATGCACTGGCCCACACCATTATGGAAGAAGGCTTACAGGATCAGGCCTTTATTGATGATCGCTGTGAAGAAAAGGCCTTTAAAAAATGGCAGGCCTTTATTCTTCAACCCCAAAACTCACCGGAAGTGATGGCAGACATCACCGGTGTTGCTGCGGCTGATATCAGGCGCGCTGCACGGGTGTATGCAGAAGCAGGAAATGGCGCTATCTTCTACGGCTTAGGTGTGACAGAACATAGTCAAGGCTCAACCATGGTGATGGGCATTGCGAACCTTGCCCTGGCAACCGGTAATCTGGGACGTGATGGCGTGGGCGTGAATCCGCTGCGCGGTCAGAATAACGTGCAGGGTTCCTGTGATATGGGCTCCTTCCCGCATGAGTTACCCGGTTATCAGCATGTGGCTGACGACGAGGCACGGGGCCGCTTTGAACAGGCGTGGGGCGTGACACTGGATGAAGAGCCAGGTCTGCGTATTCCTAATATGTTTGATGCCGCCCTTGCTGGCAGTTTTAAGGGTATGTACGTGCAAGGTGAGGATATTGCCCAATCCGACCCAAACACCCTGCACGTAGAGGCAGCACTTAAGTCACTGGAATGTTTAGTGGTACAGGATATTTTCCTGAATGAAACCGCTAAATTTGCCCATGTGTTATTACCGGGTTCAACCTTTTTAGAAAAAAATGGCACGTTCACCAATGCTGAGCGCCGTATCAATCGGGTCCGAAAAGTCATGCCTCCTCTGGCTGGTAAAGAAGACTGGGAAGTGACAGTGGCACTGTCTAACGCTCTGGGCTATGAAATGCAGTATAACCACCCTTCTGAAATCATGGATGAAATTGCCAGCCTCACACCCAGCTTTACCGGTGTTAACTATGACAAGCTAGAGACGATGGGCAGTATTCAGTGGCCTTGTAACGAGGCAAACCCTGATGGCACACCGATTATGCATGTGAATGACTTCCCGATTGGTAAAGGCAACCTTGCCATTACCGAATATGTGGCCACTGAGGAACGCGCCAGCCGCCGTTTCCCGCTGTTGCTGACCACAGGGCGCATTTTGTCGCAATACAATGTAGGCGCACAAACCAGACGTACTGAAAACCAGGCCTGGCATGATGAAGATGTGCTGGAAATTCATCCTCATGATGCAGAAGAACGTGGTATCAATTCTGATGACTGGCTAGGCATCAGCAGCCGTGCCGGACAAACCGTTCTGCGAGCGGTTATCAGTGAGCGTATGCAGCCGGGGGTGGTTTATACCACCTTCCATCACCCTGGCAGCGGCGCTAATGTAATTACCACGGATAACTCAGACTGGGCAACAAACTGCCCGGAATATAAAGTGACCGCCGTGCAGGTTGAAAAAGTCTCACAGCCTTCTCAATGGCAGCAGGATTTTGAAAAGCATAATCAGAAACAACAGCGCTTTCTGCGTCAGGGACGGCGCGGACAATCTGAGCAGGCAGGTCAGCCATGAGCACCCTGCCAGCGATTAAAGGCCAGGTGGATCAATCCGAAAAACCGGCCTTTGCCACCCGGCGAGAAATCACCGTTAATCGCTGGCAACAGGGGGATGTCGATTCTGCACAGGACTGGCTCGCAGAAGAAGTACCGGTAGCGCTGGTTTATAACGGCATTTCCCATGTGGTTATGATGTCCAGCCCCGGTGATCTGCAAGACTTTGCGCTGGGTTTTAGCCTGACGGAAGGCATTATCGAACATCCGGGTGAGCTATATGCCATTGAGCCACGCCAGCATGATAACGGCATTGAGCTTGAACTAACGATTGCCACCCGACGCCTTGCTGCGCTGAAACAGCAACGCCGGAATCTGACAGGCCGTACCGGTTGCGGACTTTGTGGTGCAGAATCCCTGGGACAGGTAATTCGCACCAGTAAACCGCTACCACCACAAACCGCGCAGGTTAGTCATGCTGCGGTGCAACGGGCGGTTTCACAACTCGACCAGCACCAGCCCCTGCAGGCACAAACGGGTGCCGCGCACGGGGCTGCCTGGTGTGATTTAAAAGGCCAGATTTTGTTAGTGCGTGAAGATGTAGGACGTCATAACGCCTTAGACAAACTCATTGGCGCTCTCCATAAAACAGACACTAACCTAAAAACTGGCTTTGTGCTTATATCCAGTCGCGCCAGTTATGAAATAATCCAGAAAACTACAGCCGTTGGCATCCCGGCTTTAGTGGCCGTGTCAGCGCCAACGGCCCTCGCTTTAGAGCAAGCAAGGGCGGCAAACCTGCAGTTGATTGGCTTTGCCCGGCCCAGGCGTCACGTCAGATACACACCTTAAAGGCATTTTACAGAGACAAGTCATTATGAGCGCCCAGCTACAACAGCTAATCCACATGGCAAACCAAATTGCCGATAACAACCGTCATCACGACAGTGAATCTGAAGCCGTTTTAATTATTGCCAATCACCTGAAACGCTTCTGGGCCCGCAGCATGAAACAGCAGATTGTTGCTTATGCTCAGGCCGATGGCGACCAGCTGAATAAAACAGCACGTGCCGCTATTGACCTTCTGGCAGACCAATATAGTTAACATCAGGTTTATCCCTACCTTCCCGCCATTTACAGACCGGTTAAATATTGGATAATATAATGCTGAACCTAACAAAATCATTGCATTAACCAATATAAATACCCGGAGCTGTTATGGGAAAGCGTAAATCTTCACTCTCCGGCCAACTGGCTGATGTCGACTTACGGTTGCTGCGGGTTTTTAAAACCGTTGCTGAATCCGGTGGCTTCACCCCTGCTGAAATCGAGCTAAACCTCGCTAATTCTACTATTTCAAACTACATCGCTGATCTGGAAAAGCGCCTGGATATGCGGCTTTGTCGCCGGGGACGCGGTGGTTTTGCTCTGACCGATCACGGCAAACTGGTTTATGAAGCAACGCAGGAGCTACTGGCCGCCGTTGATCAGTTCCGTAATCGCTTAAATCTCTCCCATGAACGTATTCTTGGCCATCTGCACCTGGGTTTTGCTGAACATACCCTGGGTGTGCAACGCTCTTGTATTGTGGAGGCCCTCAAACGCTACACCGTCAAAGCGCCGGATGTAAAAGTACGTATCTCTACTATGGCCTCCGATGATGTTGTGCCAGCAGTGCTGAACGGTCGGGTGCAGATTGGCGTTACTGTAGTGCACAACCCCGTGCCTGATCTTCAAGTTATGAAATTGTTCGATGAACAAATGTCGTTATATTGTGGACGCGGGCACCCGCTGTTCAATCGCAGCCAGCCGGTCAGTGAGTCCGAATTACGGGACTACAAATTTGTTGAGTCCCCGCGTCTGGTGCCTGGTCGTGAACTGGACCCGGTTGTGTCCAGCTGGAATACTCAAACGTCCGCGCATCATCAGGAAGCCCGTGCGGCGCTGGTACTTTCAGGTCATTATCTGGGCTTTTTGCCGCAGCACCTGGTCAGAAACTGGGGCTGGCAGGCTGAAATGCAACCGTTGCTTCAGTCGCGCTTTAATTATAGCAATACGTTTTCGGCACTGACCAAACCTTATCCAGAAAATGATCTGGTGATCAGTACGTTTATGGACTGTTTAAAAGAAGCGATCGCTGAGACTGAGTAACAATTAACAGAAATGAAGCGACAGAATGGTGCGCAGGTATAAAGAAGGGAGACAGGCTGCCCGCAAGGGGCAGCCAATTGGTGGTTAAAGACCACCCATGCAGATGTATTTGATTTCCAGGTAATCATCCAGACCGTAATGAGAGCCTTCACGACCCTGACCTGACTCTTTAACCCCGCCAAAGGGGATTATTTCAGAGCCAATAATCGTTTCATTAATGCCGACCATGCCGTAATCAATACCTTCAGATACCCGCCAGATACGACCAATATCATTGGTATACGCATAAGCCGCCAGGCCATATTCTGTATCGTTGGCCATGGCAATTGCTTCTTCTTCAGTTTCAAACTTAAAGACAGGTGCAACAGGGCCAAAGATTTCTTCGCGGAACACGCGCATCTGATCAGTTACGTTAGTTAATACGGTTGGCTCATAGAACTGGCTGCCTTCGCGTGGCTGCCCACCGGTTACAACCGTTGCACCTTCAGCAATAGCACTGGTGACTTTTTCATGAATATCCGCAACCGCTTTTTCAGTGATCACCGGGCCATGAGTCGTCTCTGCATCCATACCGTTACCAACACGGAAGCCTTTAACTTCAGCGGAAAATTTCTCAACAAAAGCATCATAAATACCTGCCTGAACCAAAATTCGGTTCGCACAAATACAAGTCTGGCCAGAGTTACGGTATTTAGACACCAGCGCACCTTTCACGGCACTGTCGAGATCGGCATCGTCAAACACAATCACCGGAGCGTTACCGCCCAGCTCCATAGACGTTCGCTTAACGGTATCCGCACACTGTTTCATCAGCAGCTTGCCAACCCGAGTAGAGCCGGTGAAGGTCACTTTTTTAACAACCGGATTAGAAGTCATTTCAGTGCCAATCGCCGCCGCATCCATACCCGGTAAGACACTAAACAAACCTGCCGGAATGCCAGCACGTTCAGCCAGTTCCACCAGCGCTAACGCAGACAAAGGCGTTTCAGCCGCAGGCTTCAGCACAACGGCACAGCCTACTGCCAGTGCGGGAGCCACTTTGCGGGTGATCATGGCATTAGGGAAATTCCAGGGTGTAATCGCAGCGACCACACCGATAGGCTGCTTGATGACGATATTACGGCGGTCAGCCTGCGGGCTTGGCAGTACATCGCCGTATACACGTTTACCTTCTTCAGCAAACCACTTAACAAAAGACGCGCCATAAAGTACTTCACCCCGGGACTCGAACAATGGCTTGCCCTGCTCCGCAGTCATAATCACAGCAAGGTCTTCCTGGTGCTCAATCATCAGATCATGCCAGGTTTCGAGCAGCGCCGAACGCGCTTTGGCGGACAGGGCTTTCCAGCTCTGCATCGCCTCTTCGGCAGCCGCAATTGCACGGCTGGTTTCTTCAGCACCTACACTGGTAACATCAACCAGGTGCTCACCCGTTGCCGGATTAATCACAGCGAACGTTTCACCCTTATCACTGTCAACCCACTGACCGTTAATATAAGCCTGAGTTTTTAGCAGGCCCTGATCTTTTAATTGTATTGTCACGTACTACCACTCCTGTTTCCGGATCATTACAGTCAGTAAGATCACTTAATATTCCGTTTATAAACCCGAATATTCCGGGCTTATATGATGATTTAGATGGACTCACTTTTGCTTATATAAAAGAAAGCACATCAACGGCTGGCTCAATGCACTGGATTCGAGCTGATAATCTCACTATCCTCATCGGTGATGTTTCTGAAACGGTGCGGGTGGCTACTGTTAAAGTAAAAGCCATCACCTGCTTTCAGATGGTACACATCAAAACCGACTGTCAGTTCAATCTCCCCTTTTAGCACCACACCACCTTCCTCGCCGTCATGCTGTAGCATCTCTTCCCCCGTATCCGCACCCGGCGGGTAAAACTCACGAAGAATATCAGTGGTTCTGCCCTTTATTGGTGCACCCACCAAAAGCAGACGTACATTACCCGTACCAATATCAGGCTGCTCATCAGCACGAAAAACCACTTTTACGGGTTCTATCTCATTCAGATCAACCGTAAAAAAATCACCAATCGAGATAGGGAGACAGGCCAGTATTTTTTTCAGCGAGCCAACGGACGGGCTGACACTGTTTTTTTCAATCATTGAGATTGTACTGTTAGTCACTCCCGCACGCTTGGCGAGTTCACGCTGCGAGATGCCCTTGAGTTTTCTGATCTTTTTTAAACGCTCACCCACATCCACATCAAATACCTGTTTGTCACGTTGATGAAAAGTAATGCAATGAACACCTGACTAACCTGGCCGGTATTGATACAAGAAGAGATCATTAACAGGTAAGTCGCTGCCCAAATCGTTCAGATGTTAAGTATCGAGTATATCAAACAGCCTGCCCGATAACAGTGCAACAATGCACATTTCAACTCGTTCATTATATTTTACACTCAAGGTTAAAGTATTAGCCAAAATAAAAGTACGGATAAAAAAACAAATCCTGAACGGCTAAACATTCTTAAAACGCCTCGAAATCTTAGTTATTTTTTAGAAAAAATAAGTAAGTTCCCTGAGGCAAGACACCCTTCTTAAAGAAAAGCCCCCGAAATAATCGACCAAAGTAGTAGCGATTTTCTTATCATTTCTGCTTTACGCGAAAACAAAAAGACTGTTAGATATACCGAACACTTAATAAGGTGCGCATTATGATTGACCCGCGCATAACAATAAAAAAGCTAACAGGAAGCCGTTATGAGTGGACAATCCGACTCAATCGTCAGATTTCAGAACATTAAAAAGACCTATGACGGTGAAGCCTACGTTGTAAAGAATCTCAATCTGGACGTTAAACGTGGTGAGTTTCTTACACTGCTGGGGCCATCGGGCTCAGGCAAAAGTACCTGCCTGATGATGCTCGCCGGATTTGAATCCCCTTCCAGCGGCTCCATCTTTCTGGATGACAAGGAGCTTAACCATATCCCACCCCATAAACGGGACATTGGGGTTATCTTCCAGAATTACGCACTTTTCCCCCACATGACCGTTGAAGAAAACGTCGCTTTTCCTTTACTAATTCGCAAAGTGCCTAAGCATGAAGTTGCCAGCAAGGTAAAACGAGCGCTGGATATGGTGCAGCTCGGCCACCTGGGTAGTCGCCGCCCCGCTCAAATGTCCGGTGGACAGCAGCAGCGTGTTGCCGTGGCCCGGTCGATGGTATTTGAGCCCCAGTTAGTATTACTGGATGAACCGCTAGGCGCACTGGATAAAAAGCTGCGTGAAAGCATGCAGCTTGAGCTTAAGCATATCCATGAAAACCTGGGCGTTACTATGGTGTTTGTCACCCATGATCAGAGCGAGGCCCTGACCATGTCTGACAGAATCGCGGTCTTTAATGACGGCATTATCCAGCAGATAGACGATCCGGCGACGCTTTATGAAGAACCACAAAACGAGTTTGTCGCTAACTTTATCGGTGAAACTAATATGTTCCGCGGTGAAGTGATGTCCGTCCAGGGTGAGCATTGTGAAGTCAAGCTTGAAAACGGCCAGCTCATTCGGGCCACTAACCATGCGGGGCTTTCGTTAAACGATCAAACCTGCATTTCCCTGCGCCCGGAACAGGCCCATTTTATTGAAGATCATCAATCCGATCACTGTAACCATATTAGCTCCACAGTTATCGAATGTATTTACCACGGCGATCATATGCGATTAAGCCTTGATGCCGGTGGTGATCAGTCCCTGATGGTTAAAGTTCCCAGCAGTTCTTTACACAGCCAGCTGAACAGCGGTCAGCGTATTTCAGTTGGTTTTAACGCAAGTGATTGCCGTGCGCTTCGCACACAATAACAACAAGACGACTCTAAAAAGTCACAAGGAGTAATGGTATGAAGTTATTACGAAAAGCGGTCTTTACAGCGATAGCCGGTGGTTTGCTGGCGTCTCAGAGCCTGAGCGCACAACCTCTGACTGTTGTTGCCTTCGGGGGCGCTTCTCAGGATGCACAGCGTGAAGTTTTCTTTAAACCTTATGCTGAAAAGTCCGGCAACAAGGTCGTTGAAGATAGCTATAACGGCGGCTTAGCTAAAGTTAAAGCCATGGTTGAAAGTAACAGTGTGACCTGGGATGTTCTGCAGGTTGAAGACCCTGACTTGCTGCGTGGCTGTGAAAGTGGTTTGTTTGAACAAATGGACTGGAAAGCCGTAGGTGATAAATCTCAGTTCCTGCCTTCTGCTGTCAGCGAATGTGGTATTGGTCATATCGTCTGGTCTAATGTTATTGCTTACGATAAAGACAGCCTGAAAACCGGCCCTCAGAACTGGCCTGATTTCTGGAATGTAACTAAGTTCCCGGGCAAACGTGGCCTGCGTAAAGGCGCAAAAGGTAACCTGGAGTTTGCACTGCTAGCTGATGGTGTAGCCCCTAAGGATGTTTATGCCTTGCTTGAAACTGAGGCCGGTGTAAATCGTGCTTTTGCCAAACTATCTGAACTTAAGCCACATGTTCAGTGGTGGGAAGCCGGTGCTCAACCTCCTGAGTGGTTAGCATCCGGTGACGTCGTGATGACCTCTGCTTATAACGGTCGTATCACCAACGCTAATAAAGAAGGCAAAAACTTTCAGGTCGTCTGGGATGGTCAGCTTTACTCTGTAGACTCCTGGGCTGTAATCAAAGGCAGCACCAACAAAGCTAAAGCCTTTGACTTTATTTCTTTTGCCAGCTCTGCAAAAGTAGCCAGCAAATATCCATCGCACATTCCTTACGGCGTGGCTCATAAAGATGCAACCGCATCTATTCCCGCAAAAATCGCACTGGATTTGCCAACCCATCCAAATAACCTGACAAACGCACTGCGTGAAGATACTGCATTCTGGGTTGATTACCAGGATGAATTAAACGAACGCTTTAATGCCTGGGTAGCTCGCTAAAAAACAGCAATCCATCCCGCACTCGCGGGGTGGATTCTCCCGCATACAGTTTACAAGGTACCTCCATGACTTCACTTTCAACACCCGCTGAATTAGAGGACTCTTCTTCATTGAAAAGTCAGCTGCGTCGATCTCAGCGTAAACAAAAGCTAAAGGCAATCCTGCTGATAAGCCCACTCTTTATTTTTGTGATGAGTGTTTTTATCACACCGATTGGCATTATGCTGCTCAGGAGTGTTGATAACCCTGAAGTTCATACTAACTGGCCTCAGACCACCGCAGTATTAAAGCAGTGGGATGGCGCAGCCCTACCCGATGATCTGGCCTTTCTGGCTCTGTCACAGGATTTAAGAAGCAGTTTTAAGGATAAAACGCTTTCATCTGCCGCTAAACGTATCAATTATGAACGTTCCGGCATGCGCAGTACGATTACCCGCACCGCACGAAAACTGCAACGCACACCGCTGGCTTCAGCCTCTGAAGAGCGCGATAAGCTGCTGCTGAGCCATAAACGCTGGGGTGAGTTGCAAACCTGGCAGGCAATCAAAAGTGCATCCGAAAAATTCACACCGCTTTACCTGCTGAACTCCGTTGACCTCAAGCAGGACAGTGCAGGCGATGTTGTGAAGGTGCATGAAGATCAGGCCATTTACCTGAATATATTTGGCCGGACTTTATGGATTTCTCTGGTGGTCACCCTATCATGCCTGCTCATTGGCTACCCGCTTGCTTATCTGCTGGCCACCGCACGGCCCGGTGTCGCTAATCTGTTAATGATCGGCGTTCTGCTGCCTTTCTGGACCTCGCTGCTGGTACGTACCAGTGCCTGGGTTGTCTTGCTGCAAAAGAACGGCATTATCAATGATCTTCTGCTATCGCTGCATATTATTAATGAACCCTTAGTACTGTTATTCAACCGCCCTGGGGTTTATCTGGCACTGATTCACTTATTATTGCCCTTTATGATTCTGTCACTTTACAGCGTGATGAAATCCATATCCCCGGCTTATATGCGTGCCGCCATCAGCCTGGGTGCGCCACCTTCGCTGGCCTTTATCAAAGTATATATTCCACAAACGCTGCCCGGTGTTGCTGCCGGTGGCCTGCTCTGCTTTATCCTTTCAATCGGTTATTACATCACCCCCGCATTGATAGGCTCACCACAGGATCAAATGATCAGCTACTTTATCGCCTACTACACCAACCAGGTGATCAACTGGGGTATGGCAGCTGCACTGGGTGTTGTTTTACTTATCTGCTGCGGACTGCTGTTTGCGGTATACAACCGCCTTGCCAACAAACATGACCTGAAGGCCGCCTGATATGATCGAATTTCAGCCTTATACAACCAAAACACAAAAAGCAGGCCATTACAGCTACCTGACACTTTGTCTGCTGATTTTACTGTTCTTACTGCTACCGATTTTGGTCATTATTCCCCTGTCATTCAGCGCAGACAGCTTTCTGAGCTATCCGCTGCCTGGTTACTCCATGCGCTGGTATGAAGAGGTGCTTAACTCACCGGCCTGGAACGCGGCAATTAAAAACAGCATGATCGTGGGCATTTGCTCAACGTTGCTGGCAACCGTACTGGGCACACTGGCAGCGATGGGGATGACATTGAGTGACTTCCGGGGCAAATCGATTGTCATGGCGGTGATGATTTCACCCATGGTTGTGCCACTGATCATCTCGGCATTAGGCTTATATTTTTTCTTTGCACGTGTGGGCCTTAACGCCACTTATACCGGTCTGATACTGGCTCATACGGCTCTGGGTGCGCCTTTTGTCATTATTACAGTGACCGCCACCCTGAAGGGCTTTGATACAAACCTGATGCGGGCCGGTGCCAGCCTTGGCGCACATCCCTCACAGGTGTTTTTTAAGATTGTTCTGCCACTAATTTTGCCCGGTGTAATTTCCGGTGCTTTGTTTTGCTTTGCGACTTCTTTTGATGAAGTTGTAGTTGCCCTGTTTACCGCAGGCCCCGAGCAACGCACCCTGCCACGCCAGATGTTTGATGGTATCCGGGAAAATATCACACCGGCTATTACCGCCGTAGCCACACTTCTGACCCTCTTCTCACTTGCACTGCTCTCAGTTCTGGAATGGCTGCGCAGGCGCAGTGAAAAGATGATGGGGGGTTAACCTGACGCTTAGTAGTTTGCGAAAAGAAAACGTAAGCGTTAAGAGTTAGTTATACAAATTGGCACTTAATACGACCATGCCAGCAACAATTGCCTGACGCTCACAAAGGCGCGGGGTATTCACCTATACACCTGTTTGGAACGAGGTTTTAACATGACTAACAGCATCAATATGGATGCGTTCTGGATGCCCTTCACGGCAAACCGGGATTTCAAAACGGACCCCCGCATTGTTTCCCGTGCTGAAGGTCTTTTTTACTATACAGACAAGGATGAACCTATCCTTGATGCGACCGCTGGCCTCTGGTGTGTTAATGCCGGACACGGGCACAGTAAAATTGCCGATGCCGTCAGTCAACAGTTGCGCACGCTGGATTTTGCATCACCTTTTAGCTTTGGTCACGAACCCGCCTTCGCCTTTGCCGAGCGCCTGGTTCAGTACACACCAGACCCGCTTAACAAAGTATTTTTTACAAACTCCGGCTCTGAAGCGGTTGAATCTGCCCTGAAAATTGCACTGCAATATCAGAAATCCCGCGGCAAGAGCAGCAAATTTAAACTGATCGGCCGGGAAATGGCTTATCACGGTGTTAACTTTGGTGGCATTTCGGTGGGTGGCCTGACACCTAACCGCACCGGCTTTGGCCCATTATTGCCAGTGGATCACCTGCCTCACACCCTGGATCTTGAAAACAGCGCTTTCTCCCGTGGCCTGCCTGAGGGCAATCTGGATAAAGCCGATGCGCTGGAAAATCTGATTAACTTCCACGGTGCCGATACCATCGCTGCTGTCATTGTAGAGCCGATTAGCGGTGCTGGTGGTGTCATTATGCCACCTAAAGGTTATTTGCAACGCCTGAGAGACATCTGTACCCAACACGATATTCTGCTGATTTTTGATGAAGTCATTACCGGCTGGGGTCGGCTGGGCTCACCGTTTGCGGCTATCGAGTTTGACGTGATTCCCGATATGATCACGTCAGCCAAAGGCATTACCAATGGTGTTGTACCTCTGGGTGCTGTTTTTGTCAGTGAAGCTATTCACGATCAGATTGTTAACAGCTCACCTGAAGGCGCGATTGAGTTTTATCATGGTTATACCTATTCCGCCCACCCGGTTGCCTGCGCGGCTGGCCTTGCGGTGATGGATATCTATGACGAACAACAGCTACTGAATCGCGCCTCCGGCCCGATTGCAGAGCACTGGGAAAATGCCCTGCACAGCCTGCGGGACCTGCCAAAAATTGTTGATATCCGCAACTATGGCCTGATTGGTGCTATCCAGTTTGATGCATCAGTAGCCGCCAATGGCCCTATCGGACTTGCTTTCCAGAAAGCCTGTTACAGCCGGGGAGTGATGGTACGGACGATGGCTAATACCGTTGCGTTTTCACCACCACTAACCATAGAACCTGAACAAATTGATCAGCTGATCCACGTATTACGTGATACCGCTGAAGAGATGTTTGCTTAAATTTTACCAGACATATCAACAATTTTAATTCCGATTTAAGTTGTGTGACTGCCAGCCAGTCACACAGACAGAAAGAACAACAATGAGGCACGAACGATGAGTCAATCAAACAAACCCGCGTTTAACTGGGAAGATCCATTTTTACTGGAAAGCCAGCTAACCGAAGAAGAGCGTATGGTCCGTGATGCCGCCCGCGAATATTGCCAGGGCCAGCTTTTACCACGCGTGCTTGAAGCAAACCGTCATGAAGTATTTCACACTGAAATCATGAAAGAGCTGGGTGAACTGGGCCTGCTGGGTTCAACCCTGCCTGAACAATACGGCGGCTCTGCCGTTAACTATGTTTGTTATGGTTTAGTTGCACGTGAAGTAGAACGTGTCGATAGCGGTTACCGCTCAGCGATGAGTGTTCAGTCCTCACTGGTTATGCACCCTATCTACGCTTACGGTACTGAAGAACAGCGTATGAAGTACCTGCCTAAACTGGCTTCCGGCGAATGGATTGGCTGCTTTGGTCTGACAGAACCTGATGTTGGCTCTGATCCAAACAACATGAAAACCCGCGCCACAAAAGTGGACGGCGGTTACGTGCTGAAAGGCGCTAAAATGTGGATCACTAATTCACCTGTCGCAGACGTTTTTGTTGTTTGGGCAAAACTAGATGGCGTGGTACGCGGTTTTGTACTGGAAAAAGGCATGGAAGGCCTGAGCGCACCTAAAATTGAAGGCAAGTTCTCACTACGCGCTTCTGTTACTGGTGAAATCGTAATGGAAGATGTTTTTGTACCTGAAGAAAACATGTTCCCTGAAATACAGGGTCTGGCCGGTCCTTTTGGCTGCCTGAACAAGGCCCGCTTTGGTATCGCATGGGGCTCTCTGGGTGCAGCTGAATTCTGCTGGCATGCTGCCCGCCAGTACACACTGGATCGCATTCAGTTCAAGCGCCCGTTAGCTGCTAATCAGCTGATCCAGAAAAAACTGGCCGACATGCAAACTGAAATCACTCTGGGTCTGCAAGGCTGTCTGCAAATGGGCCGCCTGATGGATGAAGGCCGCTGCCCGGTTGAACTGATCTCTCTGATGAAGCGTAACAACTGCGGCAAGTCTCTGGATATTGCCCGTCAGGCTCGCGACATGCACGGCGGTAATGGCATCTCCGATGAGTTTGGTGTTATTCGTCATGTAATGAACCTGGAAGCCGTTAACACCTACGAAGGCACCCACGATGTGCATGCCCTGATCCTGGGCCGCGCACAAACTGGCATTCAGGCCTTCTTCTGATGAAAACTGCCCTGTCTCATATCCGCGTACTGGATCTGAGCCGCATTCTGGCTGGCCCCTGGGCCGGTCAGATGCTGGCAGACTTTGGCGCCGAGGTCATTAAGGTTGAACGCCCTGGCGCGGGTGATGATACCCGCGGCTGGGGGCCTCCGTTTGTTAAGGACTCAGAAGGTCAGCCAACGGATGCAGCCTACTTCCATGCGGCCAACCGTGGCAAGCAATCAATCGCCATCGATATGACCTGCCCTGAAGGACAGGCCCTGATCCGCCAGCTGGTAACAGAGGTGGATGTGGTGATCGAAAACTACAAAGTCGACGGGCTGAAAAAATATGGCCTGGACTACGAAAGCCTTAAAGCGGTTAACCCCCGACTGGTGTATTGCTCTATCACTGGTTTTGGCCAGGATGGCCCTTACCGCACCCGCGCCGGTTATGACTTTATGATCCAGGCCATGGGTGGCCTGATGAGTGTGACCGGCGAAAGTGATGGCCAGCCCATGAAAGTGGGTGTTGCCCAGGTTGATGTGATGACCGGTTTATATGCGACCAACGCTATACAAGCCGCACTGTTGCACCGCGCCGAAACGGGCACCGGCCAGCACATTGATTTAGCTTTGTTAGATGTTCAGGTAGCCACCCTCGCTAATCAGGCCATGAATTATCTGGTTGGCGGACAAGTGCCAGGCCGTTTGGGGAATTCACACCCTAATATAGTGCCTTATGAAGCGTTCCCGACTGCCGATGGTCATATCATTCTGGCTGTAGGCAATGACGGGCAGTTCAGCCGCTTCTGTGATTTGGCCGACATGTCCAGCCTTGCGAGTGATCCTGCATTCAGTACCAATGCCCAACGGGTGAGTAACCGTGCGGATTTACTGCCCATCGTGCGCCATCTGATGCAGCAGCAAAAGAGTGGCTGGTGGCTGGAAAATCTGGCTAAACACGGTGTGCCTTGCGGTCCGATCAATACGCTGGATCAGGTTTTTTCTGATGAGCAAGTCATTCACCGGAAAATGCAGATTGAGCTGACTCATTCGACAGCGGGAAAAGTCCCGGGTGTCGCCAGCCCGGTCAAGTTTTCCGAGACACCGATTCAGTATAAAGCGGCGCCCCCCTCCCTCGGTGAGCATACCGATCAGGTGCTGACAAAACTCGGATTAGATAACGAAGCCATTAAAAACCTTCGTGCGCAGAAAATCGTGGAATAAACAGGTTTAACCGACGGGTTTTGCGATCAATAACTGACAGGCTGCCGGGTTAAAATCCGACAGTCTGTCAGCTCCTTAAAACTACTTATTGTCCACGCCCTCCGCCAGCACCCATGCCCTGGCGCTGCTTCATCACACCTCCTCTGCGCAGTGGCTCAGCAGGCAGCGTTACACCTTTTGCTTTGGCTCTTTTCTGCATTTTTTTATGATGCTTATTACGGATCATCTGCCGTTCTTCAGGTGTTTTAGCCGCACGCATTTTCATACGCTGCTCATTCCGCTCCTGAGGGGTCATCAGCTGACTGCCATAAAGCACCTCTTGCTGCTGCACCCTATCCTGATCCTGTACAGTTACAGGCACCTGATTCTGCAAGCGCATCTGTCCCTGAGTACGTTGCTGATCAGCGGCAACAGCCAGCCCGCTTGTCAGAGATAAAACCGCCGCAAGTGCGGAAACTACAATTAATTGCTTCATTATTATTTTCCTCCTGGTTATATAAGGTAATTGTAATATAACCCTCAAAAACCAGGACTTATTTACTTGACACAAGACAAGTAAACAAAAGCAAAAATACTGCTGACCAACCGTTAGCTAGAGAATATCCAGCGGTACTTTAATATAACGGGTGCCATTACTTTCAGCCGGAGGAAACTGCCCGGCCCTGATATTGATTTGTATGGCCGGAATAATCAGGTTGGGAAGCTCCAGTTGGGCATCACGCTGGTTACGCATTTTAATAAAACTTGCCTCATCCAGACCTTCCTTAACATGGATATTACCGGCACGCTGTTCTGCAACCGTACAACTGTCTTTTTTATCCCGGTCTGCAGGTGGGTAGTCATGACACATATACAGGCGGGTATCTTCAGGTAGTGAAAGCAGCCGTTGTATGGACTGGTACAACTGAGCCGCATCACCGCCGGGAAAGTCACAACGTGCAGTGCCTACATCAGGCTGAAACAGGGTATCCCCGATAAAAACCTGTTGGCCTTCAACAACATAAGCGATATCTGCAGGTGTATGGCCCGGCACTTCAAGCGCACAAACCGCCAGGTTACCTATATAAAATGACTCATCCGGTTTAAACAAATAATCAAACTTGCAATCATCCATATCCGCTATATTAAACACCGGCTTAAAGGCCGTTTTTACCTGTCGGATTTTTTCACTGATAGCCAATAATCCCCCTGTCTGTTTTTTAATATAAGCGGCGGCAGACAGGTGATCTGCGTGTGCATGGGTTTCCAGTAACCACTGTACTTCCAACCGTTCTGCTTTGATAAATTTGATAATAATGTCAGCCAAACGGGTATTAGTACGGCCGGATTTTGCATCGTAACCCAGCACCGAATCAATGATTGCACACTGGCTGCCAGCGGCTTCGTAAACTACATAACTAAAGCTTGATGTGACTTCATCAAAAAACGTTTTTATGCAGGGTCTCATAACAAACTCCCGGGGCTAACCCCTCTATCCATGCACTTATTTCGTGCCTGCCACCTATTGTTATTACAATATGCACAAGACTTATAAGTCCAAGTATAAGGCAGGAATTACGGTGATGAACTGCGCTCTGACAATTTTGCGTGCAGGGAGAGAAAAGAGGGGCATTACACCCCTGAGGGAGCAGGTTCATCCATGAACCGAGGTCGAGCAAAAGCGCGGAGGTTTAACTGTAATGACTATCTATCTGCGCAACGCCACTACCGTTGTTTGCTCCGCGCCGGGTCTTACCTAAGGCAAGGAGGTTAAGGCGGCGGGAAACCCACATACGCAGGTTTCCCGCCACCTTAGGCATTTAAAACGCGTACTTACCTGCGCTGTAAAGTGCCTGAGCTTTTTCCCAAACATCGCCGATCTGACCAGTGCCAACAGGCTGGCCATCCAGTTCAACAACCGGCGCAATTTCTTTGCTGGAGCTGGTCAGCCAGATTTCATCCGCATTGCGAACTTCATCCATAGTTACTGCGCGTTCTTCAACTTTGATAGAGCCATCTTTTGCCAGGATATCCAGCAACATCAGACGGGTGATTCCCGGCAGAATCTGGTGATCCAGAGGCGGTGTAATAACCACACCGTCTTTAACAATATAAGCATTGCAGGCACTGCCTTCTGTCAGCTCACCGTCTGCGTTGTACAACAGGATCTCGTTGTTGCCGCTTTCATGACCTTGCTGGAAATGCATAACGTTACCCAGCAGAGCCGTTGATTTAATGTTACAACGCTTCCAGCGCAAATCTTCAGTGCTAGAGACTTTGTAAGGCTTAGCAGCGGCTTTATCTGCAACCGGTGCGCACGGGATTTCAAATACAAACGCAAAGACAGTCGGCTCAACACCTTCCGGATAAGCGTGGAAACGTTTGCTGTCAGTGCCCCGGCTGACGTGCAGGTAGATACCCTGATTACCACCGCCATTTTTTTCGATCAGACCTTCACAGACTTCACGCCAGTCAGCCTGGGAATAACCAAATTTAATGCCGATTAACGCCATGCCCTGATCCATACGATCAATATGCGGCGCAAAACCCACCAGTTTGCCATCGTAAGAAGGGATCACCTCATAGATGCCATCACCAAACAAAAAGCCACGGTCCATCGGCGAGATCTTCGCTTCGTCCATTGGCATGTAGGATCCGTTTAAATAAACAATACTCATAACAAACTCCAGACACTTGGTAGTTCTGTATACAGATTCCTTAACAACCAATCTGCAAAAAACCACCCAACATAAAATTCAGTGACCTGATCCCTTTTATGGAATCAGGCCGTTCATCAGGCAAATCCAGTTAACTTACGCAGTTCCAGCAACATAGCCTCGCCATCCGCAGAGGGCAGGCTGTCTTCAGTGAGCTCATTCAGGCGGGTCACACCATCAACACTCCCCCGCTCAGACAAGTATTCAAGAATTGCCAGGTTATCAAAATCTGCCAGTAAATCTTCACCACAGAGCCAGCCAACCAGCGCCACCAGAGCATGACCACCCCAGTTAGAGACATCCGCCACAACCAGTTCACTGCAACGGGTTACTGCCGGTGTGATATCCAAACTACGTAAAGCCGGACGTACATTACCCATGCCGATCTCATTACCACCATCGCCAATAGCAATAGACGGACAGCCCGCTTCGTGCATAATTTCATCAAAGCTCGCCGCATGAGGCGTAATAGACTCACCACGCATGTTGTAATAACCGGCATCAGCGGCCTGCCCGGGGCGCTCGATAGAAATCACCAGTTGAGGTTTGTACTGCTCCAGTACAGCATCAGCCACCAGCAAACGCTCTTCCAGTGTTTTCTCACCAATTGGCAGTTTATGGATGCGGTAATCATTTTTCAGCGCACTGGCCAGCGGATCACCACATACCATCACCGGTGTAGCACCACAAGCTTCCAGGGCACGGTACAGCGAAATAGCGCCAACAGGGCCGTCGGTTTCGAAAGTACCGGCAACCGGAAAACCGGTGCCGATTAAAACAGTGCCTGTGCATTGCTGCATCATCAGCGCAGCGCGCAGACAATAACCAGGCAGCATCATGCCCTGCACGGTTTTCATACCCCGCAGATTACGGGATACCAGCAACTCTTCAATTTGCAAACTCAGCCCGGTCGCTGCCTGCAGTTGTGCCTGCGGTGCAATCTGTTCTTTAATATTCACGTGCGTACTCCAGAAGTTAACAGGCTCGCAGGGCAATCGCCGATGTACGGCGTTTTGCCAGCCAGTGCAGGTTGTGGGCATCATCAATGGTAATCGCTTCAAACGTCAGCACCGCACCGGGGGTCAGTTGGCTGAGTTTCGCGGTATCCAGCGAAATAGCCGAGCCCAGCTTCGGATAGCCGCCAATGGTCTGTCGGTCATTCAACAACACAATCGGCTGGCCATCAGCAGGCACCTGAATAGCACCGTGGCAAATTCCCTCGGACAAAATGCCGTCCAGTGAAGGTTTAATCTCGGGCCCGTTCAGACGGTAACCCATACGGTCGCTGCGATCGGTTGTCTGATACTCACTACTGAAAAACCGGGCCAGTTGTAAATCTGTAAAAGCTTGTTTCTGATAACCCGGAATCACCCTGATATGGGCCCGTTGTCCATAAGACGGCTGGTGTTTTTCGGTTAACACCAGACAACCACTGGCAGAGGCAGGCAAACAAGGTAAAAAGTCGTTTGGTAGTAACTTGCCACCGTTCAGACCACCCACCGATTCACGAGTGACCGTTGCGGCACTGCCAAAGCTCTGTTGAATCTGAAAACCACCCGCAACAGCCAGATACGCCCGGCAGCCTTCTGTGGCGTAACCCAGTTCAATAAGATCACCGGCTTTTACCACATGACTACGCCAGAGTGACTTTTCCTGGCCATTAATGCGTAAAGGTAAAGCCGCACCGGTGACGGCAAGGCGGGTCTGAACCTGTGCTTCCAGCACCAGCCCACCAAAGCTGACTTCAAGCGCCGTTGTATTTTCCCTGTTATCACACAGGCGATTCGCCCAGCTAAACGCATCAGCGTCCAGTGGCCCGCCACAGGTCAGGCCAATACCATGCTGACCAAAACGTCCTGCGTCCTGAATCAGTGTCATTAAACCAGGCTGTCGAACTTTAAAGCCTTCAGAAGGCACCTTATTAAGCGTCATCCAGTGTGCCTCCCAGTTCAAAAAACTCTTCACGGCTGATCGCTTTGAAACGTACGCGATCACCGGCTTCAACCGGCATAGTCGGCTCTGCATCCGGATCAAACATGCGTTGCGGACAGCGACCAATCAGGTTCCAGCCACCGGGTGACACTGCCGGATAAACCGCCGTCTGGCGATCTGCAATCGCTACCGCACCGCGGGGTACCCGCTGACGGGGTGTTGCCAGACGTGGCGCGGCAATGCGCTCGTCTACATCACCCAGATAAGCAAAACCCGGCGCAAAACCAATGGCATAAACACGGTATTCGCCACTCTGGTGTATTGCGATCACCTCATCAACGGACAAACCGGCATTACGGGCCAGGCTTTCCAGGTCGGCACCACTTTCTGCGCTGTAATAAACCGGCAGTGTAATCAGCCGCCCTTCCGCCTCTGAACTATCAGAGAGCTGCGCCAGCACCTTACGAATAGCGCCGCGCACTTTCAGATGATCACAGCGGAACATATCAAAGATCACCAGCACGGAGGCATAAGAAGGCACCAGATCAATCAAACAGTTACCCAGCTCATGCTTTAAAAGGCGTGAAGCCTGCTCAACCCGGTTCGCTACACCGGCTTCACCGTGCTCACCCAGGTAGAGGATCAGCGCATTTTCACCGGCAACTTCTACCCTCACGACTGCAATACTCCGCGGATCGCTTCGATAGCACGCACACCGGCTTCATTGTCACCGTGTACACAAAGAGTATCTGCTGCCACGGGTAAAATCTGGCCACTCACCGTCGTCACTGTGCCTTCGCGGCAAAGTTGCTCAACCTGGGCCAGCATTTTTTCACGATCATGCACAGCACCTGGTTTGCTGCGTGATAACAGTTTTCCGTCATCGGCATAACAGCGATCAGCAAAGGCTTCAAACAAGGTATTAATGCCCAGCGCATCCGCTTCCGCGCGGTGCTGTTCAACCTGCGGGGTTGCCTGCAGCATCAGCGCCAGCGGGTGGTGATAATCTGCGATAGCCTGCATAACGGCGGCACGCACATCATCCAGCGCCATCATGTCGTTATAAAGCGCACCATGCGGCTTAACGTAACTCAGTGCCAGTCCCTGACTGCGGGCCATGCCGTCCAGTGCGGCAATCTGATAATGCATCAGCGCCACAATCTCAGCCGGTTGATGCACCACAGAACGACGGCCAAAACCTACCAGATCCTGATAACCGGGATGTGCACCTACACTGACGTTGTTTGCTTTTGCCAGCGCCAGCGTTTTTTGCATAACCAGTGGATCACCGGCATGAAAGCCACAGGCAATATTGGCCTGATCGATATGCGGCATCACCGCTGCATCCATGCCCATCGTCCAGGCACCAAAACTTTCACCAAGATCGCAGTTAAGACGGATTGTCATCGTTAAATACCTCTGCAGCCCGGTTTATGTATTCAGCAATAAACCGGTCAGTCATAAAATTCTGAATAAACTTACAAAATGGCCAGACGGCTGTTAGGCAGATCAGTCACCAGCATATGGCCCGGGCTGTGTGTGATACAGAACGGCGGCTTTGCCTGTTCCAGCGCCACTTGTGGTGTTACACCACAGGCCCAGAAAACCGGCACTTCGCCTTCGTTAATTGTCACTGCATCACCATAATCCGGTGTATTTATATCCATAATGCCGATTTGCGCCGGATCACCAAAATGAATAGGCGCACCATGTACTGAAGGAAAGCGGCTGCAAATCTGGATCGCTCGGATTGCATCTACCGGTTTCATCGGACGCATGCTGACGACCGTATTACCACTAAAACGCCCTGCCGGTTTACAGGCAATATTGGTGCGATACATAGGCACGTTCACGCCTTCAGAGATATTACGTACATCCAGGCCATCTGCGATCAGCGCTTCTTCAAAAGAGAACGAGCAACCCAGCGCAAAAACAACCAGGTCATCACGCCAATAATCTCGGATATCTGCTACTTCCTGTGCTAGCACACCGTCTTTAAAAATGCGGTATTTAGGCACATCCGTGCGAATATCCAAATCTTCACCCAACGACAGAATACCGGTATCACCGGGTTGGGCAGACATACCCACCAGCGGACAAGGTTTCTGGTTTAGCTGGCAAAACTGCAAAAAATCGTTTGCCCAGTCTGCAGGCAAAATTGTCAGGTTACACTGCACAAAGCCCTGCGCAACACCCGAGGTATTGGCGGTAAATTCACCGGTACGTATCGCCTGGCGCAGTTCTGACGGTGACATTTCGTTGCTTATTGCCATCTTTAAAAAATTCCTTATTTGAAACGATCGTTGCGCACGGACACGGTCTGGCCGCCTTGTTTATACACACGGGGTACACGGTCAGAAATAGCGCATACAATTTCGTAATTGATAGTATCCAGATCGTTAGCGGCAGCGTCGACAGTAAAGCGGTCGTTAATCAGATTCACCTGATCACCCACTTTTACCCTGTCATCAATACGGATCATGGTTTGATCCATACAGACACGCCCCACGATAGAATATTCTTTGCCGTTAATTTCAACCGGGCGATTCTGATGATAACGCAGCCAGCCATCAGCATAACCGATAGAAATCACACCAATGGTAATAGTTTCATCCGCTTCGTAAGTCGCGCCATAACCCACAGTATCACCGGCTTTTAGCTGTTTAATCTGGGTAATGCGGCTGTGTAATGAAAAAGCCTGCTTCAACTCACAAGGCAATTCAAAAGTATCACTCGGTGCTAAACCATACATAGCAATGCCCAGGCGGCCACCGTTTGCGCCCGGTTGCTGCGGATGATGTAAAAGTGCCGCGCTGTTGGACTGATGCACATAACGGAAACGGCTCAGATCACAGCCTTCGGTTATCGTCGCCACCTTATTCAACTGGCCCTGATAACGCTCAACAGAACCATCTGCGGTCGCAAAATGTGTAAATAAACCAACCAGATTCAGATTCTGCTCGGCATCCAGCCACTCACATGCCTTGCTGAACTCAGCCTGACTCGTCAGGCCGATACGGTGCATACCACTATCAATTTTCAGATGTACATTAGCCGGTACACCCTCATAACCCATGGCCGCTTCAATCCAGGCCAGATCGTGTGCGGTAATATCGATGTTTTGTTCTGCGGCAACCGCAATATCTGTCGGACGAACCGGCCCCATCACCAGCACAGGTACCTCTTTTATTTCGCGCCTTAACTTCAGCGCCTCATCCAGAAAAGCCACCGATAGCTGAGTTGCACCGGCCTGTAACGCTGCCCGTGCCACTTCAATATCACCGTGACCATAAGCATTCGCCTTCACCACCGCAAACAGGTTTTCAAACCCGGCATGGCGTTTAATGTTACTGACGTTTTCAGCGATGCGGTCAAGGTCAACTTCGACCCAGGTATCACGGTAATACATAAAAAACTTCCCCTACAACCTGTACGTTTAATCGTACTTTTGGCTCTGCTCAGGCATCAATCAGCGCAGCAACGACTGACACTTCAAATAACAATTCCTGGCGTGCCATACGTGCTTCAACACAAGCCCGCGCCGGTGCGTGACCTTCTGGCACCCAGGCATCCCAGACGGCATTCATCGCCGCAAAATCTTTCATATCACGGATATAGACAGTGGCCGACAGGATATGTTCGCGGTCACTACCTGCCTGCGCCAGCAAAGCATCAACCTTCGCCAGTGTTGTGCGTGTCTGCTCTTCAATACCGGCAGCTGCATCGGCTGCAACCTGGCCACAAAGGTAAACAGTATTATTGTGAATAACGATCCGGCTCATACGCTGGCCGGTCTCTATACGGGTAATACTCATCAACTGCCTCAACAAACGGATTAAGACTTACAAATTTTACTAATATCAGACGATAGAGCCAGAAATATACCTGCGTTATCGGGGCATCATGCAGGACAAAATCCTGTTTAATTAAAATAAACAGAAAAAAATCACGATACCTTCGGATAAAGGCTTATTGAAGCAGGCTACCTACCCTAAACTACAGCACAAATCGCACGATGCCCGGCAACCGAATATCTGGTTACGCCCTTAACGCAGGCAATTTCGCTAAAAAAGCGACCTGAAATGACCTGTTCTTAGGCTGCTGACTTACTTTAGAACAGGAAAAACGATCTTTTACAGACCAATCGGGAAATGTTGTTGGGACCAATTTCAGGCGGGTTGCAACGCTAAAGCTTAAAGCCGCCAAGAACATAAAGCGGCTTTTAATAACAAAAGGCATCAGGCTCATGGATTTAACGCAGATAATTTATCAGCCACTACCAGTAATTTCTCATGCTGATGCAGACCCGTGATCCATGCTTCAGGGATACCTGAAAGCCCGTAAAAAGCACCGGCAAGCTGTCCGTAGATAGCCGCCACCGTATCTGCATCATCTCCCAGATTGGCGGCCATCAATGCCCCTTCTGAAAAGCTGCCGCTGTGACTAAACGCCCAAAGTGCGGCCTCCAGTGAATGCACCACATAACCGCTGGACGAAATATCTGCCACCGTCTTTTCCAGAAAAGAACCCGCCGCCACCTGAGAAATTTCAAAATCCAGCGTTGCTAACAGCGTTTGCACAGACGGATCAGTCCAGATCTGCGCCTGATCTGTTGCGTTTAATGCCACATTTAGCATCTGTGCAAACACGCGATTAGCATCCAGGCAACGCGGATCTGCATGGGTAAGGCGGCTATGCTCAGCCGCCAGCGCTCCCAGGTCTGCAGAGCCATGTGCCCAGATCACCATGGGAGCCAGCCGCATCAGGGCACCATTACCCGCCTCATCCATAGACTCAACACCTGCAAAAAACTCACCCGAGTTTTCAAAATGTTTTAACGCTGAGAGAGTGCGATTACCTATATCAAAGCAGCGCCCCGTAGAGGACTGATAACCCTCTCTTAACCAGCGCAAAAACCGTCGCATCTGGTCTTCAGGTTCAAAACCCTGCTGCTCAATCAGACTGTATGCCGAGCACAACGCCATTGACGTATCATCGGTCCAATAACCCGCAGGCAGATTAAATGGTCCACCATCCCGGTAATCGGTCACCGGTTCAAAACTACCTCTGGCTTTAAATTCAACAGGCGCACCAAGTGCATCACCCACGGCCAGGCCGATAAACATGCCCTTTAAACGATCCTTGTTATGCATTAATACTTCCTTATCCGTTTTTATTAAGGCTAAACACCTCAATTAATTTATCCGTAACCGGCCCGGTAAAGTCTTTGAGTTTTGGTTGTTGGCCTTCGGCATAAGGCACCGGTCGGCAGGCGTTGATTGTTAAAATCCCGATACGTACTGTAATCAGCGCAGAGCCCATACCCTGGCTCACCTTATCCAGCGCACCCGGCATCAAACCCGATGCACTGACTTTGGCCAGGTGATCGGCCACCATCTGGGATACTGCGGCAAACGCCATATTATTGAGCACAGCCATTAAAATTTTTAACCGATTAGCATAACCTGGGCGCACCCCATAAATTTTTGATACTTCTTCGATCATTTTGCTGTTACGCCAGAGGGTTAACAACATATCCATTGCACCCCAGGGGCTTAACGCCACTGCAAGCCCGGTCTGCACACTGAAGCGGGAGACCTGCTGATAAGCGGCTTGATCCATCTGATTCACAAAATGTGTTTCCAGATGTGCGATTGCCTCTTTGTCATCAGCATAATCGGGCAAGGACTCAACCGCTTCGGCAAAAACCGATGCCTGAGGTTTACCTGCGTAAAAACCGCCAAGGTCCTTTAAATAAGCCTTAACATGACCATAGGACTGAACCTCACGGAAGTGCCCTGCCTGATGCTGAAGACGTTTAAGGCCCGATAACCGGTCTTTATCGCTTAACCAGGCAGCCAGCGTAATAAGCCCCGACACCAGCAAAAAGCTTAGAATCAGGATAAACAAACCACCCACTACCCAGTGAAAATTCAGCGCCTGAAGCAACAGGTCGTAAGTGGTGTAGGCAAACAGAACCAGCACATAGACCAGGCTCAGCCCTAAAAACCACTTAAGCCCTTTCAAAGGCTTAAAGCCCAGCTCGGGCCCTTTAAATTCAGCCACCACGGCTGCATCCGATTCCCCGCAAAGTGCCTCTGGCACAGCCTTTAACTGATCTGGCTCATCCGGTACAAAAGATCTGCCCTGCCGCCCATTAGCAGCAAAATCATTAACTGTTGCCTGCGGCTCAGCTTCTTGTTCATTGTTGAGCGTACGGCCCTGACGTTTAGGTTTTTTCTCGCTCATTTACAGCAATCTCCTACCAGCCTTTCCAAAATACTGTCTAATCGAATATGTGGAATCGCTTCATGAGACTCAGGATGAATACCCTGCGGAGGATTAAGTAGCGGGATTTTCCAGTCAACAAAAGCGGCATATTCCGCATCTGAAGGCACTTTTTCAGGAATATCCGGATGGATATAACCCACCGGCCTGCCATCTAGATCAAAGCCAGAAATACCGGCATCTCCTTTATCGATAATTTCTCTGGAAGAGCGCACCGAAGCCACCGCTTCGATCACCGGATCGACCCCTTCATAAGCCGCATTCTGATAAGCCTGACGCACCAGCGATGCGGTTAACTGCCGCACCGCCTCATGGTCTTTAGACACTACCTGATCCACCTTCGTTGCCACAAACATAACCTGCTCTACCTCAGGCTGAAACAGATTGGCCAGCGCACTGTGGCGACCATAGGAAAAGCTGTCACTGAGATTCGCTAACGCCTGGCGCATATCGTTAATATAAGCAGGCCCGCCGTTTAACGCATTGATAACATCTACTAAGACAATCTGGCGATTAATTGGCCGGAAAAACTGCTTATAAAACGGCACAACCACCTGCTTCACATAGGCCTTAAAACGACTTTCCAGGACCTTAAAATAACTGTTATCCGATGCCGCTTTTAATTGATCCTGAGAATAAGACCCGCAAGCCAGCATCGGGATAAAATCCAACAGTTCACTGCCTTCAAAGGTACCCGGCATTAAAAACCGCCCCGGCTGAATCAGGCTCAAACTGGCCGAACCATTTTTACAGGCTTTCAGAAAACTCACGTAGCGCAACCGGAGACGCTGGCAATATTCAGCATCAAAATCCGACAGCAGGTCTATAGCCTGCAACTCATCAAACAAATCACCCAACAGCCCCCGCCGGGGTTCGTCTTTAAACTGCGTGGCACATTGTGCGCACCACTGAGCGTAATTCATATCCATTAAGGGCAGGTCCAGCAGCCATTCACCCGGATAATCACGCAACTCTATAAACAGACTGCGGCTCTCACCTTTAAAGACACTGAACACGCCTTTCCTGTTTTTAAGCTTCAGCTCTAACAAGCAACCGCTGATATCTGTGGTTGATTGTGGCCAGCGTGGTGGCGTAGCCGAAAGATCAGACAACGCCTGCCCATAAGGAAAATCAGTCAGCCCTGTATCTTCCAGAGGATGAATTTTCACCGCCATTAAACGCCCGGACACCGCCGCAGAAAACGCCCCCAGACTGGCAAACTCATGCTGCTTTAGCTGATTAATCAAACTGGTAATAAAAGTAGACTTGCCACTGCGGCTTAAACCGGTAATACCTACACAGAGCCGGTCTGTGGTTAACCGGTTAAGCTCCTGACGGGCTACGTCATAACCCCGGCCCAGCTGCTCTTCCACGTCATGAAAGGTCGATTTTATAAAAGCTTTTTTACTCATTCGGACTCTCTGAAAGCAAATACAAAGACAGATTAACAGCCCCACCGGCGCGGAACCATGACTTCCCTCTGTTTATACCGTGACTGAGTGACTGCTCCCTGTCCCGTCGGGCGAGGCTTCCAACGTCTTAGGCCGCAGCCGGTGACCGGACCTACGCAAGCCTCCATTGGCAGGAACCGACAGTCCTTCGGCCCGTAGTTTAATAATGGC
>JBMYOX010000020.1:0-45981 GCA_049599735.1 Pontibacterium sp. | reverse complement strand
TATATCAGTCGTTTTTGTATGTTAAGGCTTATC
This sequence comes from Pontibacterium sp., assembly GCA_049599735.1. Taxonomy (GTDB): domain Bacteria; phylum Pseudomonadota; class Gammaproteobacteria; order Pseudomonadales; family Balneatricaceae; genus Pontibacterium. The sequence continues at coordinate 45,948 of JBMYOX010000020.1, read as the reverse complement.
CATTTCCGGCTGAGGCAGTTCGGGAAGGTCCTTAGCCACAACCGACAGGTTATCCTGCATCAGTGCCTGAGCTTTATCACTTTCACCCAGGTGGCGCAGTAAGCGACTCATTTCTGCCAGTGCTTCCTGGCCTGGCTGAATCGAGAAGCTGTGTTCAAAGTGACTCAGCGCTTGTCCCCAAACCTGGTTACGCAGTGAAAGGCGCCCCAGTGTCAGCAGCAAATCGGCATCTTCCGGGTGGCCTTTAAGCCAGCCATGAGCGTAATCCAGTTGTTTCTTCGGATTTTTGCCGGCAATACGGCCATAGAGGTTAACCAGCTGACTATTCCACTGTTTATTGATGAGTTCCCGCAGGACTTCTTCAGCGCGGGATTCGGCCCCAATGGAAATCAGTAAGTCGGTATAACGGCGCACTAGGTCCGGATCAGCATTTAAATTACGTGGCAGTTTCTGCCAGGTTTTATCCAGTGTGCTGTGGCGGCTGGCGTTATCGGTTTCAACCGGCAACAGTTCCAGGCTGTGATCCAGCATATTGAGATACGTTTTATGCTCCAGTTCTGTCAGGTCATCTTCACGTACCGCCAGGTGTTTTTTCAGGTCCGGCAGCAGCGCGACAATGGCATTCCAGTCATTTAACCGTACATATACATCTTTTAGCAGGCGCATGATATAGGTGTTTTTGGGTGCCAGTGTGCGCAGACGCAACAGGGTTGCCAGACAAGGTTCCAATTGTCCGCGAGATAACTGCATTTGTGCCTGACTGATACCTACGGCAACCTCTGCTTCCGGTGTGCTGCTGCGGGCTTTTTGCAGTAATTCATCTGCTGCCTGTTCGTTGCCCTGTTCATGGGCCGCGCGGGCCGCTGCCAGGTAGTTGATCAGCGGCAGTTCGGAGCGTTCTGCTGCCTGGCCAAGCTGGCGCTGGGCGCGTGCCCAGTTGCCTTCGGACAGGGACATCAGGCCTTTTAAGGTTTTACGCTGAGAGCTGTCGTGGCTGCGACGTTCGCGCCAGCTGCGCAGACGTTTAACGGGCAACATGGCATTGGTTAGCAGATTAAGTAGCCAGTGTGTCAGCAGGAAGCCGACCAGGACTACGACCAGGAGCACCCAAAGGCTGGTCTCGATAGTGGTCTGGTCATAGGCCAGGAGCACATAACCTGAGTCCTGCACCATTTTCTGTCCAACCCAGGCACCACCCGCCAGTACTGCTAACAGGATAAGGAAAAGTTTTTTCATTTAGGCTGCCCCCTTTTCCTTAAGCTGGGTCATTTTGCTCAGATAAGCTTTAAGTGTGCTCAGTGAGCCTGAAATATCCGGTACTTCAGGTGATACCTGTACAGTTTTTAACTCGCTGATGCCACGCAGTAATGACTGAGACGTTGCATCTTTTGGGTCAAAGTACTCTGCAATCCAGGTTGCCGCTTTTGTCAGGCTGCTGGTATAAGCACCCTGTTCGCGCTGAAGTAACGCCAGCTGTGCCTGTTCTAACATCAGACGCAGGTTTTGCTGAAGGTAGAAATTCTCTTTAGGAGAAAGCAGAGGCGCAATCGTTTCATCACGCTGCTGAATAACAATCAGCGAGTTAAGCTTATTCATTGCATTATTCCAGGATGCCTGCATGCCGGTCGCCCAGCCTTCGCTGACGGTCTCCGGTGTCAGCTCTTTAAGCAGTTCCGGAATTTCCCGTTGCTCGGATATCGGCACCTGACGCAGGTTTTTAACCTGTGCATTTAATGCACCCAGCTTCAGGAAGAGCCCCTGAGTATCTACAGTTGGCACGGCTTCCAGCGCAGCGATATCCGTGGCCAGTGCTTTACGCACTTCGTAGATAGTGACATCGTCAGTTTCCTGAAGGATTTTGTCCGCAGACTTCAGCAGTTTAAGTGCGCCGTCTGCTGTTTTCTCCATCAGTACCCGCTGGTTGGCCAGGCGCAACAGATATTCTGTTTCAGCCAGTAACCAGTCTTTACGATTACTTTGTTGCTGAGCGCTGACTTGCTGCATGCTGTGTGTGAGGCGTAGCTGCAGCTCTTCAATATTAATTTTGTCAGCTGATGCCTGAGAACGTATACCTTCGATCTGCTGGTTCATGTTTGCCAGAGAGCGACTGGTTTCACCACTACTGCGGGAGAGGTTGTTTTTAACTTCATCACTCAGGGTGGTGCGTAGTTCTGACTGGCTTTGCTGCTGTTGCAGGGAAAGCCAGTAAAGGTAGCCTGAAGTGCCTAAGGCAGCCAAAGACAGAATCAGGGCAACTTTACCAGGCCAGGTAGCCCCTGCTTTTTGCGGCTCTTTTTCTGTTTCAGGGGCTGTATCAGGAGCTTTGTCCGGTGTTGCCTCGGGCGCAGGCTGATCAGCTTTAGCTTCCGGCTCAGTGACAGCGGCTGATGATGCCGTGTTTGTTGTTTCAGCGTCTGTTGTCGCTTCAACCAGTTCACCTTCAATAATATCAGTGTCAGGCTGTGTGTTTTTTTGCTGTTTATTTTCTTTTTTGCTCATCTGTCGATTTCCGCATCGGTTGCTGGCAACAAGGCATTGATCATTGACTGATCGTCCGGCCCTGCTGCTCTCGTAATCCTTTTAAACCCGGCAAGGCGTGCCTGCTTTGCTATGCGTTCGCTGGGCACAACCAGGTGGTAGTTTAGCAGTGCTTTGGTACTAAACTGGCGTTGGCGGCCATTTGCAAGCTGCAAAAGGTTATCCAGGCCTTCGCCACTGGTAATCAGCAGGGCATCGGGTGCCTGCTGATAGAGTATATCTTTGATGGTACTGTCGGCGTAGCCGGGACAACGGCGCTGATACAGGTCTGCGTATTCCACCTGTGCACCGCGCGCGCGCAGTGATTCGGCTAACAGTGTTCGTCCCCCCTGGCCGCGTACGATCAAAATACGTTCCCCCTCAACCTCTTGCAAGTGCAGGTCGTTGAGTAAGGCTTCCGAATCGTACCCTAAACTGGCGCTTTCGGCATCTATACCATAGTCCGTCAGCGTGGCTGCTGTTTTTTTGCCAATCGCCAGCCAGCGGATACCGATAGGCAGCTGTGGCCAGTACTGATCAATCCATTGTGCCCCAAAGTGTGCTGCGTTGGCGCTGATAAATATCACTTTTTGATAAAGATCCAGATCCAGAAAGTGAGACCTGGCACGCTGGTAAGCAGGATCTGATGCTTCAATCGTATGGATTTCTATCAGGGGCAGGGATACAGGCTCCGCACCCAGGGCCCGGAGCAGTTCTGTTTGAGGCTCTGCCTGTAGGGCCGGGCGGGTGACCAGCACTCGCATACCTTTTAGTGCCGCAGCGTTCATTCGGCGTTATTCGTCTCGTAGACGGCCTTTAGGATATCGCCTGCACCGGCGTCCAGTAATTGCTCGGCTAACTGGATGCCAAGTGCTTCACACTGGTCTGTCTGGCCACTGATTTCATCGCGCAGTACTAAAGTGCCATCGGGGCGTGCAACCAGGCCACGCAGGAAAAGTTGGCTGTTATCTTCATTCAGGGTGGCGTAGCAGCCAATCGGTACCTGACAGCCCCCTTCAAGTCGGCGGTTCATGGCGCGCTCAGCGAGTACTCGCCAGGCGGTTTCCTGATGATGCAGCGGTTTTAAGAATTCGATAGTTTCGGCATCATCCAGACGACATTCGATACCCACTGCACCCTGGCCACCTGCAGGAAGACTGTCTTCTGGGGTTATTTCGTGGGTGATTCGTTCGTTTAATTTCAGACGTAGCAGACCGGCGGTGGCCAGAATGATCGCATCGTAATCACCGTTATCCAGTTTGCCCAGGCGGGTTTGCACGTTGCCGCGCAGCCATTTGATGTCTAAATCCGGGCGTCGCTCGCGTAACTGAGCTTCCCGGCGCAGGGACGATGTGCCAACGACTGCACCTGCAGGCAGGTCATCCAGGTGTTGACAGGTATTAGAGACAAAAGCATCCGTGGGTTGTTCGCGGGGACAAATCACACTTAAGCCCAATCCTTCGGGGAAAGCCATAGGTACATCCTTCATCGAATGTACGGCGATATCGGCGCGGTCTTCCAGTAGGGCGTTTTCCAGCTCTTTAACAAACAAACCTTTGCCGCCTACTTTGGCCAGGGGTGTATCCAGAATTTTATCGCCACGGGACACCATAGGTACCAGTTCTACGGTGATACCGGGATGGAATTTCTCAAGCTCGGCTTTGACATATTCGGCCTGCCAGAGGGCTAACAGGCTTTTACGGGTGGCGATGCGGATGAGTTTGCTCATTATGGGGTCCTGTCGTAACCACATTCAGGTTGTGGATAAATACTATTGGGCCGATTGTAACAGATAGGGGGAGGAGCGATGAGGGTGGAGCGTGATATAATCGGTCGCAAATTTTTAGCGTGCAGCTGTTTATACAGCAAGATTTGAGGTTTACCGCATGAGTGATAAGACCAACCAGCAATGGGGCGGCCGTTTTAATGAGCCGACTGATGCTTTTGTAGCCCGTTTTACGGCTTCTGTAGAGTTTGACCAGCGTATGTATCTGCAGGATATCCGTGGTTCCATCGCCCATGCCAAAATGCTGGTAAAAGCTGGTGTGCTGACGGAAGCAGAACGCGACGATATTATCCGGGGTTTGGGTGAAATCCGGGTTGAGATTGAGCGTGGTAAGTTTGAATGGTCTGTGGCACTGGAAGATGTGCATATGAACATCGAAGCGGCGCTTACCAAAAAGATCGGTATTACCGGTAAAAAGCTGCACACGGGTCGTTCCCGTAATGATCAGGTGGCAACGGATATTCGCCTCTATCTGCGTGATGAAATAGACCTGATTCTGGCCGAACTGACCCGCCTTCAAAAAGGCCTGCTGGATATTTCCGGGCGTGAAGCGGACACTATTATGCCGGGCTTTACACACCTTCAGACAGCACAGCCGGTTACTTTTGGTCATCACCTGATGGCCTGGTTTGAAATGCTGAGCCGTGATTACAGCCGCTTTGAAGACTGTCGTGAGCGAGCGAATATTATGCCGCTGGGCGCTGCTGCTCTGGCGGGTACAACCTATCCTATCGAGCGTGATTACACTTGTGAGTTACTGGATTTCAGCGCACCTTCTGAGAACTCCTTAGACTCAGTGTCTGATCGTGATTTTGCGATTGAATTCTGTTCAGCCTCAAGCATTCTGATGATGCACCTGAGCCGTATGTCTGAAGAGTTAGTGCTCTGGGCTTCGGCGCAGTTTAACTTTATCAACCTGCCGGATCGTTTCTGCACAGGCTCTTCGATTATGCCGCAGAAGAAAAACCCGGATGTGCCTGAACTGGTACGGGGTAAAAGTGGCCGTGTGTACGGGCATCTGATGAGCCTGCTGACACTGATGAAATCCCAGCCGCTGGCTTACAACAAGGATAATCAGGAAGATAAAGAGCCGTTGTTTGATGCTATTGATACGGTCAAAGGCTGTTTACGGGCTTTTGCGGATATGGTGCCGGCGCTTGAGTCTAAAAAAGACAGTATGCGTGAAGCTGCTTTGCGTGGCTTCTCTACCGCCACAGATCTGGCTGATTACCTGGTACGTAAAGGTGTGGCCTTCCGTGATGCCCATGAAATTGTGGGTAAATCGGTTGCTTTTGGCATTGAGCAGGGCAGAGACCTGGGTGAAATGACGTTGGAAGAGCTGGCTCAGTTCTCTGATGTGATCACGGCGGATGTCTTTGATGTACTGACACTGGAAGGTTCTGTCGCTGCGCGTAATCACATAGGTGGTACCGCGCCTGATCAGGTGCGTGCAGCCGTTGCCCGGGCTGAGAAAAAGCTGGCTGAGCGTCAGGTTTAAGCGGATGCCTGATACGGCTTTTGAGCCTTCAGGCTGAGCGCGCGTTCAGTGGTAATACTAAGGCGGACAATATGTCCGCCTTTTTTGTTTTAATTTTTCACCCTCTGTATTAAAGCCATTCAGCCAAATGAATGATTACAGGGTGACCTGTCTTTTTACGGTTCTTAAAAACAGAAGTATTTGTTCTTAATAATTCAATTGTGGCGATTATTAAAGCGGTTTAGTCTGCGCCCTCTACTGAATGATCAATGGATAAAGTCTATGGCTTCGCAGGCTGAGCGTTTAAAAGTATTAGGGGCTGGCATTTTATGCCTGATTGTCACGATTGGCGTATCACGTTTTGCTTACACGCCTCTGCTACCGGTGATGCAAGCTGAAACCTGGCTGGATGAAGCCGCCGGAGGCTGGCTGGCAACCTTTAATTATATGGGCTACATGTGTGGAGCTTTGCTGGCAGCCTCGGTTAGCAGTTTGCAGCTTAAGGATAAACTGTACCGGATTTATCTGTTGCTGGCGGTTAGCACAACGGCGGCGATGGCCTGGACGGATAATATGGTGATCTGGGCGGTGCTGCGATTTTTGGGTGGGCTGAGCAGTTCCGGCGGTATGCTGATCGCCTCGGGCCTGATTCTTAACTGGTTGATCCGGAACAATCATCGGGGTGAGCTGGGCCTCCATTTTGCCGGGGTCGGTGTTGGTATTATTTTAGTGTCGGTGATTGTGGAAGTGATGGTGCAGTTTGCGCTTAGCTGGCATCTGCAGTGGCTTTGGTTTGCCGCTTTTGCAGCACTTTTAAGCATCCCCGCCTGGCGCTGGATGCCCCGGCCTGATAGCCAGCCGGTTACGGTGACCGGCAATGCGCTGGTAGATAAACCACCGAGTCAGATGTTTATGCTGATTATGATGATTGCCTACTTCTGTGCCGGTTATGGTTATGTAATCAGTGCCACCTTTATTGTGGATATCATCGAACGACAGCCTGCTTTGCAGGGACAGGGGCCTATGGTGTTTTTATTGGTGGGACTGGCGGCTGTGCCGGCTGCTATTATCTGGGATCGTATCGCCCGGGCGGTGGGTTACTTAAAAGCACTGACGCTGGCCTACGGCATACAGATTATTGGCATTATTTTACCGGCCCTGACGGATAGTTTATTGGGTGCTGTTCTGAGTTCATTGTTTTATGGTGGTACTTTTATTGGTTGTGTCAGTTTAGTGCTGACCATGGCCGGACGTTTCTATCCGACTAAACCCGCCAAATTGATGGGGAAAATGACCTTGTCTTACGGGGTAGCACAAATTGTTGCACCAGCCCTGACCGGTATATTGGCCCGGGAAAGTGGTAATTATGATCTGGGCCTGTATCTGGCGGGTGGTTTTATTGCCTTAGGCACGATGCTGATACTGGTGCTGGTGCGAATGGAAAAAAACGAACAGGCATTAGTCGGGTAACTACACCGCTTTTAAACGAAAAACCCGCGTATGTGCAGGCGCGGGTTTATAGATCATTGAAGCAGATTTAGTTCAGGGTAATATCCACCATCAGGTCGCTGGCTATTGCTTCCAGTGCTTCCTGTAGTTCATCCAGATCGACATCAGCCGCTGCAGATAAATCTGCGCTGCCTTTAAACAGCATTTCCGCAGACATGGAACCGGATATCAGTTCAGTGGAAATACGTTCTACATTGATATGGCGCTTAGCCAGTGCCTGGGAGATATCGCGTACAATGCCAGCCTTGTCATGGCCGACCAGCTCCAGTGTAAAGTGCTGCTTGTTGTTCTCTTTTTTGGGCTCAGCCGTTTGTTCGGTGATAACTTTCAGGCCCTGGCTCTCCAGTGCGTTTAATGCGGCAGTGAGTGCCTCGGCCTGATCCTCTGGTACCTCGGTAATAAGGATACCGGCAAATTTTCCTGCCAGACGGGACATGCCAGACTCAAGCCAGTTACCCTGATGATCAGCGATGGTTTGTGCTAAGCGTTCAACCAGACCGGGTTTATCCGGGCCGATGACGGTCAGAACTAAAGATGTCATCATATTGTATGCTCCTGTATTAATTAAAGTCACCGTGTCCCCGGCGGCCTGTGATACCTGACCTGGTTGACTATACCACTATGATTGAAATTATCAGTGCCCTCTGGCCTGTATTTGCACTTTTATTATCAGGCTATCTGGCGAAGCGGCTGGATTTCCCCGGCAGTGCTTTCTGGCCTCCGGCAGAGCGTTTGATTTATTTTGTGCTTTTCCCGGTATTACTGGTTGATCGCCTGGCCCGGGCCGATATGGGGCAAGTGCCTTTTGATCGGGTGCTCTATGCCGTTGTGCTGATGCTGGCTGTTGGTAGTATTGCCTGCTTTCTGCTGAAACCCTGGATGCGGCTGGATAACCCGGCGTTTACCTCCTTTTATCAGGGTGGCCTGCGCTTTAATACCTATGTGGGGCTGGCCGCGACGGCGGCGCTTTATTCTGCGGCTGAGGTCGCTGTAGCGGCGGTTGTTATTGCGGTGATGATCCCTTTGCTAAATGTGGCCTGCGTGTTGGTATTTTCGGTGACTAATCCCGGTCGCCTTTCATGGCGGGCTGTTTTTAAGACCCTGCTCAGTAACCCGCTGATTCTTGCCTGTACGCTGGGTCTGCTGCTTAACCTGTCGGGTGTGGGTTTGCCTTCGATGGTGGGGGCTGTAACTGAATTATTAAGCCGAATGGCTCTGCCTCTGGGTTTGCTGGCGGTGGGTGCAGGTCTGAGTTTTAAGGTCTTATTGCAGGCCCGGCTGCCTATGCTGGTGTCTGCCGGGGTCAAGTTATTGCTGTTGCCGATTATCGCCGCTTGTGTGGGTTATGTATTGCAGCTTGAGCCGGTGGTTTTGCAGGTACTGGTCTTGTTTGCTGCGCTGCCCACTGCGCCTTCGGCTTATATTTTAGCGCGCCAGTTGGGCGGTGATGCACCGGCGATGGCGGCGATTATTACCGGCCAGACATTAATGTCGATGATAACCTTGCCGGTTGTGTTAACAATTTATATGAACTTTTTTTAATGAGGCTGTCTTACCAGTATCGTTTAACAGGCACTCTCATGACATGTGTTAAGTTTTAGGCTGATCCGGTTGATGAAATACCTGAGTATCAGGAAAAACTTGCTAATTCCCCTCTTACAGGGAGAATGCAGTGGCAGGTTTGTTTATACACCAGGGGCGCTAAAAGTTGTCTAACTGTATTCATTGGAAAGCTAAGAGAAATGAAAAAAGGTCCGGATCTTGTTGCTGTGCTTGTATTGTTTTTTGTTGTAGGAACTTTAGTGACGGGGGTTTCTCATGCTGATTTTGAATTCACCTCTCTGGTGGGCAGTATTGCAGGTCACTGATCGCTTTTAGTGCTTTTCCGCTTTGATTATGTCTCTGTGCAAGACTGTCCCATATAGCTGTGTTTGTCACTGATAATACCTGTCAGCGGTATATCCCAGTTTTCCACCGGTAGTTGTTCTACACGTTGTAATTCGTGTGCCAGCCCAATCAGAGCGGGTCCTTTAAGCCCGGCTTTTTGTCTTTTAAAGCTGAATGTTCGGTCGTAATAACCGCCTCCCATCCCCATTCTGTTACCTGACTGATCAAAAGCGACCAGGGGCAACAGCACCAGGTTCAGTGCCCAGGCCGGTCGGCGGGGTGCTTTGATAACCGGGGGTTCTTCAATGCGGTAAATATTGCGGATCAGTTTTGAATCACGGGTATAAGGCACAAACCAAAGTCGGTTGTGTAATACAGGATGTAATACCGGCAGGTAGGTTTTTTTCCCCATGGCCCAGCAAGTTTCCAGTAATAAACGCGGATCTATCTCCCCGTCATTAGGCAGATAAAGGGCGATATGCCGGGCACGGATAAACTCAGGACGCTGGATGAGCTGCCGATGAAGACGGCGGGCTGCATGTTTTTGTTGTACGGGGGTCAGTGCGCGTCTTTTACGGCGTATGCTTTGACGTAGTGTTTGGCGTGGATTTACAGGCATGTTGTAAAAGGCTCCCCAAAGTGCCGGTGTGGTAGTGGCCCTGAACCCTAAGGTTCAAGGTGGCGGCGTCTGAAATACCTTAGGCTTTCCGAAAAACGGACATGCACACCAGTATTTGCTAAACGCCTCCGGGAGTATGCTTATCGGCTCGAGGGACGTTACCAACTGCCAAACACCTCAGGGAGTTACTTACATTATACTCTTCCTGGATAGTATGTCAGGTCTTGAGTTTTAACTTAATTTTGTTTATATCAGTCGGTAACCGGCTGTACTTCATCAGATTTTATTGTATGAAGAAAAAAGCTCAATCGGAGTCTGCTTTCCTGGAGATTCCTTCATGATTGAGCGCATCCGCTATTTTTTGATTGAGCCGTTCCAGTTGCTGATTTTGTTGCTGTTGCGTTTTTTGTTGTGCTTTATCCCCGGCCCGTTCAATCATTAATTCATGAGAAATATTGAGCGCCGCCATTACCGTGATGCGCTCCAGGCCAACCAGCTTACCGTTATAGCGGATTTCGCTCATTTTTTTATCGAGGTAAGCGGCGGCAGCCTGGAGTTCAGACTCAGCACCTTCAGGGCAATTAATACTGTATTCTTTATCCAGCAACCGGATAGAAACCGTATGAGGTGGCTGTTTGTTCATGCGCTTTGCTCCAAAGCCTTCAGGCGCTGAATCATCGCTTCAACTTTCTGGCGTGTCTGGTTGTTCAGCTGGGTTAATTGCAGTCGTTCCTGCTTCAGCATTTTTTCCTGCTGGCGCAGTTGCTGATTTTCCTGTTCCAGCCGATCACAGTAGGCCAGTAGCTGATCTATTTTTTGTTCCAGAATTGTGAAATGCTGTTCGCTCATGCTTTTCCCCGGGCGGCTACTGTATCGGACTATAATCAGCGTCTGTCGGAGGGTCAATGCCGATCCGTGACTCCATTCTAAGGGAAGTGCTACGATAGAGACTATAGCTATCTGCTTCCTTTGTGTGCGGATTTAACTTAATCCTGATTAAAGTTCTCATTGATGTCATCTGAATTGAACAACCCACCCGAATTGCCCGATTTCGATTTGCTTGCCAATCTGCTGGTTGAAGAAGGCGCACAGCTGATTTCTCCCTCTGAATTACACGGTCTTTTTAGCGGGCACCTGGCGGCAGGCGTGCGCCTGGAGCCTTCAGCATTGTTGCAAAGTGCCTGTGATCTGATGGATATCAATTCATTAGGTCAGGAAGCCGGTAAAGTAATGCTGACTGAATTGTATCAGCAGTCTTTGCATATGCTGGAAGCCGATGAGCTGATTTTTGAACTGCTGATGCCGGATGATGACGTGTCTCTTGCTCAGCGGGCTGAAGGGCTGGGTCACTGGTGTCAGGGCTTTTTGGCAGGTTTTGGTTTGCATGGAAAACAGACGGATAAAACCCTGTCTAAAGAAGCCAAAGAAGCCCTAAGTGATCTGAACCAGATTGCTCAAATTGTGGCGGATGATGACGACCCGGAAGGCGAAAGTGATCTGATGCAGGTAGAAGAATATGTTCGCATGGTCGTATTAATGCTGTTTTCTGAGTGTAATACAGCGGCCCGGCCTTCAAATGACAGTCAACCAACCGTAGTGCATTAATGATGAAAAGCCTGCTTTCTGCTTCCTGCTTTGAGGAACGTCGTCGTAACCTGATGGCGCAGATGAAACCGCACAGTATTGCGATAATTCCTTCTGCTCAGCTGCAACCCCGTAACCGGGATGTTGATTATGCCTTTCGCCAGGACAGCGATTTTTATTACCTGAGTGGCTTTGATGAGCCGGATGCGGTGCTGGTGCTGATACCGGGGCGGGCGGCAGGTGAGTATGTGGTGTTTTGTCAGGATCGTGATCCTGAGATGGAAATCTGGCACGGTTATCGAGCAGGGCCCGAGGGCTTAAAAGTCGATTATGGTGCCGCGCAGGCGCATGCTATAGGCACGATTGACGAGCAGATGCCAAAACTGTTGGATGGCTGTGAACGTATTTATTATGCCATTGGCGGTGATGAGCAGCTGGACGGGCAGGTGCGTGGCTGGTTGAATGCCATCCGATCCCAGGCGCGTCAGGGTGCGGTGCCGCCCACTGAAATGGTGATGCTGGATCACCTGTTGCATGAGATGCGCCTCTTTAAATCGGACGCCGAAGCCGAGGTTATGCGCCAGGCGGGAGAGATATCTGCCCAGGCCCATATACGGGCGATGCAATATTGTCGCCCCGGTATCACTGAGTATGAACTTGAAGCTGAAATTACCCATTATTTTGCCCTGAACCGTTGTCGTCAGGCGGCCTATCCTTCTATCGTAGGCGGTGGTGATAATGCCTGTGTGCTGCACTATACAGAGAACAGCGAAGTGCTTAAGGCAGGTGATCTGGTCCTGATTGATGCCGGTTGTGAGCTGGATTATTACGCTGGTGATATTACCCGTACTTTTCCGGTTGACGGACGTTTTAGCCCGGAACAAAAGGCACTTTATGAATTAGTACTTGAAGCTCAGGAATCTTGTCTTGAGCTGGTACGTCCCGGCACTCCCTGGATTGATGTGCATGACCGTTCGGTTGAGGTGATTACTGACGGCCTTATTGAGCTGGGTTTACTGACCGGCACACGTCAGAACCTGATTGACCGGGGGGCTTACCGGGAGTTTTATATGCACCGGATTGGTCACTGGCTGGGTATGGATGTGCATGATGTGGGTGACTACAAAGTACACGGCGACTGGCGAGTGCTGGAGCCGGGCATGGTGATGACGGTAGAACCTGGTATTTATGTATCTCCCTTTAATGACAACGTAGAGGAGCGTTGGCGCGGCATTGGCATACGGATCGAAGACGATGTATTAGTGACCGAGGAGGGTTGTGAAGTCTTAACCGCCTCAGTGCCTAAGCAGGTTGATGAGATTGAAGCACTAATGGCGGCTACCCGGAACTTATGAAGCAGCATTACGATATTGTCATTGTGGGCGGCGGCATGGTCGGCGCGAGTCTGGCCTGTGCGTTATTGCCTGCCAGCGAAGCGCTGGATTTGAATATTGCCGTGGTTGAAGCCTTTGAAATGCCCCAGGCGCAGGCACTGACGTATCAGCCGAGTTACGACTCCCGCGCCACCGCTCTGGCTTATGGCGCCCGTACCCTTTATGAGCTGATGGGTATCTGGCATACCTTGCGCCAGCATCTGAGCCCGATAGAGCATATTCATGTATCGGATCGTGGCCATTTTGGGGTAACCCGTCTGCATGCCAGTGAAGAACAAGTACCGGCGCTGGGTTATGTGGTGGAAAATCACTGGCTGGGGCGGGTGTTGCTCGATCGCTTAAAACAACCGGATGCCGGGCGGGTCGATTTTATCTGCCCTGCTGAAGTTACAGAAATTACACCGGGCACCGAGCAGATGGCGCTGAAGCTGTTGCAGCATGAAAAGACAGTATCGCTGACCGCTGAACTGGTGGTGATGGCAGACGGGGGGCGTTCGGAGCTTCGTGAACGTATGGGTATCGGTTATCGGCAGCAGGCTTACGGTCAGCACGCGGTGATTGCCAATGTGAGCCCGGACAGACCTCATGGTGGTGTGGCTTATGAGCGTTTTACGGACACAGGCCCTATGGCGTTGTTACCGCTGGAAGATGAAGGCGGGCGGCATCGTTGTGGTCTGATCTGGACGGTACCTGATGACCAGGTGGAAGAAGTGCTGGCGTTGGATGATGCCGCTTTCCTGGCGCGCCTGCATGAACGTTTTGGTTACCGCGCGGGCCGTTTTGTGCATGCGGGAGAGCGCCACGCTTACCCGCTGAAGCTGGCACTGGCTGATGAGCAGGTCAGGGCCGGGCTGGTGATATTGGGCAATGCGGCCCATGCCATGCACCCGATTGCAGGCCAGGGTTATAACCTGGCGCTGCGCGGTGTGGTTGCGCTGGCAGAACAATTGATCCAGGCGCGCAAGCAGGGCCGGTCACCAGGTGACTTGCAGTTGCTACAGGCATTTTATCATCAGCAGAGTCACGATCAGGAGCGCACGATTGGTCTTAGTGACCGTATTATGAAACTCTTTTCAAATAACAATGTACTGCTTGCTGCCGGGCGTGACTTAGGGTTGCAACTGATGGATATATGTCCGCCGGCAAAAACTGTTTTTGCCCGGGGTGCGATGGGACTGGATATGCCTGCGCCTGACCTGACTGCGACACCGATACAGAAATAAGGACTCCAGAATGAAGCCTGAACAAGCCGATATTGTGATTGTAGGTGCCGGTATGGTGGGTGTGACCCTGGCAACGTTGTTGGCCCCCGGTGGTTTGAATATTTGGCTGTTGGAGCGGCAGGCGGGTGATCCGGCGGCTTATCCCCAGGTAGTTCGGGCGCAGCAGGCGGATGCTTATGATCCGCGGGTCAGTGCACTTACCTGCGCCTCCCAGCAAGTGCTGACGACCGTGGGTGCCTGGCCGAAAATGCAGGCCTATCGTGTCAGCCCTTATATGCATATGGATGTATGGGATGGTGAGGGCACCGGCCATATTCACTTTTCCGCCCGTGAACTACACGAGCCTTGCCTGGGACATATTGTCGAAAACCGGGTTACCCTGGCGGCGCTTTATGAAGTGATGGGGCAGCACGACAATATCCGTTTTGAAGCCGGAGTTGAGGTGCAGGCACTCTCAGAGCCGAGAGGCGAAACTGACACAGACTACCGGCAATTAACGCTGAGTGACGGCCGTGAACTAAAAGCAACGCTGGTGGTTGCCGCAGACGGGGCTTTGTCCCGCACTCGCCAGATGGCAGGTATTCCTATGTGGGAGTGGGATTACGGTCATCATGCAATAGTGACAACCATAAAAACAGAACGCCCCCATCAGCACACCGCCTGGCAGCGTTTTACGGAAGATGGCCCTCTGGCTATTTTGCCACTGCACAGTGATGAAGGGGATTATTACAGCTCGATTGTCTGGTCGACCTCACCGGGCCATGCACGGGAATTGATGGCACTGGATGATGAGACTTTTTGCCATGCATTGTCCCGTGCCTTTGAACACCGTCTTGGGAAAGTATGCTGGAGTGACCCGCGCCATGTTTTTCCACTGCGCCAGCGCCACGCAAAATATTATGTGCAACCCGGTTTTGCCTTGATTGGTGATGCAGCCCATACCATCCATCCTCTGGCGGGCCAGGGGGTTAACCTGGGCTTGCTGGATGCTGCTGCGTTGGCTGAAACACTGCTGGACGCCGCCCAGCGGGGTGAGTTGTTGGGTGATGAATCTGTGTTACGTCGTTTTCAGCGTGCCCGGCGTAGTGACAACCTGAAAATGTCGGCGGCGATGGAAAGCTTTAAACGGTTGTTTAATGAACAGCAGCTGGTGGTGCGTCTGGCGCGTAATTTGGGTATGAACTTGCTGGATAAAGTCGGCCCGGTAAAAAATCATATCGTGATGGATGCGATGGGGCTGCGGGGCAATCTGCCCAGATCAGCAAGAAGGCCAATCCGATCCTGAGACTATGGTCTCAAAGGTTAATAACGCTCAAAGATTGATCTGTTGCCTGATTGCCTATAAATTATCATCCCTTTTTTTAGTTTCACAGTTGCTCTAAGCGCTGTGTCACTTATTCACAAAGAGTTGCAGTGATGGGCAATAAAACCGCGCTTTACCCGGTACACCAGGAAATGGGTGCTAAGGTTGTTGATTTTGGTGGCTGGGACATGCCACTGCATTACGGTTCTCAGATGGAAGAGCATAAAACCGTCCGTGCAGTTGCCGGTATGTTTGATGTATCCCACATGACAGTTGTGGATGTGACCGGTGCTGATGCCAAGGAATACCTGCGTTATCTGCTGGCCAATGATGTGGCTAAGCTTAAGGTAAAAGGCAAAGCCTTGTATTCCGGTATGTTGAATACCGATGGCGGGGTTATTGATGACCTGATTGTTTACCTGATGACCGAGCCAGGTGTCTCAGGTGAATGGTTCCGGGTGGTGGTAAACTGCGCGACCCGTGAAAAAGATTTGCGCTGGATGGCCGAACAATCTGCTCATTTTGATGAAGTGGCATTAACGGAGCAGCCGGAGCTTGCGCTGATTGCTGTACAAGGCCCTGAGGCGCTTAACCGTGCAAAACAGGCAGTAACAGAGTCTCGCGCTAAGCTGATTGATGATCTGAGTATTTTCCAGGGCATTGAGTCTGAGGGCTGGTTTATCGCCCGTACCGGTTATACCGGGGAAGATGGCCTGGAAGTGATGTTGCCAGAAGATGAAGCCACTGATTTCTGGCAGGCGTTGTCAGGTGCCGGGGTTGAACCTTGTGGTTTGGCCGCGCGTGATACGTTGCGCCTGGAAGCGGGTATGAATCTGTACGGCGCTGAAATGGATGAGACCGTTTCACCACTGGCCGCTAATATGGGCTGGACAATTGCCTGGGAGCCGGAAACACGGAATTTTATCGGGCGCTCTGCACTGCAAGCCCAGCGTGAAGCCGGTGTGACTGAGAAGCTGGTGGGCCTGGTGCTCGAAGGCCGTGGTGTGCTGCGGGCGCATCAAAAAGTAATAGTTGAAGGCATTGGTGAAGGAGAAATTACCAGCGGTAGTTTCTCGCCAACACTGGGTTATTCGGTAGCCCTGGCACGGGTGCCAAAAACAACAGCCGAATGTGCTGATGTTGATATGCGAGGCAAACAGATCCCGGTGAAAGTTGTATCCCCGGTGTTTGTACGCAACGGTCAAAAAGTTTTTTCTTAATTCGACAGAACAGGGTGCGGACATGAGTGATATTCCATCTGAACTGAAATATGTGGCAAGCCATGAGTGGATCCGTGACGAAGGTGACGGCATTGTAACCGTGGGTGTGACTGACCACGCACAGGATCTGCTGGGTGATGTGGTGTTTGTAGAATTACCGGAGATCGGCACTGAATTTGAAAACGGTGATGATGCCGGTGTTGTTGAGTCCGTGAAGGCCGCTTCCGATATCTATGCACCTGTATCGGGTGAAGTGATTGCGATTAATGAATCGCTTGAAGATACACCTGAACAGGTGAATACAGACCCTTATGGTGATGGCTGGTTCTTTAAAGTGAAGCTGAGTGATGCAGCAGAGCTTGAGCTGTTACTCAGTGCTGACGCTTATGCCGAGCACTGTGAATCTGAATCCTGATCAACCGGATACACCTTCAGGTGTATCTTTCTGATTTCCCTGTCCCGGCATTCGCCGGGATTGTTGTTTAAGCCGGACGGAATAAAATGTCGCTGCAAACCCTGAAACTGAGAGATGGCGCAGATCGTCGTCTGCGTGGTGGTCACCTTTGGATCTATAGCAATGAAGTAGATACGACACTGACACCGCTAAAAAATTTCGCCACCGGTGAGCAGGTGGTTGTTGAAAACAATCGCGGCAAACCGATGGGTATTGCGTATGTTAACCCTAATACACTGATTTGTGGCCGTATTATCAGCCGTGATATCAGCCATCCTCTGAATCGCTCCCTGATTATCCATCGGTTGAAAATTGCGCTGTCGTTACGCGAGGCCTGTTTTGATGCGCCTTGTTATCGTCTGGTGTACGGTGACAGCGATGGTCTGTCTGGCCTGGTTATTGACCGCTTTATGGATACCTTTGTGGTTCAGGTTTCAACAGCAGGCATGGAAGCAGTGCTGGAAGATATCGTTGATGCGCTGAATAAAGTCTTTAATCCCAAAGCGATTTTGCTGCGTAACGATGGCAAAATGCGCGCGATGGAAGGCCTGGAAACTTATACCGAAGTTGTGCAGGGTGAACTGCCGGACTTATGTCCCCTGGAAGAGAACGGTGTACCGCTGCTGGCACCGCTGCAGAAAGGTCAGAAAACCGGCTGGTTTTATGACCATCGTGATAACCGTGCTCGTATGCAGCAAATGGTTAAAGGCAAACGGGTGCTGGATTTATTTAGCTATGTGGGTGGCTGGGGCGCACAGGCGCTGGCGGCGGGTGCCGAGCAGGTTGTCTGTGTGGATGCCTCTCATTACGCGCTGGAAGTAGCGGCTGAAAATGCACGTATCAATGGCGCTGAAAACCGCTTTGAAGGTTTCCACGGAGATGCCTTTGATATCTGCAAAACCATGATCTCAGAAAAAGAACGCTTTGATGTGGTTGTGCTGGACCCACCGGCTTTTATTCAGAAAAAGAAAGATATTCGTAATGGTGAGCGGGCTTATTCCCGGATGAATAATTTTGCCATGCGCCTGCTGGGCAAAGGCGGGGTGCTGATTTCAGCTTCCTGCTCTATGCATCTGGAATATAGCCGCCTGATGGATATTATCCGTACCAACAGCCGGGAACTGGATCGTAACGCGCAGGTTTTCCACCAGGGACACCAGGGCGCGGATCATCCTCTGCACCCGGCGATTCCGGAAACCGATTACCTGAAAGCTTACTTCGCTCGTATTCTGCCCGTATCTTAAGGAGATCCATCGCTCATGTTATATAACCGGTTAGGTTACACGGATATTCAGGTTAGTCAGATTTGTCTGGGCACTATGACGTACGGTAGTGATCACAGTGAAGCCGAAGCCCATGAGCAGATGGACTATGCCTTTGATCAGGGTGTGAATTTTCTGGACGGGGCAGAGATGTATCCGATACCCACCGCCGCTGAATATCAGGGACGGAACGAAGAAATTATCGGGACCTGGCTGAAGAAACGTGCGAACCGTGAACAGGTTATTGTAGCGACTAAAGTGGCCGGGCCAGCGGATATGGTGTCTTATCTGCGCCCGGCCATAACCCTGGATCGGGCCAATATCCGGGAAGCAGTCACAAACAGCTTGCGCCGTTTACAAACGGATTATATCGATTTATATCAGTTGCACTGGCCGGACCGTGCAACTAACTTTTTTGGTCAGCTGAATTACCAGCATCAGCCCGAAAAAGACGGTACCCCGATTCTCGAAACCCTGGAGGTTTTAAACGACCTGGTGGAGGAAGGTTTAATCCGTCATATCGGGCTCTCTAATGAAAGTGCCTGGGGTACCATGAAATTTCTGCAGTTGGCGGAGCAGCACAGGCTGCCAAAAACAGTCTCGGTGCAGAATCCCTTTAATCTGTTAAACCGTACCGCTGAGATTGGCCTGACCGAAGTATTGCAGCGGGAGAGTGTTTCACTGCTGCCGTATTCACCGCTGGCGTTTGGTGTGCTCAGTGGTAAATATATCGGCGGTGCTCGTCCTGAAGGTGCGCGTATTACCCGCTACCCGGCTTATGGGCGTTATTTTACCGAGCAGGGGCAGCAGGCGGTAGAAGCCTATGTGGCGCTGGCGCATCAATATGGAATTGAGCCTGCGATGATGGCGCTGGCCTGGGTTAACCATCGTCCTTATGTGACCGCTAATATTATTGGCGCAACAACGATGGCACAGCTCAGGGCGAATATTAAATCGGCCGATCTGACACTGTCAGATGAGCTTTTAGCCGAAATAGACAAGATACATTGCCGCTTCCCTAATCCTTGTCCTTAAAGGCTACAAGTGTAGCCTTCCCCTGAAAACACGGTAGAACTCACCCTTTCTGTTCGATGGCCCAATCAGGTTTTGCAATAAACCTTTAACCTCCGGATCCGGTGAGTTGAGATTGATGCGGGTGTGATAACGTGCCTGCTCAGACACTGAAAAAACCAGATCCCCCTTTAATAATGTCTGCTTTATCGGCAGGGTAAGTGTCAGGGTGTTTTGCTGACAACTGAGCTGCCCTGTCAGGTTCTCCAGCTTTGCCAGTACAGGCAATGATGTCGAGTTAAGCGTATCAAGTGTCAGCTTTCCCTCCAGTGATTCACAAGGTTCTCTAAGTGACAGGGGTGCCAGTGTCAGGGCACTGTTTCCGTTTATATCCAGCAGCAGTTGATAAGGTGCCAGTACGTCCTGAAGTGACGCTGAGACCCGGGTTTTTTCCAGGGTGATGTCTGTTGAAAGCAGATGACCGGTGGCTCTGGTATAGATATCAATGCCTTGTGTGCGGGCTGTAATTTCCAGAGTGGGCTGAAAGCTTAGCAACGCGCGCAGGTCCAGTTGCCAGTTAAGGTTTTCAACCGGCTGATTGTTTAGTCGGACTGTTTTGGCGGAGCCCTTTAGCAGGTTGCCCTGAATACCTGTTACTGAGATACCTTGCGGCAGTAGTGGCGGCAGGTAACGCGCCAGTGGAACACTGAGAACCAGGCACAAGAGGTAACTGAAAACAAACAGTGTGACCAGCCAGAACCGGCTCATGGGCTAACCCCGAAGGTCAGGCGGGCAGAAACGTTGCCTCGGTTATTTTTGCGGTTGATGGCCAGTTGTTCCAGTGTCACGCCTTCGGAATCAAGCTGATTGATCAGTGCCAGCAGGTTGTTAAAGTCGGCCTGCTCCATCTGCAACTGTACTTTGCCGGATGAGGTGGTCTGAATGCGGCTTAGTTTGAGCTTAAAGCGCTGAGCCTGGCGGCTGAGGTGTTGCTGCAGACTGGCGGTTGTAAACTGCTTTTGTGTTGTGGCGTTGCTTTTCACTTTAAGGGCAGAGGCCTGCATCCAGTTTAACAGCTGAACCTTTTGTTCCAGTGTGCTGGTCAGTTGCTCGTTTTTTGCATTAACCGGCTTCCAGATAAATAACCAGGCTGACAGGCACAGGATTATGATCAGTGCGAGGCTCAGGCGCTGTTGCTCCTGTTTGGAGAGGCGTGCAAGTTGTTGTTTAAGCACCTTTGTTCTCCCTGACTGTCAGTTGTGTGGAAATCTGCTTATCAGCGGTTTGCTGAGAGGCACCGGGTTTAAGAATCAGTGGTTTTTTTTGCAGGCGGCCATTAAAGGTTTCGAGTGCGGCAAAGTCAGGGCCGGTCAGCTGCATTTGTAGTGCGGCAGTATCTGCCTGAAAGCGCAGGGTTTGCAGTGTAATGCCGGGGCTGTCCGCAAGCTCAGGAGCAACCTGACGCAGGATACGTAAAAATCCCCCCTGATCAGACTGGCGGGCCAGCAAATCAAGCCGGGCCTTCATCTGGCTGCGTGGATTCACAATGCGGCGTGTGTCGGGAAATGCATCCAGGAAGACAGTTTTAATCCGGGCATCGTAATCACTGATCTGTTGTTGTAACTGCATATTATCCAGTTGTACGGTGCCCAGGTGCAGCGCTGCAAGAATACTGGCTGCAATCAGCGGGGTTTTCAGCCGCAGTGCCCAGTCTTTAACAGGGTTGTGTTGTTCAAAGTCCGCCTGCAGCAAGTTGATACAGCGGGTCGGGTCAAACTGGCGGGCCAGCACTGAAAGCGGGCTTTCTTCCGGCCTGAGTGGGTGTTTTTCTGCACCGGACAGCTCAATCTCACCAAAACTTTGTACAGAATCGGGTTGTTCCAGCAAGGCCCACCAGGCGCTGAGTGTACGCTGATCAAAACTGGCGGCGGCTTTGGGCAGGCGACAGATAACGCGGTGCTGGTCCTGTAGCAGCGTTGCCTGGCCGGGGCGGGGACTAAGGGCCAGATAATCAGGCATTATCCGGTCAACCTGTATTTGCGCGGCCTTCAGGGCATCAAGCCAGTCCTGTAACAGTTTTTTTTCTAAAGCGATCACCGGGATATGCAGGTCTGCGGTGACAGGGCCGGTTGCTATTTGTAACCCGTCCAGCGGCTGGCAGAGGTTTTCTTCCAGCTGGTAAGGAATGGATTGCAGTGCCAGCTTGCTGCGGTTAGGCAGTTTGACCCGGCTGTAAAGGCAGCACTCACCGGGTAATAACAAGGCTGTGGTGGCTTGCTGAGCCTTGCTATGTAATTGCGACAGGGCTGCGCTGTCGCTGAGGGTACCGGCGCTGATGCTTTTGTGTGCTTTGGGGCTCCACTCAAGCCAGCGAATGGGGTCGGTCAGCTGGCCTCCGGGCCATATAAACAGCTGAGTTTTCAAAGGCGCTCTCCGTATTGCCTGGCAAGGGTATCAAGATTATCTTTGTTAATTTTAAACCAGGCGTGATAGATCCGACGAATATTTTGGTAATGCACCTGAATGTCGGTACGAAAGTAGGTCGATTTAAGGCTGATAGTGGCTTTGCCGTCTTCGGGAATGGTTTTATCTTTGAGCTGAGGCATATGCCATAGCGCATCAAATGAACTGAAGCCAGCGGCAGGACGTGCTTCTATAAGCTCAGTGGCTTCTTGCAGCGACAAGGTATCACCCAGCAGGGCAACCAGCAGGACGGCCTCTTCGGTGCCCAGCGTGTTGATATTGATTGCCAGTGTCGGATCATCGGGCAGGCTGCATAAAAAAGGCAGTACCTGATTTAATTCATCCGCCGCTAAGTCTGTGAACAATCTCAGCTCACTGATATCAAAAACAGGCGCATTCGGGGGCTGGTAGCTGATGCCCGAGTCGGTGCTGTAGCCATATTCCATACCCTGGAAACCTGAGGCGGTGGCATCCGGATCTGTCCAGTCACGGATACGCTCCCGCAGTTTTTCCGCACTCTCATCCGGCAAATCCAGCGCTGACATCAGGGCGTTAAACTGCCGGTGGGCCGGAGGCAGGGTGTTTCCTTCCACGGAGCCTTCCGCCAGTGCATTGACATTAAAGCAGCGGTGAAGATCGGTGATGCTGCCCTGCAACGCACCACCCTCAATGGGGAAAATGGCTTCACTGGTCGCCCAGTCCTGTTCCAGGTTAATAGTGACGGCTTGAATATCTTTTTTTAATATTGCCCGGGCAAAGGCTTCTGCGCCCAGTGCATACCAGTATGCCTGGCTGTGATCGCTCTGATTACTGACCCGGGCGCTGTTGTAACGTATTTTTTCACTACTGTTGACGGCCAGAATACTGATCAGTGCCATGGCCAGCAGCACCATAATCAGGGCGGCACCTTGTTGCCGGTGATATTCAGGGTGTGTCATTAACCGTCCCCGTGAGTAACATAACCTGTTCAACCTCTCCCCAAAGCCCGGTCGTCAGTGTGATACGCACTGCCCGGGGCAGGCCTGACTGCACCTCATCAATACCCCAGGCATCCTGCCATTCACCATTAAAGTAAGATAACTGAACCTGTGAAATACCCCTGAACAGGGTTTGCTGTACGGGGAACTCAGTCTCTGTCGGATCCGGGACGGGGCTGCTTTCCCGGATAAGTTGCTCATCCGTTATCCGGTAACGAATACGCTGCAGACGGCTGCCCTGAAAGGTACCGGGTGGGTGACGCCGCCCGGTGCGGGTGAATTTTAATAACTCCCCATTGGTGTCATCAGCAGTCTGGTAACCGACCAGCGCCGGTTGATTATCACCGGCGTAACCTTCTGCGGCACTGCTGCGGTTAATGGCCTGTTCGAGATCCTGGCGCAGCAGGCTAAGGCTGTAACTAAGCGCCTCCAGCTGTTCAGCCCGTTCATCCAGATAGCGCTCGTTGGTAATGGCACTGTTAAGGGTGGTGGCAGTGGCCAGACCGATCAGGGCGAGTAGAGCGACCGCCACGATCAGTTCTATCATCGTTAAACCCTGCTGGGCCGAACTGTTCATGGGGTGTTCTCCCGAAATGCGTTCAGGCGGGAAAGAACCTGCGGCTGATCAGGTTCTGAAATACTGAGCGTCAGATGGGCAATGCGTGAATCGGGCGTAGGATACTTCACCAGAGACCAGTTAAAAGTAAAACCGCCATTGCTGACCTGCCCGCCAGAGCCAATGGATTCCAGGGTGGACAGTGCCATCTGGTTGTGCGCGGTCAGTGCGGCGAACTGCTTCTTTTCCAGATAGGCTAAGTTATTAGCGCTTTCACCGAGCACCTTGAGCAGAGCCGCAACGGCCACGGCAAAGATAAAGGTTGCGACTAACACTTCAAGCAGGGTAAATCCCTGTTGTTTTTCAGGCACAGGGGTACGTGGCATTACCGGGTCCTCTGCTGAAACAGCCCGTCGAGACTTTGGACTGAGCCGTCGGTGCCTGAAAGCGTCATTTTAAACGGGCTGTATTGACCATCGCTGTAAAAAATCAGCTGGGGTATGACTTGTGTCAGGTTGTCTTCGTCCTGAGGTTCAACAGTGTTCCCTTCGATCTCCAGCGTCCAGCTGAGCCTCTCCGGTCGCTCTAGGGGGCTGATTTCAATGACCGCTTGCCAGCCGTCTTCGGTATATTCCAGCGGGGATAAGCGGTTGTGCGAAAACAGCAGGGCAAATTCAGAGCCTGAAAAGACCGCCTGCTGCTGAGTGCTGCGTAAAAAACGCAGCAACTGACTCTTAAACAAGTCAGCCTGATCATCACGGGCGGGTGCCAGGGTGTGCGCAACCACCCCGCTTAACAGGCCGATAACCAGTACAATCAGCATCAGCTCCAGCAGGGTAAAGCCGGTTTGCCTGGCCGCTTTACCAGTTGGTAATATCGGCTGCAAGGCCTTCACCACCATCGGTACCATCGGCACCCAGAGAGTAGAGATCAAAGGTTCCGTGTTCGCCGGGCGACAGGTATTGATAGTCATTACCCCAGGGATCCTGGGGCAGGCGTTTGATATAACCATCGTTGCGGTAGTTACCGGCCTCGGGGCCAAAATCGGGGCGTTTGACCAGCGCATCCAGATTCTGATCGGTTGTTGGATAGCGGTGGTTATCCAGTTTGTACATATCCAGGGCCTGCTCAAGCAGGGCGATATCGGCTTTGGTTTTTTGCACCATCGCTTTATCCTGATTTTCAAGCACATTAGGCGCAACGATAGCGACCAGCAGGCCCAGGATAACGATAACAACCATAATTTCCAGCAGGGTAAAACCTTTTTGCTTTTGGGGATGCTTTAACATCTGGTGCGGGTCTCCGGTTAAAGGGGGCTCAGATTATTCAATTGCAGAATGGGTAGCAAAATAGCCAGTACGATTAAGAGCACGACACCACCGAGCAGGATGATAAGCGCAGGCTCAAACAGGGTGACAAACAGGCTGAAGGTGGTGGTGAGCTGTTGCTCCTGGGTGCTGGCTGCCTTATCCAGCATACGATCCAGTTCGCCGGTTTTTTCGCCGTTGGCAATCATATAGATGGCGATAGGAGGAAACAGCTGTTGTTCGGAGAGTGCACGGTTCAGGGTGCTGCCCGCTTCAACCCGCTCGATGACGACGTCCAGGGCAGCTTTTAGCTGAAGGTTGCTAAGGGTATTACGGGCAACGCGCACCGCATCCAGTAAAGGCAGGCCGCTGCCGGTGAGTATATGCAGGGTACGTAACAGGCGGGCGCTGTCGGTGGCGATGATCAGCCGGGACAGTAGTGGTGTTTTTAACTGTATACGGTGCCATCGATGGCGTCTGGCCGGATTTTTTAATAGCTGGTGACCGGCAAAACCTGCCAGTATCAGTGCCAGCAGTGTATATAAACCATAGGTCTGAATGGCTTCGCTGCAGCTGATCAATATACGGGTGAGCAGCGGCAGCTGCTGGCTGACATGTTCAAACTGAGCGACTACTTTAGGCACTACGTAGCTCATCAGTATTGCAACAACGCTGATAGCTACTAATGTCAGTACAATAGGGTAGGCCATGCCCTGAATAAGGGTTGAACGTAAGCGCTGGCTGTCTTCCAGGTACTCGGCCAGTCGGTTCAGCACATTACCCAGGTCACCGGATTTCTCACCTGCCAGCACCAACGCACGAAAAATATTGGAAAAAATATGAGGGTGCTCTGCTAAAGCATCTGCCAGCGTATGGCCTTCGCGTACCCGACTGCGGGTTGCCAAAATTACTTTTCGAAGACGGGTATGTCGTGTCTGCTCAGCTGTTGCATGCAGCGCTTCTTCAACAGGGATGCCTGAGTCAATCAGGGTGGCCAGCTGGCGGGCAAAAAGCGCAATCTGGGGAGCGGCTACACCCCGTTGCCAGAAACCGGCACGGGTATTGGTTGCCTGGGTATGACTGGCCTGAGTGACAGACACGGGCAGCAAACCCTCTTCGCGCAGTGCCTGTCGCGCCATCCGGTCGGAGTCAGCTTCCAAAAAGCCTTTTTTTGACTGGCCCGCAGTCGTTAAGGCCTGATACTCAAACGAGGGCATCACTCTGCTCCTTGCGCACGGTCCTGAGCACCTCGTCAACCGAGGTAATACCTTCTGCGATAAGCCGCTGGCCTTCCTGTTGCATAAAGGTCATATGGGGGGCCAGTTCCTGCAGCAGTGCTTGTTCACCGGCATCTTTATGGATCAGCTCGCGTAAGTGCGGGGTAACCTGCAGCAGTTCGTAAATACCACTGCGGCCTTTATATCCTGAATGATGACAGAGACTGCAACCCGCAGGCCGGTACGCGGCTTTACCTTGCAAAGATGGCTGATCCAGCAAGCGGGCTTCTTCTGCGGTCACCCTGTGAGGTGTTCTGCAGGCCGTGCATAAACGACGCACCAGGCGTTGTGCCAGGACACCCAACAGTGAGGATGCAATCAGATAAGGCTGTACACCCAGGTCCTGCAGGCGGGTGATGGCACCAACAGCATCGTTGGTATGCAGTGTTGATAACACCAGGTGGCCGGTCAGGCTGGCTTGCACGGCAACTTCGGCGGTTTCTGAATCGCGAATCTCACCCACCATTACTACATCCGGATCCTGACGCAGAATAGCGCGCAGACCCCGGGCAAAGGTCATATCAACCTTACGGTTCACCTGGGTCTGCCCGACACCTTCCAGGGCGTATTCAATAGGGTCTTCGACGGTGAGTATATTACGGCTGCGATCATTCAGGCGATTCAGGCCCGCATAAAGGGTGGTGGTTTTACCGGAGCCGGTTGGCCCGGTCACCAGCAAAATGCCGTTGGGGCGGCGTAACATATCCTGTAGCTGTCGAATGCAGTGCTCCGGCATACCCAGATTATCAAAATCCATGCGGGTTGCCTGCTTGTCCAGTAGTCGCATGACCACCCGCTCGCCGTGGCTGGACGGGATGGTGGAAATACGCACATCGATACTGCGACCCCCCATACGCAGCGAGATCCGACCATCCTGGGGAATGCGTTTTTCAGCGATATCCAGCTTGGCCATAACCTTGATGCGGGAAGTCAGCAGGGGGGCCAGCGCCCGGGCCGGGGTGAGAACCTCCTGCAGGGTGCCGTCAATGCGCAGACGAACAGACATGCTTGTTTCAAAAGTCTCGATATGGATATCAGACGCACCTTGTTTGAGAGCTTCAGCAAACAAAGCGTTGATCAGGCGGATCACCGGTGCGCCATCCTGGGAATCGAGCAGGTCTTCAGATTCAGGGATTTCTTCGGCCAGTTGATCAAGGTCCACTTCGTGGCTGAGGTGATCGATAGTGCCCAGATTATTCTGGCTCTGGCGCTGATAAGCCTGGCCCAGTTCCCGCATCAACTGTGACTCCTGAGTCTGAGTCAGGTTAACGGGGCGCTGGTAGAAACGCTGTAACTCTGCAATGGCCGCAGGCTCAGTCGCTTCGCAACAGAGCACGGTCACTTCGCTGTCCTGAATGCCGGTAACCAGCGTCAGCGTTTTTTTAGCAAAGCCATAGGGTGGCAGTGATGCGGTACTCATAGTCTGTACTTCACCCTTTAATCAGACGGGAATTCATAACCGGAAGCCGGGCTGTCTGCAGACTTCTTCTGCGGCCATGCAGGCAAAATTTCGGTGCTTTCGGCGGGCATCAGGTTAATTCCCCGTGCCTGCTTAGCCAGTTGTTTTGCCCGCATATAACGATATTTTTCCTGGCTGATCTGCGCGATGCTCTGCTCGTCCCGCATAATTGTTGGCCGGATAAAGACCATCAGGTTCCGTTTTACTTTTTGGGTGCCTTCAGAACTGAACAGCTTGCCAATAACCGGCAGATCACCGAGCAGGGGTACTTTGCTCCGGGATTCCTGAATATCTTCATCCATCAGGCCACCCAGTACGATAGTGGTTTTATCGTCCACCATCACGCTGGTATTGATGACCCGCTTATTGGTAATAATATCCGAGGCGGTTAAGCCGGTCAGGCTGGAGACTTCCTGCTCGATCACCAGCTGAACAGTGTCACCGTCGTTGATCTGAGGTTTAACTTTTAATTTGACACCAATATCTTTTCGTTCAATGGTCTGGAACGGGTTGGTATTGGTCGAACTCGCGGTTGAGCCGGTAATAACCGGTACTTCCCGACCCACCAGGATAGTGGCTTCTTCGTTATCCATGGTCAGCAGGCTGGGTGTGGATAACACATTGGATTCTGTGTCTGATGCCAGCGCATTTAAGAGCGCCGCAAAGCTGAAGCCGGTCGCAGAATAACGGCCAATACCCATTAATGCACCTGACGCACCCGCAACGGTGTTCAGCGCAGCGGTGTCCGAATCACTGACGGCACCGGCGATGCTCAGGATGCCGGGGCTGGAAGTACCCGGATAGTTTATGGAGCTGACCGGAATGCTGCTGCCACTTCCGTCCCGAAATAGCCACTGTACGCCCAGCTCTTTTGATTTATCATCGGAGAGTTCAACGATAATGGCTTCTACCAGTACCTGAGCCCGGCGAATATCCAGTTTTTTAACAATATCTTCAAGATCGTTGATCAGCCGTGGGTTGCCTGAGAGCACAATGGCGTTGGTCTGATCATGGGCTTCAATAAAAATGTTGCCGGACTTAGTTGCGGTTTTACTTTTCCCGTTAGTGCTTTGGCCCTCTTTCAGAATTGCGCCACCCACACCTTGTAATACTTCAGTGACTTCTGCTGCGTTGGCATATTTCAGATATAAAACACGGGTATTGGTATCGGAACTGATTTCACCATCGAGCTCCCGGATAACACGCTTAAGGTAGCGCCGGGTATTGTTATCCGCCCGGATAATCAGAGTATTGGTACGGCTGTCTGCCGTGATAACGGGGCGGGCACCCGGTTTATCTTTGCTTTGTTTTTCCAGCAACTTGGACATCATGCGCTCTACATCCGGTGCAGAGGCATTTCTGAGCTTGAGGACTTCTAAAGACTGTGCATCCGCATGATCTACTTCGTTGATAATTTTAACAATACGACGGACATTAGCTTCGCTGTCGGTGATTAAAATAACGTTAGAGCCTGCATAAGCAGCGATTACGCCTGATTTATTGTCAACGAGGGGGCGAAGGGTCGCAACCAGCTTGTCCACATTGACATCGCTGACCTGAACAATACGGGTGATACGTTTCCCGCTTTGTTTTGAGATTGCGTCAGCATTCTGAACTTCGAGACCTTCCAGCTTGGCGATCTGCTTGGGAATGACTTTTAATATATCAGGGCCTGCATTCACCACCGCATAACCACTGACACCGAGCTGGGTCAGGAAAACCTCGTACAATTCCTCAGGAGAAAGCGGTTTGTGGCTTTGAATATCCACCTTTCCCTTAACGCGGTTATCGATAATGATGGTTTTTTGAGTCAGTTTGCCAATAGTGTGGATAAATTCCTGCACATCGGCACCCCGCATATCCAGAGAAAAACCTTCCGCGAGAACCGTGCCGGCTGTACTGAGTGCCACGGCAAATGTTAAAGAGTTCAGGAGTCCGCGTACGTATCTATTTTTCATAATAAATTCATTTTAAAAGGAGACCGTGAATGAAACAGACTCAGCATTACGCAGCAGCGTAAGCTGTAATTCTGTATTTTGTGCGAGCAGTTGAGAGAAGTTAGTGAGTGACAGCGTTGATACGGGCTGTCCGTTTACATCGGTGAGCAAATCATTCGCCTGGAGTTGCAATGCTTTGAAAAGCCGCGGATCAGCACCGGGTTGTAGTCGATAACCTGTTAATGTCCCTTGCTCCTGAACCGGCTGGATGAAGAAAAACTTGCTCAGGGAGAGTGGTTTTTTTGTCAGTGTCTCTCGGGCATCGCCAATCAGGGAACGGTAAGTGTCTGAACTGAGGTCGGCTTCTATGGCCTGCATAACTGCCTGATGGCTGACCCGGATGCCGGGTGCGGCGGTTGTTTTGCGCTGACCCAGTCTGATGATTTCCTGAACGCTGTTACGTTCAATTACTATATGGTCAGATAACACATCATCCAGGATAACCTGCTCATCCCCGGCGGGAATTGTTTCACCGATCAGATACGCCCGCTGGGTGCCGTTATGGAAAATAATGGCGGCCCTGGCCGATTCATCACCACTAATCACCCCCATCAGGCGGATTTTAAGTTTTGAAACAACCAGGCGTTTACGGGATTCGGGCTGTTTGTTTTGGGTGTCGGGTGTTTTACCAAACAGATTTGTTTGGGTCAGGGCTTTCAGGGAAGCCGGGGGCGATTCAGGGGCAGGGGAGCTTGTAATCGTAGTGCCAGCTTCAGGCTCTGCAGGTGTGATACCCGGCAGAAAAGAACCCGCCACACCCCAGGTCAATTTTGCCAGCGCCCAGGCACAGAGCAGCAGCAGCAGTATATTAATGGTATTAATAAAAAATCGGGCACGCATCGGTTTGATCTGTCCTTAGCCTGTAGCTCCGTTTATTTCTATGGGTAAAACCAGTGGCCATTCGTTGATATTCGGCGCCCCAGCAAATGGCCTGTAATAAAGCCATATCAGATATGGCAGAAGATAAGACAATATTAGGCATTAATGCAGGTTAATACCAGAGCTAAATAGTCGCACCTTTACTAGGTGTACATACATAGCATTCTGTACTAAAGTGGCTTTACCAAAAAGGACTTTCAAGCGGTCACAGGGATTGTACATATTACAAATACAACCCAGCCATGCCGCTATCTCAGTGGCATCTGCACCTTGATTCTCCTTTGCGATTTTATGAAAAAAACGGCATTACTGCCCGTCAAAAAGATGCTTAAGGAGCTTCTATGTTTGATATGAAAAAGAAACTATTAACCGTTGCTGTTGCAACTGCCCTGGCGGCCTGTAGTGGTGGTAATGACTCTGTGGGTACAACTACTGGCACTGGCGTCAGTACGGTAGTGAGTGGTACGGCTGCCAAAGGTATTATTGTAAATGGTCTGATTGAAGCTTTTCCTGTAACCGCCGGGGTTATAGGTACCACGGCTCTGGTCGCTCAAAATGCGCCGGTTGGTACAAATTCACTGGGTGAATATAGTCTGGCGCTGCCCGTTGATTATTCAGGGCCGGTTAAAATACAGATCAGTGCGACTACAGATACCACTATGAAATGTGACTTGCCATCCGGTTGTGGCACGGCGGCTTTTGGTCAGGATGTGGCGCTGGAGTCGGATTTTGTGATGTCGGCACTGGTGGATGTTCCCACGGGGGAGGAAGCCGTGACTACACCGGTGACCCCTTTGACCCATATTGCCGCTAAGCTGGTTGAAGCAGGGAGTGCTGTTTCGGCAACTGAGATCGCAAAGGCAAACAGTCATATTGCTAATCTTCTGGAAGTCGATAGCATTGTTGATTTGCCTGTTGTTGATCTCACCAACCCGACCGCATTCAATAGTGCCGACACTGCAACACAGGAAGCAGCTCTGGCAAATGCGGCCCTGATGGAGGCTATTTTAAGCGGGGGAGGGGCAACCAATCTGAGTGATGCCATGGACACACTGGTTCAGTCGCTGGATCTTGAGTCTTCTGTTCCGGGGCAGCTGGTGTCGCGTGATGATAATGAAGGTGCATTTATTCTTAGTTTGACGGACGTTATTGAGCAGCAGCGTACCGTGCTTGATGCGGTAGAGCAGCATGCCAGTGACAACAGTGTTGTGCTGGAAATCACTGAGCTGAGCGGCGGCCTGACCCAGGCACTTGCGGAGGTGAGCAGCTTGCCAGTGGATGATAATGCGCGGACAGAGGCTAAGCCAAGCCCGGAGGCTGATAAAACAGATCTGGAGAAAGCAAAAGCTCTGGTGAAAGATGTACGCGATCTGATTTACAGCAGCGGGGTTATGCCGGCATTGTCTAATGACTTATCGCTGGGATTAAATAAGTTTGAAGATCAGTTGCGCACCGCTGCAGGTAATCTGTCTGATGATACTCAGTCGATGATAGAAGCTTTGAACTGGCTGGCAGAAGTTTATTCTGAAGAAGAAACGCTGTTTTTAGCAGCTCTTGATGGCAGTACGCTAACTGAATATGAAACTGTTAACACTGACAGAGGTTTTACCACTCAAAATGCAGATGCTGATGGTTTTTATGTGACAGCGGTTAAACATACCCGGCCTGATGGCGCTGTGCTTGACCTGACGTTAAAAATCAAAGCCCAGGGGGCAAAAACTGAGGGATTTTTAAGTGGTACTGTTGACACAGACGGTGCACTCCTGACTATTAAAGACGGTGGAAAGTTTGATCTGAAAGAAAAAACGCCTGAAACGGCAGCCACTGAAATCGTTGAATTTACTCTGAAAGGGGTTGCTGCAACCCTGAGCCAGAAAGCGGACCCGAAAAATAGTTTTGATGGTTCGATGACGATGCTGCTAACAAATTTCCACGATGCCGAGGGTCAGTGGAAAAATGACTATGCCAAGGCAGATAAGCTTGACCTTATCCTGTCGGGTGCATTTAGCAGCAACAACAGCGATACCTTTAGCGGGGCGTCAAGCTTTAGCTTTGATGCAAGCAGCATGGATGGTAATAGCGCGTTCTGGTCAAAGCTGGGCCAGAATATCAGTTTGCAGAATATCGAATCTCTGCTGCCTTTGACCGGTGAGTCTGCTGGTGCTTTTGTAACGGCGACTTCAGGCCTCTCTTTTGAAACTCAACTGGAAGGCCTTTCTGATAATGCAGCTGTGGAGATGAGAAGTGTTCGTAATGAACTGAATAATGCCGGTGTGTCTTTACAACTGTCCTACAACGCAAAACAGATTACCTACTTTTTAAATACCAACGATAGCAATACGCTGCGTATTACGAACCAGGATAATGTGGAAATTCAGCTTAAAAATTCTGATTCGGATGTGTTAAGCGGTACGGTGACTGTGGGTGGTAAGCAGTTTGCTACTATTTCAGAAATGTCGGGTAACCTGATTAAAGTGGCTTACACTGACGGTTACAATGAAACGCTGCAATAACAGATAGAAAACGATAAAAGCTGCGTCTGGTAACAGGCGCAGCTTTTTTTTTGGAGTACGTGATGAAATTACCAGTTGGATTATCGGTTATCTGTCTTCTGTACAGTGCCTGCAGTAGCGCTGAAAGTATGGCGCAGCATGAGGGCTGGGCGGTTTATACCGGGTTTGATAGTTTTACTTATAGTGATGCTTATTCAGTTAGAGGGCTGTTGAAAAAGCTGGATGGGGCGGTTGAAGCGGGGGAGAGGGCTTTTACCTTTAACCGGTTGGACGTCGGGCTGGAAAAAGGCCCCTGGCAACTGGGCCTGTCCGTGCGTTATGACTACTTTTTGGAGTTTTCAGAAGATGCCAGTCTCTTTGCTTATCAGGAGGAGCGGGGTTTGCCACTGACGGCCGGTAAGCACTATCAAATGGATATTGATATTGTGCATTTTCAGGGGCAGGGCCTCTTTGCGGCTTATCGCTGGGAGCCTGATCAGCACCTCTGGCTACAGCCCCGCATTAGTTTGCTGACCGGTGATAA
Organism: Pontibacterium sp.; assembly: GCA_049599735.1. Taxonomy (GTDB): domain Bacteria; phylum Pseudomonadota; class Gammaproteobacteria; order Pseudomonadales; family Balneatricaceae; genus Pontibacterium. The sequence continues at coordinate 12,751 of JBMYOX010000020.1, read as the reverse complement.
ACTGAGGGATGGCACTATTTCCGGAGATACCCTGGTTGCCACGGGCACGGCGGGGTCATCAGGTTTGCTGGCTGATTATTACTACAGCCAGGATATTCTCTTTGACAGAAAAGTATCTGAGGCCCCTACCGCTAAAGGTATTACAGCAGACCTGGCTGTACACTGGCAGGTAAGCCCGGCATTTCTGATCGAGATGCAGGTGCAGGACCTTTTCAGCTACATTGAGTGGCAGAATGCCCCCAGAACTGTTGCCCGGGCCTCCACGGATAATGTCAGCCTGGAACCTGACGGGACGCTTAACACAACCGCATTATTATCCTGGACTGAGTCCAGTGAGACTTTTACTCAGCGGTTGCCGGTGCGTACAACGCTGACCGGTTACTGGGCCTGGTCTGATGAGGTTTCTGCATTTGCGGAAATTTTTGCCGTTGGTGATACCCGGATGCCAAGGTTAGGGGCAAAATGGCGCTTTTCGGATGCTTATATGATGGGTCTTTATGACTTCACATCCGGTGCCCTGGGTGTAGGGGCGGGTTATAAAGGTCTGAGTTTCTTTATATACGGGGATAATACGGACCTTTATCAGGCGCACAGTCTGGGGGTAACACTCAGCGCAAAGCTTAGCTTTTAAGGCATTTGGCCGGTAGTTTTTCTACCGGCCTGCCACAGGTTTGTTTTTGATGACATTTCCGGTGTATCCGGCTCACCCGCCTTCATCATTGATCCTGGTCTCTGTACAGAATTTTTAAAATGGCATAGAGTTCGGGTATCTGAAAGGACTTTCAGGTGATCACAGGGATCTTAGTGATAATGTTGTACACCACCTCCCATGCCATTATTCAATGGTATTCGCACCCTGATATCTCCTTTGCGATTTTTATAAAAAAATACGGAATGCCCGGTTGTTAGAAAGGGTGTTCAGGGAGTTTCATATGTTTGATCTGAAAAGGAAACTATTAACCATTGCGGTGGGCGCTACACTTTCGGCTTGCGGAGGTGGTAGCAGCTCGACGGCGACAACATCGGCGGGTTCCGGCTTATTACCGGGTATTTTGGCGGATGGTTATCTCGTGGGGGCGACTGTCTGCCTGGATATGAACAAAAACAAAGCCTGTGAGGCGACTGAGCCTCAGGCAGTTACCGGCCTGCATGGTGCCTTTTCTATTGAGGTGCCTGCAGGCGTAGATGCCAGTGCCTATCCGATTGTTGCGATGGTGACTGATACAACGGTCGATGAGGATACCGAAGAAGCTGTTGCTGAGGCCTTTGTTCTGACAGCACCTGCCGCTTTATCGGCAGGGCAGCGCTTTGTCTCCCCGCTTTCGACGATGGTGCAGGCTAAATTGGAAGCCAACCCGGCGCTGTCGGTAAGTGATGCTGAAGCCCTGGTAAAAGCAGATCTGGGCATCACGCATTCTCTGAGTCTGTTTGATAACTACGTAGCAGGGAAACAGGACACCACAAATTCGGCTGATGACCGGAATGAGTTTAAGCGCCTCCATAGCCTTGCGAAAGTTGTGGCGCGGCAGCTGGGGCAGGAACTTAAAACCGGTAAAGCTTCCATCGGCAGTCTTTCTGAGGGTGATGAAGAAGCGCTGATTGATCTGGCGCTCGGGGCTATCATTGCAGAGCTTGATCAAATTAAAGCCTTTGTCGATAACAATACAGATGCAGATACCGGTGAAATAGGTAGAGAAGCCTTGTTGGTTGTTGAGGGAAAAGCCGACCATAGTGGCCAGGTGACGGGCAGTCTGAGCATGGGGGCAACTTATAGTCGTGAAGCTGTGGATAACAGAAAAACCAAAGCAGGTGTGCTGGCATCGGCCCGAATGGCGGCGTCTGAACAGCTAAAAACACTCATGGCAGAAGGTGCTTATTTCTTTGGTATCCAGGGTGGTTACCTGAGTTGCGATGAAATTATTGTCAGTACCACAGGCGCTGTGAGCAATGCTGAATATGAGTTTGATGAGGGTGATTTTGTTAAAACGGATGAAACAGAAACCCGTGATTTGTTAACCGCAGAAGGCTGGCAAACAGTGGATAGCAGTGATGAGCAGGTGGCGTTTAAAAAGGACGGCTCGCTGATACGGTCTGTTGCAGGTGTGACCTATGACCGGTTCAGAGCGGTCTGGTTTGATCTGTCGGGTGCAGCTTTCCAGAACCATCTGCAGGCTGAACTTGCTTCTTTAGTGGGTGAAACAAGCTTCTCCGGGGGGGCAGAGGCGGCTCGCTTTACACGCACAGCGCTGGCTGATCAGTATAGGGTTGAGCACTGGGATTGTGGTGCTTCAGCAATGCCGGAGGCGATGAATCCCTGTAATTATCTTCGTGTCATTGATGATTCCGGCTATACGGGTGATTATGCGGCCGACCTGGAAACATTAAAAACGGGTTATGTTCAGATAGGCTCTTATTTGACCGCCCGGCTTGAAGCCGGTGGTGTGCTTGGGATCTATAAGGAGCTATGGGCTGAGGGTGTTTTTTCCAGGACTGCATTAACTCAGGGCACCTGGGTGGAAAAAACCGTTAATGGTGAAAACCTGGTGCTGGTGTCTTTGCCGGATACCGTGGACACCTGGTATCAGATTAGTGAAGGCAGGCAGGTTGTACTGGCGGTGATTGATGGTTATGTGCGTATTGGCGAGTATATGGCCAAGGGCACAATTGTTCAGGCAGAGAACTTAGGCTTTAATGGCGTTGCTAGGGGGGATTTAGTCACAGCATTTAAGGCGGCGAGCTTCAGTGTTTCTACTGTTGTTACCGGCTCTGCGGGTGTTAGTGCGGTTCCGGGCAGTTAAGCCCGTAAATCCAGCACCGGCCAGTTCTGGCTGTTGGCGTAGTCAGCCAGGGCACCATCCGGGTTAACGGCAACCGGGTTGTCTACCTGTTTCAGCAGCGGCAGGTCGTTGTGGGAATCGCTGTAAAAATAGCTGTCCTTTAAATCATGGCCGGTTTCGGCCAGCCAGTCATGCAAACGTTCAACTTTGCCCTGCTGAAAGCAGGGGGTTCCGGCAACGTGACCGGTATAAACCCCGTCTTTCATTTCAGGTTCTGTTGCCAGAATGGCATCCACGCCCAGTAAATCGGCGATAGGCTGGGTAACAAAGCGGTTGGTGGCGGTGATAATCAGCAGATAGTCGCCCTGTGCCCGGTGTTTTTCTAACAGCGCCTGGGCTTTAGGCAACATGATCGGCTTGATCATCGTGTCCATAAATTCTTTATGCCACTGATTCAGAGCTGAGATTTCGTTGGCTGCCAATGGCAGTAAAGCGAAGTTGAGGTATTCGTGAATATCCAGCCCGCCATTTTTATATTGCTCATAAAAATAGTCGTTAGCACGGCGATAGGCCTCTTTATCGACGATGCCTTTCCGGCATAAAAAATCGCCCCATGCATGATCACTGTCACCGCCAATCAGGGTGTTATCCAGGTCAAAAATAGCCAGGCTCAATTGGAACTCTCTCTACCGTTTTTAAAGTCGCAAGCATAGTGTCAGCGGCTTTTGATTGCAAGGGTGGGCCCCCGGGCTGCTAAGATGAAAAATAGATAGCCTGTGAGTTTGCTGATTATAAAAGAATTGTGGAACAATAGGTTGAAATAGCTTTAGGAAAATTACAGTGATTGATTCAGATGGGTTCAGACCGAATGTCGGCATCATTCTGGCTAACTCGCTGGGTCAGGTTCTCTGGGCAAGGCGAATCGGTCAGGATGCCTGGCAGTTTCCGCAGGGTGGCATTAACGTGGACGAAACGCCTGAACAGGCGATGTTTCGTGAACTAAAGGAAGAGATAGGTCTCACCTCAAAGGATGTGGAGATCATCGCTGCAACGCGGGGCTGGTTGCGGTACCGTTTGCCCAGGCGCATGATTCGGCGCAATTCGCACCCTATCTGCATTGGCCAAAAGCAGAAATGGTTTTTGTTGCGAATGCTGACAGATGACAAGGCGGTGACTATTGATCATACAGAGTCACCGGAATTTGATGATTGGCAGTGGGTAAGTTACTGGTACCCGCTGGGCCAGGTTGTATCATTTAAACGAGAGGTTTATCGCAAGGCGATGCGTGAATTGTCGCCTAAGATGTCACGGATGATCGTTTGATCTATTGTGGAGACAGATGAATGCTGGACGTGTTACGCAAGATCGTACAAGACGTAAGTGCGGCACCGGATCTGGATGCTGTGCTGGATTTAATTGTGCGCCGCATTCAGCAGACGATGCGTACTCAGGTGTGCTCGGTCTATCTTTATAATATTAAACAGGAACGCTACAGCCTGATGGCCACTCAGGGGCTTAACCCTGAAGCGGTGGGGCGGGTGAGTTTGTCCACCTCACAAGGCATTGTCGGCCTGGTGGGACAGCGCGCTGAACCCGTTAACCTGGAAGATGCATCCGTTCATCCCCAATATGCTTATTTAAAAGACACCGGTGAAGAACGTTTTCATGCCTTTTTAGGTGTGCCCGTGATTCATCACGGTAACGTATTGGGGGTGCTGGTTGTCCAGCAAAAAGAGCGACGGCGCTTTGATGAAAGCGAAGAAGCTTTCCTGGTAACCCTTTCCGCACAATTAGCCGGTGTGATTGCCCATGCGGAGGCAACCGGCTCGGTGCGAAGGCTGAATAATGGTGAAAGTGAAAATGACCGGCGCTTTGAAGGGGTAGCCGGTGCACCGGGTGTGGCTATTGGTCAGGTGGTGGTGGTCGCACCGCCCGCTGATCTGGCGGCCGTACCGGATAAAGTTGCCGGGGATATTGAGCAGGAAATAGCATTATTTGAGAAAGCACTGGCATCCGTGCGTAAGGATATCAAAGTGGTGGGGCGCAGCCTTGCCAAACGTCTGCGGGCCGAAGAGCAGGCGTTGTTTGATGTGTACTTGCGTATGCTGGATGACAATGCGCTGGCCGGTGAGGTGGTGGAGCGTATCCGTCAGGGGCAGTGGGCGCAGGGGGCTTTACGTGAAGTTGTGATGGCGCATGTGCAGCAGTTCTCTATGATGGGGGATCCTTACCTGCGCGAACGGGCCACTGATATCCGGGATTTGGGACGGCGTGTGCTGGCGTATATGCAGGAGTCCGGCCCGGCTACGGTGGTTTTTGCGCCGAATACGATACTGGTGGCGGATGAACTGACCCCGGCCATGCTGGGTGAGGTGCCTTCAGACAAATTGCTGGGTTTGGTGTCAGTGCATGGCTCGGGTAATTCCCATGTAGCTATACTGGCTCGCTCGATGGGCATTCCCACGATTATGGGTGCCGTTGATCTGCCCTATACCCGTCTGGATGGCCGTGAAATGATTGTCGATGGTCATTCCGGGCGGGCGTATATCGATCCGTCTGATGAGTTACGTCTGGCTTATATGGATATTCTGCGCGGTGAGCAGGAGATGGCCGCAGAGCTTGCGACCCTTAAAGATCTGCCGGCAGAGACCCGGGATGGCTTTCGAATGCCGTTATGGGTGAATACCGGCCTGGTTGCCGATGTGGCGCGCGCGCTGGAACGGGGTGCCGAGGGTATCGGCCTTTACCGCACTGAAATTCCTTTTATGATCCGGGACTTTTTCCCCAGCGAACATGAGCAGTTGCTGACCTACCGGCGCCAGTTAGAAGATTTTCATCCCAGACCTGTGACTATGCGTACGCTGGATATAGGCGGGGACAAAGCATTACCTTATTTTCCAATCAAAGAGGAAAACCCGTTTTTAGGCTGGCGGGGCATAAGGGTCACTCTGGATCATCCGGAAATTTTCCTGGTGCAGGTGAGGGCGATGCTGCGGGCGGCCGAGGGATTGGGTAATTTGCGTATTATGTTGCCGATGGTCACCAGTGTGCATGAAGTGGATGCGGCTAAACAGCAGATTGACCGGGCTATTTCAGAATTACGTGAAGAAGGTTATGTGATTGATCGCCCTCAGATCGGTGTGATGGTGGAAGTGCCCGCAGCTGTATATCAGGTGCGGCGTTTTGCCCGGCGGGTGGACTTTATTTCTGTGGGCTCGAATGACCTGACCCAGTACCTGCTGGCCGTGGATCGTAATAATCCACGGGTAGCAGGGCTTTATGTATCTTATCATCCGGCGGTGTTAAGGGCGCTGGAGCATATAGTGCGCGAGGCCCATAAAGAGAGTGTGCCTGTCTCTATCTGTGGTGAAATGGCGGCAGATCCGGGCGGGGCGCTGTTGCTGATGAGCATGGGCTACGATGTGCTGTCTATGAACGCCACTAACCTGCCTAAAGTGAAGTCGGCTATCCGGGGTGTATCTAAAGTAGAAGCGGATGAGCTTCTGAGGCAGGTACTGGGTATGGATGATGCTGATAAAATTTATCAGTTATTAAATTGCCGTCTGGGAGAGTTAGGGCTGGCTCAGCTGGCCCGTCCGATGATCCCGGATTGATTTTTTATAAGCATGGCTGCTGGTTTAAGTTGGTCAGGCCGTGCTTCCTATGGCGGGTAGCATCAGCTGATATTCTGCCTTCTCTCCTGTGCCTTGTGCGTCAAAGCTCTGTTCGCAGATGTAAGTTTCACCACCGTATTTCTGCAAAATCAGCGTAGTTGCACGGGTGCCATAATCAGGTGAGCGGATAAAACACGCTGACAGGCGTTTTTCCCAGTTATAACTAATACCGGTATCGGGCAACAGATTGTCTGCAGCCTGCTCCGGATTATGCATCAACGCCAGCAATGAATCTGTATTGATCCATTTTGAATCTATGAGTGTCTGCAAACCTTCGCGTACCTGGAGCAGCTTAGGCCAGGGGCTGTCGAGCAAAGCATTGCTGAGGCCGTAAACACCGGGGCATAGTGATTGTGGTGTTGCCCCCTGATTAGAGCAGTAATAAAGGCCCTGTTCATCACCTAATAGCAGATTGAATGCGTTGAAGTTTGCCTGGTCGGGCATAAGTTCCTGCAGGTAGGCGTCGGCCGTGAGTTTGTTGCTCAGGAAGCGGGCAGTCAGGTTGCCCCGGGATTTCAGGCCAGATGGCGGTTGCCTGCCATCACGAAAGTTTGTCACTGTGGCAAACTGTCCGTTGCGATTAAGCCCCAGCCAGGTGCCTCCCTGCTCCAGATCGCGGCCCGCCAGAATATCAGGCTGATCCTGCCAGAACATCATGGCCTGTGTCGGGCGTTGATAAAATTCGTCCCGGTTAGCAAGTAAAATCAGTGAATAGACAGGATGGCTACGGTAGGCAAAAGTGATCAGGCACATGTATTGGCTTCGTCATTATTTAGTTACAATGGCAAGCCGCCAATATAGGCGCTTTGGGAGGTGAAGAGCAAGTGAGCTTTGTATTGCCTCGGGCTGAATTCGTTATCCGGTAGAGGACGTTAGATGTTTACAACGCTTTTGTTATACATGGCACTGGGTTCAGTGGCGGGTGTCGTGGCGGGTTTATTCGGCATTGGCGGAGGTCTGTTGATCGTGCCTGTGCTGATTTTTTCGTTTACTGCGCAGGGTATGTCACCTGAAATTCTGACCCATGCCGCCGTTGCAACCTCGCTGGCGACCATTGTGGTGACCTCTCTCAGTTCGGTGCGGGCACACCATAAATTGAAAGCGGTACGCTGGGAGCTGTTTAAGCCTCTGGCGCTGGGTATTTTTGTAGGCGCTTTTCTTGGGGTTAAAGTGGCAGGCTTGATGCCGGGTGATTTGCTGCAGATGGTATTTGGTTTGTTTGCGCTGGCCGTGGCGATGCAAATGGCCTTTGGGCTGAAGCCTTCAGCCGGTGAAGACGCACCTTCATCGGCGGGTTTGGTTGTGGGAGGTGGTTTTATCGGAGGGCTTTCGGCCATTTTTGGTATTGGTGGCGGTACCCTGACGGTGCCTTTTTTAAGCTGGAAGCGAGTTCAGATGCAGCAAGCCGTAGCAACATCAGCCGCTTGTGGTGTACCTATTGCGGTGGTGGGGGCTTTAACCAATGTTTGGGAAGGCTGGGGGCATGAGAGTCTGGCGGAATGGAGTCTGGGTTTTGTTTACCTGCCGGCGTTTGTAGGTATTGTGATTACAAGTTCATTGTTTGCAAAGGTGGGCGCTAAATTAGCGCACCGTTTACCGGCGCTGGTTTTAAAGCGTGTGTTTGCTGTTTTTTTGCTGGTGGTGGGGCTTTATCTGATGAGCAGAAACCTGCTGTAAGGAGTGGTTATGTGGGTGCATGATATAGATCCGGTTTTGCTGGAGCTGGGGCCTTTAAAAGTTCACTGGTACGGGCTGATGTATCTGGTGGGTTTTGCGGCGGCCTGGTGGCTGGGTGTTTTGCGGGCCCGAAAACCGGGTTCCGGCTGGAATGAAGATCAGGTCTCTGATTTTATCTTCTGGGGCGCGATGGGCGTTGTGCTGGGCGGGCGCTTTGGCTACGTGGTTTTTTATAACTTTGATCGCTTTATTGTCGATCCTTTGTGGCTGTTTGCGGTATGGGAAGGCGGTATGTCCTTCCATGGCGGGCTGCTGGGTGTGATTGTAGTGCTGTTTTTATGGGGGCGTAAACAGGGCAAGTCACTGGTTGAAATGGGTGACTTTGTCGCCCCTCTGGTGCCGATTGGTTTGGGTGCGGGACGTTTGGGTAATTTTATCGGTGGTGAGTTGTGGGGACGGGCCACTGATTTGCCCTGGGGTGTGGTATTTCCCCGTGCTGCAGACGGCCTGGCGCGCCACCCCTCGCAGCTGTATGAATTTGCCCTGGAAGGTGTTTTGTTATTTGTGGTGATCTGGTGGTATTCCTCAAAACCCCGGCCAAAAATAGCAGTCTCCGGGCTTTTTCTGCTGATCTATGGTGTCAGCCGCAGCCTAGTAGAGCTGGTGCGAGAGCCTGACGGGCATATTGGACTTTTGGCTTATGACTGGCTGACGATGGGGCAGTTACTGTCCCTGCCAATGATATTTATCGGCCTGGCGATGCTGGTTTTTGCTTATTCGCGTGCAAAATAATTTTTAGTGTTTTTAGTGTAATATTGGCTCAAAATAGACACTGATTAAGAGATAAGGCGACAATATTCATGCAGCAGTATCTGGATTTAATGCGGGATATTCTGGAAAATGGCACGGATAAAGGGGACCGGACGGGCACGGGTACCAGGTCGGTCTTTGGTCGTCAGTTGCGTTTTGATCTGTCGCAAGGCTTCCCCCTGCTGACAACCAAAAAAGTGCATTTGAAATCTATTATCTATGAGTTGTTGTGGTTTCTGGACGGTAATACCAATAACAACTGGCTGAAAGAACGTGGTGTCTCAATCTGGAATGAGTGGGCATTGGATGATGGAGACCTGGGGCCGGTTTATGGTAAGCAGTGGCGCTCCTGGCAATGTCCGGATGGCAGCACGATTGATCAGATCAGTCAGGTGGTTGAGCAAATTAAAAAAACGCCAAACTCCCGGCGTTTGATTGTCAGCGGCTGGAATCCGGCGGATTTGCCGGATGAAACCGTAGGGCCTCAGGAAAATGCGCGTCAGGGTAAAGCGGCCTTGCCACCTTGCCATACGTTGTTTCAGTTTTATGTGCTGGAAGGCAAGTTAAGCTGCCAGCTCTATCAGCGCAGTGCCGATTATGTGCTGGGCGTGCCGTTTAATATAGCTTCTTATGCGCTGCTAACCCATATGATCGCCCAGCAGTGTGATCTGATGGTAGGCGATTTTGTGCATACTTTTGGGGATGCGCATCTGTATCAGGATCATATTCATGACCCGGCCATTGTTCAGGAGCAGTTGTCTCGAACGCCAAAAGCCCTGCCAAAGCTGGTGATTAAGCGTAAACCTGATAGTCTCTATGGCTATTGTTTTGAAGATTTTGAGATCGTAGATTACGATCCTTGTCCGGCTATACGGGCGAAAGTCTCTGTCTGAGGATAAAGTATGAAGCTGGCAATAATTGTTGCGCAGGCAGAAAATCGGGTCATCGGCATTAATAATAATCTGCCTTGGTATCTGTCGGAAGATCTGAAGTATTTTAAGCGCGTGACGATGGCGAAACCGATCATTATGGGGCGAAAAACCTATGAATCTATTGGTCGCCCTTTGCCAGGTCGCAGTAATATTGTGATCTCCAGACAGTCGGATTACGCACCTGAAGGGGTGAAAGTGGTTTCGACACTGGTGGCTGCAATTGAGCTGGCGGAAAGTATTTGTGAAATTGACGGTGCAGATGAGGCGCTGGTGATTGGTGGTGCTCAAATTTATGAGCAGGCACTGCATTGCGCAACTCGTCTCTATCTGACACAAGTGCATGCCAGTGTGGAGGGTGATGCCTGGTTTCCGGCAATCGCTATGGATAAGTGGCGAGAGGTTGGGCGCGAGGATTTCACTGCAATAGAACCAAACCCTTACGATTATAGTTTTATCGTGTTAGACCGGGTGTAACGAAGGATCAAGTAGTATGGCTATCCGTTCGTTGTTGTCTATCCTGGCTGACGGACGCTTCCATTCCGGGCGAGAGCTCGGCGAGTCACTTGGCGTAAGTCGAAGTGCTATCTGGAAGCAGATCCGCAAGTTGGAAGATTTCGGCTTAGAAATTTATAGTGTGAAAGGACGTGGTTACCGTGTGCCGGGTGGTCTGGATCTGCTGGACCTGGCGCAGGTGCAAAGTGCATTGTCACCGTCTGTATTATCTCAGTTAAAGCATTTTGAACTGGATCTGTCTATTCCTTCGACTAATTTGCGAGCGGTTCAGCAAAGTCGGGAATCGACCTGTCATGGTCACTTGTATGTGGCTGAGCAGCAGACTGACGGGCGCGGGCGTCGCGGGCGGCCCTGGGTTAGTCCTTTTGGTCGTAACCTTTATTTTTCGCTGGTTTGGCGTTTTGAAAACGGTGCCTCAGCCCTGGAGGGCTTAAGTTTGCTGGTGGGGCTTTGCCTCGTGAAAGCGATTCATCGCCTGGGGGGGGGCGGTGTGCAGTTAAAATGGCCTAATGACCTGCTCTGGCAGGATCGAAAGCTGGCCGGTATTCTGCTGGAAATGACCGGTGATGCCTCCGGTGAGTGCCAGGTGGTGATCGGGGCCGGGCTTAATGTTGCCATGCCGGTTGACTATGCAGTTGATATTGATCAGTCCTGGGTGGATCTGAAAAGTATTATAGGTTCGGATGTGTCACGCAATGCGTTATTGGCAGAGATTCTGGCGGAATTGGTGCCTTCATTAAATCAGTTTGCGGTTGAGGGTTTTGCGCCCCTGCTTGATCAGTGGCATGCGCATCATGCACATCAGGATCAGCGGGTTGCTCTGAGCTCAGGTCGGGAGGTCTGTGAGGGTATCTGTCGGGGTGTGGATGCCCGGGGGGCTTTGCAACTGGAAATGGCAGATGGGTTGCAGAGCTTTTATGGCGGTGAGCTGAGCCTCAGGCGCGGATATGATACTGGAAGTTGATATCGGCAATACATTCCTTAAATGGCGTGTGATCCAGGGCTCCCGGGTGTTGAATCGCGGTCGTCACCTCACGGCTGATCTGGCTGCGGTAATGCCTGCTGACTGGCCGGACGTTGTGGATGAAGTCAGAGTGGCCAGCGTTGCCGGTCCGGCTGTTGCGGAATCGATGATGATGTACAGTCAGACGCGCTGGCAGCGGACGCCGTTATTTGCCAAAACTCAATCCGAAGCGGCAGGGGTTGTGAATAGCTATGCAGAGCCCTCTCGTATGGGAGTGGATCGCTGGCTGGTGATGCTGGCCGCGTTTAATGACTGTCAGTCCGGTTGTTGTGTGGTGGATTGTGGCAGTGCGATCACGGTGGACTATCTGTCTGGCAATGGTGTGCATCAAGGGGGCTTTATTATTCCCGGATTGCGTCTGATGTCAGGTAGCTTGCTGTCTGATACAGCACAAGTGCGGGTGGATCGCTCGGTTGAGCGTTTTTCGCTCACACCCGGTTGCCATACCTCTGAGGCGGTTGCGCATGGTATTAATTTTGCGTTTAAGGCCTTGCAGGAAAAAATACTCAATCAACTGGCAGCCTCGTCTGAATCGCTGGCCCTGTATATTACAGGCGGTGATGGTGCTTTGTTTCATGAGCTGTGTGGAACGGGTGATTATCGTCCTGAGCTGGTCATGGATGGATTGCAGTGGGCGGTAAGTGAGCAATAGCAGGCTGGCACTGATGAAGTCTGGTAACCCGGATTTTGATCGTTAGGTGTGGGTTAATAATTACCCAATAAAATCAAAAGATTACCCTTAAACCCTTCGGAGTAAAAAAAACTTAAAAAAGTATGGTTTTTGGGTTGCAAGCGCCAGGGGACGTGAGTACTATATGCGCCACTTCGCTGCTGATGCCGGTATAGCTCAGCTGGTAGAGCAACTGACTTGTAATCAGTAGGTCCCGAGTTCGACTCTTGGTGCCGGCACCATTTAAGCAGTGAAGTATGGTAGGGTGGGATTCCCGAGTGGCCAAAGGGATCAGACTGTAAATCTGACGCGTAAGCTTCGGTGGTTCGAATCCACCTCCCACCACCATTTCAGCTTGATATTCAGCGGGTATGGTATAGTGGCTATTACCTCAGCCTTCCAAGCTGAAGAGGCGGGTTCGATTCCCGCTACCCGCTCCAGCTGGAGTATGTGAGTTATTTAGCTCATGTAGCTCAGGGGTAGAGCACACCCTTGGTAAGGGTGAGGTCGGCGGTTCAAATCCGCCCATGAGCTCCAGTTTTTGAAGGGCAGATATAGCGATATATCTGCCCTTTTTCTATATCCGGTTTTTGCGACCGATAACTGTGGTATTTACAGATGGCTAAAGCACAATTTGAACGTTCCAAGCCGCACGTTAACGTTGGTACAATCGG
>JBMYOX010000019.1:0-46819 GCA_049599735.1 Pontibacterium sp. | reverse complement strand
GGCAGCGGCCTAAGAAGTTGGAAGCCTCGCCCGATAAGGGCGGGGAGCAGTCACATAAACAAAGCGGTCTGCACCAGTAACATATAACAACCGGTGCCGCCCAAAATGCTGAGCAGTGAGTTTCTCATCAGTAAATGCAGCGCGATAACGGTTAGCAGCGAAAACAGTTCTGGCAGGAAGCTAAGGCTCACTATCTGCTCGTTTTTGAAAGAATAGATCAATAACAGTCCCATAATTACAGGCGGCAGATAACGCCCGAGAAAATTCAGCAAGGGATGTTCTGAAACCCGGTACAACACCAGGAAAGGCAGTATACGGGTTAAAAAAGTCGCACCTGCCATCACAGCAATCGCGGCTATCAGGTACGGTACGGATTCCATCGCTCTCCTCCCTTATATAACAGCAATACTGCCACCGAGAGCAGTATTGAAATCAGTAGCATCTGATCACGACTAATCAGTAATAACACCCCCATGCCAATAACCAAGGCCAGCACAAAAGGGGCTGCCTGTCGCAGATGGCGGTATTGTTCTATCGCCAGCACCATAAAAAGGGCTGGCAAGACAAATTCGATACCCTCAGTGGAGAAACTGATCTGACCACCCAACCAGGCACCCAGCGTACAACCCAGCACCCAATAACACTGATTAAATAAAGTCACCCTTAACTGAAAGGCCGTTGCATCTACCGAGGAAGGCAGGGTTGTAGAGGTCAGTAGTGAGAAGGTCTCATCTGTCAGCCCGAAAATCAGGTAAAACCGTCGCCAACCTTTTGTCTTTATGCGACTAAGCATAGAGATGCCATAAAATAAATGCCGGGAATTCAACAATAAAGTCGTTACAAATATCTCAGCCAAGCCAGCCTGATTCGCCAGTAATCCAACCGCCAAAAACTGTGCGGCACCCGCATAGATAAAAAGGCCCATGGCCGTTGCAAATAACCAGTGATAACCCAACTCACTGAACAGGACACCAAAGGCGATGCCCAGTGGCAGGTAACCAAAGAGCACAGGTAAAGTGGCTTTCAGAGCAAGCTGATTCAGAGAAGCTGTCATGCGGAAAGGAGTAACCAAATTAAATGAAAAGGCGAAACGCCTGCATGCTAGCACCCGATTAAGCTGATGCCAATAACCAACGAATACAGTTAAAAATGACAGGCACAAAAAGGCCGCTTTAAAAGCGGCCAAAACCTACTTATCTACTCAGAGGAGGGTACTACATGATGCACAAGTCGAGCACTGCTTCTGTTACCAATCTTGAATCAACACTGCGATAAACTAAAATATTCTTTCAGTGTAGCAGTTATTTTTCAGTGTACAGATAAATTTATATTAAATTTAATGCTGTAATCGATAAATCTGCCAGTCTTCAGTAGGCTCATTCAACATCATTTTCATATCCACGACTTCTTCATCGGCATTGTAACTGTTCTTAAACCCTAGTTTTTTGGCCAGGCCCTGCATACCTTTATTGGAAGGAAGAGTGGAACCTAAAATCATTAAAGTACCGCGCTGACGGCAATAATTAACAACCTTTTGCATCAACACCTCGCCCAGCCCCTCACCCTGCAGATCATCACGAATCACTACAGAAAACTCACTGCGAATATTATCCGGATCAGTCACCGCACGCACGACACCGAGGGTTTCAACCCCCTGCCCGTCCACCTTAGGGGCAGAAATAATAAATGCCATTTCTCTGTCGTAGTCAATCTGTGTCCAGGTCGCCAATTCCTGATGAGTTGGCACACCCCGGCTATAGAAATAGCGCATACGAATCGATTCGGGACTTAAGGTATTATAAAACGCTAAGTGATCAGGCTCATCCTCACCTCGAATTGCTCTGATAACTGCAGGCCGCTTTGAGCGTTTTAACACCACGTTTTCAGCCAGATGTTCCGGATAAGGAGAAATAGCCGGCTCTACCGCTTCACCGAGAGACACTGCCGCATCCACCACCAGCAAGCCACGTTTATTAAGCAGTAGGGGGTTAATCTCCAGACACTTAATATTGGGTAAATCCACCACCATTTGGGACAGATTAATCAACAACTCACACAGATATTCTATATCACGTTCTGGCTGATAACTGTTTTCCCATAAAACATCACTAACCCGGGAGTGATTCACCAATTCGCGCGCCAGGGCTGTATTTAATGGCGGCAGCATAACCTGCCTGTCGGCCTGAACATCAACCGCATGCCCGCCTGCACCAAAGACAATGATCGGGCCAAACGTTGGATCACGGGTAATACCCACGTTAATCTGTAAAGACTCAAGTCCACGTTTCATCTGCTGAACACAGAACCCCATCGTATCTACCGCTTCGTAGCGCTCACTTACCCGATATGCCAGCTTGGTGACCGAGTGCTTAACTTCCGAAATAGAGTAGAGGTCCTGGGCCACATCCTTCCAACGTTGATTAAATGTTTTGTCATAACAGAAGGGATACATATTGTCCCGGTGCAAGGCTTTAACAGCAATAGAGCCGCCAAGTCCTTTGGCGATATCAACCACGGCATTCAAATCTTCTGCATAGTAAGAATTAGCAACCGGCGTGTCATAAAGATCCAGCAGATCCCCTACCTCAGCATGGGTCAGGTAGTCACGTTTTTCGCCCAACGCATTAGCGACTAAACCACGGGCGCGTATATGGTTCGGGCTGTTCTGTTCCACATGGGGTGCAGGTGTCTGGCGCATCACTTCCTGATTACGGCGAAAGTCCACCATATGCATAAAAGCATCGACCGTTTCTTCCGGAGTAATAAAGGTCGGAATACCTGCTGCATTAAAATGATTGCGTGATTCAATTGCCGTTGCCCGCCCCATCCAGCAGGTCAGCACGTTACGCGGTGTTTTACGGGCGACTTTCACAACCTCGTCCGCTGTATCAACACCGGGTGCCAAACGTGTTGGTGCATGCAGCACCATTACACCGTCAACATTGTTATCTTTTGATAAAATCCGGATAGCCTCGGCAAAACGCTCCGGTGTTGCATCGGCGTGTAAATCGACCGGATTTTTGCCATCCCAGTGCTCTGGCAGGTGAGGACGCAGTTGCTCTATCGTTTGCTCAGCAAGCTCTGCCAATTTTCCACTTTTCTTTAGCAAACGATCAGCCGCCAGTGAAATTGGCCCCATACCGTTGGACACAATCGCCAGACGTTCTCCCCGCATGGGTTTCATCCGTGAAAGTGTTTCAAGTGCGTTAAACAACTCATCTGAGGTTTCTACACGCACAACCCCGGCACGCCTTAAAGCAGCATCGTAAATTTGATCTTCATTTTCGATACCAGGCGCTACTTCATCGTGACCCTTCTGGTGATGAACACCATCCGATTTAAGCACCAGCACCAGCTTATTACGCGAAGCCGAGCGTATCGCGGACAGAAAATTACGGGCAGAGCCGGAAACATGATCCACCTGCAATAAAATAGACTGGGTATAGGGGTCTTGTGCCAGATAATCGACGACCGAGGGCAAGTCTACGTCAACCCCACTGCCCAGTGTCAGGAAGTGCGAAAACCCGATACCCTGTCCGTTCGCCCAATCAATCATCGCCGTACCCAGCAGGCCCGACTGACCCACGTAAGCCACTTTTCCTTTAGCAATATTAACGTGGGAATAACTGGCATTCATCTTATGCCCCGGCACCAGCATACCCATGCAGTCCGGACCTAATATACGAATGCCATAGGGACGGGCAGATTCTTTCACTTCATCATGTAAAGTACGTGCCGTCCTGGCATTCAGCCGGGACAGTCCGCCCGTCAAAATAACCGCCGCTTTCACCATATTAGCACCCAGCTTGCGGATAATGTCGGGCACAGTTTCGGGCGGCGAACAAATGATAGCCAGGTCGGGCATGCTAGGCAGATCGGCAACCGTTTTCACACAAGGCACACCATAAACCTGATCATAACCTTGAGAATTTACAGCTATCAATTCACCCTGAAAACCACTTTCCAGCAAATTTTGAAGTACAGCACCACCCATACTGTTTTGGGTTTCAGATGCGCCAAAAACAGCAATAGAACCCGGTTTAAAAAAGCGCTTGAGATACTTAGTACTCACATCAGACCCCTGGAAAATAGCCAACCCGGCCAGTTATAACTGAGATTTGTGACAAGCAACCATTCTACTACTTTCGTCTGAATTACGCAGGTGCACAAATATAAAAGATTGATGTTTATCAGCAAACTTAGCTTATCAGCCTAAAGTTATTGCCATTTATGAATACCCGTCGTTTAACGGGTACTTTTAGGGCTGACGATACCCTGCTACCGCTATACAATAGAATTAATGTTAAAAATATCCAATACCGTCTGTATCCCGGACGATGAAATAGAACTTAATGCCATCCGCGCCCAAGGCAGTGGTGGTCAAAATGTAAACAAAGTATCCAGTGCTATCCACCTGCGTTTTGATATAAAAAACAGCTCCTTGCCTGATGTCTATAAAGAGCGCCTGCTGGCTCTCTCGGACAACCGCATTACTGGTGAGGGTATAATTATTATCAAATCACAGGAATATCGCAGTCAGGATAAGAATCGGGACGCCGCTCTAACCCGTCTGGCCAATCTGATCCGTGATGCTATTGTGGTGCAGAAAAAACGTCGGGCAACCAAGCCATCGCGCAACTCACAAAAAAAACGCATGGATCAAAAAACACAAAAGGGCCGCACTAAAGCCTTGCGTGGCAAACCTGGTTTTTAAACAGCCTTTTGCAGATAACTGTCAATGCGGCCCTGGTGACGTAACACCCTAACCAGCCACCTCAGTGCCTCCAGCTGATCCGTACCCTGTTCCACGTCCAGATGGCCAGCTACAATCTCTGCAATAATGGCATGCCTGATAACGTCCTGCTGTGAAAGTAACGCCTGGTGCTGAGTCACCAGGCTACCCGGATCTGTGTGCCCGTTATCCAGATAGGCTTTTAAGGCATCAACCTGAGACCTGAGCATCGGTATTTTCTGCAACATGAGTGCCCTCTCAGGCTCTTCATCACAACGCTCATGCAAGCGCTGTAGATGATCCATGCAATGCAGCATCGATGTAAGCGTTTGCCATTGTTTAGAGGCTTCCGGCTTCAGGTGAATACCATCCAAAAAAGCATGCATTTGATCCAGTGCCTGCTGTAAATCTGCAGCATCCTCTTTGCGCAAGACCTGGCCGCACAGCAAACAACGTAAAAGTTCCACAACCTGATCACGTAACAGCCCAAGCCCTGGACGCACCGCCTGAATGGCAATGGCGGGTTCTTTCAGGAGCATAGGTTCAAGATGCATATCTAACTGCCTGCCTTTTGCTTTTATTATCCATTGAATAAAAGCGGCAAACTGACGGACGAAGGGTAACAGCAGCAGCACGGCCGCCAAATTAAAGAATGAATGGAAAGCAACCAGAGCGAGCTCTGCAGAGTCCGTGATAACGGTATCACTCCAGACATGCCAAAGTGCGATAAAAGGGTCCAGTAAAGCCAGGGCGATAAACACCGTCGCCACATTAAATATCAGATGTGAAATACCGGTACGCCGCGCCTCCACCCGACCACCAATGGTTGCAAGAACCGCCTTTACGGATGTTCCCAGATCCATGCCGATAACCACAACGGCAGCCTGAGAAAATGAAATATGATCGGCGTATAACAGGGTTAGCATAGCAGCAACCCCGGCACTGGACGACTGGGTAATAATCGTCACAAGTGTGCCGATTATTACCAACTGTACGCGCCCAGACCAGGTATCATCAGGAAACAACGCAGGCGTAAGCCAACCCTCAAACCCCTGCATCCCCAACTGCATTTGGGTAATACCTAAAAAGATCAGGCCAAAGCCCGACACCGCAGAGCCCAGTTCAGCAACCCGGCCCCGCACCAGCAAACGCATCATCACGCCGACCAGAATCAGGGGCAACAGGATCACGCCTAACTTCAGTTTAAAGCCAAAAAACAGCACCAGCCAACCCGTGACGGTTGTGCCCAGGTTGGCACCGTAAATAATGCCTAAGGCCTGAGGAAAACTCAGTAAGCCCGCGCTGACAAACCCCACTGAAGCAATAGTAGTCGCACTGGAGGATTGCAATACCGCCGTCGACAAAGCCCCCGTTAATGCACCGGTTGCAGGGCTACGGGTAAAACGGCACAAAACACGCTGCAAGCCTTCGCCCGCACCCGCATGAAGCCCCTCGACCATGATAATCATGCCCAGCAAAAATATTCCCAGGCCACCCAGTGCCTGCAACCACCCCAGCGACATGCAGCCTCCCTCTGGCATTTACACTTCTGTTAAAAGCATAGCTGCTGGTGGCCGGGCATGTGTTAGTTAAGCGATTCAACCTGTAAAGTGACCTGATGCTGATCATCGGCCAGAAACAATTCACCATCCATAATCGTCAAGGTAACTTCCATATTACGGGCTACAAACGCCGACAGTGCCTGCACCTCTTGCCAGTTAAAGCGAAACACCTCTAGTTTGGGAAATATGCTCAGATCTGCACCATTTTTTTCCCACCAAATATCTGTTTCACTACCATAAGCATAAAGAGAAACACGAGGCGCTCGACTGATGGCTTTACGTATCCGGTCAGTGGATGCCTGCCCTACCTCAATCCAGTGATCCACCGCACCATCCGGTCTAATCAGCCAGAGATCAGGCTCATCAGTGGCTGATAAACCCCGGCTGAATTCAAGATCCTCGGCCTGATTCAGGCCATACACCATCAGGCGCACCATCATTCGTTCCAGGGTTTCTGAAGGATGCTGAACAAGTACCAGTTTGCATTGCTGATAATTATTCCGGTCCATATCAACCAGGTTCAGAGCTACTTTATAGATCGTCGGCTTCAGCGCCATTCGCGTATCCAGTATTAAATTTATTAAGAAGCACACATTATACGCTAAACATTCGGGCAACTGATCCGGCTGTTTTTTTGATCGCCCCGGATACCCTTATCAGGCTAAAATCGATCCACTAACCGCTAAACCGAATCTGTGTCCGGAGAGAAAATGGAACTGAAACATCTAGCCATCCGCGAGCTGGCAAAAAACGCTGAAGAAGAGAGTGCACAAGTCAGCGACCAGGGCGGCGTAATGGATGTGCACAACAGTATGGTTAAAAACCTGTTCAGTGCCCTGCTGAGTGCTTTTGAGCGCCGCTCCTCCCTGACCCACGGCTCTTTCACTCAGGAGAATGAAGAAGGTTACCCCTTTATTTCTGCCTTTGAAAAATTTCTGGTTAATGAAGACTCGCCCCATGCCTTTAATGCTCTGACAGACGCAGGCATGTCACAGTTAGCAGCCGCAATCATTTCCCCTTCAGCCCGCAAGGCATCTGGGGGTTATGTTATTTATGCAATTTATGGCAGCGATCGGTATGACTACATGCTCATTGCGCTGGTCAGAGATAAAAGCAGCATTGCACTGGATGCAGCCCTTAACCCTACCGAAGTTATTGAAGTTAATCTGGAGCAGTTGCATCAAGCCGCTCGCATTAATATCACCACCTTTAAACAAGGCAAAGACAGTTACCTGAGTTTTATCGGCAGTAAGCAGAAAGGCGACATAACCCATTATTTTTCAACCGCCTTTGGTTGTACCGATGTAGTGCCTTCGCGCAAATCCACCAGCGAACTGATCCAGGCCAGTCGGGATTTTTGTAAACAGCATGACCTGGGCGATAAAAAAGAAGATATTGTCGAGGATGTGGTCAATTATCTTGAGCGCCAGCGCTCTGACAAGCAGACGGCAAACCTGAATGATGTCGAACATATCTTTGATGCTTATATACCCCCTGAACAGGTAGAAACTGTTTCAGGCACCTTTGGCAACTTTGCCAACGGCGGGCCTTATAATGTCAGCCATGAATTCCAGCCGCATACCAGTACGATCAATCGATTTGCGAAGCTGAAGGCTAAGTCCGACAGCTGGCAATTGGACTTCACCAAAAAAGCACTGGGGCGCACGGGTTCTGACAGAGACGTTGTTTTCGATGAAGAAAATGGATCACTAACCCTTAAACACCTGCCCACTAAAGTAATGGAGCAAATCCGGCAGGCACTGAATGAGCAGGACGAAACCTGATAGAAATCAATGGATGTCCAAAATCATGCTTAAAGACATGTAATCGTCATATGACTGAGTAACAATAGTCGGATGTTTAAGTGTAGGCATTTATGGATGTAGCCTACTTTAGATAATTTTGTGCATTGCACAAAAAAGTTGACTTAAATAGTAAAACACCTAAAATACGAATCATATTGTGCAGCGCAACAAAATTTATGGAGCATTAAAATGAATACACCTGTTGATTTCCAGAAGCCTTTCGAAGCCGTTAAAACTCTGATGACTATTCAGGCTGAAGCCATCACTAAATCTGTTGAACAACAGCAGAAATCTGGTGAGCAGCTGACCAGCTTCTTCAAAACTGAAGCTGAAAAAGCAACTTCCCTGAAAACACCTGAAGAAGTGATCCAGTTTAACGTTGAAGCGAACAAAGCACTGTTCGAACTTCTGAAAGCACAGGGCGAAGCATTTACTGCTATCGCAACGTCTGCTCGTGAAGCTGCTATGTCTGAAGTTGCAAACCTGGCTAAGTAATCAAGCCTAGACCCGCAACTCAGGGAACCCCGCCGACTTCAGGTCGCCGGGGTTTTCTTTTGTCTGCTCTTTGACACCCCTCACTTCCTGACACACCCCCGTCTCTGTATTTCTTTATCTCCCTTCAGGTAACGCGCCCAAATTCACACCGTTAAAATATTTTTTGTGCACCGCACAAAAAAACATTGACTGGTTAGCGCTTAACCACTAATATCGACTCATACCTTATATTGCACTGCAACAAAACATACCGGAGACTGACCAATGACTAACAACGTAGATATGCAGAAGCCTTTCGAAGCTGTTAAAACCCTGATGACTATCCAGGCTGAAGCCATCTCCAAGTCTGTTGAACAGCAGCAGAAAGCAGGTGAGCAGCTAACTAACTTCTTCAAAGCTGAAGCTGAAAAAGCAACTTCTTTGAAAACACCTGAAGACGTTATCAAATTCAATGTTGATGCAAACACAGCTCTGTTCGAAATGCTGAAAGCACAGGGTGAAGCATTCACTGCTATTGCAAACTCTGCTCGTGAAGCTGCAATGACTGAAATGTCTGGTCTGACTAAATAATCAGCCATATACAAAGATAAGCAAAACCCCGCCGACTTAGTCTGCGGGGTTTTCTGTTTTTAAGGCATAAAAAAACCCGGCACTGGCCGGGTTTTTAATAAACAGACTTAATTAAGCGCCAAGACCCACACTAGCGCCATTTTCAATCAGCGCCTGGTGCAGAGCTATGATTGCCTGGTCATAGTCCTCTTCATTGATAATACATTGCATTTCGACCTGCCTGATAGACTGATGTAACGCCTGTACATTAATACCCGCCTCAGCCAGTGCGCTGACTGTACGTGCCAGAATGCCTTTCATTTTCATGTAAGAGCCAATCGCCGAGACAATCGCCAGGTTGTGTAACTGAACAACCCCTTCCGGATATTTATCTTCGATAAGCCGGGTTGCACGATTCACCATCTTACGGGAGCCTGCAACGTAGTAAGTAATACTGTTCGCATCAGCATCCTTGTTCACAACATAGAGCCTGAGCTGACGTAACAAGGTTGATATCTCAATATCATAACCGGCGTCACCCAACATCTCCTGATCAAAGATTTCGATACCAAAGACGTCTTTTCGGCCCGCTATAATCTCAACTTTAGGCACTTCACTGTGATAGTCCTGGCTGATCAATGTCCCTTCATCTTCTGGCTGAAAAGCATTTTTAATGCGCAGCTGGACACCCGAACGCCTCAGGCCTTTAGCGGCTTTCGGATGGATTGCTTCCATACCCAGATTAGATAATTGATCGGCAACATCATAGTTGGTTCGACCAATAGTCACTACATTGTCAGTACCGACCAGCATCGGGTCAGCCGAGCTCAGATGATATTCTTTATGGATAATGGCTTCAGCCGCACCCGTAACCGTTGCAATCGCGCTGAAGGTCATCTCACTGTAACCGCGATCGAAGGTTGTCATCAATCCCTCCTGGCAGTGGGTATAACCTGTCGCAATTACCAGTTCTTTATCAAACTCGATGCCTTCAAACTGCCGGGCCACCATCTCTTCAAAAGGCAGCGGTGTATCCATATGCCAGCCGGTCAGATCAACAAAGCGAGCATTCACACCCGCCTTACGCAGTGCTAACACGGAATTAAACGCGCTGTGCGCTTCCCCGATTGATGCCAGCATCTCACGCACTTTCATCAGATGCTCTTCCAACTGGAAATGCCCGTAAGAACACAAATGGTGCAGGCTCTTCATGCAGTCGCGTACATCGTTAAGACGCTCAGCGACAAAGTCATTCGCCGTGCCTAACTCAGGTTCAGAATCAAAGAGCTCTGCGTTAATTTCCTGCATATTAAACTGCAGTTTATTAAGCGCATCGACCCAGGCTTCTTCACTTTCTGCATTCGCAAAACGTGCGTAAACACCTAACTCACCTGTTTTTTTATGTTCCAGTAACTGGTTGGTAATGCCACCGTAGGCAGACACCACAAAAATACGGTTGTACAGTTGTGTGCCGGTACGGTTCCCGATCAGAATATTGTCCATCAATTCCTGGAAGCGGCTCATGGACGTGCCGCCGATTTTCTCGACTGTATGCATACTATCTACGACTTTCTCTTTACCAATGCCACTGGGGCAGCGCACAACCGGGCAGTAGAGATCAGACAGGATACAGCAAAAGGTCATCAACTCTGACAGCACCCGCCTGCGAATACTATAGGGGGAATTTGGCGCCATAGTTTACACGAAAAGCACCTGCCTGTGTGGACTACCAAGAATAACACGCTAGAAAGCATCCGATAGCAAAGACGACAAACCAATGAAAAATCTTGATCCGTATCTATCAAGCCTGATTTAGAGGCTGCCCCCTCACAGCTCCCATTTCAGTTTTCAGGGCTTTGTTCTATCTTGAACTTAGAGATTCTCCACTTTCATAGGCGCAACTACGATTATGGACAAATCAACAATGCCCCTACTAATGCTACCCTTTCTTTTGTGTTTGTTTTTTTCCAATACTATTAATGCTGAACCTGAAGACTGGGCAATAACGGCTTATCATAATGTGCTGACCGCGGACCCTCTGGAAGAGCAACTGATCGCGATGGCGAGTTACGATACTAATTACCAATTAACAGCACTGGCTATTACCAAGCAGATTCCACTGGCAGATCCGCGTATGGATCTGGAATGGGAAGGCCAACTGGTTAAACACGTAAAAGGTCAGGATCACCACGAAATCAATGGGCTTATGGCCGTGCGCTGGTATCCACTGCCCTGGGATCATTACCTCGATATTGATGTAGCCGCCGGGCTGGGCTTATCTTACGCAACTCAGATTCCAGAATTCGAAGCCCTTCATCATTCCCGTGCCGACAAGGTACTTGCTTATATCCTGCTGGAATTGGAAGCCAAACCAAAGGGCTGGCATAACTGGAGCCTTGTATTGCGCAGCCATCATCGTTCCGGGGCTTTTGGCCTGATTAACAACGTACACGGAGCCTCCAACTCCATGGGACTGGGCATTAAATATCGTTTTTAGCCCTCAAGAACCAGCAGGGCCAGTTTTAAGATGCAGCCTGACAATGCCCCATACTTAACAACCTATTGAAGACTTATAACCAGGAAAAACAACTTCATCAAATTAGTTATATCTCTATCAAGAGACTATTTACATTTGTATATTGCAAAGTGCTTATATTTAACGATACAGTTCGCACCCTATATAAAGGACATGGGATGATACTCAAACTGATAGGGATGCCTTAACCCCAACAGGTAACATACCTACACTTTATGATTAACGATGAAATCAGCCAGAGACTGAAACCTCTCACCCTCAAACAGCTTGATCTTATCCAGCAAAAGCTGGAGCAACTCAGCGAAGCCAAAAAAGCCGCTAAAGCAAAAACCAGCCGCTTTCCTCCTGTTGCACCCAATGATCTCGACTCACTGGCCTCCATGCAGGATCTGGACCTGAGCAGCCTGATGCGCGAAATTTCCCGACGCTAAAGTCATCCCTTTGCTGTAAGCATCAGTCTGGATATTGAGTTTTCAGGGGACTTAAACAGGCTTCTCTGCTATGCTCCAGCCCATTATCAGGCCGTTAGAAGCCTGTCCATTTGATGAGCCAGAAGACAAGTCAGAATCATGAGCAAATACTGGAGCGAAGCCGTTACCCGCCTGACACCTTATGTGCCAGGAGAGCAGCCAAAAGACAGCGGCATAACCAAGCTGAACACCAATGAAAATCCGTACCCGCCATCGCCTAAGGCAGAAGCGGCAATACGAAACTTCCCCCTTGACCGACTGCGGTTATACTCCGACCCTGACGCATCGGCCCTTAAACAGGCACTGGCAAAGCATTTTGCAGTATCCCGGGCTAATGTTTTTGTTGGCAATGGTTCTGATGAAGTACTGGCACTAAGTTTTATGGCGTTTTTCCGCCAGGCACATCCTTTGTTGCTACCAGAAACCACCTACAGTTTCTACGATGTCTATTGCAATTTGTATGATATCGAATACAAACAAATTCCCCTGACCGATGATTTCAGCATCGATTTAACGCAGTATACTGAGCCCAACGCCGGTATTATTTTTGCCAACCCCAATGCACCAACCGGTCGCGCCTTGCCCCTGGCCGATATTGAAGCTCTGCTGCAACGCAATACCGAATCGCTGGTGATTGTGGATGAAGCTTATGTAGATTTTGGCGCAGCCAGTGCGATAGAGCTGACACAACGGTACGATAACGTGCTGGTCATTCAGACCTTCTCGAAATCACGTTCCCTGGCGGGTATGCGTGTCGGCTATGCCATTGGACATGAGGACCTGATTGCTGGTCTTGAGCGAGTAAAAAACAGCTTTAACTCCTATCCACTGGATATGCTCGCCATCGCATCAGCCGTTGCCGCGATTGAAGATGTATCCTATTTCGAAAAAACAACACAGAAAATTATCGAAACCCGTGGATGGACTGAAAAAGCACTGGCTGCCATGGGTTTTGTAAGTATTCCTTCCAAAACCAACTTTTTGTTCTGCAGCCACCGCTATATAGAAGCCGCTGAGCTGATGGGTTTTTTACGTGCTAATAAAATACTGGTCAGGCACTTCAGCAAACCCGGTATTGATAACCACCTGCGCATCAGCATAGGCACACCTGAAGAGATGCAGTTACTGATAGACACACTCGCCAAACATCCGGATATCATTACTCTGGATTAATAAGTTAGCCGATGGGTGCTGTGTGCACCCATTCTTATGCCCCAAAACCCGCAGATGCCCTTTAAACCAGCCTTACGCATAACATCAGGCGCTTTAACTTTATTATATATCTTCACCCTGGGCACAATTGCCGCCGCTGTGAATCGCCAGTGCCAGGTTATCTTCGGCACGCTCTAACATCTGATCGGCAGAATCTTCAACATCACCCAGGGTAGACGCACCAATACTGACGGTAAAACTTATCTGCTGACTCCCAGCCAAAACAGGCATTTCACTGGCCAGCTTAAGCACACGCTGAGCAGCAAGAAGCGCCTGCTCACGATTGGTTTCCGGCAAAAACAACGTAAGCTGATCACCTGAAATTCTCGCCAGGAAATCAGCGGTGCGTTTCAGCTTATCCAGTTCACGCACCATTTGCTGCAGGATCTGATCACCCGTATCCCAGCCATGCTGCTGGTTTATTGTAGCCAGACCATCAATTTCAATAACCAATATTGAGCAAATCCAGTCGTAACGCTGCGCCTGAGCAACTGCCTGGGAGATAACCGGCATCAGCGTACGGCGATTATAAGCACCTGTTAATATATCTCTCTGAGAACGACCACCCGACTTGCGGGACTGTCGTTTTTGTTCACTGACATCTTTCAGAACTATCACCCAGCCGTCACCTGCCGTAGCAACCGTTAAGCTTAGCCACAAAGGCTCGACCAAACCTGCTGCTTTTAAAACAGGTGCATTATCAGGCCGAACCAACAGCTCCAGGCGCTGCACCCCCCCGGCCACCGCTTTACTCAAAAGATCAGGAAAATAAGGCTCCGGGCTCGCGGGAAATAACTCAGCCACCGGACGTCCTGCCAGACCCGAAGGGTGAATCCAGTCATTGTCACCTGTCGAATAACTGATCACACAACCTTCCTTGTTCAGAAAAAGCACACTCTCATCCAGCGCTGAAACCAGTGCATCTAAATGCATAACCGCAAGGCCACTGTGCTCGGACATCAGAAACTCTCCTTCTCGCTTCGAAGCAAATATTATGAAAAGTTATAGCACAGTTATTAAGCCTTTAGGGAGCGCTGAAACATTTATGTATACTTGTGCTTATGTATGTCATCTTAATTACTTTATTCTCAGCGCTTTTACTGAGTAACACTACCCTGGCTGCCCCCCCGCAGACGATTGATCCAGCCCTGCGCACAGCTCTGAAGCAAAGTTTTGCCCGCGCAGACAGCTTTCCTGATCGCTTTCAGGCGGAAGTTTGGCTGATAGATATGGCGGGACGCATCTCATCCTATGTTGCAGATGATATGGAGCGTATCGACATCCTGCAAAGCGCCCATGCTGAAGCACAACGCCACGAACTACCGATTGATCTGGTACTGGGTTTAATTCATACCGAAAGTGGTTTTAACCGTTTTGCTATTTCCAGAGCGGGTGCCCAGGGGCTTATGCAGGTTATGCCATTTTGGAAAAACGAGATTGGTCGCCCCGAAGATAATCTCACTAACATCCAGACCAACCTGCGCTACGGCTGTACAATCCTTAAATACTACATCAAAGTCGCCAAAGGCAACTTTACCGAAGCGCTGGCCCGTTACAATGGCTCCTACGGTAAAACCTGGTATCCGGACCGGGTCTACCGCCACCAGAAACGTTATACAGAATAGTCCGATCTCAGAAGCAAGACGGGGTGCTTTTCTCTTTTTGCGTAAAAAGCTGCTCCAGTGAAATACTCAGAGCGTCCTTACGGGAGGTACTGATAGTTTGCAGACGTTGGTTGAGTTGCTGCTCCCAGCATTGTTCTGCTTCGGCCTCAGGCGCATCAGGCAGTGGCCAGGGCAACAGCTCATGCAGGCTATTAATTGAAAACTGCCCCAGATCCCGACATAACAAATAATGCCCCCGGTCCGTACAGCTTATCACCTGACCCTCAAGTAAAAGCTGCACATACTGATCCCAGCGCCCCTGATCCAGTCCCGGCACTTCTTTTAGTAAAACCCGGTCAGACAGTGCTTCACCTTTGCTTTGCGATTGCCACAGCCGATGAATAATCGCCACCAGGATATGTAAATCAGAGGCTTCACCAGAGGCGTCCAGGCGCCGGTAAACGGTCAGCCCGCGCGTAAGCTCCGCACCCAGCAAAATAATAATCCAGGAAATGAAGATCCACACCAGAAACAGCGGCACTGCTGCGAAGGCCCCGTAGATGAGCTCATAAGAGGGAAACTGAGTCACAAACAGCGCAAAACCCCGCTTGGCAGTTTCAAACAGCACAGCGACCACAAAGCCCCCGTATAAGGCATTTTTAAGCGGTACCCTGCAATTAGGCACTGCGGCATAAAGCAGTGTAAACGCCGCTCCCGAAAGCAGCATAGGCAAAATCGAAAGCAAACGCGCCTTGCCTACCAGCTCTGTGGCGGATGAAATAACAGAAATAGAAGCAATATAAGAAGTGACGACCAGGCCCAGGCCAATCAGCACAGGGCCCAGGCTCAGCACCGCCCAGTACAGCAGAAAGCTCGACAGCCCCTTGCGTGGCTCGGACACCCGCCAAACCCGATTAAAAGCCGCTTCAATGTTTTTCATCATCATAATCGCTGTCACGGCCAGCAGAGCCACCCCAACTGCGGTCAGATTTCTGGCCTGACCTGCAAAATTACTCAGGTAATCCTGCACAACCGCCCCCGTTGCCGGTACAAAGTTGCTGAATATCCAGCCCTGCAGCTGCTCACCGACCCCCTGAAAGGAGGGCACGGCAGCCAGTACGGCATAAGACACGGTCATCAGCGGCACTACCGCAAACAGGGTTGTATAGGTCAGGGCTGCGGCATTAAGCACCCCTTTATTAGCGATAAATTGCTGTATCAGATAGCGCAGAAAACGAATAACCGGCCTATCAAACGATTTATTAAATAACACGCGCATCACGTATCCTTTGTCGACAGGGATCTGGCGTATACAATAGGCACCCCTGGTGTCTGTACACAGGCCCGAATTCAATATCGTATCAATATTTTAAACCAGGATACATTTATGAGTGACGTGATCATCTACCATAACCCTCGCTGTTCCAAGTCCCGCCAGACACTGGCACTGCTGGAAGAGCGGGGTATCAACGCTGATATCCGTAAATACCTTGAAACAGCCCCTGGCGCTGATGAACTAAAAGCAGTACTGGATAAACTCGGCCTCTCTGCCCGGGACCTCTTACGCACCAAAGAAGCTGAATACAAAGAAAACCACCTGGACGATGCCAGCCTGACCGAAGAACAGGTTATTCAGTTGATGACTGAGTTTCCCCGCCTGATTGAGCGCCCTATCGTGATTAAAGGTAACAAAGCCCGTATTGGCCGTCCTCCCGAGTCCGTGCTGGAGATTTTATAAGTGTCCTCACCTTACGTTTTGGTGCTTTATTACAGCCGTCAGGGTTCTACCCACACGCTGGCACAACATATTGCCCGAGGGATTGAGCAGGCCGGAATAGAAGCCCGCTTGCGCACGGTGCCCGCCATATCAGCCGTTTGTGAAAGCACAGCGCCTGCAATTCCGGACCAGGGTTCACCTTACTGTACCGAGGAAGACTTAGCCGATTGTGCGGGCCTTGCACTGGGCAGTCCGACCCGGTTTGGCAATATGGCCGCACCCATGAAATACTTTATCGACAGCACTAGTGCCATCTGGATGTCGGGCCATCTGATTAATAAACCGGCGGGCGTTTTTACATCCGGCTCCAGTCTGCATGGCGGGCAGGAAAGCACCCTGCTATCGATGATGATCCCCCTGCTGCACCAGGGCATGGTGATCGCGGGCCTGCCCTATAGTGAAAGTGGCTTACTGAGCACCCAAAGTGGCGGCACACCTTACGGCGCCTCTCATGTAGCGGGTCAAGACAATAATAATGAGCCGGATGAAACCGAGCTTGCCCTGTGCCGCGCCCAAGGTAAACGCCTGGGTGAACTGGCCCTGAAACTACTGGAGAACTGATTTCCCATGGCTGATTTTCGCCTTAAAGCGACCCTGAGTCGTCGTATAACTGTGCTCAGCTATTGCAGCCTGCTGTTGCTCTTTACCGTCTGGCATTTAGTAATAATGCCAGTGCCTGATGCTAACCCCTGGATTATTTTATTCTTCCAAACGTTTATTCTGCTGGCGTTTGCCCCGACCATTGTCAGCGGCAGCCCCCGGGGCCATGCCTGGCTGTGTTTTGTATTATTACTGTATTTTATTCAGGCCGTGCTGGCTGCAACAAACACCCACACCTTTGTACTGGGTCTGACTGCCAGCATTTTAATCAGCATCCTCTTCACCAGCGCGATGATGTACACCCGCTGGCAGAGCCGCTACCTGAAGCAGATAAATGAGCAATAAGCCATAAAGTGCAATGACTAATAAAATGCAACGAACATTAAGATGCTAAGAGATCAGTTCCCCCTTCTGAACCAACCGGTTAATGGGCAACCGCTTGTTTATCTGGATAATGCCGCCACCAGCCAGAAACCGACGGCGGTTATCGAAGCTGTTCGCCACTATTACCAGTTTTCAAATGCTAATGTACACCGGGCCTCACACTTTCTGAGTGCGCAGGCAACCCGGGACTTTGAGCTGGCGCGCGAACGGGTCGCCCAACACCTGAATGCCTGGCACAGCCGTGAACTTATCTGGACCAGCGGCACCACAGCGGCTATCAACCTGGTAGCTTTCAGCTGGGGTGCCAGTCAGCTGAAAGCCGGTGATGAGATCATCCTGAGCACCCTGGAGCATCACGCTAATATAGTGCCCTGGCAAATGGTGGCTGAGCGCACCGGCGCACGTATCCGGGTTATTCCGCTATCAGAGAGCGGCGAGCTGAATCTGGATGCTTACCAGCAGTTGCTGAATGAAAAAACCCGACTGGTTGCAGTCACCCATGCCAGTAATGCTATCGGCACGATTAATCCGGTAAAAGCCATAACCGCCATGGCAAAGTCCGTTGGCGCAATCGTGCTGGTGGATGGTGCCCAGGCGCTGCCTCACTTTAAGGTGGACGTGCGGGATATCGGCTGTGATTTCTATGTGTTTTCAGGCCATAAAGTCTTTGCACCCACAGGCACAGGTGCCCTCTGGGGTCGTGAAGCTTTACTTGAAAAAATGCCACCCTGGCAGGGCGGTGGTGAGATGATTGAACGGGTCAGCTTTGAAGGCACCACTTTTAACCGGTTACCCTTTAAGTTTGAAGCAGGCACACCGAATATCAGCGGTGCTATAGGCCTCAGTAGTGCTATCAACTGGCTGGCGCAGCAGAATCGGGCGGCCCTGGAAGCCCACGAATCTGCACTGTTAAACCACGCGCTGGACTGCTGCAGCAGCATAAAAGGCTTCAAACGAACAGGCCAGCCCGACAACACTGTCAGCCTGCTCTCCTTTACCCTGGATCAACAGCACCAGCAGGATATCGGTCTGCAACTGGATCAGATGGGTATTGCCGTGCGCACCGGACACCACTGCGCGATGCCGCTGATGCAGGCACTGGGCTTAAAAGGCAGCACCCGTGCTTCCTTTGCATTTTATAACACGCTCGATGAAGTCGAACGCTTCGCCACAGCGCTGGATAAGATTTCCCGAGACACCCTGACCCAGGCAAGCACAGCTGTATCGGTTGTTCCTGAGCCCCCTGAAGAGTCTGCCTTAGTCAGCCCCCCCTCCGGCACAGGCCTCAGCACAGACAATTTACTGCATAAACTGGAACCGCTCAGGGACTGGAACAGTCGTTACCGGGAGCTGATGCTACTGGGTAAAAACCTGCCACCCCTGCCCGCTGAATTAAAAACAGATAACAACCGAATTACCGGCTGCGAGAGCAATACCTGGCTGATGATTCAGCGTGATAAACAAGGTATTTATCATATAACAGCCGATTCAGATGCCCGTATCATTCGCGGCCTGATAACCCTGGTGTTGGCGGCTTATCATCAGAAAACGGCACAACAGATCACACAATTTAATATCGATAGTTATTTTGAGCGACTTGACCTGCATCGCCACCTCAGCCCCTCCCGGGGTAATGGTTTGCATGCTATCGTTGATAAAATCCGGCAGGTCGCCGAAGCACAGAATTAAGAAACACCGAAGCGTAATACTTACTATTACCCGAAGGATCTAAGACTTAAAATATATCGGGACGATAAAGCATCCGAAGTTTATACTCAGTCAGTCCGGGGCAGACTGATAAAAATGGAACATTCTGCCCCGTTCACAAACGTCTTAAAGCCATAGCCTGATATAAAAACAAGACCAAATATCTATATACCTTTATTAAAAACCTCGTACAGTTACTGAGGGTTCTGAATTTCTCCACCCACACTAACCTTAATCAGCCTGCCCCATATAAAAGTTGACTCGTACAAATAAATCGCGCTAAGTTTAGCTGCCGTTTATTTAACCAAGAACCTGTAGTATTCAGAAACAACAAGATATATTTTTCTGTATCACGTAATCAGGTTGACGTATAAACTGTCCGTCACTGATGGATAAAAATAACTAACCGATAAATTGGGATTTCCCCCATGAGTGGTTTTGTCGACAAGACAATATTCAGCTACCGAAGCCTGAATGGTCTTAGCTTTTTTATTGCTGCGAGTGCTCTCGCCTTCACAACTATCTATCTGCAGGTACAGCTTGCCCTTGAGCCCTGCCTGCTTTGCACCCTGACGCGGCTGCTAACCCTGGCTATCAGCCTCATTTTCTTGCTGGCTTTTTTACACAATCCCGGCAGCGTGGGGCAGAAAATTTATGGCTTCTTCTCCTTTGTACTGATCCTGTCAGGCATTACCGCCAGTCTCAGGCATATCTGGCTACAAACTCAGCCAATCAATTTAGCAACATTCTGTGACTCCAGCTACGAGCAACTCTTTGCTACAATGCCATCAATACAAACATTGATGCAGGTTTTTCAGGGAGCAACTGAGTGCACAACAAGCCAGTGGACACTGATAGGGCTCAGCCTTGCAGAACAGGCTTTGTTGCTGTTTGCAGCGCTGCTGGTCATTGTCTGGAATCTGTTAAGAAAAAAACATCAGCCTCGCGGCCTTTTTTATTAAGTAGCTTTTTACTGATCAGCGGGGGCCTGCTACCCCTGGCGGTTCATGCCGAAGAAGCCACCGATAAGCCCTGGACGCTTAACCTCTATTTTGAAAATGATCTGTTTGCCGAAACAGATCAGAACTATACCAACGGCATCCGTGCTGCCTGGGTCTCCCCCAATATCGATAACTATCTGCACGATAAACGACTACCTGTCTGGGTACGGAAAATTAACCGGTATGTGCCTCTGTTCGATCCGGCTTCAAGCCATGGTGAGAAAGTTCAGCGTAACCTTGTATTATCGCTCGGGCAGCAGATCTACACCCCTGAAAACATTGAACTCACCACCCTTGATTCCGGGGACCGGCCTTACGCAGGCTGGCTTTATGCAGGTGCCGCTTACCATAGCCAAACCCAGGACCGACTGAATTCGGCTGAGCTTAATATTGGTATTATCGGCCCGGCTGCTTTGGGCCAGGAAGCACAAGATTTTATCCATGACTTGCGAGGCTTCGATAAATTTCAGGGCTGGGATAATCAACTTAAAAACGAACCGGGTATTCAACTGGTTTATGAAAGCAAGTATCGCTGGCTCAGAGAACAACTCACCGGCATTCTGAGCTACGACCTGATTGTTCACAATGGTATCAGCCTGGGCAATGTAGCGACTTACGTTAACAGTGGTGCTGAAATGCGGCTGGGTTGGCACCTGCCCTACGACTTTGGCACTTCTGCATTACGGCCTGGTGGTGATAACAGTGCACCCGGAGTAAGCGATGATCGTTATAATAAATATGCCCGCCAGCAAAACCTCGGTGCTCATCTGTTTATATCCGGTGACGGGCGCTGGGTCTTGCAGGATATTTTTCTGGATGGTAATACGTTTATCGATGGTCACTCCGTTGATAAGCGACCGCTGGTAGGTGAAATAGCCATTGGCTTTGCCACGCTTTATAAAGGCTGGAAAATATCCTTTGCCCGCGTTCACCGCAGCCGTGAGTTTAAGGGCCAGAAAACAGGTCATAATTATGGCTCCCTGTCTGTGTCCTATAGTTTCTGATGCTCGCCGGGTGTCAGGTATTATTCCTGACACCCGTCTTTACCTCAGAAAGTCGCGTTTAACTTTATCCAGACAGAACGCCCTGGCTCTGCCACCTGAACACTATTACCCAACACGTCCTCACGGTTCTCATGCAATGAATAAGCATTATCAAACAGGTTATCGACACCCCCACTGAATGTCAGCTGATTAGTCAGATGGTAAGCCATATCCAGATTCAGGCTGCCGTAACCCGGCGTTGCCTGCAGGTCACGCCCATTACAAGCCGTATTTTTCAGGCAAACATCATTCTGCTGAGCGGCACCTACCAGCGTGGCACCCAGTGCCAGCTTATCAACCTGATAATCCAATGCGATAGATGCCGTTATAGGGGAAATTTGTGAAAGGCTCGTATCATTATCCAGATTATTACCTTTGACCCAGGCAACCGAGGGCGTTAAACGCCACCGGGGACTCAGCTGGTAAGTTGCTTCCACTTCAGCCCCGAACAACTCAGCTTCGATATTTCGATACAGCGCTTTCATGCCGATATTTTCACGCAGAATATAATCATCAACCCGGTTATACCAGCCACTCAGCATCCAGCGATACTGTTCTGCTTCTTTCGCCAGCACCACATCCAGTTGATGATGTTTTTCCGCCTCCAGCTCAGGATTACCCACCCACATCCCGGTGGCCATATAACGCTCTGTGGCATCAGCCGTACGCACAGCACGGGATAAGGTGCTTTCTAATGAATAATCCGCATTGAGGCGATGAGTCCAGGTAATAAAGCCAGCCAGATTATTTTCAGTCTGATCTGTTTCAGTTGTACCGTAGTTCATCCGATAGAGATCAGTGGCGGTCTTAGTTGTTCCCATCAGCAGAAAAGATTCATCAAGTCGGCCTGCCTCCGCCGTAACATGGTCATACCGCAAGCCTGCTTTAAGCACATCGTCTTTACTAACAGATTTCTCACCCTCGACAAATAGTCCTGTCTGCCTGATCTGTACATCCGGCCACTGAATACCCATCGACAATGCATTGTTTGCATTGATAAGGGTCGCATTACGCTGATTTTGCTGTGCATCCACACCCAGTACCCAGTCAATATCTGCAAAGTGTGCGTCCAGTAACACACGCGCACCGGTTGTATCCGACGAAGAAGGTGCTTCTTTTGGCCCTGCACCCGCACTTAAAGTCCGCAAGCTGAAATTGTCCATATTATGTGCAACTTCGGAACGATAAGTTTCAACGCGCAAACGGCGCAATGCCCCCGTGCGGAATTGATGTGCCAGCTTTAAGCGCACCGTATCACTGTCAGCATAAGGACTATCCATTCCCGCACCCGGAAAGAGCACATCTTCTTCATCCAGCATTTCATAGCTGGCTTCCAGGGTAGTATCTTCACCTAAACGCAGCCCCCCGATCAGCGCCACAGATTCACTTTCATAGCCAGAACGCACATCTTCGCCCTGCCCATCTTCGTAGTTACCTGCTTCACCGGTATGAGCAATCAAGCGAATAAAACCATTATCCGAACCCGTTGCTACATCACCGGTCAGATCAGTCGCCTCGCCATTATCCCGGTAGCCTGCCGAAACCGTACCTTTAATGGACTTATCCATATCAAATAAGGGCCAGTCCCGCTCAAACAACAGCGTGCCACCCGCACCGCCCGCACCATAAACAACGGTATGATTGCCTTTAATCACCGTCACCCGATCATAGCTGTCGGTCGGGGCATAAGTCGTCGGCGGGTCCATCCGGTTAGGGCAACCGCCGTGCAAATAAGCGCCGTCCAATAACACGTTAAGCTGTGTTTGTTGCTGGCCACGCACTACCGGATCTATACCCCGCCCGCCCATACGCGAGCCGCCAACGCCATTAAGCGAACGTAACAACTCACCACTATCAGTCATCGGGGCAGGGTTAATGACTTCCGGCTGAGCCTGAACCTCATCCACCACACGCGGCAGCCCTTCGGTAATTTCAATCACTAGCGTACCCGCTGAGCCAGAATCCGCTGCCTGAACTTGTGTTGCTATTATTGCCCCTACCGCCAAATAAAGTCCCTGCCTAACCACTGTTCCACTCCTACGCTTTGAAAAAGGCTGAATAAATCGAGGGGTATCTTAGGGATTTATCATTCAGGCCGGAATGTGACAGGGCGTCGCGCGGCGGATTGACGCAGTCCGGTTGGCACCGATTCACAGGATAAACATCCATAAATTAGCCATCAGATTTCCACACACGGGCTATCATCTTATGTTGTGCAACCTGCATGCTTTAGCGCTTCGCTTAGCCATAGATAGATAAATTAGTTGACAACCAACCGATCTCCTGTAAATTGCCTTTGTCGAGAAACAATTCTTTTTTAAAAGCTCAGCCAGTCGTTGTACTTCAACCGGTATTCCTGTCCCTCAGTTTTAAATTCCAGTCTTATTTCCCGCATTGAAAGATCATTGCAACATTGATGTATCAGAATATCAGGATGTTACTATATTTATTGTTAAGGGCTTCTTTGAAGCAACAGACACACCCATTTCTAAGTCATTGAGTATTAATAAAAATACTCGACTTTGGGGCCGCTACTACCCCAATATGCCGCA
The DNA here is from genome assembly GCA_049599735.1 of Pontibacterium sp. Taxonomy (GTDB): domain Bacteria; phylum Pseudomonadota; class Gammaproteobacteria; order Pseudomonadales; family Balneatricaceae; genus Pontibacterium. Next base: position 22,790 of record JBMYOX010000019.1, on the reverse strand, counting down.
AAGAAACTTTATAGAAGGTTTGGCATGATTCATCGACATTCAGGCCCAGAGCATGATGAATGTCTACCTATTCTGGGCGCCCAATGTAATTGAGCCATGCCCACCAGCCCACCTTGCTGCTGACATCTGAACTGCGCTAATACCCCATTTCATTTCCCTGGCACCAGGTAACTGGCTATTTTTGAGAAAAAGTCATGAGTAAATACTCAAATAAGGCGATTACCGCCTCAGATGTTGAAAAGTACAGCAACCCCATCCCTAATCGTGAATTCATTATGGGTTTGCTGGATGAAAGTCCTGCGCCGCTAAACCGGGTTCAGCTTGCCCAAACCATGCAACTGACCGGCAGCGAAGAACAGGAAGCTTTGCGCCGCCGTTTGCGAGCGATGGAGCGTGACGGACAAGTTATTTTCAATCCCCGTCAGGGATATAGCCTGCTACGCGAAGAAGACCTGATCAGCGGACGGGTCATCGGCCACCCTGATGGCTTTGGTTTCCTATCCTGTGATAAAGGAGGGGATGACCTTTTCCTGTTTAACACCCAGATGGAATCCGTCTTTGACGGTGACCGGGTGCAGGTACGCATTAGTGGCGTTGACCGCCGGGGCCGTCAGGAAGCTAAGATCGTCAAGGTGCTAGAGCATAAGACCACCGAGCTGGTAGGCCGTTTAGCAAAGGACGAGGACGGTGTCTTTTTCCTTGAACCGGAAAACCGCCGCATTACCAATGAGATCGATATTGATGAAGAGGACTTAGCAGGTGCCGTGCTGGGCCAGTACATATCCATCGAAATTATTGAACAACCTTGCAGCCGCTACAATGCGACAGGCCGTGTAATCGAAGTTCTGGGTGATTCTATGTCTGCAGGCATGGAAATTGATGTAGCTATTCGCAGCCATGATATCCCTCACCGCTGGCCTCAGGACGCACTTAGTGCGGCAGACAAGATGGGAAGCGAAGTAACAGAAGCCGATAAACAACACCGTGCAGATCTTCGCCAACTGCCCTTTGTCACTATCGATGGTGAAGATGCACGCGATTTCGACGATGCGGTGTATTGCGAAAAAAACAAAACCGGATGGCGCTTGTTTGTCGCGATTGCCGACGTTTCCCACTACGTGAAGCCCGATAGCGCGCTGGATATGGAGGCACGCGAACGCGGCACTTCTGTGTACTTCCCCGGCCATGTGGTGCCCATGCTGCCAGAAGCACTTTCTAATGGCTTATGCTCACTGAACCCAAAAGTAGACCGTCTGGTGATGGTCTGTGAGATGACGATCAACAAGATCGGAAAAATGACCGATTTCACATTCTCTGAAGCGGTAATCCACTCCCATGCGCGCCTGACCTATAATCAGGTTGGCGCACTTATTGCCGATTCACATTCCGGGCTGGGAAAAGAAGTCTTCCGTCAACACAAAGCGGTTGTGCCACATCTGCATGAACTGCACAAACTCTACGGTGCACTGCGTAAAGCACGTACTAAACGCGGTTCTATCGATTTTGAAACCCGTGAAGTGCAATTCCAGTTTAACGATAATCGTAAGATAGATCAGATTGTGCCGGTAATCCGCAACGATGCACATAAGATGATCGAAGAGTTTATGCTATGTGCAAACGTAGCTACAGCAGGCTTTTTGGAGCAGCTTCAAATCCCCGCACTATACCGTGTACATAACGGCCCACTGGAGAAAAAACTGAAAAACCTGCGGGCTTTTCTGGCTGAGCGTGGTCTGAATCTGGGTGGCGGGGATAAACCTACACCAACCGACTATGACAAGTTGCTGAGCTCTTTGGGTGATCGCAGTGATGCTCATATCATCCGCACCATGATGTTGCGCTCTCTGAGCCAGGCAGAATACAGCCCGGACAATCAGGGCCACTTTGGTCTGGCGTATTCAGCTTATGCACATTTCACCTCTCCAATCCGCCGTTACCCCGATTTACTGGTTCACCGGGCGATTCGATCCGTCATCCGCCGTAACGAAACAGGCAGCGCATTCCGCCGTGCTCTGAAACGCATTACCGGCAAAGGCACAGACCCTGTAAGCCGCATCAAAAACGCTCCTCTACTCGAACCAACCAAGAGCTATCCCTATGACATGCAGGCAATGTTAATGCTCGCAGAGCACTGTTCAGATGCCTCACGCCGCGCTGACAAAGCCAGCTGGGATGTAGAAGCCTGGTTGAAGTGTGAGTACATGCAGGATTTCATTGGTGAGACGTTTACGGGCATCATTAGCAGTGTCACTAATTTTGGTTTGTTTATCGAAATCGAAGACATTCAGATTGAAGGCCTTATTCACGTTTCAGCCTTGAAAAGCGACTTCTATCACTTTGATGAAGCTAAACAGCGCCTGGTCGGCGAGAAAACACATACAAGCTACGGCTTGGGTGATTCTGTTGAAGTACGTGTTGTACGAGTTGATATGGATCAACGGAAGATTGATTTCGAATTTCCGTCTCAGGATGACCGCCCAAAACCGCGCAAGAAAAAGCACTACAAGAATCGTAAAAACTAAACTAACCTGATCTGAGTGCGCTGGATCCCCGCCTTCGCGGGGATGACGGCCTTCGCGGGGGGAACAGCTTTCGCAGGCCTGACAACCGAAAGAAAACCTCTCTGTATTTTCGCCGTAGCGAGCACAGACAGAGAGGTCTTGTTTTGGTTTAGCCCTCCTTCCCCGGACTTTCCGGTTTTTCTGGTTTTTCCGGCGCTTGTGTTTCTTGACTCTCTTCAGGTTCTACCGATTCTTCTGTTTTTTCAGGCTCTTCTGGTTCAGCAGACTGCTCTGGCTTTTCAGATGCTTCAGGTACTTTTTCAGGCTCAGGTGCAGTTACAGTGACGTTGTCGGGCCATTCACCAAACGGAAAAGGGCGGGACTCCGTATTAAACGTTAAAAAACGCATCACCTGAAACACATAAATGCTAAGGCTTTGACCAAATGCCAGCAGACGTTTATTAGCTTCCCCACTAAAGAGCACTGTCAGAAACAAAAAGAGCACCAACGCACCAATAACCACTTCAGCTACGTTATAAAACAGGCAAAAAAGCAACATATACAGCAGCCGCATCCAAATTCCACTTTTACAGCAGCGATCCTTTATACACTTACTCATAATAACCTCCGAATATCCATTCCGTAGTTACAGTATAAGTCGCTTTTTGTTTATTTTTTAATCTCCCCAAAAACAAAAAAACCGACCATAAAAGGTCGGTTTTTAAAAGTGGCTTGTGAAACTGGTGAATTAAAGGCTACCCAGCTCCAGCGTACTCAGCGTATGCTGGCGAACACGCTTCAGCAGTTCAGCATCCTCAATCAGAGATTCTCCATAGGATGGAATCATCTCTTTCATCTTACTCTGCCATTCAGGGGTTGCCATTTTCTCTGAGAAGCAGTTTTCCGCAATGCTGACCATAGTCTGAACGGCGGTAGATGCACCCGGTGATGCACCCAGCAGGGCCGCTAAAGTGCCATCGGCTGAAGAAATCACTTCAGTACCAAACTCCAGCTTGCCACCTTTCTCTTTGTCTTTTTTGATGATCTGCACACGCTGACCCGCAGAGGACAATGTCCAGTCTTCTTCTTTTGCATCCGGAAAGAAACGGCGTAAAGCTTCAACACGGGAGCTATGGGACTGCATCACTTCACTGATCAGGTAACGGGTCAGATCCATGCTGGTCATGCCCACGGTCAGCATCGGCTTAAGATTGCCCAGCTTTAGGCTTAATGGCATATCAAAGACAGAACCTTCTTTCAGGAACTTAGTGGTAAAACCAGCAAAAGGCCCAAACAACAGCGCCTTTTCACCGTCAATCACACGGGTATCCAGATGAGGTACAGACATAGGGGGTGCCCCGATGGGCGCCAGGCCATAAACCTTAGCCATATGCTGTTCAACAATTTCCGGATTTTTGCATACCAACCACTGACCGCTGACCGGGAATCCCCCGTAGCCATTGCCTTCAGGAATACCCGACTTCTGCAGCAGCGGTAGCGCACCACCACCGGCACCCAGGAAAACAAAACCAGCGCTGATAACTTCATCCGCACCCGTTTTTTCATTTTTAAGCTCAACTGTCCAGCGACCATCGGCCTGCTGATTCATCTCTTTTACGGTGCGGCTTAACTGCAGCTCAAAACCGTCCTGCTGCTCCAGATAATTAACCATGTTACGGGCCAGGGAGCCAAAATTCACATCAGAGCCGTAACGAACACGGGTACCGGCAACCTTTTCGGCCGGATCACGGTTCTTCATAATCAACGGCATCCAGGTGCTTAAAACTTCCGGATCTTCAGAGTATTCCATTTCCGCAAACTGTGCCTTAGCACTCAGTGTTTCGTAACGTTTACGCAAAAACTCTACATTTTTTTCACCCCAGACAAAACTCTGGTGCGGCGCAGTATTAATAAACTGCTTAGGGGCTGGTAATGCCTTTTGACCGACCAGATAAGACCAGAACTGCAGGCTTATCTCAAAGGCGGCATTGATGCTGAATGCTTTAGACGCATTTATGCTGCCATCCGGCATCTGCGGTGTGTAGTTAAGCTCACAGTAGGCAGCATGACCTGTACCCGCATTATTCATTGCGTCAGTACTTTCAAGTGCTACATGATCCAGGCGTTCAACCATGCTGATTTTCAAAGATGGATCTAACTGCTTAAGCAACATCCCCAGGCTGGTGCTCATCGCACCCGCTCCAACGAGCAATACATCAACTGCTTTTGTGGTCATAACAACTTCGCCATTTAGTAGTAAATAATGGTATGTGAGATGACACCGGAAATAGAGCTTGTGGCTACAACAGCATGTTTATCCCCTTCGTTTATTAAGGTCTTAACTTGCTGATATTTCTGGAGATCTCTCCTTAAGCGCGCTCAGATATTCCAGTTATAGACACATAAGTGTTACATCTTAAAAACGCACAGGTCTGCTGCCGCCGAATTATACGCATTCTGCCTAAGATGTCTTGTGCATTGCAGAGAAACCCATTATCCCTTTGGGTTAGCTTTAGACTAAAGTTTTAATTTTTTAACGTTTGTAAATACCAAAGGAGTACAGCAATAAGCAGGTATGCCGCAAGGTGATAACCATCGCAACAGAAAAAGTAAAACCCATTTTCATCCGATTAGGTTTTACTTTATCTCTGCGGCCTCTGCCAAGAGATGCTGCTGGCAAAAATCCAGGGCAGGAACCGGCCTGCCGAAGTAATAACCCTGGAAATTAGGACAATCTGCCTTTTTCAGGTGTTCAACATGGGCTTCTGTTTCAACGCCTTCGGCGATCACCTCCAGTCCCAGCGCCCTTGCCATGGCAACCACGGCATACACAATTGCCGCATCACCGGGGTCGGTCAGCAAATCACGCACAAATGACTGGTCAACTTTCAAACGATCAATAGGCAACGCCTTCAGATACTGCAGTGAAGAATAACCGGTGCCAAAGTCATCGATAGACAGCTTGATGCCCAGCTGTTGCAACCGCTTCATTTGCTTGCGGCTGGTTTCAAGATCACTAATCAGCATATTTTCGGTTAATTCAAAATCCAGGTTCTCGCCAGGCACCTGGTACTTAGCCATTAATATTTCAACATTAAGCACAAAATCTCGCTGCTGAAACTGCAGGGGACTGACATTAATGGATAACCGGTTGCCTGCTGACCAAACACCCTGCTGCTGCCATTGGGTAAGCTGCTGGAAGGCCGCCTCCATCACCCAGTCTCCAATATCTGTAATCAGCCCAATTTCTTCCGCCAAAGGGATAAATTCGGCGGGAGGTACAAAACCACGTGCCTGATCGTGCCAGCGAATTAACGCCTCTGCCCCTATCAGCTCACCACCCGATCCATTTTGAGGCTGAAAATAAAGCTCAAACTCATGATTATCCAGCGCATTATGCAGCCCTTTTTCCAGTTCCAGACGCTGATCAGTATAAGCCTGCATTTCAGGCTCAAAGAAGCGGTACGTATTACGCCCGTTGTCTTTTGCCATATTCAGGGCGGTTGAGGCCTGCTTAAGCAATACAGAAGTTCCCTCTTCACTGCCATCAAACAAGGTAATTCCAATACTGCAGGAAAGGTAGACATCCTGCTCTTCCACAGAATAAGACGCACTGCAAACCGCTCGTACTTGATTCACAAGCTGCGTGACTTGATCAATCCGGTACTCTAAGCCTGTATTCAACTGAGGTAATAAGAATACAAATTCATCACCACCCTGGCGTGCGATTGTTGTATCACCTGTTGCAAGGGTCTGCAGTTTAGTCGAGATCAAGCGGAGCAACCGATCACCCAGGTCATGCCCTAACGCATCATTGATGTTCTTAAACCGGTCCAGATCTATAAATAACAAAGCGCCCGTCAGATCATGCTCCCGGCTGGCAATAAACGCCTGCTCAAGGCGATCCAGAAACAGTTGTCGGTTGGGTAGCTGTGTCAAGGAGTCGTAATACGCCAGGTGGTTTATTTTCGCCTCAGCTTCTTTACGTTGTGAAATATCACGGGTTAATAACAGCAGCCGTATTTCATCCTGAATTCTGAATTTTATAAGGCGAATTTCTACCGGTATCGTCTGCTGGTCTCGCCTCTGATATAGGGTTTCAATGGTCTGGGGACGGTCTAATTCCAGCGTTTTAAGTACCTGTGAAAAAGTGTCCCAGGTTTCACAGGCATGCAGCATTTTCAAATTAAGCAGGCTTAAATCACTTTCCGAATAACCCAGCATTTTAACCGCTTCACGATTAATTCGACGGATATCTCCCTGCTCATCACACAAAAATAGGGCATCACCGGCCTGAGAGATAATCGCCCGGGAATAGGCATCACTGCGCTCCAATGCCTGGACCGCCTGTTGTAATTCCCGCCAGATATGATCAAACGCATGGCTAAGCGCACCCAACTCATCATTTTTATGTTTTGGCAGATCAATTAAAGGTAAGGGCTTGGAAATATCCAGTGTGCGACCCGTTAAGGTTCGGGTCATCACTTGCAGAGGCCTGGTCACAAAGCTATAAAAAACCCATGAGATCAGAAACGCGAGTAATAAATCCTTTAGCAAGGTCAGTACCAGCGAACGAAGTGCCCGATCTAAAAAACCCTGCATCAGAAGCTGTCGGTCAACCCGGATTGTCAGGCTGCCTACCGGGGTTCCCGTGGCGCTGTATACCAGGTCTGAGTCAAACTTATCCACCTCGGGTAGCAGCCATTCACTCACTGTCAGATAGAAAGAATCATCGGTATGCGGGCGGACGGCAACAGAGAGCGGTTTACCCGTCTCCTCAATCAGTTCAGCCTGGTAAATCGCATCGTGTTCGAGCAAACCACCGGTAATATGGGCTGCAAACGACTCATCCAGCCGATAGGCGGCTTGCTCTGCTGGCTCTTCCATCAGTTGTAGAATATTTTTAAATCGGCGGTCGATACTCGCACGCTGATCCGATAAACCCTCGCTGATGCGGATCAGTCCCGTGGCTAAACTTAACAATAATGCCAAAACCAACGTAGCAACAGCCTGCTTAACAAACAGTCGCTGTCCCAGCGATACTATATACAAAACACCTCCTCAAGCTGCTTCGTCATACGTGATCACCCTTCGGACACAAGCTCATTGATAAGCCCCGGACGGCTTCATATCGTAGCTGGCCAAAATATCCTGGATAACCCCTTCAACAAGCAGTTGCTGCACACCTTCAAGAAAAGATTCACTGTCTTGCGCTGAGAGATGCTGGCGGGATAAGCCCAGATAATAAAGCACGGCCTGGTAGTCACCGGCCGCATGTAACGCCTGAAGTTTATGGTCACGGATAATCATACGACCCGAATCCGTGTTGCCAAACACTAATTCACAACGCCCGCCACTCACCATTTTAAAAGCCGAAACAAGGCTGGTCGTTGATTCGATATGCAGCGGGGTCAAACCGGCTGAAAGCATCTGGTCACGAATTCGCATCAGGCGATTATGCATATTAGAAGGTGTATTCACGGCCACACAGCGACCGGTGAGGTCACTTAACACCTGATACTTAAATGTACTTTTTTGACGTGAGAAAAAACCGTATCCGGTTTCAAGTATTGCCGGTGAAAAACGCAGCCAGCGTTCACGTTGTGGATTTTTCCCCACCATAAAAAGGCCATTGGCCGAACCTTCATGCACCATTTTTTGCGCACGCCGCCAGGGCAATAACTCAAAGGTGCAGGCAATTTTTTGCCGCTCACAAACAGCCGTTATTATATCTTTTCCAGGACCCGCTACTTTTCCGTCCTGCTCATACATAAACGGCGGTAAATAAGTCGTTGTGAAATGAAGAGGCTGGGCGCTAACACGCAAACTCAGGGCGACAAAAAGCAGAACAACTATCTTTACGCTGAACAATAGTTTTCCGGCCATACTTACCCCCCTCTGCCCTTTTGCATTCCTGCTCAAGACAGTACAACGTTGTGCGAGCGTGCTCCCTGACACCGCAAACAAAGGAAAACGATACTACTATCAATGTTCTGATCCTAACACTGACACAAGTCATGAAAGAATTATAGAACGTTAAATCAACTACCTTATTTATTTCAATCAATCACTTATCGGCAGGCCGTAGTTTTCCATTAATTTCCAGATCGACTTCTTTTCCAGGATACCGACTATCGGTTATTTTTTAATCGTTCGTCGGCTTGGTTCTGCGGTAGCCGGGTTATCGGGCCAGCGATGTTTGGGATAGCGCCCTTTCATTTCTTTCTGTACCTCCGGATAACTGCCAGCCCAGAATCCCGCCAGATCCTGAGTCACCTGCAATGGCCGCATAGCCGGTGAAAGAAGGTGTAATTTCAAGGCCACCTTGTTACCAATCACCGGCGTCCGGGCGCAGCCAAACATTTCCTGTAATCGTACCGCCAGTACCGGTGGTGATTCGCTGTAATCAATCCTGATCATAGAGCCAGTAGGTACTCTAAAACGCTCCGGTGCCAATTCATCGAGTGTCTGTGGCAAGGGCCAGGGTAACAAAGCCTGTAAAATAGCTTTCAGATCCAGGGACGCAAAATGGTTAATATGACTCACTGATGACAGATATGGGGCCAGCCACTGTGCCAGCGTTTCCATTAAATGTGCCTCCGACAAATCCGGCCAGGGGTTATCATTACCGGATGTGAGGTTTTGCTGGTGTAAAAACTGCACTCTTGCCTGCCAGCTTCGTATTGCTGGTGTCCAGGGTAATAAATCCAGCCCCCGCTTTTTCACAAGCCCCAGCAAAGCTTTCTGCCGAGCCATTTCCGGAATTTCTGTTAGCGGCTGGCGACTTAAAACCAACTTTCCTACACACTGCTGACATTCAGCGGTTAAGCGGTTTTGCTTTTGATTCCAGGCAACAACCGTCTGCTTACCAACCAACAGAGATAACTCTGAATCAAATAATTCAGGATTCAGTGCCGCCGATAAAAAAATCTGATCGGCCGACTGCCCTGTTCGCCCACCCACCTGGGCCAGCGCCAACCAAGCGGGGTTATGATCATCGCAGTCAGGCAAACGGGCTGCACGCCCGTTACTCATACGGTAGTCAAAACCGGTCGCCGTACGTCGCTGGGCAATACGATCAGGGTAAGCACAGGCAATCAGACAACCCACCCAATCCTCATGTTCCGGATTATTAACCGTCTGTTTTTTTTCCAGCCTGAGTGAGCGACACTGTTGTAAGAAATTCTGACTTTGCTGGCGCATTCTCGCCCGTATGCCCTGGTTTTTTTTATCTGCTTTTATATCACCCCTCAACCAGGCAAGGCGCAGACTGATATCCGTACTCTGACGACCGAGCGGGTCACGCTCTGACAACAAAGCCGCCAATTCTGCGGCCTGCTTTTGAAGCCCCAGTTGAGTGCCCTTAATTAACATATGGGCCAGGCGGGGATGCAGCGGCAGTGTTGCCATCATTTCACCGTGTCCGCTTAAACAATAACCGCCTGGCGTTTTACTCAATGCTCCCAGGCTGATTAACAAATCCAGCGCCTGTTGATAAGGTGCCCTGGGGGGTAAATCCAACCAGTCTAACTCAGCAGGTTCCTCAACACCCCAGCGAATAAGCTGTAAAACCAGCGGCGAAAGATCCGCCTGTAATATTTCCGGTTCATTAAAAGGTGCCAGCTGGCTTTGCTGATCTTCGGACCAGAGGCGATAACAAACCCCCGGTGCTGTACGCCCGGCCCTCCCCATACGCTGCACACTGGCTGCACGGGAAACACGCTTTGTTTGTAACCGGGACATACCCGTGCCCGGATCAAAAATGGCCTGCCTGCTCAGACCCGCATCCACGACAACTTTAACACCTTCGATCGTCAGGCTGGTTTCCGCAATAGCGGTTGCCAGTACCACTTTGCGTGATCCGGCGGGTGCAGGCTCAATCGCAGTGCGCTGAGCCTGCAGGCTTAAATCACCATAAAGTGGTGCCAATAGCACATCCGAAAATCCAGCCAGGCCATCAGCAAGCAACCGCTGTGTCCGTATAATTTCGCGCTGCCCCGGCAAAAACACCAGAACACTGCCCTTTGTTTCTGCCAGGGCTTGCAATACTGTGCTCACAACCCGCGGCTCAACAGGCTGGTCCAGGCGGGCTGTCGCACCGTATTGTACGGATACCGGGTAAGCGCGACCTTCACTACGCACGACAGGCGCATCATCCAACAGCTCTGCAATCGCCGCGCCATCCAGCGTTGCGGACATCACCAGCAACTTTAATGGCTGATCATCCCGGAACAGCAGACGTCCCTGTAATACCAGCGCCAGCCCCAGGTCGGCATCCAGACTGCGCTCATGGAACTCATCAAAGACCACCAGCCCGATACCCTCCAGGCTTGGATCAGATTGCAACAGACGGGTTAAAATACCCTCAGTCACCACTTCTATCCGGGTTTTTCCACTGACTTTAGTGTCCAGGCGAACACGATAACCCACCGTCTCACCCACCGATTCACCCAATTGTTGAGCCATACGTTCAGCTGCTGCTCTGGCTGCAAGGCGACGGGGTTCCAGCACAATAATTTTCTGTCCGGCTAACCAGGGCTCATTTAGCAGTGCTAGCGGTACCCGGGTGGTTTTACCCGCGCCCGGTGGTGCTTCCAACACTACTTCATGGCGCTGTTCTAGGGCCTGGGTTAAAGCAGGCAATACCGATTCAATGGGTAAGTCAGGCATCAGAAGGTCGTTATCACTATATAAAGAAGGTCAGAGGCTATTGTGCCAGCTCTGTAAAAATCCTTTAACCAGAATATTATCGTTCACCTATTTCCCAGAGCTGCTTTAATGGTAGGATTTCCAGAAACGCCCTACACGGAAGCAGAACCATGAGTAAACTGAAACTGTTGGTATCAGCCGCCGACACGGCCAACAATTCAGAGCGCTGGTACGAATTTGTCGTTTTTTTAAGTCGCTCGCTGGATCAGGCGATTGGCCTGGACACCGCGCTGGATAAGGAAGACTTCCGCCAGCGCATGCACCGGGCTGATCTTATTTTTGCCGCCCCGCAAGACGCAGTACGCCTCTGCCAGCAGGCCGGGTATTTACCGCTTTGCCGACCCGTTGACCAGGCCGAAGAAGTGGTTTTTGTGACTCACCGGGATAACAGCAACCCGTCTCTTAAAGGCTTTCATAATGCCCCTGTTATCACCAGCACAGAGACCGTACCTACCCGCCTGGGGTTAACACTGCTGGCCAGAAAAGCTATTAAACCTGCCTCGCTGGAGGGAAAACCAGGCTGGATGGCCGTTGTGAAAGCTTTACAACTCAACACTGAAAGCTATGGTTTTCTGAGTAAAAATTTTTATGATGAATTAAAGCCTTTATCCCGTGAAGGCATGCGTGTGCTGGCAACCAGCAAACTGAATAAAGTCTATAACCAGTTTATGCTCAAGCCCGAACACCAGGCCTTATCAGATGCATTGACCATGACACTGCTCTCAATGCAAGAATCGGATAAAGGCCGACAGGTACTGGAAAAGCTCGGCATTACGGGCTGGACAGAAAGTTCGGGCAAAGAATTTGAGCAGCTGGAACAGTTACTCAGGATGGACTGATGCAGCCTTGTTGCCTGTTTTATCAGGGACTGTTTGCTCGGGGGCTGCGCTTTAAGATAAACAGCCCCTGATCAAACACATTATCCGCTTTACTCAATAACGTAGTTAATAAACTCGTCTTCGCGAATTTCATTATCCTTCACTTCATAAAAACTCAGCACCGACGCATTAGCAGCAATCACTGAGTCATTCTGAGCACTGATCAGCGGATGCCAGTCGGGCAGATCTTTGCCTTCGTTCACCAACCGGTAAGCACAGGTAGGCGGCAACCAGTGAAACTCATCCACATCTTCGGGGCGTAATTTCACACATTCCGGCACCAGCCGCACACGATCTTCGTAGCGGGTACAGCGGCAGTTATTACAGTCCAGCAGATGGCAGACAACCGTGGTATAAAATACCTCGCGGGTATCTTCATCCTCAACTTTGTGTAAACAGCAAAGTGCGCAACCATCACAGAGTGATTCCCACTCCTGCGGATTCATGTCCTGTAATGATTTACTGCGCCAGAAAACTTCCTGAGCCACTTAACGCACACCACTTTCAGGACGGCTTTCGTATAAGTCCAGAAAGTAGTCTTCTTTAGGCGGTGGCATCTGGAGAAAGTAACCCTTACTTTCAATATCGGCGAGTACCTGAGTGGTATCAACACGCGCCAGTTCCCGGTCAGCTTTCAGCGGCATATCCATCACATGCAGGGCTGCCCCGAACATTTCCAGTAGTGGTTCAGGCACATGCTTGAGCTGATCACGCTTTTCAACGTACAGGTACATTTCATCTTTGCGTGAACTTTTAAATACAGAACAAATTTTCATTATCGTTGCTTCTCAATTTCGTTTAAGGCCGCCAGCAAAACGGGGCCAACCGCGTCCTGACGCCATACACTGACCGCATCCGGCATGCGGTAGTTACCATCACTCATGCCTGAACGGATCAGCGCATCCATCTCTTTGCGCCTGAAGAGTATTTCCTGTGCGACCCCCAGCTCAGCGGCACGGTTTCTTACCAGTGCTTTTAAATGCTTCAGGTGTTGATTCCAGAAAAACGGTAAGGGTTTTAAAATCGCTTCCGGCGGATTGTCTTCAGCACTTTGCTGAGCGTTTTTCAGAAACGCCAGAATAGTCTGGCCATCAGCACGGATAATTTTGCGCTTGATATCATCAACAGCGGACAACTCATAGACGGTTGAAGGCCAGGCCGTCACAATTTCCAGCAACGCCTGGTTACGCAAAATTCGGTTACGGGGCACATCTCTTGTACGGGAAACCTGCTCACGCCATGCCGTCAGATCACGCAAAGCTGCAATTTTATGCTTCGGCAGGCTCCACATCTGGGTAAAACGTTTGTAGTAATGCAAGCCTTCAGGGTCTTCATCAACCGCCTGGCGTAACAGTGCATCACTTTCCTGCTGTAACCAGCCCAACATACCTTTTTCTTCCAGGGCTGCTTTCTGCTTCAGGCAAATAGCTGGCAGGTAAGCAACGTCCAGGGCCGCATAGTGCTCCTGACTTTTTGTCAGAGGCCGCTGTAACCAGTCAGAGGTCGTTTCATGTTTTTTTAACTCAACGCCCAGCGCATGTTGCAACATACGTTGCAGGCCCATGGAGAAGCCCCAGTCCAGAAAGGCAGCAGCCACCTGAGTATCATAAATTGGCGCAGGTAATACTTCCAAACTGGTCAGAAAAAGTTCCAGATCTTCTGAAACCGCATGCATGACTTTAAGCACCCGGGTATTAGTAAACAGGGCTTTCAGCGGGTCAAAGTCGGTGATTTCCAGGGGATCTATCAGATAACAAGCACGATCATCCGCCAACTGGATCAGCCCGGAAATCGGATAGAAGGTTTCCACACGCTGAAACTCGGTATCCAGTGCCACCATTGGCAATGTCTGCCAGTAGCCGCAATAATCCGCCAGTGTTTCATTATCACTTACCAGAACGGGTTCACTGGCTGACGCTTCCAGGCGCTGCCAGTCATAGGCATTTACCAATTCAGTCATGGTCTGTCCTCAAATCAGTGAGCGCCGTCCGGCCAGTGCATGCGCCAGGGTGCCACCGTCAACATATTCAAGCTCACCACCCACAGGCACACCATGGGCAATACGCGATATTTTAATACCCATTTCACGCACCTGTTCGGCGATATAATGTGCGGTTGCCTCACCTTCTACCGTCGGATTAGTCGCCAGTATCAGTTCTTTGACCTCACCCTGCCCCAGGCGAGCCATCAGCTCATCAATACCCAGATCATCCGGCCCTATGCCATCAATCGGCGACAAATGGCCACCCAGGACAAAATACAAACCACCAAAACCACCGGTTTGCTCAACGGCAAAAAGGTCAACCGGCGATTCCAGTACGCAGAGTAAACTGCGGTCACGATTTGTCGATGAGCAGATATCACAGCGCTGTTCTTCTGACAGCGTGCGGCATATCTGGCAGCGACCAATTTTTTCAATAGCCTGCTCCAGTATTTGCGCCAGCGCCAGAGCCCCCTGCTGATCACGTTCCAGCAAATGAAACGCCATACGCTGCGCAGACTTAGGACCAACACCCGGCAAACAACGCAGTGCTGTAATCAACTGCTGTAATAAAGGGCTGAAGGACATGGATCAGAACGGCATATTAAAACCAGGGGGCATCTGCATACCGCCTGTGATTTTTGCCATTTTTTCCTGAGTGCTGCTTTCAACTTTACGTACTGCATCGTTTACAGCCGCAGCAATCAGATCTTCCAGAATTTCTTTATCTTCTTCCATCAGGCTGTCATCCAGCTCAACCACACGTACATCATGGCGACCATTCATGGTGATTTTGACAAGACCGGCACCGGATTCTCCCATCACTTCAGAACGGGCAATTTCTTCCTGGGCTTTCTGCATATTTTCTTGCATCTGCTGGGCCTGCTTCATCAGGTTTCCCATTCCACCTTTCATCATTCAAACTCTCCTCTGCTATTAATGCGTATCAATCGGTTCCACAGATGCCAGGTCTATCTCAGCATCAAACTGCTGCTGGATGCGCTGCACTGTTTCATCATTTTTTATGCTTTCAACCGCCTCAGCCAGCCGCTCAGCTTTTTTACGCTGTAAATAAAGATCGGGCGTTTCACGGGTTTGGGCACTTTGTACAAATTCTACCTCAAGCGAGGTTTCAAAATAATCTTTAAGTGCACCGGAAATGCGCTCACGTTGTGTCTCGTTAAGCAGCGCTTTCTGCTCCGGGTTGTAATGAAACACTAACCGGGAATCTTCCTTAGACTCCAGCGACAGGTTATTTGCCAGACTGGCCGCCATACCCTTCAGGCCAATCACAGCCGCCAGTTGTGCCCAATCTTCTAACTTCAATTCAGCCAAACACTTCGGTAACGTCTCCGCCAGATCCTTTGATAACACACCCGAAGCAACAGTCTCTGCCAGGGGGGGGCTTGTCTGAGTCGAAGGCTGCACTTTAAGACTTTGTTTTACACCCGGGGAAGGCTTTATAGCCGCAGGCGCAGGTGGTTGAGCCTGAACAGGCACGGCCATCCGGGGAGGCATTGGTGCAGGTTCAGGCTTTTTTGCCGGTTTACCTCCCGGTGGTCTGTTATCCATAGGTTCAGAAGCTTCATAAACCTCAGCAGGAATATCTTCCCAAGGTGGAATATCAGCAATTGAAGGCGGCATCTGAGGCTGCGCAGGCTCTGGCACTTGTGCGATAACCGGCGCTTTTTTTATTTCGGGCACAGTCTCAGCTACAGGAACAGATTTAGCAACAGGCGCAGCCTCAACAACCGGCACAGTTCCAGGCTGCACCGCTGCTGCTGGCATTGATGACTGTGCCTGCGCCGCAGGTGCTTGTGCTTGTGCTGCAGATGCTTTTATAGAAGCAGTCTGTGGTTCCGGGGCTGCTATTGCCGGGGCTGCTTCAATCTTATCGACTGTATGCCCTGAAACCGGTGGTTTTGATGTTGCTCCGGGCGCAACACCGGCCGGTCGAAACGCCAACATACGTAACAGCACCATTTCCAGCCCTTCACGGGCATCAGGTACAAAAGGCAAATCTTTCCTGCCCATCAGTGCCACCTGATAATACAACTGCAAATCTTCGGCGCTCAGGCGTGATGCCAGATTTTTTACCTGTTCCATATCGCCCATACTGTTATCCACCGCATCCGGCAGTACCTGGCCCACCGCGATCCGGTGCAACAGGCTGATCAGATCACCCAGCACAGTATTATAATCCGGCGAATATTGGGCCAGATCTTTAACGGCATCTAACAAGCCCTGAGCATTGTGTTCAGCCAGACATTCCAGCATCTGATAAACCAGACGCTGATCAATTGTCCCCAGCATAGCGCGAACATCAACTTCGGTAATTTCCCCGGCACCAAAAGCAATGGCCTGATCGGTCAGACTCATTGCATCACGCATAGAGCCATCGGCAGAACGTGCCAGCAACCAAAGTGCAGACTGCTCGTAAGGCACCTGTTCTTCACCTAATACAAATTTCAGGTGATCAACAATGCGCTCAGGAATCATATTCTTGAGATTAAACTGCAGACAGCGTGACAGTATAGTGACCGGCAGTTTTTGAGGGTCAGTGGTTGCCAGCAAAAACTTAACGTGCGGTGGTGGCTCTTCCAGGGTTTTTAACAGGGCATTAAACGAGTGCGTTGAAAGCATGTGCACTTCGTCTATTAAGTAGACCTTATAACGCCCCTGAGTCGGTGCATACTGCACATTTTCCAACAGATCACGGGTGTCTTCGACTTTGGTACGTGAGGCCGCATCAACCTCAATCAGATCAACAAAACGCCCCTCAGCAATCGCACGACAGGCCGAACATTCACCACAAGGCGTGGAGGACACCCCCTGCTCACAGTTAAGAGCCTTGGCAAACAAACGCGCCAAGGATGTTTTACCCACCCCTCGCGTACCGGTAAATAAATAAGCGTGATGCAGACGATCATCATCCAGCGCATTTACTAATGCTTTCAGAACATGCGCCTGTCCGACCATTTCCTGAAAACGTCTGGGGCGCCATTTACGGGCTAATACCTGATAACTCATCGACTCACATCACGGGTGTTATAGAAACGGATAAACAGCGGCTTATGCTACCGGTTAGGCCGTGCTTACGCCAGCCTTAAGCCGCTAAACCAATGTCAGGCCCGGTTCCTGCAAGGCTGAAAACTGCTCGCGTAATTCAAGAATATGTTCACCCCAGTAACGCTCGGTATTAAACCAGGTAAAACTATGTGGAAAAGCAGGGTCTTCCCAGCGACGGGCCAGCCAGGCTGCATAATACAACATACGTAAAGTTCGCATGGCCTCGGTCAGTTGCAGCTCTTTAACCTGAAAATCATTAAACTCGTTATAACCTTCAATAATTTCCGAAATCTGCGCCAGTTGCTCAGCGCGGTTGCCTGATAGCAACATCCAGATATCCTGAATAGAAGGTGCCATACGCGCATCATCAAAATCGACAAAATGTGGTGCATCATCTCGCCATAGCATATTGCCGCCATGACAATCCCCGTGTACCCGGATTTTCCGCACATCACCCACCCGGCTAAGGGTCTCTTCTATCAACGTTAGAATGTCTGCGGTTAAAGAATCATAAGAGGCCTTTAAAGATGCAGGAATAAAATGCTCGCTAATAAAAGCCACACTGTCGTAGCCGTAGGTTTTTACATCAATAGACGGACGATGCTGAAACGGTTTAACGCCGCCCACCAGGTGCATACGCCCCAGCAATCGTCCCAGCACAAAGAGATTATCCAGGTTATCCAGTTCAGGGGCATGCCCACCTTTTCGGGGGAAAAACGCGAACCTGAAACCCTTACTGTGAAACAGACTAGTGCCGTCTTTGATAACAGGTGCCACAACCGGCAATTCATGCTCTACCAGCTCAAAACAGAATTCATGCTCTTCAAGGATTTGCTCATCACTCCAGCGCCCCGGCCGGTAAAACTTGGCAATCAGCGGTTCCGACTCTTCAATGCCTACCTGGTAAACACGGTTTTCATAGCTATTTAAGGGGAAGCTACGGCCATCACTCCAGTAACCCAGGCTCTCTACGGCATCCAGAATAAAACCGGGCGTCAGAGTCTCAAACGGATGGGGATTTTCAGACATAAGTACTCACGTTGTGGCTGACAACAGCCCTGAGATTAATATTTACCCGTCCTGCACGCCGTTAACCGGGCGGTATTTATCCTGCAATGATCCGTAACTGCGCGCCCAGGGTTTAGCGCGCCGAATCGCCGGAGGTAGCTTCTTAATAAGCTTGTAGGCCTCAGACTTATCCTCAAATGAAGCCCCGTACAAAAGCACAGTATAGGCCTGTGCATCTGACTGAGTGTGATAAAACACCGTTTTTGTTTCCAGCTTATGACGTTTCAGGTAGGCCTTAAGCTGCTCTGATCGCGAACGCAGCACCGTCATAAGCTGAACAACTATACGACTACGGGATTTTTCCAAGAGCCAGTCACCCGACACTTCCCCACTTTCAAACAACTCATCCTTGTTTATTCCGACAATTTCCCTCCCGGCACCTGCAGGTTCGACGGGAAGGGAAATCAGGCGCTCTCCGGTGGCTTTAACGCTCAGCGCCGCGACTTCAGAGGCAGGCGCAGTCGCGTTAACAGCTGACGGCCCCGCCTTCCCCAGCACCTGCTTTAAATGTGCATAACTTCGTACCCAGGGCTTATACCGTCGAATGGCTTCCGGAAGATAGCTGATACCGACATTTGCTGCAGCAACTGTTTGATAAACACCCTGAACAATCAGATAACTGATTTTATCCGGCAGTTCTTCACGATAGATCGTTAAAGCTCCCGTCAGTTGATGCTGATTCAAATAATCAAATGCCGCTTTTTCATCAGGTACACGTGCAAGCTGAATCACATAATCCGGATCCGGCTGTTTCAACAGCCACTGCCTGCCCTGCACAACAACATTTTTTACGGTCAGTTTCTCTGCCATCAGCGCCTCTGAAAAAACAGTGTCTGTCATCGCCCTTGCTTCAGGCACCGGTTCTGCGTAGCGATCTTCAGTAGCCGGTTCAATAGCCGTCACATCCCCCGTAGCCACATCATCCGTAACCGGGTTCTCTGCGGTCATAGGCTCTGACGATCCGGACCAGTCTGAGGCCTGCTGTGCACCGGCAACTAACTGTAAGATTTCCTGTTTGAGATCTTCGCTGCCAGGTGCGCCTGCCAGGATGCTCTTATCGGCCCAGTCCAGCGCCTTCTGCAAATTTTTCGCGACACCCTTGCCCTGCAGGTAAAACAGCGACAGGTTGTACATCGCATAAGCATTCCCCTGTTCTGCCGATTCCCTGTACCAGTAGGCACTTTCCTCCGGAAAACGTGAAGACTGAGCCAGCCCCAGACTGTACTGGGCGACCGGGTCGCCTTCCAGCGCTGCTTTTTCCAGCCAGAAAATCGCCTGTTCGGTGTTTTGTTCAGTGCCTTCCCCCTGTAGCAGCATCAGGCCTGTCTTAAGCTGGCTTTCCAGCAAACCCTGCTCTGCTGAACGCTGATAGAGCGAAAACGCTTTAGCGAGGTTTTTCTCAACCCCCACCCCTTCAGAGAAAAGCGTCGCCAGGTCACGTTGTGCTTTGGCATTACCCCCGCTTGCAGACTGTTTAAACCAGGGAATCGCCTGACGAATATCCGCTGTCACACCTTTACCCTGCGTGTAGGCCACGGCAAGATTGTAAGCGGCTTCAGCATGACCCGCTTCTGCCGCCTGAGCCAGCCACAGGGCAGACTCGCTATAATCTGCTTTCAGCCCTCCCTGTCCGCGCGCATAAAAAACCGCAAGCGAGAAAGCCGAGTCAGCATTCCCGATCTCTGCCTCAAAGCGGCACTGAGGCAATGCCTGATGATAATCCTGTGCTGCCAGCATCATCTGACAATCCGTATCATGCTCATCCGCCACCGCAGCCGGGCCGCTTAATGTCAGTACTACAGGTATTCCCAACCGATACAGCAATTTAAAAAACAGCATTCCCTTATGTCCTTTTAATCACAAAAACAACCGTTATCCCGGCGTTACTCTACCACGCCAGAACAACATCTATTAACAACTGCAGGCCAGCCATTTAAACTCAACAACTGTGGAACTCTTCCCTATGAACCGGCGTGACAGGCTGACTAAGGCCCCCGTAATCAGTGAGGCGGCTCTGCGCCAGGCGCCAAAAGTACGGGGATAACTGGCGATAGCTTTACGCACGCCAGCACCAAAAATAATTTCAGGAAAAACAAATTTCCTGAAATTTAAGATGCCATGACTCATCGGTGGGTAAACTCGGTACAACCTGACAGTCCTGCCCTGCAAACTGCGGGTTTCTTTTATTATTAGTTAGCGGCTTTAAGCATAAGCAGCCACTTCAACCCCCGCTACTTTAACAGATTCAAACGCATGCAATACACAGGCAATAGGTCGCCTTTTTAAGATGTCCTCCCCTTAATACAGCACAGCTTTTTGTTATGCTGTCGCATAAAAAGCACTAATCCTCTGTATAGCAGGCCCCTTCTGAAGCGGCGGTTTTCTTTTAAGCGCCTCCCTTTAAAAGCAACCCTTAAGCCATCGATCCCGGCAATCAGCAGGCGGGCATCACCTTGTCCTCTGAGCACCCCGTTACAATTCGTAAGATTTCAGACAAAGTCTGTTTGTACTTTTCCTGTTTACTGCACGGTGTGAAATTTAATCCCGCTACAGCACCGCTTAAGGCTACCTGGCCCGTCAAGGCTGACAGCAGCAAAGCATAATCAGAAATAAGGAAAGCAATCATGGCACTGATCAAACGCCAGGAAGGCGCAGAACAACCCTACTGGCCATTCGGCCCCTTTAAAATTCGACTGCCCTTTGTACACTTCGACTGGGAAACACCCGAGATGATCCAGGGCCTGATCATGTTTGTGGTCGGCCTGGCGATGATTCCTTTACTGGAAAAATACTTAGGTATGCCTTACGAAGCCGCATTGGCATTTACCTTTGTTGCCGGTGTAGGTTACGTACTACCTGCCATGCTGGGCGTACCGCTGGTGCCTGGCTGGATTACACCCGCTATTCCTGTTGTGCTGCTCTACTTAAAAGGTTTTGAACCCGGCCCCGAGGCCATCAAAGCCCTGTTTGCCCTGCAACTGGAAGTCACTATTATCTTCTTTATTCTGGGCATCACCCGGCTCGGCTCTAAGCTCGTTGAGATTATTCCGAACTCCCTGAAAGCCGGTATTATTATCGGTGCCGGTATCGCGGCCCTGATGGGTGAGTTAAAAGTTGGCGGGCGCGTGGATGCCACTCCGATTTCCCTGCTGATTGGCGCACTGATTTCTGCCTACATTCTCTTTTCCCTGTCATTTAAAAACGTGGTGAACGTTAGTCCGCTGGCGAAAAAAATTGCCAACTTCGGTATGGTTCCGGGCATGATCATTGCCATGCTGATTGGTTGGGGTACCGGCGAGTATGCAACTCCATCTATCGAATGGGGCATTACTCAACCAGACTTTGCCCTGATGCTGAATTACCTGACATTCACAGTAGGTTTCCCTGGCTGGGATGTGTTCCTGCTGGCAATTCCAACCGCAATCATTGCCTACGTTATTGCTTTTGGTGACATCATTGTGGGCTTCACCCTGGTTAAACGTGTTGATCACCTGCGCCAGGATGAGTCTATTGAAGAAAACGTTGACCGTGTTCACCTGGTGACTGCCCTGCGTAACTTAATGCATGCATTTCTGGCTCCCTGGCCAGGTCTGGCCGGACCTTTATGGACAGCCGCCCATGCAACCGTAGCAGAACGTTACGCCATGGGCCGCAAGGCAATGGACTCTATCTACAGCGGCGGCGGTACCTTCTGGATAACAGGTCTGGTTGCCCTGTTTGTACTACCTCTGGTAACCCTGTTTAAACCGGTATTGCCAATCGCTTTGTCACTCACGCTGATCCTGACCGCTTATATTTGCATCATGGTAGGTATGGAGCAGTTAAAGAATCCAACTGAACGCGGTGTTGCCGGTATTATCGCGGTTACGCTGGCTATGCCGGACCCTAAATCAACGGTTTACGCAGTGGTTATTGGTCTGGTTCTTTACTTCTTTATCGAACGCCCCAAACTGATGGGCCGCCATGCTCCTGAGGATGAAATCATCTTTGCAAACGGTAATGATAGTGAGCTGCCGGATAAACAGCCTCAGCCTGCTGCTGCACAAAGCACCGAAGCCGAAGGTGCTTTTGATGGCAAAAAAGCTGAAAGTCTGGGCGGTTCTGCCTGAAACTGACAGCTTAACCTGCGGATAAAGCTAAAAATGCTGCTTCAATCAGAGTATTCGGCTTTCAAAGGCTAAATCTGTAGCACAACATAAAAAGGGGCGATGAATGAATTCATCGCCCCTTTTTGTTCTGAAGACACAAACCCTGCTTATGATTCTCTAAGCACCCCACCGACATTTTACTGAAGCACAAAATAATTTAAAAAGCGTTTTAGATCAATCAGTTGATGATGCTGATTGCACTATCATTATTAGACTTATTCAACGCCACTAACCAGCTTCATCATTGCCGGACAACTGTTCTCTGCTTTAAGTCCGTCGATAACACCTTGCTGATCTGCAGTAGAGCGGTTCTGGCTGATTTTCCATTTCCCTTCAATGGCATTTACAGGAATTTCTATACCCACAATGCCTTTGATTTGTGCATTTATAAAATCATCCGGTGCATCAGTGACGTGCCAGGGTTCAGCCCGATTGC
>JBMYOX010000018.1:0-50979 GCA_049599735.1 Pontibacterium sp. | reverse complement strand
GTGATTATGCTTTTTAGCATCCTGCTTGAGAATGTGGGGAGTACCGGACGCTTACCGATTCTTAACCATGATCATTGCCTCACTGACTGTCCGTATGTACAGTATAGTGTGGCTGATGATCATGGGTAATCAGGTAAGTGATTGATCCGCCGGGTTAATATCGCCCTTAGCTTAATAGCCCAACGAAACTGATCGAAAGACATATGAAAATTTTATAACTCTAATTGAGCATCTTTAAAACTACGAGTCATTTTATCCAGGTAAAGGCTTGATAGCGATACCGTCAACAAAAAACCCAGTTCATTAGCATACAAACGAGGATTATTAATCATTTCATTTATAACATCAGCATTCAGCACAGTAGGATGACTGCTAGTAAATTCAATAACGATTGATTGCGCTTCTTTCATTCCAAATACCTTACTTGAAAAATCAGACGCCCCCAGGTCTCCTTCACGCCGTTTCCCAAACAGGCGTTTAATAATTTTATCCACTTTTGAAAGTTTATGAAAAAAATTTTTGGATGACTCATTTTTATTTTGAGATAAATCACCCCCATAAGGAACAACAGCCAGATCAGGACAAAACTGCTTTGTTTTTTCTAATTGAGCTTTTCTATCCTTTTTATCTTCTGAATCAAGTCCCATTCCCCAACTAATATAGTTTTCCTCAAGAAAGGGCGCATGTATACCGTACCAATAGCTGGAAGATTTTAGAACAGGCCCAGCCCATTGACGCATTCTATTTTCGCTATATAAACAATCGACTTTTGATCGCCAACTTAAATCACCTATAGACCCAATAACATTTAATACATTTTTTTCGCTATTTTTACTATATTTTGAAAGGCAAGTTTTCTTGAAAATTTTTCCAGCTAAGTTACCAGGTACAGAAAGTCTATATTTAATCCAAAGATCTTTTGAAATCTGATTATTAATAATTCCATCTAATGGAGTATAGTAAAACCCTGTTCCTATTTCACCACCAACACCGCAAACCTGATGCTCCCTGTAACTATCTAGCTTTCTAAATATCCTGGGAAGCTGAGCATAAGAGCACGCATTAGAAGAAAAGTCACTTCTAGCCACAAAAGCAAAGGCATCGCTTAAGCAATCTTCATTAGGCGTATCGTACTCTAGATTAATATGTTCAAATCCAAACTCTTCTGAAATTTTCTTCGCAAGAATAACATCTGGATCTGTATTACTCCCTATAGTAAAAGACATTTTAGGCGTTTTACCATGTGCAATTCCCATTGCCAGAGCTAGCCTGCTATCAATGCCACCCGTAAGCTCAAGTCCATAGATTGCTCAAAACAATCCGCAACCTTCCTGGAAGTTTCTGCCAAGTCTTCCTTACTACCCTTTGAGCGTATTATGCCAGACGCTTTATTTGTATAAAAATTAAATCCCCCCGTACGGTTCAATACCGCATGAGTATAAGCCCCAACTCTTTCAACATGCTGAAATGTAGTCTTATTTCCAACTCTGAAACCATATGCAAGATCATCATAAAGACTATCTAAATCTATTTTTCCATCAATAATTATAGCTATTATTGTTGAGCTGGAGGATACGATACTTTCCTCACAATAACGTTCTTCGGTTTTATAGGCAGGCGAAATTCCTAAATAATCACTGCAGATAGTATACTCATCGTTGCTTTCAAAAAAATCACTGCCAAAATCATGACGTGAATTTGAAGGCTTCGAGTAATTACAACCTCTCCATATATTATAAAGACCAAACGTAGTACAACTACAATCAGCTCCCATAATCATTTCAATCCGTGTTCTAGAAACGCCCAAAGATAAAGGCAAGGCTACAAATTCTTTACTGAAATCCATTTCAAACATAATTTAATTTCCAAAAAATTGCTCTAACTAAATACAGGATGTTGCAACGGCCTGGCCGGGTCATCGGCAGCTAGCTCTGCTCATCAATGATCAGCAAGTCATATTTTTCTGGCTGGCTGCTTCGCTTCTTCAGCCCTCCTTTAACACTTGTAGTGGCCAAGTAATACTGGCCACAGTTTTGTATTCAAACCAGAACCGTCGTTCTGATTCATTTGGGCTTAAACCGTTGTTGTGTATTCCGACATGCTGTTAGTACCTGCTTTGATCGCCAGGACTAAGGCTGACTAAGGCTTGAAGAGGATCTCGGAGAAGAGGAAGGCAGTAAGATGGTGTGCATAAGTTCTCCTTAACTTTCTTCGGTTCCCATCCGGGGAACTGCATCAAATTGATATACTAGCCTGACATAGCCCCGCCTTCTAAGGCAATGAAAAGTTAACCATCATTTATTGGGGTGGATTATTGACTACGATGAGGATGCTGCAACTTAGAATGAAATTAAATATATCGTTCAGAAGCGAACCGGGGCTTGCATAAAGTATCGGGGAAATGGTGGGTCGTGCGCGACTCGAACGCGCGACCAATTGGTTAAAAGCCAACTGCTCTACCAACTGAGCTAACGACCCGGGGGGTACTGCATGAAGTGCAAATCAGAAATGGTGGGTCGTGCGCGACTCGAACGCGCGACCAATTGGTTAAAAGCCAACTGCTCTACCAACTGAGCTAACGACCCACTCTGGCTCCTCGAGCTGGACTCGAACCAGCGACCAATAGATTAACAGTCTACTGCTCTACCAACTGAGCTATCGAGGAACATCACATGTTCTTTACGTTAATGGCGGAGGGATAGGGATTTGAACCCTAGGACCCTCTCGGATCGCTGGTTTTCAAGACCAGTGCTTTCGACCACTCAGCCATCCCTCCGCTGCGTAAGGAACGGCGCGTATATTAACGTAATTCTGAGGCGTGTCAACAGAAACAACACATTGATTTAATAAGTTTTTTAAACTGCTTATTTATCAACCAGAAAAACCCGGTCACCGCCATAGAACACTCACCCGGGAACCGCCACGCTAAAGGCCCCGGAGCATCATCTGATCTGACAACACTGCCCCGGCATTGTTTTCCCGATCACTTAAGCCTACCTTAAGAAATAAGGGTCACACTGGTTAATTTATGCAGGATGCCGGAGTTATGCGATTACTGCTGATCGAGGACGATAAATTGCTGGGCCAGGGCATCATGCTGGCACTGCAAGATAAGCGTTATTTAGTGGACTGGGTTGAAGACGGCAAGACGGGTTTATCTGCCATCATAGATACCGCACCCGATCTGGTTATTCTTGACCTTAATCTGCCCGGCATGGACGGCATTGAGGTGCTTAACCGGGCGCGCCAGGCCAATGTCAGCTGTCCTGTTATTATTCTGACGGCACGGGATGCCATTGAAGACCGTATCCGGGGTCTGGATGCCGGTGCAGACGATTATCTGGTTAAACCTTTTAGCCTGCACGAACTGGAAGCTCGCATCCGCGCGTTACACCGCCGTGCCCACGGGCGCGCTAATGAAGAAATCATCAAAGGGGAGCTGAGCATTGATACAGCCTCCCGTCAGGTCAGTTATCAGGGACTGCCTGTGAATCTGGGACGCCGGGAATATGACTTACTGATTACCCTGCTCGATGCCCGTGGCCGGGTTTTAACCCGCCGCCAGCTGGAATCCCAGCTCTATGAGGATGATCCGGAAAGCAATGCGCTGGAAGTTCATGTGCATGCACTGCGTAAAAAAATTGATAAAAGCCTGATCCGCACCGTCCGTGGTGTGGGCTATATGGTAGATGCCTGATATGCGTTCAATGCAACGTTTTATTCTGGTCAGCCTGATCAGCCTGACCAGCCTTGCATCCATCGTGCTGTTGAGCTGGACCAACTCGGCCATTCATCATGAAGTGGAAGAAGTATACGATGCCTCTCTGGTACAGTTTGCCCGCCAGTTTGGTGGTTTACTGAATGCGGATACGGATCTATCCAACCTGGATCATCTTCAGCGGGTTCTGCAGCGCAGTACCGCCACAGCCTGGGAACACGAGGAACACGAATATGAGTCCAGTTATCAGGAAGAGCCCAACGATCCCGGTCATCACTATGGGCATAAGCTGAGGTTTCAGATCTGGCATCAGGACGGCAGACTGCTCTTTTCAAGCCCGGCCCGGTTCAACCTCCGACAACCCACCCGTGCGGGTTTTGAGAATGTCACTGAGGCCAACAATATCGCCTGGCGCACTTATAGTCTCTATAAGCCGGATAAACAGATATGGGTTCGAACCGCACAGCTCTCCGCGCTGCGCGCAGATATCACCAATGAAGTCGCCGAACATATCCTGTTACCTCTGGTGGCCATACTCACATTACTAATCGTGGCTATCGCTTTGACAATCAAAATTGGCCTGCGCCCTCTCAAGGACATCAGTCACGAGCTGGATCAAAGGGACAGCAATGACCTCTCTTCCATTGATCTCAGCACACTACCCACGGAATTACACCGCCCTATCGACTCACTGAACCGCATGTTTGAACGTGTGAACCAGACCATGCAGCGAGAACGCCGTTTTACTAACGATGCCGCCCATGAATTAAGAACCCCTCTGGCAGCCTTGCGCATCCACCTTGACCGCCTGTCACCCACACAGGTTGAAAAACAACCTTTAATGCAGGGTGTCTCCCGTATGGAACGGGTTGTTTCTCAATTACTGGTGCTGGCACGTCTGGAACCCAAAAACAGCCACCAGCTAGCCTACAGCACCTTCGATATTGAAGACCCGGCGTGTCTGGTGATTGCCGAGCTCTACCCCTCCGCGCTGGCCCGCAACGTGCAGATAGCGTGGCATAATCACTGTAAACGCCCGTTGCAGGCAGAACCGACACTCATTGAAATTCTGCTGCGCAACCTGCTGGAAAATGCCATTCGCTACACCCTATCGGGTGATACGGTTGATGTCTTTGCGCAGGACGATAACCGCCAGGTTATCCTAAAAATTATTGATCACGGCCCCGGCATCGAAAACGACCTTAAGCCAGAAGTCGTCCAGCGATTTTATCGTACCAACAAAGCCGACAGTGACAGTGCCGGTCTCGGCTTTTCAATTATCGGACAGATCGTACAACTGCACCAGGGCCATTACACATTACAGGACACCCCCGGTGGCGGGCTTACTATCGAAGTTAAACTGCCCAATCCTTAAGTTTTCTTTAAGACCCGATAGGCACACTAGCCTTATCTGATTGATTCACTGATAAGGTTTAACACCATGAAAAAATCACTTACGATCGCCGCTACCCTGCTGCTTGTTCCAACCCTCGCCTCAGCAGGCCCTCGCTGCACAGACGGTGCGCGGGATAACTGGATGCCTGAAGAAACCATGAAACAGCAGATCAGGGACCTGGGTTACAGCATCAAAAAATTCAAAGTAACCCGCCGTGGCTGTTATGAAATCTACGGCTGGGATCAGCATAAAAACCGTGTCGAAATCTACTTCCACCCGGAAACCGGCGAAGTTGTTAAGAAGAAAATGGAAGACTAATGGCAACCTCAAAGCCACTGATAAATCGACCTTATCCGGTGCTTTGACTATTTTTTAAGGCCCGTTCGCTTTACACTCGGCGAAATCCACCAGCCAATAGCCTATTCATGTCCCTGCCTGAACACGAACTTTATCGCTGTCACGACCAATGGGGTGCTATTCGGGTGCTGGAATCGGAGAACCTTCGCTATCTGGCGTTTGGCGAAGGCGGTGATCAAAGTGCTGTGGATTTGCTCCAGCCCTCACGCCCTATATTACTTTATATCCAAGCCATGCTGCTGGCGCTGGTCTACTCACCTGCGCCCAAAAACATTACCCTGCTGGGATTGGGTGCAGGTAACCTGGCCAATGCACTTTTACACTGCCTGCCGGATGCACAAATCACCGCCGTTGAATTACGCCCACGGGTTATCAAAGTGGCCCATAAATGGTTTGCCCTGCCCAAAACACCCCGCCTTAACATTCTTGCTGATGACGCCAGTGAATACATGCTGCAAAGCGATGAACCCGTCGATATGCTCTTTTCAGATATTTATCTGGATCAGGGCATGGATGATAATCAGTTGAGCTTTCAGGTACTTCAGGCCTGTTACGACAGCCTCAGCCCTGCCGGTATGCTGGTTCTGAATCTCTGGGATCAGGGCAAAGGCCATCACCCCCTCGCCCATGACCGGCTTGGGGAATATTTTGGCAAAAACTACCTGCTCTGCCCTGTAGAAGGCGGTAATCTGATCGCATTTGCCTTTAAAGAGGGTCTTAGCGGTCATAATCCACGCCGGTTACAGCAGCAGGTTAAACGCCTGAGTAAATCGTTGGGTGTTAACCTGGGGCCTTTACTGAACCAGGTTAAAGCAGGTTAAGGCTATCCCTGCACACTAAAGCTGCTCGCCTTGTCTTATTCAGCCAAAGACCTTACCCGCGATTTATCGTAAAATACCCCTTATTAAAACCCTGGCTTGCCGGGAATATCAGACACCTTTAAGAGAGTTTCAGCTATGCCTCTGCTTGACAGTTTTACCGTTGATCACACCCGCATGAACGCACCGGCAGTACGTGTTGCCAAAACCATGACCACGCCAGGTGGTGACACGATTACCGTTTTTGACCTGCGTTTCTGCCGCCCCAATCAGGAAATTCTGACCGAACGGGGCATTCATACACTGGAGCACCTGTTTGCCGGTTTTATGCGTGATCATCTGAACGGTCAGGGTGTTGAAATTATCGACCTGTCACCTATGGGCTGCCGTACCGGTTTTTATATGAGCCTGATCGGCTGCCCGGATGAAAAACGGGTGGCGGATGCCTGGCTGGCAGCCATGGAAGACGTACTTACAGTAGAGTCTCAAAATCAGATTCCCGAGCTGAACGAATACCAGTGTGGTACTTATGAAATGCATTCACTGGAAGAAGCCAAAGCCATTGCCAGTGATATCAAAACTAAAGGGGTTAACGTTAACTCCAACGCCGAATTAAAACTCGATCCTGAGTTTCTTGAAAGCCACTCTTAAGACAGAAAACCAGACTCCGTTGGTTATCCCCATGATCTGTGGATAACCAACTGCACAACCTAAGGGTATCCTCCTGACATCCTTAGACTACAAGGGCTGCATCTGAATGATGGTCTTTTATACTGACCAGCCTGAAGCCACTATCAGAGAGAAATTTAATGTCTCAAAAAATCTACTGCCTCGCCCAATTCCAACCCAAACCCGGCAAAGCAGACGCACTGTTTGAAGTCTTGCAGGCACTTGAGCCTAACGCTTACCGGGAAGATGGCTGCATTCAGTACCGGGTTACCCGGCACATCTCCAGCCCTTTCGCGGAAGGGAAGAGTTTCCCTATTGTCTTTAATGAAATCTGGCAGGATCAGGCCGCCTTTGAAGCTCACTGCCAACGTAAAGAGATCGTCAATTTCTTTGAAACCCAATGTGTAGCGGAAACAGGGTTAGTGGAAGACTTTAATGTCTGTGTATACAGCGATGAACCCCACAACTATGACCGTCCAATATTGGATTCTGAATAGAAAACAGCACGATCAAGGCATTATTGATTGTTTCCTCTGTTCAGATTACGTCCCTATCGGGTATCCTGATTGTTATAGGGAGCCAAAAGCAGGCGCGCTGATCACCTGCGATTAAGTGGTTGTGTTTTTATTACATTGATACCAACTGTACGACCAGGATGCCAAAACGATGAAACCCAACAAAAAGCTGCTGCGGTTTTTAAAACAGTTTTTTATCCAACAACCCGATAGCCATCACCAGGACGACGGTCACTTATTATCCACCCAGGAGTTTTACCACCTGCTGGACAAAGAGCGTATCCGTGCTGACCGTCTGGGCAGTCCGTTCAGTCTTGTGATTATCCCGCTTCCTTCCGAGCAACAAGCTCCAGGGCAGCTTCGTAAAATCATGTCAAAAATTCATGCGAATACCCGGCTGATTGATGAACTGGGCTGGTTTGCACCTGGCACACTCGGGCTTTACCTGTTTAATACTGCCCTGCCCGGTGCCCAAACACTGATCGACAGAGTGCTTGACGGATTTGAGCACCCCGAGTTGCTTGATGATGCTCAGATTATGGTTTACCCGGACACCCATCCACGTGGCGCAGACCTGACAGCCGATGATGGCCGACGCAGACAAGAGCGTATCGATCTGAATCTGGTTGCGACCATTCAGGCTGTATCAGAAAGTCCCAGCCCCAAAAGTGATCAGTCCATTAAGACCCGTACCCGGGATATCTCTGCCTGCTGCGCTTATTTATTAACGGATACCCCTCTGGCAGCGGATACCTTGCTGGAGCTTGAAATCCTTCTGCCTTATGAAGAACTGACACCGATGAACGGTAAAGATATCACGCTGAAAGCAGTGGGCCATGTTGTCCGTGCCGATAAGGGCGGCGTAGCCATTCAGTTTGATAAACCCCAGGATTTGGGCGGCCTTTAGGGTAACCCTTCTGTGCTGCACAGCAATTATGGAGGGAGAAGGTGTTGATGAATAAACCCTTGTTTTCACGGGCCGGCCATTCAACCAATGCCCAGCAACTTTTCTTAAAAAAGATTCCGCTGTGGAAAACAGCGATGGACAAAGTAGCCGCAGCTTCCCTGTTGTTACTTGCATCACCTGTTCTGTTAATTACTTACATTACTATCAAAATTTCTGACCCGGGCCCCGCCTTTTTTGTTCAACCGCGTATGGGGCGCGGCGGCGATGCCTTTGGCATGTATAAATTTCGCTCAATGGTCATGGATGCTGAAGCCCTGAAAGCTAAGCTGATGGAACAAAATGAGCGTGACGGGCCCGCCTTTAAAATGACAGATGACCCCCGCATTACGCCCATCGGGCGCTTTATCCGGAAGTGGAGTATTGACGAGCTTCCGCAGCTTTATAACGTACTTAAAGGGGATATGAGTTTGGTCGGCCCCCGTCCGCTACCGGTGAGTGAAGACGAGCAAATGGGGCAATGGCATGTGATGCGCCGGGAGGTTAAGCCGGGTATTACTTGCCTGTGGCAAATTGCAGATCGCGATAATATTGGTTTTGACGAGTGGATCCGGCTGGATATCAAATATATCCGCAACTTATCTTTCTGGCTGGATATCAAAATACTTCTGTTAACAATCCCCACCGTCCTGACAAATCGTGGTGCTAAATAACACCGCCGCCTTCATCGTTACACCAGGCCCCGATGCGCTTCGGGGTGCAGTCCCTTGCAGATAAAATCCCTGTGATACTCCTATTTTAACTCCCCATTCTCATCCTTAGAAATTTGGGAGCGCCCGCACTATACTGACGAAAGAGGCCGCTGTAACTCAACGTTCAGACAGAACATACGTCAGATCCCTAAAGGCATGTTCTGCCTGTACTTTTAATGACAGCGCATAACTGCCGGTGCGAGAATTACGCTATGAGTAAGCGTGCAGAAAGGCTCAAACAGGCACGGATGCATGTAAAACTGACCCAGGTTGAAGCCGCTGACCGGCTTGCCAGGTCAGTCTCTACGATCAAAGGCTGGGAAAGCATTCAGGGCAGTGAACCGGCCACCCTGGACGATGTTGTGCGTGTCTGTAATCTGTATGATATCTCTATTGATTATTACGTCACCGGGAAAACCCGCCATAGCCATTGTACAAAAATCCACCAGCGCCTGATCGAAGCCTTTGAGCAGCTTTCTGATCCGGCTCAGCAATCGCTGTTACAAACGCTTGAGCAGCTGGCAAAGGATCAAAGTCGTTAACCACTCTGAAGCGTCCTCTCTGCCTCCGATTATGTCACTCATCGCTTAAAACCCCCTCTTCATATCACGCCACCCACAAATCATCTCTGCTCGATGGTTTTAGCGTCTAAAATTAAAAAGGATACTTTTATTACCAGGAACAGGTAACAACACCATGACTATTCAGCCGTTATCCGTCGATAAACTTTATCATGCGTGTGATCTGAGTCAGGTAGACTTGGAGTCAGGCACGGACTCAACCGCTCTGGGCCAGGATCGCGCCTTGCAGGCCATTCATTTTTCCATCGCTATGCCCCATAATGGCTACAATCTGTTTGTCAGTGGCTCTGCCGGTATAGGTAAACGTCAGCTGATCGCACAGATTATCGAACAGGATGCAAAAAACCGCCCTCCGCCAAGCGACTGGTGTTACGTCAACAATTTTGATCAGCCTCATACGCCGGATACACTGGAGCTGCCCATCGGGGCTGGCGCAACCCTCAGCCGGGATATGTTACAGCTGATTGAAACCGTATTAACCAGGATCCCGGCCGCATTCCACAGCGACGAATATCGCAACCGGGTTCAGGAAATCCAGGATCAGTTCCGGCAGGAAGAGGAAAACAGTTTTCAGGTGCTGGGCGAACGTGCCCGGAGTTTTAATATCAGCCTGATGCGCACCCCCAACGGCTACAGCCTCGGGCCTATGCGCGAGGGAAAAATAATTACGCCGGAAGACTTTAATAAACTCCCGGACGAAGAAAAAACCCAGATAAAACACTTTATTGATCAGCTGAACGCCGAGCTTAATACGCTGGTGCGTCAGGTGCCCAAACTGCAACAACAGAGCATGGATCGCCTGAAACAACTGGAACAGGAAGTCACTCACGAAGTCATCGACCCTGAAATTCAGCATCTGAAAGAGCAGTATATTGCCTACCCCGCCGCCGTGAATTTTTTGGAAGCGGTCTATCAGGATATGATCGAGAATGTTGATGATTTTTTTTCCCCGGAAAAAAATGAAACTAAAATACCACTCCACAAACTTGCCCGCTCAACCACTTTTCACCGTTATCAGGTAAACGTGCTGGCCAGCGCTCGAAAAAGTCATAGCGCACCGGTAGTTCATGAAGATATCCCCTCGTACCAGAACCTGATAGGTCGCATAGAATATACCGCCCACTTCGGTACATTAAGTACCGACTTTACCCTGATACAACCCGGCGCCCTGCACAAAGCCAACGGGGGTTTCCTGATTCTTGATGCCCGAAAATTATTATCTTTTCCTTTTGCCTGGGAAGGCCTTAAACGGGCACTGCGCAACCAGGAAATCAAAATTGATTCGCTGGAAAAAATGTACGGCATGGTCAGCACACGTTCGCTGGAGCCGGAGGCCATTCCACTGGCTGTAAAAGTGGTTTTAGTCGGTGACCGTCACCTCTATTATTTACTAAAAGCCTACGACCCTGAGTTTCCCACACTGTTTAAAGTCTATGCGGACTTTGCTGAAGAACTGGACAGGCATCCGGATAATATTGCGGAATACGCCGGGCTGATTACTTCCCTGCAAAAAGAAGAAAAATTGCTGCCGATCGGACGCGACGCAATCGCCCGGATGATTGAGCAAAGCTCCAGGCAGGTCGATGACAGTCTTAAACTGTCCCTTAATCGCGGACATCTGGTTGATCTGTTACGTGAAGCAAATTTTCAGGCCTGCCAGGCCAGCCATCATCAAGTGGAAAGTGATGATGTGGATAAGGCCGTCTCAACCCAGCGTTACCGCAACAGCCAGTACGCCGAGCTGATGCAGCAACAGATAGAACGCGGCACTATTATGATTGATACCGAAGGTGCTGTTATCGGCCAGGCCAATGCACTGTCGGTTTTTCAACTGGGGGACCAGCGTTATGGCCATCCTTCGCGCATTACCGCAACCGCCCGCCTGGGCAATGGCCATGTGATGGATATTGAGCGGGAAATTAAACTCGGCGGCGCTATTCACAGTAAAGGAGTGATGATCCTTGGCGCTTATATTGCCAATCATTACGCCCGAGACCGCCCCCTGTCACTGAATGCAAGCCTGGTTTTTGAACAGTCCTACGGCCCGGTTGATGGTGACAGTGCCTCTGCACTGGAGCTCTGCACACTCATCTCCGCAATCAGCAAAGTGCCTGTCCGTCAGCACTTTGCTGCAACAGGTTCGGTTAATCAGCATGGACAGATTCAGGCTATTGGCGGTGTAAACGAGAAAATAGAAGGCTTTTACGAGCTCTGTAAAAGCCGGGGTCTAACCGGCAATCAGGGTGTGATTATCCCTTCTGCCAATGTGCCACACCTGGTACTTAATCAGAATGTTGTAACCGCCTGTCGAAACGGGGATTTTTATATCTATGCCGTAGAAACCATTGATGAAATGCTTTCGCTCTTATGCGCGGGCCAGGTGGGCAAAGCGGATACTGATCAGCTCTATCCACCCAACAGCACCAACGGCAAAGTACAGCAGCAACTGATTGAATGGTGTGAAATTGCACGTAAACAAAGTGTGCCTGACTCAAACCAGCAACACTAAGACAAAGCTGAAAACCGGCATCATAGCCTTGAAACACCTGGCCACAGCGCCTTCTGCTGGCTATACAGGATCTCCCTGATAGAATAAAGCAACGATTAAATCCGGGGGCACTATGTCAGAAGCATTAATCATTGCAGCGGCTAAAATAACGGACGGCACCGGCTCGCTTACGCCGGTTCAGGGTAAACTAGCGCAACTCAGCACACTTGGAATTACAGCCACAGAATTACTTATAGATCCCTTAAAAACTGACTGGCACAGTCCCTTACAGGAAAACCACTTTCGCAGCGGCTGTGCACCCGTTGAAGCTTTATATCAGGCACGCACACTGATCAGAGAAGGCGGTGATGCCGTTGTTATTCGCGGCAAAGATTTAATCAAGTCAGATTACAGCCGGGATGAGCGTCATCATTTAATGGCCGTCTACGGTGAACAGACGCCGATCACCGATGCCTATAATGATTTAGCCCAGTATTTTCTCCAGAAACATAAGATAAATTCCGCACGCTTTCGTGATCTAAGCGCCAAACTGTTTGAAAACTACCAGCGCAGCTACCGTAAAACTGATGCTGCGACGACAGCCAGCGATACCCCACCCGCCCGCTGGTTTGAACAGATTACTCCCCTGTTTCGCGGCGTAGACTGCGCCAACCCCCTGATTGACTTCGAGGCTGAACTTTTGATCTGTCGTGAAGAAATCGCAAACCAATTACAGGTACCCGATACAGAGCGTGTTGCTATTCGCGGCGTCGGCCTCGGTTTTCTCGAACAGGACGGCCCCTCCGCCATCCGCCGCATC
The DNA here is from genome assembly GCA_049599735.1 of Pontibacterium sp. Classification (GTDB taxonomy): domain Bacteria; phylum Pseudomonadota; class Gammaproteobacteria; order Pseudomonadales; family Balneatricaceae; genus Pontibacterium. The sequence goes on along the minus strand of JBMYOX010000018.1, from coordinate 37,961 downwards.
GCCCGCTATACCCATTTACAGAACGCCTTTCAGCACTGCAATGCAGAAGCACAGTTGGACTTTAATAATCGCTTCCTCAACGGAGAAGCACTGCTGGAAACTTACACCTGCTATCCCGTAGTGCCTATGGCCTTTTTGTTGGCAAGTGGCCTGGTTGATCAATTGGAGGCTATACCTGCGTTTCTTGAGAAACACCTGATCACTATCACCGGCGGTATGAACCTCGCACGCGCGCCCTGGAACAACCCTGCCTTAAATGGCCTGATTTGTATGTACCAACAATTAACCACCGGAGACATCACTGTGGGTGCGGTACACGGCAATGGCGGCCTGGGATACCGCCAGGGTGTTGCCATGCTGGAACGATTAACCTGAATATAATCAATCAGATAAGTACTTTCATGTTTATACACAGGTTCTGTGGATAAACTATGGGGTAACTAATGTAGAAGGGGTCTCAATATCCACCAGGGGCCCGCCACTGCAAGCATCCTGTTATATGGTGATATTCTGTTCAGCGTGTTACATCATGCTATAGTCAGTCCGTTTCCAGGCGATTTACAACCTAAGGGATTAAGCCGTTGATCAAGAATTTATTAATAAATGCACTGGGGGCAGGTCGCTTACCTGCCTTCTTACACAAGGCCCTGAAGCGCCGGGGTATTACCATACTCGCCTATCACGGTGTACTGGATCACAGTCTGCCTTTTGCTGACTGGTGCTTTCTGGACAAAGCTGAATTTGAACGCCAGATCCGTTATCTGAGCCAGAATTTTAAGATTGTGCACTTATCTGAGGCCATGCAGTTATTAAAGCAAGGCAAGGTTGATCAACCCACGGCGGTAATCACGTTTGATGATGGTTACCAGAACAACTATGACGTTGCTTTCCCTGTTTTGAAAAAATATAAGGCACCCGCCACAATTTATCTGGTTGCTGACCCTATCAATACTGAAGATACCATTTGGTTCTGTCGGCTGAATCAGGCCCTGGCTGATACCAAAAGCAAGCAATTCACCTGGAATGGCATGCAATTTAACCTGTCCGGAGCACAAAGCAAAGCACAAGCCTCTGCCCGCATACAAGCTTCTCTGAAAGGCATGGTAAATAACCGGCTAAACCAGGAAGTCGACCGGTTAATTCGTTTACTCGGCTCAGACCCGGAACAACCGGTGCCCGATCACTCAGCCTACCGCCTGCTTAATCAGGCTGAAATAAACGAGATGCAGGATTCCGGTCTGATAACCTTCGGGGCCCATACCTGCAGCCATGCTATTTTGAGTCGCCTGAGTGAAGATGAGCAGCGCAGGGAAATAAATGACAGCAAAAGTGCCATTGAACAAATCGCAGGCAAACCCTGTACACATTTTGCCTATCCAAATGGCAGCACCCAGGACCACGACCCCGTTACGGCAGAACTGATTAAAGCAGCGGGTTTTGAAAGTTGTGTGAATATGCGCCCAGGCGCTAATCTGCCAGAGACAGACCCTATGCATCTGTGGCGCTACGGTATAGGCTCAGATACCACCTTTAACCGCTTCAAACTGATGACCCATCATATCCGCTAAAGAGCGATCATCACTTATCCGATGCGATAACGGGGCCTGCCCTATTACAGGCCCCGTTTCACACCAGAACCTCTGACATTAATTATTATTTTTTGTCATCAGGTACTGTGACTGAAGATACGCTCAACGCATTCGGCTCAGATAGTTTTACTGCGCCGGAAACCCAAATGTTTATCCTTATACAGACGCACTCGCTCTGGCTTCAGGGCTTCCTGCCTTAACGCCATCTCCCGCTCAGTGTTCCCGAGTCCGCCACCAGCTAACAGATACCTCAAAAAAATAAACATTCTCTCTCATACTTCGTCTTGCTATCTCTTGCTATCCGATAAAACGACCAAAAAGATCCGATAATTTCAGCAGGGTCTCTTCTTATAAAACCTGAACTGCGTTTGAAAAAATCTATAGATCAATATGACTTACGCTGATTATGTGACAAATTATAGATAAAAAATAAGGCAGAACCTGGCACTATTTTGTTAAAAATTTACCACTATTTTGTCTGGTTGCCTCGATAAGCCCCGGGGCATAAAACATCAGTCTAATGAAAAACTTTCATGATATTTTCAATAAAAATAGACAGTTGCAATCATTGTTACAATTTAACTGGCCTACACTAATTGGTAGTGATGTATAAAAAACACACAAGACAGATCCACTGCAGGGTGAGTAACAGATTATGGAAAATATGATCTTACTGTGGGCAGACCTTAACAGCAAAAAAACAGAAAACAGCCACCGGTCTTTGTTTGAAACACACTTTGATGTGCATGAGTGGGTATCAACCACTTCGCAGGATCAAGTAGAAAAAAATACTGCGGCTATCTGCTTTGACTATGACTATCCTGATATGAGTGGCCTGAATTTGCTGCGCCTTGTGCGTGCAAAATTTCCCTGGCTGCCCGTTATTATGATGACCGAACAGCACTCGGAATCTCTGGCTGTATGGGCACTGCGTATGCGCGTTTGGGATTTTATCGTAAAGCCCCTGGATGCCAGGGCAGTCGCTCTTGAAGCACAACAGTTAAAGCACCAGCTTCAGGCCAGCAGTCACTGGGAAAACAGCCTTAGCGAGGGTACCAGCCCACCCCGTATTCCTCAGGAAGCACGCTACTATAAGGAAGGTCCGGAGGAACGGGCAATAAACCCTGCAATAGCCTATATACAACAACACTTTACCGAGAAAATTACGGAGGAGCAGATGGCCGGTCTTTGTCTGATGCGCCCTGCTCAGTTCAGTCGCCACTTCAAAAAACACGCCGGTATGACGTTTCAGGGGTTTGTTCAGCGCACCCGTGTGGACGAAGCAATACGCCTTTTAAAAAACCCCAATATCACTATTCTGGATGTCGCGCTGACAGCCGGCTTTCGGGATCAATCCTACTTTACCCGTGTCTTCAAAAAACATACCGGCACCGCCCCCACCCTTTACCGTGAAAAACAGATAAAAGTACAGACGGGGCCGGAAGACAACCAACAAAATCCTGCGCTTTGATGCCAGCTTTATGACAGGACGTTTCATCAAATTCTGAACCTATCTCACAGTCACTGCTCTGCCCTCAGCCTGCGTTCATTATAATGCACATCGACCATAAACCCGGTATGTACTTAGCCACAAAGGCCCTTTCAAAAAAAGTACCGGCTCCGGCGTTTTTAGCGGTAGATGAATATGCAAATTTTTCCACTACAACTTTCCGCAGTGGCGAATGGTACTCCCGAGACACTGTCACTTCCTGACATTACCCACAAGCCTTTATATTTCAATGAATATCAGAGAAAAATTGGTATTTTCAGCTCAATTCACAGCATTTAACCTGCTGCAACGCAGCAAACATCCGTTCAACAAAAACCACATAACAGGTGTCTTTTAATAAATTTCTGCTAACCTGATAAAACATACGATCTCACCCGGATCGGTTATTAACATACCAATAAAAATGCCCGTACAAGCGGGTTACTAAATCCCGGTATGCTTCAATATACGGACATAAGCAACCAGACAGAGGGCCGGCAGTATGCGAAGCAATCAACACCCTCCAGCTGAAGTATCAAGGCACGAATGGGAAAGCAACGATGAATTCGATGCCGTACTGACAGATAAGGAAATAGAAGCGACTTTGCTCGAAAGACTGGAAGCACTGGAGCTGACGTGGAAAATACTCGAAAGTGGTCTTTTGGATGACCACAACAGCTGAAACAGAGCCTGCACGTCCCCGGTAGCCAGGCCACTATCAAACCCGTAAAGCCTGCACCGGGGGCCAGCCTCTCCGTGACCTGCCATCCGTGCTGACCTTCCTCCTCAATTCCTGCATACTGCCAGAGAACAAAAACCGCAGAACGGGTATAGCATGTTACAGCTCGACAAAATTCTGAAGGCCGATACCGGTGACCAGCATCTGCTGGCCCTGCTTTCCAGCCTGTGCCAGGGTTCAATCGCTGTTGATGCCCAATGCCGTATCGTCTGGATCAGTGAGCAGTACCGCGACCTGATGGGCTTACCCGCAGACGCTGAACTGATTGGCGAACCCATCGAAAACATCCTGCCCACCACACAAATGCCCCGGGTGGTCAAAAGTGGCAAACCGGTTTTTGTCGATCTGATGCAAATTAACGGCCGCTGGTGTCTGGTCACGCGCCTGCCCCTTAAAGGGCCGGACAAAGAAGTATCGGGGGCACTGGGTTTTGTTTTCTATGATGACCTGGACAGTCTTCAGCCTCTCTTTGACAAGTTTGCCCGCCTGCGCCGACAGTTTGAATCTGAAAACCTGCTACGACCGTCAAAATATGCACTGGAGGATCTGCAGGGCCAGTCAGAACCCATGCAACAACTTCGCCGTCAGGCTCTGCGAGCCGCCCAGTTGGATACCACTCTGCTGTTATTGGGTGAAACCGGTACCGGTAAAGAATTGCTGGCTCAGGGCATTCACCATGCCTCCCCGCGCAGGCAGGGGCCTTTTGTCGGCATTAATATGGCAGCACTGCCCGACTCGCTGGTTGAGGCTGAACTTTTTGGCACCGCGCCCGGCGCTTACACCGGCGCTGACCGCAAAGGCCGCCAGGGGAAAATTCAGCTTGCCAATGGTGGCACACTTTTTCTCGATGAAATTGCCGAAATGCCTCTGCCTATGCAGGCAAAACTATTGCGGGTTTTACAGGAACGAGAAGTTGAAGCCCTGGGTTCAAACCGCCTGGAAAAAGTGGATGTGCGTATTATCGCAGCAACGGCTAAAGACCTGCGCATACTGGTTGATCAGGGTAAATTCCGGGCTGACCTGTACTTCAGATTAAACGTCTTACCCGTCAGCCTGCCGCCCTTAAGGGTGCGTAACGGCGATATTTTACTGTTGAGTGAGCAGTTTTTAAGCCAGATTCAGCAGGATGCTCACCTGGCCGCGCTGCCTTTATCAAACAAGGCACAACAGTGGCTGAAAAGTTATCACTGGCCGGGCAATGTGCGTGAGCTGCGCAACCGACTGGAGCGCGCCTGTGTAATGGCCGAAGGGCATCAAATTGAGCCAGAAGATCTGGGTGCGCAGGATGCCCCGCCAGCCGCACTTTTATCAACCGCGTCCGCCTCCGGGTCAGGTAGTTTAAGCACTCAGCGCCTGGAGGCTGACCGCCGTGCCCTGGAAGACGCAATTGCACAAAGCAAGGGTAATAAGTCTGAAGCCGCCAGACGTTTGGGCATCTCACGCGCCACCCTCTATGAACGACTAAAACGCTGCGGCTTGTAACCACCTGTCCTGAATAAGTAATATCCCTTATACTCACCGTCTAACGGTCAACAGCAGCCACAGGATTATTTACATGAATACAATCAACTCTGTCGGCGTCGTGGGCGCCGGCCAGATGGGGGCAGGTATCGCCCAGGTCATCGCAGCCGCCGGTCTTTCCGTGAAGCTCTCGGACGTCAACCTGCAGGCGGCAAAAAATGGCCTGGATAGCATCAGTAAGCGCCTGAAATCTCAGGTGGAGCGTGGCAAAATCGAGTCTTCAGCTGCACAACAGATTACCCAGTCAATTACCCCTGTAGGTTCACTAACGGACCTCTCGGATTGTGATCTGGTTATTGAAGCAGCCAGTGAAGACCTGGCGCTGAAGCTCAACCTGTTCCAGCACCTGGACAGTGTTTGTAAGCCTGAAACTATTCTGGCCAGCAATACCAGCTCTATCAGCATTACCACTATTGGCGCGGCCACCAGCCGTCCGAATCTTGTTGTGGGTATGCACTTCTTTAATCCCGTGCCGGTTATGGCACTGGTTGAAGTTATCCGGGGCCTGGCCACCAGCGATGAAACCTTTGAGCGGGCCTGTGCCTTTACCCGGCAGCTGGGGAAAACACCCGTTGCTTGTAACGATAAAGCTGGTTTTGTGGTAAACCGTATTCTGGTGCCGATGCTGAACGAAGCCTGCTTTGTACTGGAAGAAGGCATCGCCAGCGTAGAAGATATCGATGCAGCGATGCAACTGGGCTGTGCTCACCCGATGGGGCCTTTAACCCTGGCGGATTTTATCGGGCTGGACACCTGTCTGGCGGTGATGGAAGTACTTCATCATGATCTGGGTGAGGATAAATACCGACCAGCACCCTTGCTACGAAAATACGTCGCGGCTGGCTGGCTCGGTAAAAAGAGCGGCCGGGGCTTTTACGATTATCGTTAAAATATCCCGGGCAAAGCCGGACGCCCAGGCAGGCTGTCTTGTTTTTAATACACAAACAAGACAGCTGTCTGACTTTGAAAACAAATTAAATGCAGTTCACCTGTCCTGCCATTCCTCTATAAAACATACCTCGCTGATTTAAATCACTTTTTTTTATCTGGCCCACCGTTTGCTAATAAAAACGCCATCGACAAAAAAATAATGAGCGATTTTTATTATGACCCAGCGTGTACTTTCAGCCACTGATGCCGCCCGCCTTATCCCGGATAACGCAACCCTGGTCACCGCCGGTTTTATTGGTATCGGTTTTGCCGAACATCTGGCAAAAGCCGTTGAACAGCGGTTTCTGGACAAAGGCCAGCCCCGGAATTTAACACTGGTATACGCCGCCGGTCAGGGAGATGCTCAGCAAAAAGGCTTAAATCATTTTGGGCACGAAGGGCTGGTTAAAAAAGTTATCGGCGGACACTGGGGGCTTGCCCCAACGCTGGGCCAACTGGCCCTGGACAATAAAATTCAGGCCTACAATCTGCCCCAGGGGGTGATCTGCCATTTATACCGGGATATCGCTGCCGGTAAAAAGGGCACGCTTACCCATGTAGGGCTTAATACCTTTGTAGACCCCCGTTATGAAGGCGGAAAGATTAACAATGTCACGCAGGAAGACATCGTTGAATTACTGAATATTCAGGGAGAAGAGCAACTATTTTATAAAGCCTTCCCGCTCGATATTGCCCTGCTGCGCGGCACTACCGCAGACAGGAACGGTAACATTTCCATGGAACGTGAAGCCCTGCCTCTGGAGGCCCTCGCCATCGCCCAGGCGGTTCACAACAGCGGAGGCAAGGTCTTGGTACAGGTGGAGCGTCTCACTGAACAACACCAGTTACCACCTGATCGCATTCGTATTCCCGGCATCCTGGTCGATCATGTGATCCTTTCACCGCCGCAAGATCACCTGCAAACCTTCTCTGAGCCTTTTAATCCGGCTTATTGTGGTGATATCCGGGTAGCTGATTCAGACATTGAGGCCGTGCCAGTTGATGCACGCAAAGTCATCGGTCGCCGGGCGCTGATGGAGTTGCGTAAAGGTGCTGTGGTTAACCTGGGCATTGGCATGCCCGAAATGGTCTCTCAGGTGGCCGCAGAAGAAGGTCGTCTTAATGAATTTACACTCACCGTCGAACCCGGAGGCATTGGCGGTCGCCCAGCCAGTGGCTTGAGTTTTGGCGCAGTGAGCAATGCCGATGCCGTTATCGACCAGCCTGCTCAGTTCGATTTTTATGATGGAGGTGGCCTGGATCAGGCCTTTCTGGGGCTGGCCGAATCTTGTCCGCAGGGCCATGTTAACGTCAGCCGCTTCGGACGTAAGCTGGCCGGTGCCGGCGGCTTTATCAATATCAGCCAAAACACCCAAGATCTCTATTTCCTGGGTACTTTCACCTCAGGCCCCCAGCAACTGGAAATTCATAATCACCAGCTGACGGTTATCAGCAACGGGCCTGTTAAAAAATTCCGTCGTGCCGTACAGCAAATCACCTTTAACGGTGAAGCAGCGATCAGGCGCGGTCAGCGCGTACTCTTTATTACCGAACGTGCTGTCTTCCGCTTGACCGAGCGAGGACTAAAGCTTATCGAAATTGCACCGGGTGTTGATCTACAGCGCCATATCCTGGATCAGATGGATTTTGAGCCTATTATTGACGATGACCTGGATATGATGGACCCCCGCCTGTTTCACGATGGCCCGATGAATCTGGAACATCGTGGCAGTCTTCCGATTAAACATATGCGTGACCTTTTTAAAGGCATGCTGCAAAACCGAGCAAGTGAAAGCGATGCTGTCGTTCTTGCAACCCCTGCGGCCTGAGCCGTTTTTAGTGCGCTAAGCCTACCGGTTTTAAACCGGTAACCTGCCACTGCTGCCTCTGCATCCGGTGCCACTTTCTGATCGTGCGAATGTCATTTTGCTGTGGTCCGGTGCAGAGGTATTTTTTATTTGTACTTTCCTGCTTCAGACGCAATACTTTTAAAAAGCAGGGAGGATTCAACATGCGCCAGCTCACTCTGATTCGACATGCAAAATCCAGCTGGAATGATCCGGCGTTAAACGATTTTGACCGACCATTAAACGCCCGTGGATTAAAAGACCTGCCAGGCCTGGCTCAACGCATAGTGGCCTTTAACCTCAGACCTGACCTGATTCTCTGCAGTGGTGCAAAACGTACCCGGGAAACCGCCCGCGGTATTACCGAAACCCTGGGCCTGCCCTTCAGCAACGTGCTGCTGATTCCTGAACTCTATGAAGGTTGCTACGAAACCCTGCTGAATACACTCCAGAATCAACCGGATACTTACCCCCATATCATGCTGATTGGCCATAATCCGGGATTGACTGACCTGGGACATTTCCTGACTCAGGAACCTGTCGCCCGGTTCCCTACCGCCGCTATTATGCATATACACCTGAGCATCACCCGCTGGTCTGAACTGGCAGAAAGCTGTGGCACCCAAACCCGATTTGATTATCCCAGCCTGCATAAAAGCACCACATAAAAAACGCGACCGACCCTTGCCCTGTGATAAAATTGCCGTTTTCCAGGTGGGTCCTCCGGCGTGAATTTATACCTGCAATCCCTGGCGTTTACAGCCAATACGGTCGCCCCAATTTTTTTTATTGTCTTTCTGGGCATCTTGCTAAAACGCATCCGCCTGATTGATGAGGCTTTTGTCGCTACCAGTTCCCGACTTGTGTTTACGCTTACCCTGCCAACGCTGGTTTTTATGGCCATCTCACGCACCGACTTCCAGTCAGTTTTTAATCCGCAGCAACTTATCTATTTTCTAACGGCTACCCTGAGCACCTTTGTCCTGCTCTGGTGGCTGGCTTCTCGCTGGATCAGTGAAGGACGCGACTTGGGTGTTTTTATTCAGGGTGCCTTTCGTGGCAACTACGGCATTATTGGCCTGGCGGTCTCCTACAACCTGTTTGCTGAAGAAGGCCTTGCACAGGCCTCCATCCTGCTGGCGATGGTCATTCCGCTCTATAACGTACTGTCTATTCTGGCACTGACCCTGCCCATGCAACGTGAGGGCGGGTTAAAATTCGGCCAGGCAGTACTGGAGATTATAAAAAATCCATTAATCCTGTCCGTACTGCTGGCGCTCCCCTTTTCTTTCCTCGGCTGGCAACTGCCTGATGTTATTCAGAAAACCGGTGGTTATTTTGCCAACCTGACACTGCCGCTCGCACTGCTGGCCATTGGCGGCTCACTGAGCATAAAAAGCCTGCGAGACACCTCCGGCATGGCATTCTGGGCTACCGCCGCCAAACTGGTTATTATTCCGGTAATCCTGACACTGGGCGCCGGGTTGGTCGGTTTTGAGGGCCAGGATCTGGCAATGTTGTTTATTCTCTTTGGCTGCCCAACCGCCGCAGCCAGTTTTGTGATGGCAAAATCAACGGGCGGCAACGCGCAGCTGGCTGCCAATATTATACTGACAACCACCCTGGGATCGGTATTATCCCTCAGCGCGGGTATCTACCTGCTGCGGGTGTGGGGCATTATTTGAATGCGAGAACTATCTGAAATGCTCCTGATTAAAGCGCAACCCCGTCTGTTTCTTATTCTTAAACCAGGAGCAACCTGTTAATGGTCACTTTTTTAAATAACCTGATCAATATTTACCTGGAAACCGCACTCTGGTTATTACTGGGTCTCTCTCTGGCAGCGGTGATCAAAGGCTGGATTCCTGAGTCACTGATCAAGCGCCTGCTAAGCGGCACAGGACCGGGATCTGTTATCCGTGCAGCCCTTATCGGGGCACCCCTGCCGCTCTGTTCCTGTGGTGTGTTACCCACGGCCGTAGGTTTGCATCGTAGCGGTGCATCCAAACCGGCCACCACCTCGTTTCTGATTGCTACACCGGAAACCGGTATAGATTCTATTTCTGTCACTTATGCGTTGATGGGGCCTGTCATGGCCATTATTCGTCCCCTTGCGGCCATTACCAGCGCGATTATCAGCGGCTTGCTGGTGCTCTTTTTTGATACGGAAAAAGCCACTGTCAAAGAGGAGCCTGAAAAGCCAGCCACCTCTGGCTGCTGCGCCAGCAAATCTAAAGCGCAAGCCACCAGCTCACCAGACAACAAAGCCTGCGCTGAAGCCCTAAAACAGGAAACAAAAACAACCTGCTGCAGCAGTAAAAAACCAGAAGAAAAACCAGAAGAGAGTGAGTGTTGTGCAACAAAGACCGAGCCTGTTGGCATCGGAGCGGGTCTGCGCTTTGCATTGGTGGATATTCTGGATGACATTAAATACTGGATGGCTTTCGGACTGGTAATGGCCGCCATCATCGCGTCTCTGGTTGAACCTGGCAATCTGGCTGAATATGGCTCCGGTCTGGGTGCGATGCTGCTGATGCTGGTTGTTGGCCTGCCGCTGTATATCTGCGCCAGCGCCTCAACCCCCCTGGCGGCAGCCCTCCTGCTGGCGGGTATGTCACCCGGCGCCGTACTGGTGTTTTTGCTGGTCGGCCCTGCCACTAATATCGCCGCGCTGGGCATCCTTATCCGGGAACTGGGAAAACGTGCGGTGATACTTTATCTCAGTGGCATCAGCCTGAGTGCGGTTTCGATTGGCCTGCTGACAGACAGCCTCTTAGGTGATCGTGCCTTTGAGCTGGCACAAAGCATCCATAATCATGGCAACGACTTTTCTCCGCTGCAGTGGATCGCCGGCGGTTTGCTGCTGTTGTTAACCATTAAACCACTTCGCCATCGGCTGGGATTTTAAACCCTTATGCTCAATTTTCTTGCCCAGGCACGCAGCCGAAAGCTGATCAGTGCCATTGAACAAGGCGACCTCGATTCACTGGCACGGCTGTTAAAAAAATTTACAGTCGCCGAATTAGACACTGCCCTGCCAAACCAGCAAAGCGCGCTGGAAATTGCTATAACCGCACAACAGCCCAAAGCCCTCGAATTACTACTTAACCAGGGCTGCAACGCCAGTGCCCCTGGCCATGATGGCGAGCCCCTGCTTCAGCTCGCACTAAAACAGCCACATCAGAGCCTTTCCCTGATTACCCTGCTGTTACGCGCCGGGGCCAACCCCAATACCCATAATTTGCTGCACGCTTGTTTTGACCACTGCCCGGATACGCAGATCATGGTGCACCTGAGCCGTTTTGCAGAGCACGGGGCAGCACTGACACAAGCGGAAGGCCTGATAGAACGTGCCCTTAAAACAGAGCGTTTAAACCTGATCCACTTCCTGATCAACAGTGGTGTGGCTTTACCCGAAGCACAAAATTCACTGCCCTGCAGTCAAGCCACCTTCGACTATGCCAGACGTTGTCAGGACGATTTAAAAATTCGCAATCTGATGCAGGGATGCTGATTTACACCTTAAAATTGATCTGAGTCAATTTTAAGGCAGACAAAATATCGCGTACTTATAAGCCATCTATACTGACAATTCGAGTGGAAAACAAACAGTTGTAAACAATAACTATAAGTATCGAGGTGTCACCGATGGATCATCGCGCCCTGCACAGCAGCAAACAGCAGTTACAGCTTTCCGAGCCACGTATTAAACGAGAGGAAATTATCAGGGAACTCAGGCGTGAAGCCTCTGTTTTACGTGATAACGGCGAGTCTGCCGCAGAGTTCTGGCTGGCTGAGCAGTATGAAATGACGGCCAACCTGCTGAACTAAACATCAGCCACAGAAAGGATCAGCTATCAGTATCGCTGATCCTGCCCCCTCCCCTTATCAAATACAAACTCAACATAGCTTCGCAACATCAGCTCACCCTCACTGAATCTACACAAACCTTAACACTACAACTGACCTGAGTCCGGAACCTGTCCGTATTTCAGAAAAGAGAGTGCGACCAGAGCCTGTGCGCTGTAAGCTAAGGGCTTACCCAAAGTATTCAGGATGACTAACCATGCCCTACTCCCAAGACCTGCTGGATGAGCTGAATATCCTTAATCAATTTTCGCTGGACACCACTCAGAGCGGAATCAAGGTACACCACACGGCGGCCCCTGCCAGCATCGCTGCAACGGCGCGTTTGTTTGATAAAGGCCTGATCACTCAGAATGACGGTGGCTACCTGACCCTCCTGGGCCGTGAAGCCAGAGAACACAGTGAATCCCTGTTACTGATACTGACCACTGAAAGCCGTCAGCCTATTTAAGGCAATGATGAAGCTAAAGGCATAGCTGTTACGCTATGCCTTAAATAACACCACCGATAACTCCGGCCAGCTCACAACCCAAGACGCGGCACCTCAATTTTAGGACAGCGATCCATCACCACGTCCAGACCCGCCTGCTTTGCCCGCTTTGCCGCCGGCTCGTTGATGACACCCAGTTGCAGCCAAACCGATTTTGCACCGGCTTTTATTGCCTCATCTACCGTATCAGCTGCCGCCTCCGAATTACGAAAGATATCCACCATATCAATCGGCTGCTCAATATCAGCCAGGGTTGCAACAACACGCTGACCCAGAATTTCACTGCCTGCTTTAAGTGGATTTACCGGAACCACCTGATAACCTTTTGTCAGCAGATAATCCATTACCCGATAACTCGCCCGGTGTGCCTTAGGGCTGGCCCCCACCAGAGCAATAACTTGGCTTTCTTTCAGCAGTTTTATAACCGTAAGATCCATCTCATCCATCATCTGATCCTCCCGAGCAAACAGGGCAGGCGGGGTCTTTACGCAATTTCAGCGAACGCCAGTCCATCGTACGACCATCCAGTAACAGCAGCTTCCCTACCAGTGGCTCACCCACAGATGCCAGCACTTTCAGCGCTTCCATGGCCTGTACGGAACCAATAATGCCTACCAGGGGGGCCAGCACACCGGATTCGGAACAGGTCAGATTTTCATCGTCACTCTGTTTATATAAACACTGATAACAGGGCGCATCATTCTGTCGGCTATCAAACACCGCCACCTGGCCTTCCATGCGGATTGCTGCCCCCGATACCAGGGGTTTCCCCTGAGCAACACAGGCCCGGTTAATCGCAAACCGGGTGCTGAAGTTATCGGTACAGTCGACCACCAGATCCACAGACTCAATCTCATGGGCCAGCGCCTCATCAGACAAACGCTGATGATGGGTACGTAGCTTGATATCCGGGTTCAGCGCCTCAAGCGCCTGACGGGCTGAGTCAACCTTGTACTGACCCACCCGGTCGGTGCTATGAACAATCTGACGCTGCAGATTAGACAAATCCACCTGGTCATCATCCACCAGCACCAACTCTCCCACACCCGCTGCCGCAAGATACATCGCCACCGGACTACCCAGGCCTCCCAGGCCCATAATCAAGACAGAGGCATTAAGCCAGGCTTCCTGACCTGCGATATCCACTTCGGGCAACATAATCTGACGGCTATAACGCAACAGCTGCTCATCACTCAACATGCTTTAGTCCTCTTTTGTCCAGGCCCCCAGAGTCACGCGCTCACGCCCCCCCAGATCCTGAACTGTCCTGATAGTATGGTAACCCAGCTGCATCAGCAGATTGCGAACCGCCTCACCCTGATCATAACCATGTTCAAACAGCAGCTTTCCATCCGGTTTCAGGTAGTCTCTCGCCTGAGTGGCAATCAGACGGATATCCGCCAGCCCCTGCTCTTCCGCTATCAGCGCACTCAGAGGTTCAAAACGCACATCCCCCTGCTGCAAATGTGGATCTTCAGGGTCGATATAAGGCGGGTTACTGACAACCAGATCAAACAGGCCGTCCAACGGCTCAAACCAACTGCCGCTCACAAAGCGGGCATTACCAATGCATAAACGCTGCCGGTTTCGTTCAGCCAACTGTACCGCCGCTTCAATACGATCAGCACCGATAACCTGCCAGCCGGGACGCTCTGATGCCAGCGCCAGGGCAATAGCACCGGTACCGGTGCCCAGGTCAGCCACCCGATAATCACCATCCGGCAGCAAGGCCAGTGCCTGCTCAACCAGGGTTTCGGTATCGGGCCGTGGAATCAGTGTTTCAGCCGAGACTTCCAGATCCAGTGTCCAGAATGCCTGGGTTCCTATAATATGCGCAACCGGCTCACCCTGTTCCCGGCGTTTCAATGCCGTTTCAAAGGCCTGATACTGTGCTTCGCTCAAGGTGCGGTCAGGCCAGGTAAACAGGTAGCTACGCGGTTGTTGCAGCACATGGCCAAGCAATAGTTCCACATCTAAACGGGCACTGTCGCTAATCGTCGACAAACGCTCGCTGAGCGCCAGGGCTTGTTCAATAATCATAACAATTGGGACTCGTGACAATAAAAATTGTCTCAGTAAAAAGATAAAAAGCGCAACAAATGCTAAGTCTGCTGCGCTTTTTTACAGGGTCTTCACCGCTCATCAGGCCGGTTTATTCGTCTGACAATGAACCCAACTGCTCAGCCTGATATTCGTTCATCAAAGGCTCAACCACATGCCCAAGCTCACCGCCCATAACTTCCTGCAGCTTGTAAAGCGTCAGGTTAATACGGTGGTCTGTCACCCGGCCCTGAGGATAATTGTAGGTACGAATACGCTCCGAACGGTCACCGCTGCCCACCAGGCTCTTACGCGTGCTGGCCTGTTCGGCGGCATGTTTTTCAGTTTCTGCGGCCTGCAATCGGGACGCCAGTAATGACATCGCTTTAGCACGGTTTTTATGCTGTGAACGCTCTTCCTGACATTCCACCACAACCCCTGTCGGAATGTGGGTCAGGCGAATAGCAGAATCCGTTTTATTAACGTGCTGCCCCCCGGCACCTGAAGCCCGGAAGGTATCCACCCGTAAGTCTGCTTTGTTGATTTCAATATCACCCGCCGCTTCCATTTCAGGCATCACCGCCACGGTACAGGCCGAGGTATGAATACGCCCCTGAGATTCAGTTTCAGGCACCCGCTGTACCCGGTGTGCACCAGATTCAAACTTCAGACGGGAATAGACATCGGTGCCAACCACACGGCTGATCAGCTCTTTATAACCACCGTGCTCACCTTCATTGGCACTGATAACCTCAACTTTCCAGCCCTGCGTTTCCGCAAAACGGGAATACATACGGAAAAGGTCACCGGAGAAAATTGCTGCCTCATCTCCTCCGGTACCCGCCCGGATTTCCAGAAAAACGTTGTGTGAGTCATTGGGGTCTTTGGGCAGCAGCAAGATTTGCAGCTCCGCCTCCAGTGCCTCAAGGCGTGCCTTAGCTTCCGCTAATTCCTCTTTCCCCATTTCACGCATATCGGGATCACTGTCTTTTAACAGAGACTCCGCTTCGGCCTGATCGCCCAGGGCATCATTATAGGCCGCAAAGCTTTTAACCACCGGCTCCAGTTCTGCGTACTCTTTGGAGTATTCACGAAAACGATCCTGATCAGTAATTACACTGGCATCAGACATTAACGCGGCCAGTTCCTCAAAACGATCGGTAAGTTTTTCTAGCTTGGAGAGAATAGACGCTTTCATTTATTTTTTTCGTTCTGATCCGGTTCATAAAGCTGATACAGTTCCTGTACCAGGGGAAGCAGGTCAGCGCGGCCTTCTGCGCTGGCTTTTCGCATTTGAATAGTCGGGTGGTGTAACAGTTTATGAGTAATGCTGCGTGCAAGCTGAGTCAGCACTTCATCCGCCGCTTTACCGTTTTTTAACTGACGCAGGGCTTTAGTTAATTCCTGGTCACGGGTCGCTTCGGCCTGGGCCCGCAAAGCCGTCAGCGTGTCGACCGCATCCAATGCACGTAACTGGCGCATAAAGTCATGGGCGCCGACTTCAATAATTTCTTCAGCTTCCCGCGCGGCAGACTCACGGGTGCGCTGGTTCTCCTCAATCGTCTCTTTCAGGTCATCAACCGTATAAAGATAAACATCATCCAAATCGGCAACCTGAGGTTCGATATCCCGGGGCACGGCAATATCCACCATAAAGATCGGGCGGTGTTTGCGTTTTTTAAGTGCCGTTTCTACTGCACCTTTACCCAATATGGGTAACTGGCTGGCTGTGGAGGCAATGACAATATCCGCATCACAAAGCGCTTCGGGGATATCACCCAGCAGAATCGCTTTGCCATTAAAGGTTTCTGCCAGCGAAAGCGCACGCCCCAAAGTACGGTTCGCAACCGTTACATCCTGCACACCCGCCTGGGTTAAGTGGCGTGCTACCAGTTCAATAGTTTCACCGGCACCAATCAGCAGCGCTTTGCTGTCTTTAAGGTTTGAAAATATATGCTGCGCCAGACTGACGGCGGCATAAGCGACAGAAACAGGGTTTTCACCAATGGCCGTATCCGTACGTACTTGCTTGGCAACCGAAAAGGTCTGCTGAAACAGACGACCCAGCTCTGCACCTACATGGCCTTCTTCCTGAGACAGTGCATAAGATGATTTTAACTGGCCCAGTATCTGCGGCTCGCCCAGCACCAGCGAGTCCAGCCCGCTGGCTACCCGCATCATATGCCGGGCCGCATCCTCACCCCAGTGTGCATAAGAACACGCCTGCAATTCATCCGGATCCAGAGCATGAAAGTCACCCAGCCATTCAAGCAATGCACGGGTGCCCGATAATTCAGAGGAGCAATAAAGCTCAGTGCGGTTACAGGTCGACAGAATTGCCACTTCTTTTAACTGCGCGCAACGGCGGGCGGCTGCGAGCGCGTCAGCAAGCTGATCCGGCGAAAACGCCACACGCTCCCTGACCGACACTGAAGCGGTCTTATGGTTAATTCCTAACGCCAATAAAGCCATAACGCCCAATCACTACCTCTGTTCCGGAGACACACGCAGCCCCGTAAATTAGTTCCAGCGCGCTATGATACAACGCTTTGACCCAAAGGTTAAAAGCCCTGACAACTAACCCGGCATTTAAGGAACCTTAAACAGCTCAAATTGTCCATTATTTATCAGACTGACATTCACCAACAGATTCATCTATAGTGACCTGAACTACTCAGGGATGCTGGTTTACCGCCTATGAAAATACGTTTTTACAGCCTGATTGCCACCTTACTGCTCTCCGGATGTGGTCTGCAGGGCATCAAAACCGCACCAGCAGAGGTCTCAGCGCCACCGGTTTATCAGGCGGGCGAGCTGAACCGGGAGTCGGTCTATGATCTGCTGGTTGCCGAGATAGCGGGACAGCAGCAACGTTTTGACCTGGCCCTGGCCAACTATCTAAAACAAGCTCGCCTGACCGCTGACCCCGGTGTCGCCCGGCGCGCTACCCGTGTTGCACAATACCTGCGCAATACAGAAGCGATGATGGAAGCGGCTGAGCTCTGGAAAAATGCGGAACCTCAAAACGCTGAGCCTTACCAGATTCTGGCCAGTCTGTTATTACACCAAAAACGCTACGAAGAGGCATTGCCGCTGATCACTCAGGCGACAGAGGATGATCCTGAACAGATGCTGGCAATTATCCGCAGCCAGATCAGCGCTATGCCTGACAGGGTTGCTGAAAGTTATCTCACCATTGTCAATCAACAGCTTAATACCCAACAGCAGACGCCAAATCTGCTGATCACCCGGGGGCTGTTGCACGCACACTTAAAGCAGCCGCACGAAGCACTGGCCGCCTTCGACAAAGCCCTCACAATTCAGCCGGACAACATCGATACCATTACTCAAAAGGCAGAATTTTTACGGACAAACGACCAGTACAAGGCGGCTCTGCTAACAATCAAGCCCGCCTTAAAACGCCAGCCCCACAACCGGCAGCTTCAGGTACTTTATGCCCAGTTACTGTTTCAGGTTCGCCAGCATAAAGCCGGCCTGGAGATTGCGAAAAAACTGATTAACGAAAACAGCAAGGATTATCAGCTGAAGTTTTACCTCGCGCTGCTAATACTGGAAAACCGACAGCTTGAAGAAGCTGCAATTCTGCTCAATGAGCTACTGAAGCAGAAACCCGCTGACAGTCGCCCCCACTACTATCTGGGTGCGATTGCGCAGCAGAATGGTGACATCAAACGGGCAATTGATCATTTTATGCAGGTCAATAACCCGACCACACACTACCAGGCACTCAGCCGTATCTCCGTATTACTGGATACACCGGAGGATCGCGAGCAACTGACGCAGATCCTTGCCGATGTTCGCAACACTCAGCCTAAGCTGGCTGCCCGGCTCTATGCGCTGGAAGCGGAATGGCTCGATTTGCACGGATTTGAGGAAGCGGCACTGGTGCTGATGGAAGACGCACTGACCCATTTCAGCAATGATATCAATCTGCTCTACACCCGTGCGATGCTACTGGAGCCCCATGATTTTGACCGCACCGAAAAAGATCTGCGCCGTATTCTGGTGCTTGACCCTGAAAGCACCCTGGCACTCAACGCCTTAGGTTATACCCTGGCGGTTCATACCACGCGCTACGATGAAGCTTATAAGCTGATTGACCAGGCACTGAGCCAGAAGCCGAATGACCCGGCGATCATCGACTCGATGGGCTGGGTACTCTTTAAGCTGAAACGCTACCAGGAATCTGTTGATTTTCTGACGCGCGCTTACACCGTGGTTCAGGACCCGGAGGTCACCAGCCATCTGATCCAGGCGCACTGGGCTTTAGGCAACAAAGACAAAGCGCTGGATTTGCTCACCAGTGGTCTGAGTAAAGACCCGGATAACAATTACCTCCAGGAAGCCGCTCAGGCTGTTGAGATCCCGCAATGAGAAGACGTTTATCAGGACTGATCGCAATACTGCTGATAATCAGTGGCTGTAGCGGTCTTAAACCACAACCCAAACCGCCGGTTATCACAACCAGCTGGGAGCAACACCAGCAAGAACTGTTACAGCTTAAAAACTGGGCGTTATCGGGAAAAATCGCAATCAAAACCGAAACTAACAGCCACTCCGCCAGCCTTTACTGGCACCAGGAAAATGATCATTACAGAATTGATATGAGCGGCCCCTTAGGCCAGGGAGGGGCATATATAGAAGGACAGCCGGGTTATGTACGTCTCGCCATTTCAGGTGAGGGTGAATACGAAGCAACCTCACCGGAGCACCTGCTGCAGGACAGATTAGGCTGGGATATACCGATTCAGCAAGCCCGCTGGTGGGTGCGCGGCCTGCCGGATCCTGAGTCCCCTTATCAGCATCAGCTTAAAAACAATCGCCTGACCTTACTGATGCAAAATGGCTGGCTTATCAGCTACCTGAGCTATAACGAGCAACAGGTTCTGCCCCGGAAAATAAAGCTGTCCCGGGAAAACCTGAAGATCACCCTGCTGATGAAAGACTGGAAGCCCATAGAGTAGCGCCCCGGTCTTGACTTTCACAGTAGCTTCCAGGAAAATATGCCGCCTCTTAAAACGGGAGGCTGAATCCTCCATATAGGAGTTTACTGGGGTATAGCCAAGCGGTAAGGCACTGGATTCTGATTCCAGCATGCGGAGGTTCGAATCCTCCTACCCCAGCCATTTACTCATGAACGGTTCCCTGTCAGAAAACAATTCCGATCTAATAGTCGAAAAGGTGCACGCAGTGTCCAAAATGATGGTCTTTACCGGCAATGCTAACCCAGAGCTGGCCCGCAAAGTTGTTGAGCGTTTGGATATCCCAATGGGAAAAGCCAATGTCGGTCGCTTTAGCGACGGCGAAGTCACTGTGGAGATCCAGGAAAACGTACGAGGTAAGGACGTTTTTATCATTCAGTCTACCTGTGCGCCCACCAATGACAATCTAATGGAATTGATTGTTCTGGCCGATGCACTACGTCGTGCGTCCGCAACACGTATTACGGCAGTTGTACCTTATTTTGGCTATGCCCGCCAGGATCGTCGCCCACGCTCTGCCCGTGTACCTATTACGGCAAAAGTGGTGGCCGATCTGATGTCTAACATCGGTATCGACCGCGTGTTAACCGTGGACCTGCATGCTGATCAGATCCAGGGCTTCTTCTCTGTCCCTGTTGATAACGTATACGGCTCACCGGTTCTGCTTGATGACATCGTCGATCAGGAATACGACAACATTATGGTTGTCTCACCTGATGTTGGCGGTGTGGTGCGGGCCCGCGCTGTTGCAAAACAGCTGGACTGTGACCTGGCAATTATCGACAAACGCCGTGAACGCGCCAACGAATCTCAGGTGATGAACATCATCGGTGATGTTGAAGGCCGCACCTGCATCCTGGTTGATGACATGTGTGATACTGCAGGCACTTTGTGCAAAGCTGCAAAAGCGCTGAAAGAAAACGGCGCTGCACGGGTTGTCGCTTATGCTACCCACGCCGTACTTTCCGGCCCCGCAATCGATAACGTTAAAAACTCCCAGCTCGATGAACTGGTTGTAACAGACACAATTCCGCTGACAAAAGAAGGGCTGGCCTGCGGTCGCATTCGCCAGCTGACCCTGGCGCCCCTGCTAGCAGAAGCCGTACGCCGTGTCTGCAACGAAGAATCCATCAGTGCGATGTTCCGTTAAGGAATAACGTGCTGACGTGCCACCCATAACCGGGTGGCACTTATTTCAAGCCCATACGGGCAACTTAAATCAACTGCAAAACCCTGGTCGCGGGTGTTTGCAGTTTTGCTTATTAAAGGTAATAAAATGTCTAACTTTGTAATTAACGCTGTTGCGCGTACTGATGAAGGGAAAGGTGCGAGCCGCCGCCTGCGTCGTGAAGGTCTGGTTCCAGGCATCATCTACGGTGGTGAAGCTGACCAGAGCCCGATTTCTATCTCAATGCGTAACAACGAATTGATCAAAGATATTCAGGACGATGCTTTCTTTTCTTCCATTCTGACTGTGAACGTTAACGGCACTGAAGAAAAAGTAATCATCAAAGCTCTGCAGCGTCACCCTGCTCGCCCTGAAGTACTGCATGCAGACTTCCAGCGCATCACGGCAACGTCAAAAATTAAGATCATCGTACCTCTGCAGTTCATCAACTTCGAACGCTCAGCAGCTTCTAAAGCGTCTGCTAAATTCGCTGTTGAGAAAAACTCTGCTGAAGTTCTGTGTCTTGCTGCTGATCTGCCAGAAGCACTGCCAGTTGACCTGTCAGACGCTGAAGCGGGCCAGGTTCTTCACCTGTCAGACGTTTCTCTGCCTGAAGGTGTTGAAATCGTATCTCTGCGTCGCGGCGCTGACCACGACCAGGGCATCGGTTACGTATACGCACCACGTGGCGCTAAATCTGCAGGCTAATTTGCCCCGGCAATAGCCCACTACAGGTACCGGCATGAAGGACAAAATTCAGCTCATCGTGGGCCTGGGTAATCCAGGCAACCAATACGCGAATACACGCCACAATGCCGGTGCTGAGTTTGTTGAGCAGCTTGCTGCTCAACAACTCACCTCTCTACAGCCCGAGAAGAAGTACCACGGGCGCTATGCCAAAGTTCAGATTAACGGACAAGCTATACATCTGCTTGTGCCTACAACCTTTATGAACCTCAGCGGCCAGTCCGTTGCAGCCCTGGCAAATTTTTTCAAAATCCCCCCAGAATCCATTCTTGTTGCTCACGATGAACTCGACTTGCCTCCCGGCGTTGCAAGGTTCAAACAAGGGGGTGGTCACGGCGGCCATAACGGCTTACGCGATATCATTAGCAAAATGGGCAACAACAAAAATTTTTATCGCCTTCGACTCGGTATCGGCCACCCAGGCCATGCCAGCCAGGTATCCGGCTTTGTACTTAGCAAAGCCCCCGTCAGCGAGCGACAGTCTGTAGAGGCCGCCAGTGACGAAGCTATCCACTACCTTCCTGAAGCGGTGTCTGGCGACTGGGCGAAAGCGATGAATCGACTTCACAGTTTTAAAGGCTAACGGTAGGGCTCACCATGGGTTTTAAATGCGGTATCGTCGGATTGCCAAACGTAGGCAAATCCACACTGTTCAACGCGCTGACCAAAGCAGGCATTGCAGCAGAAAACTATGCTTTTTGCACCATCGAACCGAACTCGGGTGTTGTACCTATGCCAGACCCCCGCCTCGATAAGCTGGCTGAGATAGTCAATCCTAAGCGCATATTACCCACAACAATGGAATTTGTTGATATTGCAGGCCTGGTAGCAGGCGCATCCAAAGGCGAAGGTTTGGGCAACAAATTTCTGGCGAACATCCGTGAAACCGATGCTATTGCCCATGTTGTACGCTGCTTTGAAAACGAAGACGTGCAACATGTTGCCAACCGTATTGATCCGCTTGAAGATATCGACATTATCAATACCGAACTGGCACTTGCGGATCTTGAGTCGGCAGAAAAACAACTGCAGCGTGTCCAGCGTACCGCTAAAGGTGGTGACAAAGACGCCATCAAACAAAAAGCGCTGCTGGAGAGCCTGATCGACCACCTGGGTGCCGGTCATCCGGTGCGTGCGATGGATATCTCGGATGACGATATGCCCACCGTGCTGAGCTTTCACCTGCTGACCATCAAGCCCACAATGTATATCGCCAACGTTGACGAAGACGGCTTTGAAAACAACCCGCACCTGGATGCTGTTATTCAGCTGGCCGAATCTGAAGGCGCTCAGGTAGTTGCTATCTGCAATAAGCTGGAAGCAGAGATCGCCGAGCTGGACGACGAAGAGCGTGCTGAGTTCCTGGAAGACCTGGGTATGGAAGAGGCAGGACTGGATCGTGTTATACGTGCGGGGTATCAGCTGCTGGGCCTGCAAACCTACTTCACCGCAGGTGTACAGGAAGTCCGCGCCTGGACAGTCAAGGTCGGCGCCACAGCTCCTCAGGCTGCCGGTGTGATCCACACTGACTTCGAGAAAGGTTTTATCCGGGCAGAAGTCATTGCCTACAGTGACTTTATCGACAACAAAGGTGAACAAGGCGCTAAAGATGCAGGGCGCTGGCGCCTGGAAGGCAAGGAATACATCGTTCAGGATGGCGATGTGGTGCATTTCCGCTTTAACGTATAAAGACTGAATAAACGCCCTAAAAAAACCGACTGAAATGTCGGTTTTTTTGTCTATAAAATAAACAAGTTACCGCCAGTTTTTGAACACAAAACAACCTGAAATAAGCAAAGTAAAAAAAGCCTTAGAAAAACTTACTTTTTTACACCTGAACTGTTGACACAAAAGCCCAAACAGAGAATAATTCGCGACCTCAACAAGTCATGGCAATATAGCTCAGTTGGTTAGAGCATCGCATTCATAATGCGAGGGTCGCAGGTTCGAGTCCCGCTATTGCCACCATGTTGAAATCCAGGGGTATAGCCAAGCGGTAAGGCAACGGGTTTTGATCTCGTCATGCGTTGGTTCGAATCCAGCTACCCCTGCCATTTTTTATGGCAATATAGCTCAGCTGGTTAGAGCATCGCATTCATAATGCGAGGGTCGCAGGTTCGAGTCCCGCTATTGCCACCATTTGTCAATAGTCTGTCGTTTATTACCTATTGTAAACGATAAAAAATGGCAAACAGCAATACACCCGGTTTACCGGAACGACTCAGGGAAGCAGTCAGATCTCTTTTGGGGTATAGCCAAGCGGTAAGGCACTGGATTCTGATTCCAGCATGCGGAGGTTCGAATCCTCCTACCCCAGCCAATTTTAGCCTGCATAAAACTGCCCCATATCAAAATTTGCTCATTCAATAGCCTGACATTCAGAATAAAAAAGGCTAAACTCAGTCTCTTAAAGGATTGAGAAGAACAGCGCAAGGGGATAGCGCATGACCCAATCACCTTCATTTTCGACTCAGGCTGTCCTGGAACAGCTATCAACGAGACGACGTCAAAGATTGAGAAAGAACGTACAACTGATGTTTCTGGGCATGTCAGCCGAAGAAGCCGAACAGATCACACACCTGCTGCGTGCATCACGACTTGCACCCCGGGGCCACCTCGTTTCAAGCGAGCAGGAATTTCTTGCCGCACTGAGTGAGCGTTCGTGGGACGTTATCCTCTGCACCGCCGATCAAACCGACTTCACCCCTAAAAATGCCATGCACCACCTCAGGCGGCTGGATAAAGACATCCCCGTGATTCAGCTCGTACCCAACTCTGACAGTCACTATATGCTTCAGGGTCTGAAAAATAATATTCAGGCCGTAGTACCACTGGAAGAAAAAGAGTTGCTGATTATTCACATGCGACGCGAGCTTGAAAGTCTGGAAGGGCGCCGTAAATTACGCCAGACTGAAGCTGAGCTTTCAAACGCCGAAAAACAGACTGAATACCTGCTGGACAGCTCAATGAACGCTATTGCCTGCTGTGACGGCGATACCATTGTGTATGCCAATCAGAGTCTGGCAAGCCTGCTCGGGTTTGAATCTCCTGATACCCTGGTTGGCACCTCACTCTCTCTGTGTTTCAGCCCGGGTCAGAAAGACAAGCTACAGGAACAATTAACCCTGGTAAAAAAAGATAACCTGCGCCATGCAGGGCTTCAGCTGACAGGTGTTCGTGCGGATGAAACTGTCTTCGATACCGATATAACATTGCGTCCTGCACGCCACAACAACAACCCCTGCATCCAGATTTCCCTCAGCGCAGCATGCAAAGAGGAAGAAGAACTTCAGGAACGACTGGACCTGGTTTCCGGTCTGTATAATCCTGGTTACTTTAACAGCAAGCTGGACGATACCCTGCAACGAGCGCTTTCTGGTGGAGCAGACTGTAACTTGCTGTATATCAGCCTGGATAACTACCTGGAAATTCGCTCTGAGATTGGCATAGAAGGCTGTGATCAAATCATACGTGATATCTCAACGCTGCTGAAAAAACACGTTAATAAAGCCCATATACTGGCCCGCCCGGAAGAAGACGGCTTTGCCGTGATCTACTACGATCCCAGCCCGGATAAAGCCGTCACCCTCGCGAACAAGCTGTGTAAGGCCATAGAAGGCAATATTTCGGAGTCCAGCAATACTATCGTTCAGACAACCGGTTCTATTGGCATCGCAACCATCAGCGATAGCACACCAGGCCGTAAGGTTATTCTGGAACGCGTACGCAGTGCCGCTGACAGTATTCGTGCGGAAAATCAGCGTGGTAATGGTGTCAGTTTGTACCAGCCAAAAGAGCAGGCGGCGGATGAAACAACAGAGCTGATTTTTATGCTGGAAGAAGCTATTCAGCAAAAAAATATGAAGCTGCTCTTTCAGCCCATCGTTGCGTTAAACAGCCAGAAAGTTACAAATCATCACTATGAAACTTTTCTGCGCCTGCTGGATAAAAACGGCAACGAGACCTCGCCCGGTGCTTTTATGGAGACACTGGAAGAAGCCGATATCAGTATTAAGGTTGACCGCTGGGTCATCAAAGAAAGTATGCTGCAGCTACAGCGCGAATTCAGGCGCAATCAGCGTAACCGCATTTTTATCAATCTTTGCAGCCGCACCCTGAGAGACAAAAAAACACTGTTATGGCTTTCTGAACTACTGCGCAAGGCAGGCTTACCTGCTGACCATCTGGTTTTCCAGATCAGCGAGACAGATGCGCTGGTATACCTGAAGCACGCCAAGTTCTTTTCAGATACCCTGCACAAGCTACACTGTAAGGTTTGCATTAAACACTACGGTAACTCCCTCAATTCCGAACTGGTTCTGAAACAAATCAACCCCGATTACGTCAAACTCGATGGTGCTTATATCCAGGCGCTTAACGAAGCAGGCTCTGATAATAAAAAAGTTCTTAAACTGCTGCATGCACTTAAAGTACAAAATAAAATCACCATCGCACCACTGGTTGGCGGTACACGTGTCATGGGCACACTCTGGAAAGCCGGGGTGGATTTTGTTCAGGGCAACTATCTGCAACCCCCTAAAGCCTCTATGGATTACGATTTTTTTGATAGCTGATATTCAAAATAAGAATAAGCTAATTACTATTTGAAATATAAAAGCGAGGCGGATATACTGGATTTCAACTTGTGGGTTACGCAGGTTGTTGATTGCTTTCTATTCTGCAGATAGTCACTTATCTGGATATTTTCTCCCCGCCGGGTTCACCCGCCGGGGATTTTTTTTGCTCAGAGAGTTATCAGGCAGTCACTTATAAGCTTTCGATAACTAAGCTTTCGATAACTTAATTCAGGGCATCCCTGTCTCTGAAACCAATCAGGTAAAGAATGCCATCCAGCCCCAGTGTTGATATCGCCTGCTTAGCACTTTCTCTTACCAGCGGCTTAGCACGAAACGCAATACCTAACCCGGCAATAGACAGCATTGGCAGATCATTAGCACCGTCTCCCACAGCAATAGTCTGCTCAAGGCGCACACCTTCTTTTTCAGCAATCTCCCTCAGAAGTTCGGCTTTACGCTCGCCATTAACAATAGTGCCTTTTACTTCACCCGTAACTTTACCATCAACAATATCCAGTTCATTGGCATACACATAATCAAAGCCCAGCTTGTTCTGTAAATGACGGCCAAAATACGTAAAACCGCCGGATAAAATCGCCGTTTTAAACCCCAGCGCCTTCAGGTTAGATACCAACTCCTCTACCCCTTCAGTCATTGGCAAACGCTCAGCGATCGCTTCAAGCACAGAGGCATCCAGCCCCTTAAGCAAGGCCACCCGACGGCGGAAGCTTTCATTAAAATCTATCTCACCACGCATTGCCGCTTCGGTAATCGCGATAACCTGATCGCCCACACCGGCTTCTTTTGCCAGTTCATCAATCACTTCGGCCTCAATCAACGTAGAGTCCATATCAAATACCACCAGACGGCGATTACGGCGATAAATATTGTCTTCCTGGAAGGCAATATCCACATCCAGGTCACTGGCCGCTTTCAGAAATTCGGCCCGAAGCACAGCGCCATCATGCGGCGCACCCCGCACAGAAAACTCTACGCAGGCCTTGCTGTGCTCAGAAGCCCCCTGCAGGGAAATACGGCCCGACAGGCGGTTAATGTTGTCAATATTCAGCCCGTGCTCAGCGGCAATCTGAGTCACCCGCCCAATATGATCAGCGGTGACTTTACGCGCCAGCAGGGTAATAATGTGCCGGGACTTGCCCTGACCGCCAACCCAGCCTTCATATTCAGTTTCACCCACGGGTTGAAAACGAATATTCATATTCAGCTCATGTGCTTTAAACAGCACATCACGAAGCAGCGGTGAGGATTCAGCCTCTCTTGGCACTTCAATAAGAATGCCCAAAGACAAAGTGTTATGTATCACCGCCTGGCCAATATCCAGAACATTAATCTTATAGTCCGCTAAAATATTAGTAATTGCAGACGTCACACCCGGTTTATCATCACCGGAAATCGTGAGCAGGATAATTTCTTTCATTAAAAGGGTTCCATAACCGGCCAGTTTCAGCGCAAATTATAACATCGCAGAGACATTACATAGCTATCATTACAATAATAAGCGAGCTTCAACAGGGAAAGTCATAATGGCCGATTTCATTTCATGGCTAAGTCATTACAGTGCTCATGGGGTGTTTCTTGCTACCGCATTATTGTCACTATTAGAGTCGCTAGCCTTTGTGGGTATGCTGGTGCCGGGCGTGGCCGTACTTGCCTCCCTCAGCTGGATTGCCGGACAACAAGCGCTTTCTCTGCCTTTCCTGCTACTCTGTGCTTTCAGCGGAGCCGTTATCGGGGACGGTATCAGCTTTGCGCTGGGGCATTATTCAGCACCCTGGATCGCGAAACGACACACCCTGCAGGATCACCCCCGGTGGTTATTGCAGGGGCAGGCTTTTTTCAGGCGTTATGGCGGCAGTAGCATCTTGTTAGGCCGTTTTATCGGGCCTGTACGGGCACTGATTCCGTTTATTGCCGGAAGCTGCGGCATGAAACCCAGACGTTTCTTATTTTATAACCTGCTTTCTGCAGCCTTATGGGCACCGGTTTATCTGATACCCGGCTACTGGCTGGGAGAACAGTCCGGCGAACTGGATATCAGCTGGAATATTTGGATACAACTGATTGGGCTGGCACTGTTTGCGCTCCTGATCTTTCACGCTACCCACCAACAGCTCGAACCCGGTCGCTGGCTGTCAGAACACATCAGGCATTTTAGCGGGCTCCATTCTATACACATCGGCAATCAGGTATTTTTACTGCTGGCAGTATCGGCTTTTATATTCTTTATCTTATGTCGTGTTTTTGGTTGGCTGGTGCTTTATGAGCAGCAATTATTTGCAGAGCTGCAAACAACAGGCGCGCTAAAGGCATACGCGGCGGCTATCACGATGCTCGGAGATAAGTTCCATCTGCTGGGCAGTACGCTGATTCTCTTTGTACTGTTTATGACATTTCGTCGTTATAAATGCGCCTGCCTGATTGCATTTCTGATGGCCGCGGTTGCGCTAAGCAATATTCTGCTGAAACAGCTTTTCAACTGGCCACGCCCGGATCTGGGTGCTGCTCTTTATAGCAGCAACAGCTTTCCCAGCGGCCACACCTCGGGAGTTGCCGCGCTATTGGGTATTTATGCGGTACTCTTCACCCTTGGCCGCCCTCACCAGCAAACACGCCTGATCTATCTGGCATTGCTGATTCCCATACTCTTAGTCGCCCTGTCACGGGTTGTATTGGGTGTGCACTGGCCCCTGGATGTAGGTGCCGCCATCATGGAAGGTCTGATTTGTGCAGCCCTGTTACGCTGGCAGAGCCTGAAATCACCCGCAGAGCCGCCTGGGAATCGGCTGCTGCTTCTCCTGGCGCTACTACAGGTTGCCTTTACGCTGTGCTATATCTGGCTGAACTATTCCGACACCCTGAGCTTTTACGGGCTTTAATCACCCGGACAGAGGCTTTATTTTTTAGGCCGACGTTTCACTTTTCCGGCTGTGGCAGCAGGTTTTGCTTTACGCACTTTTCCCTTTCGCTTCTGAGCGGCTTTGCTTTTGCCTTTCACTTTTTTGTTAAACAGGCCTTGTTCCCGCTCAGCCGGTGATAACTGTGTACCAGAGGTTTCGGTCTTAACACCGGATTTTGCCTTTCGGCGCGGGTTATGCGAATCCGTTGTCGATTTGGTTTGATTGCCAACCGGACGTTTGCGGGGTTTTTTACGGCCTTCCCATTCGTGCTTCTGCCCCACCTCAGATGGTGCACTGATCTTGCCTTCAGCCAGCAACTGACGTTTTGTCACTTTGCCGCGTTTTTCAGTGCTGTTAGCTTTGACGAGCTCAAAATCAATTTTTCGGTCATCCAGGTCTACCCGCGCAACCTGCACGGTCAGGCGATCCCCCAGACCAAATTTTTTGCGAGTCCGCTCACCAATTAAGCGCTGCTTAGCGGCATCAAAATTATAGTAATCACCAGGCAGCGCTGAAATATGAATCAGCCCCTCCACGTACACATTCTCCAGCTCAACAAAGACACCAAAACCCGTGACCGCCGAAATAATGCCCTCAAACTCTTCACCCACCTGATCCTGCATATATTCACATTTCAGCCAGGCAACCACATCCCGGGTGGCATCATCTGCACGGCGCTCCGTCATAGAGCAATGCTCACCTAATTGCAGCATTTGCCCCATGTTATAGCGGTACTGAAAAGTGCTTTCAGGCATAAAGGCATCAGGTCGCCTGATTGTACGATCGGTTTTATCGGAATGGATGGCCGCACGAATCGCACGGTGTACCATCAGGTCGGGATAACGGCGAATAGGAGACGTAAAATGTGTATAAGCCGGATAGGCCAGCCCGAAATGGCCTTTGTTATCCGGGCTGTAAACGGCCTGGCGCATCGAGCGCAACATCATGGTTTGTATAACGTGGCGATCAGGACGCCCTTCTATCTGCTCAGCCAGTTGCTGATAATGTGCAGGATCAGGCGTCTCACCCCCACCCAGATTTAAGCCCAGCTCGGCCAGAAACGCACGCAGGCTGGTTAATTTCTGCTCTTTAGGACCTTCGTGAACACGATAAAGGGCGGGTACTTTCATTTTAGCGAGGAAACGTGCGGTGGCCACGTTGGCACAGAGCATACATTCTTCGATCAGCTTATGGGCATCGTTTCGTTCCACCGGCAAAATCTGTTCAATTTTACGGGCCTCGCTGAACAAAATACGGGTTTCGGTGGTTTCAAAATCAATCGCACCCCGTTTCTCACGGGCAATACGTAATGCCCGATAGAGGTTATGCAGCGTTTGAAGATGGGGCAACTGCGCAACATATTCAGCGCACAGGGCTTTACCCCGGTCCGAATCGGGCTCGTTTAACATCTTGCCCACTTTGTTATAGGTCAGGCGGGCATGGGACTGAATAACCGCTTCATAAAACTGATAGCCCGACAGATTACCTGCCGCGCTGATCGTCATCTCACAGACCATCGCCAAACGATCCACATGAGGATTAAGCGAGCAAAGCCC
Organism: Pontibacterium sp.; assembly: GCA_049599735.1. GTDB lineage: Bacteria > Pseudomonadota > Gammaproteobacteria > Pseudomonadales > Balneatricaceae > Pontibacterium. The sequence continues at coordinate 7,480 of JBMYOX010000018.1, read as the reverse complement.
GTTTGACAGCAACTCCGGCAACATTGGCACAACAAACTCAGGGAAATAAACCGAGTTACCCCGGTTGTGCCCTTCCAGATCCAGTGCCGTGTCCGGCCTCACATACCAAGATACATCAGCTATGGCGACCCACAGGCGCCAGCCCCCGGAAGGCTTTCTTTCGGCATAAACCGCATCATCAAAATCTTTGGCATCTTCCCCGTCTATCGTCACCAGCGGCAGATGGCGCAGATCCACGCGGTTGGTTTTAGCCGCGTCCTCAACCTCTGTGCTCAGTTCACCGGTTTCCTGACGCACTTCATCCGGCCATTCATCCGGCACTTCGTAGTTATGAATCGCAACCGTAATTTCCATGCCGGGTGCCATATGGTCACCCAGCACTTCAGACACGTGGCCCTGCGGCATCTGGCGCTTTCCGGGCTGCCTGAATAGTTTCACCACAACCAGTTGCTGATCTTTATAGTCCAGCGGGTTTTCGGGATCAGGCACAATCAGCACTTTCTGAGTCACACGCTGATTTTCGGGAATCAACTCACCAAAGCCCTTTTCACCGGTAAAACGACCTACAAGCTTATGGGTACAGTGCTCCTGTACCTCGATAATTTTAGCTTCACGCCGCCCCCGCTGATCTTTACCAATTTCCTGAACCAGCACCCGGTCACCATCAAAAACCTGGCGCATCTCGCGGGGAGTTAGAAAGAGGTCGTTTCCACCTTCGTCCGGCTGCACAAAACCAAAACCATCACGGTGCCCGATCACACGACCTGCGATCAGTGACAAGCGTTTAATCAGGCAAAATTCATTTTTACGGTTGCTCATCAGCTGCCCGTCCCGGCACATGGCTTTCAGACGGTGTGACAGTGACTCAACGGTATAATCGTCATCAATCCCCAGTTCATAGCAAAGCGCCTTATGGCTGATTGGTGCATCCCTCTCGTCCAGAAACGCCATAATAAAATCCCGGCTTGGCACCGGTTTACCGTATTTTTTGGCTTCAAAAGCCGCCTGAGGGTCTTTTTCGATCCAGTTCTTACTCATGTGAGGCCTGTCATCTTATGCAGCTGAAACTATTACCCTGAGTCTAACGCAACCAGCGGCCAGGTGCTTCTTTCTGTTGAGTTTTTAAAGTGTTCCCGAATCTAAAATAAAAGAAGCCGGCATGTCGCCGGCTTCTTGTAAGGTTAAGATAAATCGATCCGGTCAGGGCCGATCATCAACCTCTTCTTCTTTTTCAGGGGGCATCAGATCTTCTTTACAGATATCGAGCATCACCAGCACGTTAGCCGCCACATAAATGGAAGAATAAGTACCAACAAAGACACCCACCAGCAGCGCAACCGCAAAGCTGTGGATCATCTCACCACCAAAAATCGCCAGCGCCAATAGCACCAGCAAAGTGGTTAAAGAGGTAACCAATGTCCGGCCCAGTGTCTGGCTCAGTGAAATGTTCATAATCTCAATCGGTGTGCCTTTGCGCACTTTACGGAAATTTTCCCGAATGCGGTCAGATACAACGATCGTATCGTTCAGGGAGTAACCAATCACCGCCAGCACAGCGGCCAGTACAGTCAGGTCAAACTCCAGCTGAAAGACTGAGAAGAAACCCAGCACAATTAAGACATCATGCGCCAGCGCACCCACTGCCCCTACTGAGAATTTCAGCTGGAAACGGAAGGCCACGTAAACCATGATCATGAACAGCGCCAGCAACATGCCCATGCCACCCTGTTCACGTAACTCCTCACCAACCTGCGCACCGACAAACTCGTTACGGCGCAGGCTCAGTGTCTGGGACTCACCCTCTTGCAGCGCCGCAACTACTTTGTCACCCAGCTTCGGATCATGATCACTACCAAGGCGAATCAGAATATCCGTTGGGGAACCAAAGGTTTGCACCACCGCATCGTCATAACCGGCCGCAGCCAGCTTATTACGGGTTTTAACCAGATCAGCGGGCTGCTCGTAGCCCACTTCAACCAGGCTCCCCCCGGTAAAGTCCAAACCCAGTTTTAGCCCATTAACTGCCAGCGAGCCAATGGAAACCAGTAGCAACACCAGGGAGAAGACAACTGCGATTTTACGCAGCCCCATAAAGTTATATATTTTATCGGTCATCTCGTTTACTCCCTCAAATCGACAGCGTTTTCAGCTGACGACCCCCGTAGACCAGGTTAACCAACGCACGTGTTACCAAAATGGCGGTAAACACGGATGTTACGATGCCAACAGATAGGGTAATGGCAAAACCTTTGACCGGTCCTGTCCCCATCGCGAACAGAATCACAGCCGCCAGCAGCGTCGTAACGTTTGCATCCAGGATCGTGGTAAAGGCCCGGTCAAAACCGGCATTAATCGCAGATTGTGGTGGTAAGCCGTTTTTAAGCTCTTCTTTTATACGGGCAAATATCAGCACGTTCGCATCCACCGCCATACCCACGGTTAATACAATACCCGCGATACCCGGTAGCGTCAGTGTTGCAGACAACATCGACATCACCGCAACCAGCAACACCAGATTCAGGGTCAGCGCCAGATTAGCCAGCAGACCAAAAACACGGTAATAAACCAGCATAAAGATCAGCACCAGCGCAAAGCCGATTTGAACAGAAGTGACACCCAGCTCAATATTCTCAGCACCCAGACTCGGGCCTACAGTACGCTCTTCAACAAAGTAGATAGGCGCTGCCAGAGCACCGGCACGCAACAGCAGGGCCAGTTCTGATGATTCACCTGCACCGTCCAGTCCGGTAATGCGGAACTGGTTACCCAGCACCGACTGAATAGTGGCCAGTGAGATAATGTGCTTTTCAACGTAAGGTTTACGCTCGGCAATCTGTTCGCCATCCACCTGCTTGTAGACAGTACGGGCTTTATGTTCAACAAAAAGCACCGCCATACGCCGCTTAACTGCGTTACGGGTGGTGCGGTTCATCAGCTCACCACCCAAGCTATCCAGGGTGATATTAACCTGCGGCTGACCGGTTTCATCAAACGACGCCTGGGCATTGGCCACGTTATCACCCTTGATAATAACGCTTTTTTCCAGGGTAGCTTTACGGCCCGGCTCACTGCGGAACTCATAAGTTTCAGTGGTTGCGCGGGATGCCGTTGGCTGGGATTCCAGGCGGAATTCCAGGGTGGCCGTTTTACCAATAATACGCTTAGCGGCGGCAGTATCCTGAATACCCGGCAACTGCACCACGATACGGTTACGACCCTGGCGCTGTACCAGCGGCTCAGCCACGCCTAGTTCATTAACACGGTTACGCAACGTGGTCAGGTTTTGCTTAAGCGCGTAATCTTCAATTTCCCGGATTTTTGACTCAGTCAGATTGACGACTACAAAATAACCTTTCTCACGGTCATCTGCGCTAATCAGAAAATCCTGATATTCCTTACGCAAAAACGTTAAGGCCGCTTCGCGGGTCTCTGCTTTAGTGAACTTAACCGCCAGACTACCGTCTGCCTGGGTTTCGACCGTACGGTAACGCAATTTTTCAGTACGCAGTTTCCGCTTGATATCAGCCGCATAGTTATCCAGCTTCTGGGCAACGGCTTGCGGAAGATCAACCTCCAGCAAGAAATGAACCCCGCCGCGTAAATCAAGACCCAGCTTCATGGGTCCGGCACCTATGCTGTTCAGCCAGTCCGGTGTGGTTTCAGCCAGGTTCAGTGCCACCACATAATTATCACCCAGTACGTTTGCAATAACGGCCTTGGCTTTTAACTGTGCATCACCATCAGGGAAACGAATCAGACCACTGCGCGCATTGAGTTCTGACGACTTAAAAGGGATGCCTTCCTTTGTCAAAAATGTAGTCGCACGGTCAAGCAATTGCTGATCAACCTGATAGACATCACGGGTACCGGTCACCTGAATAGCATGGTCATCCGGGTATAAATTAGGTGCGGCGTAAAGTCCGCCTATTACCAGTACAAAAAGCACCAGCAGATTTTTCCAGAGGGGGTATCGATTGAGCATAGTGCCCTGTCCCTAGCAGATACAAAAACGCCACTTAAACAGTGGCGTTTTTTATATACTAAAAATTAGATATTTTTTAACGTGCCTTTTGGAAGCGCTGCAGATACGTGGTTTTTCTGGAACGTCAGCTCAGTGCCTTCGCAAACTTCCAGAACAACGTAGTCGTCACTCAGCTTTGCAACTTTACCCAGGATGCCACCTGCGGTCAGTACTTCGTCACCTTTTGTCAGGCCGCCGACCAGGTCACGATGCTCTTTGGCACGCTTGGACTGAGGGCGCCACATAAAAAAGTAGAAAATCAGACCAAAACCTACCAGGAACAGGATATTAAACATGCCCGAATCCATCGGGTTTGCCGCCGCAGCATTTTCTGCAAATGCAGGAGAAATCAGGAAGCTCATTCAGCTTACTCCAAAAAAATAATAAAAGTCTTTTACTTATATTGAGTCTAACGGTGGCGTTTCAAGGCCCCGCAAACGGTAAAATTCGTCCACAAAGTCGCTCAATTTACCCTGTTCAATAGCCTGACGCAAACCGGCCATCAGAACCTGGTAATAATGCAGGTTGTGGATGGTATTTAACTGTGATCCCAGAATCTCTTTACACTTATCCAGATGACTGAGATAAGCACGACTAAAATTCTGGCAAGTGTAGCAGTCACAGGTTTCATCAATCGGTCGTGTATCGGTTTTATTAACCGCATTACGGATTTTAACCACACCGGTTGAGGTAAACAAAAAACCATTACGAGCATTACGGGTGGGTATCACACAGTCGAACATATCCACACCACGGCGTACCGCCTCGACGATATCCTCGGGTTTACCCACGCCCATCAGATAACGTGGTTTATCCTCCGGCATTTTATACGCCAGGTGATCCAGCACGTTTTTCATATCTTCTTTAGGCTCACCCACCGACAGGCCGCCGATGGCGTAACCGTCAAAGCCAACTTTGGTCAGGCCTTCGAGCGACTCATCACGCAAATGTGGGTACATACCACCTTGCACAATACCAAAGAGCGCCGAAGGGCTATCACCATGAGCGGTTTTGGAGCGCTCTGCCCAGCGTAATGACAGACGCATAGATTCAGCCGCTTCTGTTTCAGTGGCCGGATATGGAGTGCACTCATCAAAGATCATGACAATATCAGATCCCAGGGCACGCTGAACTTCCATCGAACGCTCCGGACTCAGCTCAACCTTAGCGCCATCAACCGGCGACTGGAAAGTCACACCCTGCTCAGTGATTTTTCGCATATTGCCCAGGCTGAATACCTGGAAACCACCGGAATCCGTCAGAATCGGGCCTTTCCACTGCATAAAGTCATGCAGATCACCGTGCTGCTGAATAATCTCAGTACCCGGACGTAGCATCAAATGAAAGGTATTACCCAAGACAATCTGAGCACCGGTTGCCTCGATATCACGGGGCAACATACCTTTTACCGTACCGTAAGTACCCACCGGCATAAAAGCAGGGGTTTCCACTTCACCGCGCGGAAAAGAAAGACGGCCACGACGGGCTTTACCATCGTCAGCCAACTTCTCAAACTTCATGAAACACTCTCGACTCACTTTGCCTCCAACGGCTTTGTTCCCGGTACAGACGGGGTAATAAACATAGCATCACCATAACTGAAGAAACGGTACTGTTGCTCCACCGACACTTTGTACGCCTGCATCACATGCTCATAGCCTGCAAAGGCGCTGACCAGCATCAGCAGCGTAGACTCCGGTAAATGAAAATTTGTAATCAGGGCATCAACTACCCGGTACTGATAACCCGGATAGATAAATATATCGGTATCACCCATAAAAGGTTTGATCTCACCTTCACGGCTGGCGCTTTCCAGACAACGCACACTGGTTGTGCCCACCGCAATCACCCGGCCACCCCGCGCCCGGGTTGCTTTCACCTGTTCACAGACCTGCTCGCTGACTTCGATATACTCAGCATGCATTTTATGTTCAAGAATATTATCCACCTGAACCGGCTGAAAAGTCCCGGCCCCGACATGCAGAGTCACAAACGCCTGCTCAACCCCCTTGTCAGAGAGTTTTTCCAGCAGCTTCTGATCAAAATGCAGACCTGCCGTTGGCGCAGCAACCGCACCTGGCTTAGCATTATAAACCGTCTGATAGCGCTCCCGGTCCGATAACTGATCTTCACGCTTCATATAAGGTGGCAGCGGCATATGCCCAAACTTTTCCAACGCCTCAATCAGATGGCCTTCAAGCTGAAACTCCAGTTCAAACAGCTTATCGTGGCGGGCAACCATCAAAGCCTCAATGCCACCTTCCAGCAACAATTTAGTACCGGGTTTAGGCGAGCGACTCGAGCGTACATGTGCCAGTGCTGACTTATCATCCAACACCCGCTCGATCAGTACTTCAATTTTTCCACCGCTTTCTTTCTGACCAAACAGGCGCGCGGGGATCACACGGGTATCGTTAAATACCATCAGATCACCCGGTTTAACCAACTCCAGCACATCAGAAAACTGTCTATGGATGAGTTCACCGCTCTCACCGTTCAGGCAAAGCAAACGACTCTGGGTACGCTGCTCCAACGGATAACTGGCAATCAGTTCATCGGGCAATTCAAATTGAAAATCTTTTACCTGCATTCGGGGCACTTGTACATCTGATTAAAAAGGCCGCATATTTTAACGGAATCTTAGCGCGTTTGCAGATAAATGACGGTTTTATCCGGATACCGGCTCATCTATTAAAAGGCATCAGCATAATGACCGTTGCGTAGCATTCAGCCACTTAAAATACATCCGAATAAATGCCAAAGATCCGGATAAATCAGGCAGAACCATCTCCTTTTGAATATTATATTTCTGTTTTGACGTCAAATCCCGCTTAAGCACAGTTTTGTCACCTTATCCTATACTCAGACATATCCCTACCTGAGAGAACCGTTTTTATGGGGGTAACGCCATGAACAAATACCTGAAAGAACCTCATTTTCTGTCAGCAGAACAGCGACCATCCGGGCGTTCAGTTTTCTGCCTGAAATCCATTTTTATGGGAGCCCTCCTGGGCAGTCTTCTCACAGCCTGTTGCCAGGACGCAGAACAAGGCGAGTTAAAATCAGCGATAATTCCCGTACTCAGCCCGAACAATATCGGAGAATTTTCAGAAAGCTTTGCCCATGATTATTTCAATACACTCGAAAGTCTGGAAAACGCCTTTGATGCTTATGAAAATACAGAAGATACCGATGCTTTTATCACTTTCAGAAACAGAGAGTGGACGCCCTTATATATAAAAAACAAAGCCTATTACCAGGCTGTATTACACAAAAACAAAGCAACGGTTTACCGGGCATCTATAGACCCCTTATTTACCGGGTTTGACCGCCTGGTTGTGATCGGGCTTGATCTGAAACACGCCGCACTGGAAAACAATAATAATCTGCGTGAAAGAGCATTTTTAAGAATAGCGACAGATACAAAAGCTGTTAAGCAGGTGCTCAGCTCAACCCGCC
>JBMYOX010000017.1:0-52355 GCA_049599735.1 Pontibacterium sp. | reverse complement strand
TGGTATTCTGCCTTACGCTTTATCGCGCCAAGCCGCACGTTGATACCGGTATCCTGATTTAAGAAAAATGGTGGATCCTAGCGGGATCGAACCGCTGACCTCTTCGCTGCCAGCGAAGCGCTCTCCCAGCTGAGCTAAGGCCCCAACACAAGACGGGGTGAATATTAAATAGATGGCGGTTTGCTGTCAAGCCTTAACCCGCTAAAAAACCATTCAATTTCCGTTACTTTTCAACTGGTTAGTTTTTAACCCAAAAAACCCGCTATTACACGGGCTTTTGGCTTAAAGGCTTTAAATAGCCAGCGCTTCACTCAGGGTGCGGAATTCTTTCTCCCACTTTTTCGCCTGTTTCTTAGACGGGCCACCAATCAGGTTCAGGGCATGGCGCATGCGGGCACGGCTGATGTCCGGGCCTAGAATTTCCATCGAGTCCATCACCGAAACGGTCTGGTTAGTACCGGCAATGGCAATAAAGAGCGGAAACAGGAAGTCACGCAGTTTAAAGCCCAGGGTTTCTGAAACTTGTTTCAGGCTCTGAAAAAGACGGTCTTTTTCCCAGTGGCGCTCAGAATCCAGATACCAGACGGTGAACTGCAAAATGCGGCTGATATCTTCCTGTTGCAGGGTTTTGTGTGCAAAACTCTCAAGGGTAAGGTTTGGCATACCCGACAGGAAAAAACCGGCCAACGGCGCAACATCCGAGAAGGTTTCCACCCGTTGCTGAATCAGCGGCAAAATCTGCATCAGGTATTCAGGGTTCAGACCCCACTGCACATAACGCTGCGCAAATTCTTCAGGGCTCAGGTTCTCGCGTAACCAAAGACCATTCAGCCAGCTGAGTTTTTCCTGATCAAAGACCGGGCCACCCAGCGAGACACGCTGAATATCAAAATTCTCGATCATTTCCTGACGGCTGAATTTTTCACGCTCATCCGGCATCGACCAGCCCATACGCCCCAGATAGTTCAGCAGTGCTTCCGGCATAAAGCCCATACGCTGATAATAAAGAATGCTGGTTGGGTTTTTACGCTTGGATAACTTAGATTTATCCGGATTACGCAGCAGCGGCATATGGCACAACTGCGGCATATCCCAGCCAAAGTATTCGTATAACAACTTATGTTTAGGTGCTGAGTTAATCCACTCTTCACCCCGGATCACATGGGTGATTTCCATCAGGTGGTCATCCACCACGTTCGCCAGGTGATAAGTGGGCATGCCGTCTGATTTCAGCAGAATCTGACAATCGACCATGCCCCAGTCCAGTTCGATAGTGCCGCGCAGCATATCGTCAATAACACAGACACCGTCTTCTTCGGGTACTTTCATACGCACCACATAAGGTGCACCGGCGGCCATACGCCGCTCAATTTCACCCTGCGCCAAAGCCAGATCACTTTGTTTAAGGGCGGTATGTTTGCCAGAGGCACGGCGAGCTTCACGCAGTTCGTTCAGCTCATCGGCGGTTCGGTAACACAGAAAGGCTTTGCCCTCTTCTACCAGGCGCATTGCATAATCGGCATAAATATCTTTACGCTCACTCTGACGGTAGGGGCCGTATTTTCCGCCAACATCCGGGCCTTCATCCCATTCCAAACCTAACCAGCGCAGGGAATCCAGAATCGTTTTTTCAGATTCACCCGTGCTGCGGGTCTGATCCGTATCTTCGATACGCAGGATAAACTGGCCATTGTATTGACGGGCAAACGCCAAATTAAAAAGTGCAATATAGGCGGTTCCCACATGGGGGTCACCGGTCGGTGATGGCGCAACACGAGTTCTTACAGTCATCGGAGTCCTTGCAAATCGGGTTCTGACAAAATTATCAAAAGATTATACCTTCTGAACGCCCCTGAACAAATGATTCACTGTGCATCGAATACATTCATTTCAACCGGAAAAGTCGAAGCTTTTAACGGTCTGATATACAATCGTGCCTCTCATTCTTTTTAAGCGTCTCAGATCCTATTTAATGCACTCAGAAAAGCCAGCAAACACAGCCACAGCAACAACAGCCTGTCAGGATAACCTAAACCGTCGTTTTTCGGTTGCCCCAATGATGGACTGGACGAACCGCCACTGCCGTTACTTCCACCGGCTGATCACTCAGAATGCCCTGCTTTATACCGAAATGGTCACTACAGGCGCACTGATTCATGCTGATGAATCCCGCTTTCTGACCTTTAACGACCAGGAGCACCCGGTTGCACTGCAGCTAGGGGGCAGTAATCCACAGGAATTGGCCTTGTGCAGTAAAATGGCCGAGGACTGGGGTTACGATGAGGTTAATCTGAATGTGGGCTGTCCGAGTGACCGGGTGCAGAACAATATGATTGGTGCTTGTTTGATGGCGCACCCGCAGCTAGTGGCTGACTGTCTGCATCAGATGCAATCTGTGGTGAATATTCCGGTGACGGTTAAACACCGCCTGGGCATTGATGATATGGACAGTTATGAAGAATTGTTTGATTTTGTAGAGATCGTTAAAAGCTCAGGCTGTCGCACTTTTATTATCCATGCCCGCAAAGCCATTCTTCAGGGGCTAAGCCCTAAAGAAAACCGTGATATTCCGCCGCTGAAATATGAGTGGGTTTATCAGATAAAGCAGGATTTCCCCGAGCTGGAGATTCTGATTAACGGTGGCATTAAAACGCTGAATGAATGCGAAACCCACCTTCAGCATGTCGATGGTGTGATGATGGGCCGTGAAGCTTATCAGAACCCTTATATTATGGCTGAGATTGATCAGAGGCTGTACCAGGCTGACTGCCCTGCACCCGACCGAAAAGCCGTTGCAGAAACCATGTTACCTTATATTAGCCAGCAGCTGGCAAAGGGCAGTACACTTAACCACATCGTCCGCCATATGCTGGGATTGTTTCATGCCCAGCGCGGTGGCCGTCAGTTCCGTCGCTACCTGAGCGAAAACGTACATAAACCCGGTGCAGGGCCGGATACTTTCCGGGCAGCACTGGCACTTATTCCAGACTAATAAAAGACAGGTAACAGTAGAAATGGAAAACCAACTCGATCAACTTAAAAAAATGACCACAGTGGTTGCCGATACCGGTGATATTGAAGCCATTGCCACATTCAAACCCGTTGACGCCACCACCAACCCATCTCTGCTGCTTAAAGCCGCCGCCCTGCCCGACTATGCTCCGCTGCTGAACGACGCTAAAACCCGGGCCCGGACACTGGGCGGTGATAACCAGTTTATGTTGGGCAATATGACCGATCATTTTGCCGTATCTATTGGCTGCGAAGTGTTAAAAATCATTCCGGGGCGCATGTCTACCGAAGTTGATGCACGGCTGTCATTCGACACTAAAGCCACGGTATTACGCGCCCGCAAACTGATTGACATGTACGAAGCCGCAGGCATTGGTAAAGAGCGTGTGCTAATCAAAATTGCCTCCACCTGGGAAGGTATCGAAGCGGCCCGACTGCTTGAAAAAGAAGGCATCAACTGTAACCTGACCCTGCTGTTTAACTTTGCCCAGGCAGCCGCCTGTGCTGATGCGGGCACTTATCTGATTTCACCTTTTGTCGGCCGCATTCTTGACTGGCATAAAGCAAACTCAGAAGGGCAGGATTTTGCAGGCCTTAATGACCCGGGTGTGCAGTCTGTAAGCCGTATCTACAATTACTTTAAAACCAACAGCTACGACACGATTGTAATGGGTGCCAGCTTCCGCAATATCGGCGAAATTCAGGCTCTGGCCGGTTGTGACCGCCTGACCATCGCCCCCGCACTGATGCAGGAGTTGAGCGAAAACAACACAGAGCTGACTCAACAGCTTTCCCCTACTGGCACAACCAGCAATGACAGCCGCACGGATATCAATGAAGGCAGCTTCCGCTGGGCCTTTAATGAAGACGCCATGGCCACTGAAAAACTCGCCCAGGGCATACGCGCATTCGCTGAAGACCAGGTGAAACTGGAACGTCTGCTGGTTGGATAAAACGGGAGGGCTATTTTTGCAGACGAAAAAAAACCCGTGAGCCTCCTGGCCCCGGGTTTCTTTCCCCGGTATCCTTACCGGTCACCGCTCATCCTTGAGCAGTGAGGGGAATCTTCATCCTGAAAATATGCAGTTCCGTCTGCCTCCCCAATTCCTAAAAACATTATAAGAACCTTAAAAAAAGATATATATAAGAATTTTTCCTATTTTTGCTCTCTTTCAAGCGTTGTTACCAAATCTTTAAACGCAGCGCGATTAGAGTCATTTAAATCAATCAAAATACGGTGTGCTTCAATAATGCGCTGGCGAATAGAGGTTTCTGAATCCTGAACAAAAGGCAGTTGCTTAAGGTCACTCACATTGGTCGGCAACTCACTTAACAACACAAAGATATGGTCAAAACCCATGCTAAGCAGAATGCGGGTAATATCGTCATTGGTCGATACAATGGTCGGCACAGGCAAAGAAAGTGCGTACGCCTTCACAGAGAGTTTGGCGATAAGACCCAGAGAGGTACTGTCGATACCTTCGGCCTCAGTCAGGTCAACCAGAATATCTTTGGCGTCAACTTGTGAAAGCGCATTTTCAATATGGCAATCCAGGGTTGCACAAAGTGTTAAGCGCACGTCGCCCACAAATTTCAGGATATAACGCCCGTCCACATAAGCGGAAAAAATCGAACCTTCTTTCATTTCACTGCCCGGCTTTCATTTACAAACCCACTATCGTCATAACAGCAATATCATCCGGCACCTCAGACTGAAAGCCCGACAACAACACATCTCTTAACTTTTCAGGAGTGGCACCGCGCAGATTATTTACCACTCCGCGCACATATTCCTCACGGGAGATCATATTTTTCTGCGGCAGTACCTCTAAAATACCATCTGAAAACAACGTTACCTGAAAACCTGGCTCAAGCTCGATAGTTCTTTCGTCATAAACCGGTTTTTCAAACAGACCCACGGGCATACCCCGCCCCTCAAGAAAGCGGGTTCCTGCACTATCCGTCAGTAATGGCATAGGATGATGCCCCCCAACAGCGTAGCTTAAACGCAGCTTTTCAGTATCAATCACCCCGATAAAGATACTTAAATGCTTACCAACACCTGTTTCAAGTAACTCTTTATTAATACGTTCCAGCACATCCGTCAGAGAATCAGGCCCCGTATCAGGATTCAGCTTATAATCACGTACCATACTCCGGGCTATATTTTTTAATAGCATAGTGACCAACGCTGAAGAAGTGCCATGGCCTGAAACATCCGCCAGATAAAACACTGCCCGGTGTTCATCCACAGGCACCACATCTACAAAATCCCCGCTCAGATAAAGGGAGGGCATTAGTAAATAGCGGGCTTTAATACCACAAACCTCAATTAACTCGGCAGGCATCATACTGCGCTGCACATGATAAGCGGCCTGCTGATCAGCTTTTAGTTCTGACAGGCTTTGCGCCAACTCCTCCCGGTAGAAGCGATTTTCTTCAATCATGCGGGCCTGGGCCAGCAGTCTTGTGACAGAACGAATAAACGCCTGTTGTTCTGATACAACCTGTGACACTACAAACAAATCGGCAATACCGAGCCTGAGTGCAGCAAAAACACCCGCAGTGTCAGACTGTTCCATCAAACCGATAACAGGCTTGGATTCATGAAGCGCCAGCAAAGCGGATAATTCGGCCTTCTCTGCGCCTGAGTCATCATTGACCGGAAAACGGACAATAATCAGGGCAAAGCTCTGTTCCTGCAAACGGGCTCTGGCGTCCTGTAAATTCAGGCAGGTGGTAATCCTGAGGCCCGGCAACGGTGAGCCATTCAGCACATCAAACAGACTGTCTATCCGTGCCGTCTCTGGATCTATCAGCAGTATTTTCTGGCCGGTGCGCCCCATTAAGTACCTCCGCAACCCTCAGGTTGATCGTCCGTAAAGCTGTTGTTGCTTATTGTACACCGGTTCCCGTTTTGGATTCCCGCCTTCGCGGGAACGACGGGGGTATAGGGTGGGGATGACGAACGGATGGCGCGGGATTACAAGGAGATTTACCAGCATCGTCATCCTCGCGAAGGCGGGGATCCATTGTTTGCGCAATTTCCATTATCCACTGCACTTTGGATTCCCGCCTGCGCAGGAATGACGGGAGGGGGTAGTGGAAAATGACGGGGAAGATCGCACGTAATATCAGAAGGCGAGACATAATGTTGTCAGAAATTATCGTCATCGTAATCTTCAATCAGACCGTCTTTTACTGAATATTCACGCCGTTGCAGGTAGGCATCGCGGATAAAGCTGTAACGATCACCTGAAATCAGTGTTTCGGCATCCAGCAGGCGGGCGCGGGTATCCAGTATGGAGAGTGCTGAAAGTGTATAACGCGTTGTATCTTCGTCAGAAAAATCCGAAAGCCTGACAGGTGCGATGGTACCGTCGACTATAAACCCTGCCGTATCACGTAAAGTGGAAGCACCCAGGAACGGCAATACCAGGTAAGGGCCGCCGCTGACACCCCAGTAGCCCAACGTCTGGCCAAAGTCTTCATGGTGTTTTTCGATACCCATGGCCGTTGACACATCAATCAGCCCTGCCAGTCCAAAGGTCGTGTTAAAGCTGATGCGGGCCAGATCCAGGCCAGCGGCTTCCGGTTTACCCTGCAGCAGATTATTAATCAGGGTGCCTATATCGGAAAGATTGGCAAAAAAATTAGTCACTGCCCGCTCGGCCAGATCCGGTGTCACCGCTTTGTAGCCTAGCGTGACCGGCTTAAGAAAATGACGATCTAAAGTATCATTAAAGACAAAAATACTGCGGTTAAAGCCCTGCCAGGGGTCAGCCTGCCCGGGTGAATCTTCGGCAAATAAAACCGGGACGTTAAACGTCAGTGACACTAAAACAACAAACCTGAGCAGTAGTTTTTTCAAAACAGCATCCTTATCCCTTCACCGACTGAGGTTTAATTGTAGCCCTAAGCGAGCTTAAGCTGAATACACAGGCAATAAAAAAGGCTATGTCTTAGTAAACTGTTGTAAATCTGCCATCCTTAAACATAAGTATGATGTTTAAGGATGGCACGCCATGAATACATCAGCGTTTCACCAACTGCTACAGCAGCTAGCGTCCCTCTCGCCCAGCCAATATCAGTGTTTGCATGACTTCCTGAAGCAACATCTGACCTCGGCGAACCACACTCTTTCTACCGCCGCAGCCCCTCAATATTGCCCCCATTGCCAGGCAGAGGCACTACGTCCGTGGGGTTCCAGTCATGGACTGCCACGTTATCGCTGCGCGCAATGTCATCGTACCAGCAATCCGCTGACAGGCACGCCGTTGGCGCGTCTGCGTAAGCGTGAACATTGGATGCTGTATGTACAGTGTTTAATTGAGGGGACGACCGTTCGCGCTGCGGCACATCGCTGTGGGATCAACAAGAACACGGCATTTCTGTGGCGTCATCGTTTTCTGGCACGCATTAGTCAGCATCAAGCCACGCATGAAGAAGGGATTGTTGAAGCGGATGAGACGTTCTTTCTGGAATCCTTTAAGGGGCAGCGTCAGTTACCTCGTGCCCCGCGCAAACGGGGAGGTGTTGGTCGTACTCGTGGCTATAGCCCTGATCACATCCCTGTTCTGGTCGTACGGGACCGCCATCGCGCAACGGCAGACTTTATCCTGGAAAAGGTTGATGCTAAACACATACAGGCAGCGCTTAAACCGCTGATCGATCCTGAAGCGGTGCTCTGTACCGATGGCGCGTCGGTGTATACCGCATTTGCCCGTAAGAGCGGCATTCGGCACGAATCGGTGTGTGCACAGGGACCGCGTATGCGCGGAGCCTTCCACATCCAGAATGTGAACGCCTACGACAGTCGTCTGAAAAACTGGATGCAGCGCTTTCACGGTGTCGCAACCAAGTACCTGAAGCATTACTTAGGCTGGCGGAGGCTTCTGGAGCGTTATGCGGGCAGTATTACCGGTGAGCTGTGTCTATTTGAAGCAGTGGAACGTCAATCGCAACAACTAACTCAGACATAGCCATAAAAAAGGGCCCCCGAGGGGGCCCTTCTTAGCAAGATTCTAATATTTAAAAATATTAGAAGTCTACGCGCAGACCAACACCGTAGGAGTTTTCGTTTGCTACGTTCTCGTCACTTTCGAAGTTAGCGTAAGCAGTAACCTGCTTAGTCAGCTTCTGACGAACTTCGATGTTCACACCAGACTGATCTGCTGCGTTGTCACGATTGTAGTAAGTACCAACCAGAGTAGTATCACCCATAGCGTAAACAGCACCCAGCTCGTACGGGTTAGTATCAGTTGCATTGAAGTCCTGATACAGAGCAGACAATGTCAGAGCATCGATAGAATACTTAGCTGACAGAGCTTTAATGTCGCCATTGCCATCAACACTGTGCATACCAGCAGCAAGAGTCAGACCTTCCATGCTGTATTTAGCAGCCAGCTGATAAGCATCAGCATCGTTAGCAGTAGCCTGCTCTCTATCAGCTACAACTACAGCAGCAACAGTTAAGCCGCTCATATTAGGAGATACATAAGCTACAGCGCTATCTGCACGGAAAACACCATGTGTTTCACCAGTGCTGTTGATAGTCAGGTCAGTTGCGCTAGTTACAAAAGAGTACATCGGAGTCCACTGCTGACCAGCAGCAACAGTACCGAAATCACCTGTCAGACCAACATAAGCCAGACGACCATCAACACCAAAAGAAGCTTCATTCTGAGTATTGCCATCAAGACCGTTATCACGTCCGATGAAAGCTTCCAGGTGATAAACTGCTTTAACGCCTTCGATAGAAGTATCAACTGTGCCTTTCAGGCCCATGCGTGATGCATCGTTAGTAGTATCCAGATCCTGGTTGTCACCAGCACTTACGTACAGACGCATAGAACCGTACAGAGTTGCATCAGCCTGTGCAATCATTGGAGCAGTCAGAGCACCGGCAACAGCCAGAGCGATCAGTGACTTTTTCATCAAAATTTCCCCTTCAATTTTTAACGTACTAATTTTTATTAGTCGTAATTTAACGTACTTTTAATTTTTCTGAGCGCACCTTATCACGGTGCTACTGAGAAAATACTATAAATTGTGTCTTTTTCAAATAGACTAAAGCAATTTTTTAGTCTATCTGAACCTTAGAACTTAAGATCCACTCAAAAACTGCTATCACCGATTCTTTGATCGATTTTAATAGATAACAGTCTGTACCGGCGGAACCTCTCCCAAATTTCCCGCATTACAGCATACACTTAACCCGACTGCAACTATCAAGGCCCTATTAACCTACTACGACAAAGGTCTTGTATTGATCTGAATCAAGCCAGCACCTTCTGCCATTGCTGTTTTATCCGTTTCTCTGACACAGGGTATTCGGTACCCAGCTGCTGGGCAAATAAGGAGACCCGATACTCTTCCAGCATCCAGCGAAAGTGACTAAGCTCAGGATCTGCAATGCCATTTTTTTTATGTTGCTCCAGGCGGCTCAGGTAGCGGCTCCAGTGGTCTGTCAGTTGCTCGCTGTAAAAACGTTCCTGATTCAGGTTACGGCGAAATTTTTCCAGGCGCATTTCAATAGCTTTTAAATAACGCGGATAATGCTGCAGCGCCTGCCCACTGTTTTCAGCCAGATACTTTGCATGAATCAGTGCTGCCAGCTGGGTTTTAATATCATTCAGTATCAGCGCCTCAGACAGATCAACCCGTCCTTTGAGCTGTTTTTGTATAGCATGGTATTGCTGATGACAGCTAAATACAAAGCGAGCGATTTGCACAGCTTTATCTGCCAGTTCGGCCCGGCAGCTTTCCAGGCGCTGTTTAAAATCGGCTTCCGTCCGGGGTAATGAATCATCCAACTTCATCAGTTGCCGGATGGCCTGTTGTATACACTGTTCCTGTAAGGCACGTTTATCCATAACTTTTGCGGCCAGCATCAGGCTGCGATCAATTTCAGGCAATTGCTTGCGGGCAAAACGTACCGGCTCTGCCAATGACAACATCGCCAGGCGCACCATACCGGCCACAGACAGCGCATCGGCATCCGCCTGATGGGTGACCACCGACAGGGATACCGTGTCACCCTGATCCGTAATGGCCGGGTAAGCTTCCACCTGGATGCCCCCCGCCTGCCTGAGGCTTATACTGGTTTTTAATTCACCAAAGTCCCAGCTTGTAATAGCCTCCCGGCCCCACTTTTCACCCGGTCCCTGCTTAAGAGATTCCGCCACCTGGTCGGCATGCTGGTGCTGTAAGGCTTGCAGGTCCCGGGACTGCGCCTGAGGTTTGCCTTTGTCATTTAATAAACGCAGGTTTACCTGAAAATGCCTGTCCAGCTCAACTGCACGTAAGACTTCAGGGTCAACGGCAACCATTGTTAAACGTTTTAATTGCAACGCCAGGGCTTCGTATAAGTCTCCTTCCCCAAAATTCATGTTTTCCAGGGCGCGGTCAACATAATCCGGTATAGGTACAAAATTTTTGCGTATTTGCTTGGGCAGGCCTTTCATAATTGCGATGCATTTATCACGCAACATACCAGGCACCAGCCACTCCAGGCGAGCGGCAGGTAACTGATTAAGCAACGCCATCGGCGTGTCGAGGGTTACACCATCATCTTTAGCCACAGGATCAAAGTGATAAGCCAGCTTTAATTTAACGCCTTCCATCGCCAGATGATCCGGGTACTGGCCGTCTGTCACATGATCCGCTGAACGCTGCAAAATATCGGCTTCGCTCATAAAGAGCACCTTGGCATCCTGAGCTTCAACACCTTTACGCCAACGTTCAAAACCCGCACCGTTAACTACCTGTACCCCGTCCAGTGCGTCCATACGGGCCTGATAAAACTGATACAGCTGCTCTTCATCCACCAGCAAATCACGTCGCCGAGACTTGGCTTCCAGCCCTTCAACCCCTTCTAACAACGCCTGATTGTGTTTAAAAAAT
This sequence comes from Pontibacterium sp., assembly GCA_049599735.1. Taxonomy (GTDB): domain Bacteria; phylum Pseudomonadota; class Gammaproteobacteria; order Pseudomonadales; family Balneatricaceae; genus Pontibacterium. Next base: position 41,438 of record JBMYOX010000017.1, on the reverse strand, counting down.
GGCCCCCGGGTTATAAATTCACCTTCTACCAATGCCTGGCGAATAAAAAGCTCATGGGAAAGCTCGGGGTCAATTTTTCCGTAATGGATCTTACGTTTAGGAATAATAATCAGCCCGTAAAGACTGACCTGCTCCAAAGCCACCACCTGGGCCTGCTTTTTCTCCCAGTGGGGTTCCAGATAGCTATGTTTTAGCAAAGGCCCGGCCAGCTTTTCAGCCCATTCCGGCTCTATACGGGCCACCATCCGGGCAAACAAGCGGGAAGTTTCCACCAGCTCAGCCGACATGACCCATTTAGGGGCTTTTTTAAACAACATGGAGCCAGGAAAGATATGAAAACGTTTGTTATGTGCACCCAGATATTCTTTATTGTCCTGTTTAAAACCCATCTGGCTGAGCAAACCGGCTAACAGAGATTTATGCAGTGAGACATAATCGGCATCGTCTGTATTTTCCGTATAACCCTGTTGCTTGCAAATCAGGTGCAACTGGCGATGAATATCCCGCCATTCACGCATTTTCATATAAGACAAAAACTGCTTCTGGCAATACTTACGTAACTGATTCTGACTCAATGCCTGACGCTGTTCTTCATACAATGCCCAAAGATTTACCAGTGTCAGGAAATCTGATTCTTCATGGGCATAACTGCGGTGTTTCTCGTCTGCCGCCTGTTTTTTCTCCATAGGCCGCTCGCGCGGGTCCTGCACACTCAGGGCACTGGCAATGACCAGCATTTCACGTAAACAGCTCTGGCGCGTGGCCTCCAGCAACATACGACCAATGCGCGGATCAACCGGCAATTTACTGAGGTTACGCCCCTGCGCGGTCATGCGCCTTTTCTGATCAACCGCACCCAGTTCGTACAACAGCTTAAAACCGTCATTAATAAAACGTATATCAGGGGCGTCAATAAACGGAAAATCGGCAATATCCCCCAGGCGCAAATTCAGCATCTGCAAAATAACTGCTGCCAGGTTAGTTCGCCGGATCTCGGCATCGGTAAATTCAGGGCGGGACAGGAAATCCTCTTCCGAATACAGGCGAATACAAGTACCTGCGGCTACACGCCCGCAACGACCTTTACGCTGATTAGCACTGGCCTGGGAAATGGCTTCAATCGGCAGCCGTTGTACTTTAGAGCGGTAACTATAACGGCTGATGCGAGCAAAACCCGGATCAATCACATAACGAATGCCCGGCACGGTAAGAGAGGTTTCAGCCACGTTGGTCGAGAGCACAATTCGCCGCCCGGCTCCCCTGCCACTGTGAAATATTTTATTTTGCTCAGCCACGCTCAGACGAGCATAGAGTGGCAAAATTTCTGTATGCCTGAGTTGTGCCTTGCGCAGATAATCTGCCGTTTCCCGTATTTCCCGCTCACCACTCAGAAACACCAGGATATCACCGGGTAAACCGGATGACGTTTGCGCATCCAGTGCAGCCAGTTCATCCACTGCCGCCAGTATTGCCTGGGGTTGCCCTGTATCGCCGCTTTGTTCCGCCATTGGCCTGTATAAAACATCCACCGGAAAAGTACGGCCAGATACTTCAATGATCGGCGCATTATCAAAATGCCGGGAAAAACGTTCCAGATCGATAGTGGCCGAGGTAATAATCAGCTTCAGATCGGGGCGCTTAGGTAACAGACTTTTAAAGTAACCCAGCAAAAAATCAATATTCAGGCTGCGCTCATGGGCTTCATCGATAATCAGGACTTCGTACTTTTCCAGAAAACGGTCATTCTGAGTTTCCGCCAGCAAAATACCATCAGTCATCAGCTTGATCATGGACTGATCTGAAACCTGATCGGTAAAACGCACCTGATAACCCACTAACTGGCCCACTTCACTCTGCAACTCCTCAGCAATACGGGTAGAAACCGCACGGGCCGCTAAACGCCGGGGCTGTGTATGACCAATAAGCCCTTTAGCCCCCAAACCCAGCTCCAGGCAGATTTTAGGTAGCTGGGTGGTTTTGCCTGAACCCGTTTCACCGGCAATGATCACCACCTGATTATTTTGTATAGCGTCTTTAATTTCATCACGACGCGCAGAAACAGGCAGGTCCGGGTAGTTGATCAGCCGCTGTGAATTTTTTTTCTGCTCAACCAACTGAGCGGAGCTTTCAATAGCTTCTTCTATTTGCGGCAACAAACGATCAACCGGCTGCTTATTTTTCAGGCGTTGTTCCACCTGTAATAAACGGCGTTTTAGATTATGTTTATCGGCGATACGGCAGAGGGTTAACTGCTGATGCAGCTGTTTTAGCTTGGCTTTCACGATTAATTTCAGATTCAGTCACTTAAAGGGAATAGCGCTTATTATAAAGCAGAGCGCGCCTGTAAGGCAGAGGGATGGATAATGGACAGCCTGTGGCTTATATAGGCCGCCCGAAGCTACAAACGACGGCGTTTTTTACACTGCTTATTGACCTCTTCTTCGCGCAGTTTACGCCTGAGCACTTTGCCCACATGGGTTTTAGGTAAGTGATGCCTGAACTCAACCTGTCGCGGCACTTTGTAAGAGGTCAGCCGCTCCCGGCAATAATCGCGCATGGTTTTTACCGTTAAGCGGCGATTATTGCTGACAACAAACAGCTTCACCACTTCACCCAGATCAGCATCCGGTACTCCCACCACCACACATTCAAGCACATCCGGGTGGCAGGCAATGATATTTTCCAGCTCACCGGGGTAAACCGCAAACCCTGAGGTATAAATAACCTCCTGCTTGCGGTCTATGACTTCGATATAACCTTCCTCACTGATACGCGCCATATCCCCGGTTACCAGCCAGCCATCGACCAGTGCTCTGGCGGTTTCCTGTGGTCGCTGCCAATAACCGGTCATCACCTGAGGGCCGCGTACACATAATTCACCAATTTCACCAGGATGCAGGCTCTCCCCTTCGGCATCAATCACTTTTGCTTCTGTCAGTCGTACCGCCGGGCCTGCGCTGTCCGGACGCCGCTGCACATCCGGCGGGTGCACCGCCACCACCGGCGCGCCTTCTGTTAAACCATAACCTTCCTGGATAGCGCAGCCGGTGACTTGCTGCCATAGCTGCTCTGTAGCCTGAGTGAGTGCGGTGCCGCCAGAGATAGTGACTTTAAGCCGACTGAAGTCAAGCTGGGTAAATTCCTGATTCTGACAAAGCGCCACAAACAAAGAGCTCAAACCCGAAAAAACAGTAAAAGGCCAGCGTTCCAGCTCTTTAACGAACCCTGCGGTATCTCTGGGGTTGATAATCAAAACCATCTGCGCGCCATTTTCAAGCATCATCAGGCAGTTCAGGGTGAAAGAATAAATATGATAAAGCGGCAGAGGTGCAATCACGATCTCTTTTCCGGACAGACAGACTTTGTCCAGCACCGATTTAAGCTGATAGATATTAGCCAGCAAATTGCCATGGCTGAGCATCACACCTTTTGAGGGACCGGTAACACCGCCGGTATATTGCAACAGTGCCAGATCATCCGGCTGCACCTCTGGCGGCTGCCAGGTTCGTTCGCGGCCCCGTTTAAGACAGCGCAAAAATTTAACGGCACCGGGTATTTTAAAATGCGGCACAATTTTTCGCAGGTAACGCGCCTGCAAATTAATCCAGTGTGCACGGGGTCTGGGGTGCAGGTCTGCCAGCTGAGTGACTATCACCTGCGCGATCCGGGTCGCAGGTAATGCCTGCTCAACCAGGTAGGCACTGTTTGCCAGGGTAACAACAGCTTTTACGTCCGCATCAATAAACTGCTGTTTCAGCTCATCGGCGCTGTATAAAGGATTGGTATTAACCACCACCAGCCCGGCTTTGAGTGCACCAAAAACGGCAACCGGAAACTGCAACACATTAGGCAGGTGTACCGCAATGCGATCCCCGGCCTGAAGTACAGTTTCCCCCTGGAGGTAAGCCGCAAACTGCGTGGACAAGGCATCAAGCTGGCGGTAAGTCAGCGAAGCACCAAGACAGGAAAACGCAGGTCGCTCACCATAACGTCGGCAAGTCGCCTGAAACCAGGCCGACAGGCCGTCATACTGGTTAATCCGGGCCTTTAGTGACTCATTATCAGTTACGTCATGAACCTGGTGATAATCAGCACTCCCCGGTTGCTTGTCTTTGTTTTGCGGATTCAGACTGGCATACCCTCAGCAAAAGTGACCATTTCACCGGCAGACAGCTTTGTCCAGGTTTCATTTTCGGTTAAAGGCTCAGTGGCTATCACGGTTACTACATCATGAGCCGTAGTTTCTTTGTGAAAATCGACTGTTAAATCACAGTCTGTTAAAGAGGCTTCACCAAAAGGGGCTTTGCGCGTAATCCAGTTCAGCTTAGTGGTGCAATAAGCAAACAGATAAGCGGATTCTGTCAGCAGCATATTAAAGACACCCAGCTCCCTCAACTGATCACAACAGATGCGTATAAAGATTTTAAGTTCACGGGCATCCTGCGGGCGTTCTGGAAAACGCGCGCGTATCTTGCCCAGCAGCCAGCAGAATGCATATTCGCTGTCGGTATCCCCTACCGGCTGATAAAACGTCAGCGGCAGGTCAAACAGCCGTTTATCCAGCTGGCCGTTATGGGCAAAGGTCCAGGTAAAACCCCAAAGCTCACGAGAGAAAGGGTGTGTATTCGCCAGGTTCACCTGGCCGACATTGGCCTGACGAATATGGCTGATCACAATATGGCTTTTTATCGGATGATCTTTGATCAGGCAGGCAATTTCAGAATCAACACTCGGTAAAGGGTCATGAAAACAGCGTAACCCCTTGCCTTCATAAAAGGCAATGCCCCAGCCATCACGGTGCGGGCCGGTGCCACCCCCGCGCTGCATCAGACCACTAAAGCTAAAACATATATCCGTAGGAACGTTGGCACTCATGCCCAGCAATTCACACATGCCTGGCCTTACTCCTGGTTGACAAGCACTTTTTCAGCGTCTGATTCAGTAATATCAGCCTCGGAAGACAGGGCTTTTATATCCGTCTCATCACCCGATTGCTCCCATTTTCTTCGCTCACCGATAAAGCTGCCTTTCGGACTGATAGACATCTGCTTGCTGGCTACGATCGCTTGCACCAGGCCGTCCGGCTCAATATGCAGTTCATCACAAGTGACTTCACCTTCCAATAAACCACTGACATTAATATGACGTGCCTGAATAACACCACGCACCCGGCCTTTTTTACCGATTGATATATTATCCAGGGAGGTGATAGTGCCGTCAAACACACCATCAATATGCATTTTTCCCACGATTTTCATTTCGCCGCTGAACTGATTTCCCTCGGCAACAACGGTGGTCCCTGACTGTTTTTTATTTGATTCAGGGGGTACATTTTTTGTAATAAAGCCCATTTCACGTCCTTAACTTTGCTGAAGAGAGAATCAAAGTCCGTCATATTCCAGTCCACAAAGGGCTCAGGATCCAACGGTGAGTAAAGATACCTTACCTCGTAATGTAAATGAGGGCCGGTTGATATACCGGTATTGCCACTTAAGCCAATCAACTGGCCTTTACGCACAAAAGTCCGGCCTTTTACATGCACCGTTTTCAGGTGCCCGTAATACGTCTTGAAGCCAAAGTTGTGCTGAAGAATGATCAGATTACCGTAGCCACTTTGTTTATGATAACCGGAGAACTCAACAGCACCATCGGCTGTTGCGTAAACAGGTGTGCCTCTTTTGGCTTTAAAATCGATTCCGTGATGCACCCGGCGTTTTTTATGTACCGGATGAATCCGCGTACCAAAACGATCCGTTATCCGTTCACTTTTAATGGGCAGCCCATTGGGGATGCTGTGTAAAAAAAACAAGCGCTGGTTAGCCATTACCGTCAACTTTTCAGCCTGTGCTTGTGTTATGTCCTCTGACACCGGTAAACCCAGCAAAGACTCCAGCCCCAGCAAAGACGTGTCCAGTGACTGATTTAACTGCCCTACCCGTGTGTTTTCCGCCTCAAGCCGGGCCTTTTCTGTCTGTAACACTGACAGGGACGACGACAACTGGTTCAGCTCGGATTCGTAAGATTCAGAAAGCTGGCCCAGTTCAGCCTTATAACTTTCAGATAACTGCCCCAGCTCCGTCTTATAAGACTGTTGCGAGTCCAGTATCTGCTTATAGTGTTCACTGAGCTGCAGGTGATCTCCCTCCAGTGTTTCCAAATCGTCATTGGTCAGTAACAGCAATGGATTAGAAATAAACAGACTGCTCGCCGCCAGCAAAACTAAGGCAGCGATAAAATACCTGGTCAGCTGATTTAATGAATATTGCCGGGACCCGTGCACTGTTGTCAGCGTCACAACCAATCGATTTTTCACTGTGATACCTAACCGCTAATACCCGGAAAATTGTGCCAAATATAACGCGATTTCACGACGTTGTCATAGTCCGGGGCCGAAGCACCTGTCAAACCGGGCTGAGCCCGGTCATTGCCTGATGCGGTAGCAGGGCACATATTCCTCATAATTAATCTTCATGCGACGCTGTTCTACAAACGCACTCAGCAGGTGATCCAGCTCTGCCATCATGCCGGGATCGCCTTTTATTTCAAAAGGCCCGAACCGTTCAATAGCCCTGATGCCCGGCTCCTTTACGTTACCCGCCACTATGCCCGACAACGCCTTGCGCAGGCTCGCGGCCAGTTCAAAATCAGACTGTCCCTTACAAAGCAGCAACTGCGCCATATTTTCATGGCTGGGTTCAAAAGGGGTCTGTAGTTCGGCAGGTATAAACAATTGCCAGTTAAAGTGAAAGGGCTCGCTGGTTGATTTACGGTACTGAGTCACCTGCTCCAGCCCCTCACGCATTCTCTGCGCCACTTCATAAGCATCATCAATCACTATTTCATAGCGACTTGCTGCCTCATCACCCAGTGTCGCCCGGATAAAACGGTCTACCGTTTCAAAATAAGCCTCGCTGCCTTCAGGCCCTGTAAAAATCAGCGGAAAAGGAATATTTTGATTACGCTCGTGCAGTAACAGGCCCAGAATATATAAAATTTCTTCTGCCGTACCTGCCCCGCCGGGGAATACAATAATGCCGTGCCCCAGACGTATAAACGCTTCAAGACGTTTCTCGATATCCGGCATAATAATCAGCTGGTTAACAATCGGGTTCGGGCTTTCAGCAGCAATAATGCCCGGCTCGGAAATACCTATATAACGCCCGTTTTCAATACGTTGTTTCGCATGAGCAATGGTTGCGCCTTTCATAGGGCCTTTCATCGCGCCCGGGCCACAACCGGTACAGATATCCATCGCTCTGAGGCCCAGCTCGTAACCCACTTTTTTGGTGTATTCATACTCCGAACGACTGATGGAATGCCCGCCCCAGCACACCACCAGACTCGGTTTTACATGGGGACGTATAGCCTCTGCGTGGCGTAATATATGGAATACCATATTGCTGATAGCGGTCGACTCATCCAGCCCCGTTGTCGATTTTTCCAGCTCATCACCTACGTACAGCAAATCACGCAATACCGAAAACAGGTGTTCTCGTATGCCGGTAATAATCTGACCATCTACAAAGGCACTGGCCGGTGCATTAATCAGATCAAGCTGTACACCGCCATGTTTCTGGCTGATCTTAATTTCAAAATCACAGTATTTTTCCAGCACCACTTTGGTACTGTCCAGTTCACTGCCGCAGTTAAGCACCGCCAGGCAGCACTGGCGAAACAGGTTATATAAACCACCCTGACTGGCATCGTGCAGCCGGTCAACTTCATAAGGCGATAAGGTATTCAGGTTATCCAGAGGGGTGACACTTGCCGTGACAAACTGTTCTGTATTCATAAATTCCATCTCCCGGGGCAATTAACACCGTTATTATGTGCACAGCCCGCATTTCTTCGCTTAATTCATACTACCTTACGCCGGTACGATTAACTTAACCTTTCTGCAATGAATTGATAACTAAGCTATCTTTGAATTTATGCACATCTGAAAACAGCATTGACAGTACCCGCTACGGGTAACATGATGAATGATAACGGTAAGCTCCAAAAAACGGATTTGCTTTATCCGTTCAGCTGCAGAGGGAACAAATCATGACTGCATCTAAGCTTTACATTCTGGATACCAACGTTTTACTTCACGATCCAAAATGTTTATACGAGTTCAAGGAACAGGCCATTACCATCCCCATGACGGTACTGGAGGAACTGGACGCTATTAAAGACAGAAAAAAAACCGTGGCCACTGAGGCACGGCACGTTATCAGAGCGATTGATAATATTCTGAGTCACGCCGACAGCCCCTCACAGATCACCAAGGGTGTACCTATCAAGCAAAACGGCCCTGAAGGTATTGACCAGAGACTGGGCACACTGAGTATTTTCCCCGACCATGAACTCAGCATGCGCCAGGGGTTTCTGCCCTGTGATCACAACAAAGATAACCGAATTATTAACTGCGCCCTGCACCTTCAGGCAACCAATACCCACCGTGAAATCATTCTGGTCACTAAAGATATCAATATGCGCCTTAAAGCGCTGGGAGCCGGGTTGCAGCGTGTGGAGGACTACCGCACCGACCAGCTGGTTTCTGATATAGACCTGCTGCCTGCCGGGCACTATCAGATGGACGGCAGCTTTTGGGATCATGTGGAGGAAGTCAAAAGCTATCAGGAAGGCAAAGACAGCTTTCACCAGCTGGATCACTCCATCCTGCCCAATACTTACCCCGCTGAGTATATTTATGACGAAAACCAAAGTTTTGCCGCACGGGTTGTTGAAGTCGATGAAGAAATGGTCACCCTGAAAGACCTGGGTTACGAACATATGATGCAGCAAAACTGCTGGGGCATTGAGCCGATTAATATTCAGCAGGCTTTTGCCATGCAGGCGGTACTGGATCCTGATGTGGATCTGGCCATTCTTAACGGGGCGGCAGGTTCCGGTAAAACTCTGGTTGCCCTGGCCTGTGCGCTGGAAATGGTGATTGAAGAACGACGCTTTAATAAAATTCTTGTGACCCGTTCCACCCCGCCGGTCGCAGAAGATATTGGCTTCCTGCCCGGTACTGAAGAAGAAAAAATGACCCCCTGGCTCAGTGCTATTCAGGATAATCTGGAAGCCATGCACGAGCACGATGAGCGCCCGCAAAGCAGTGTGAAATATGCCATCGAGAAGGCCAACATTCAGTTTAAATCACTAAACTTTATTCGCGGTCGCAGTATTCAGGATGCCATTATTCTGATCGACGAAGCCCAGAACCTGACACCTCAGCAACTTAAAACTATTATCACCCGCTGTGGCAAAGGCTCAAAAATGATCTGCCTGGGTAATCTGGCGCAGATTGACTCTAACTACCTGACCCCCCTCACATCGGGGCTGACCTATATTGTGGAACGCTTTAAAGATTACCCCGGCGCAGCCACTGTTCACCTGGAAGGCATTTTCCGCTCTGCACTTGCAGAGTATGCCGAGGAGCACTTATAGGAAAAGCGCCAACAACTATTACAACTAAAGTATAAATAAAATCCCAAAAGCCACTTTTCCGGAAGAAAATTGGCTTTTTTCTTTAAGAAATAAGCAGATAGCCAAATCTTCTGTTTCATTCCGGCGCTACATACTTATAATGCAGTGCAACAAAACTATAATAATAATTTCATATTAGCGGCTCTTATTCAGTCCCTGACGAATAGTACAAACGCTAGCTGCCCCGGATAATCCAACCTTTTATCCCGATACAAACAGCCTGTATTTTTATGGCCCTGTGACTTTTTTCAGGAAGTGGCACGCAGAAACCTGCTTTCATACTTCCCCTTTCCTTATGCCGGGCTTATGCCCGGTAGTTTTTCCGATCCCTGCTGCCTGAACCAGGCTATAATCTCCCTTTATTCATTTGGTACCCATGCAATTATGTGTAAGGCCCGCTGGCTGAAAAAGCTGCTTATTTTACCAATCCGTGCTTATCAGTACCTGATCAGTCCGCTGCTGGGCAGTAACTGTCGTTTTTATCCCAGCTGCTCTTACTATATGATCGAAGCGATAGAAACCCACGGTGTATTAAAAGGTGGCTATCTGGGGCTGCGCCGGATTCTGCGGTGCCACCCTTACAGCGACGGCGGTATGGACCCCGTGCCCCCGCATTGTCCCTGCCAAAGCGATCAGCCGCATAAACACTGATAAAGTCGCTATAAATATCGGCTTAAAAGCAGAAAGCGCCAGGCGGGTAATCAGGGCCTGCCGGGCGCTTCGAAAGGGAGCAGAGAAGTGGTTAGCTCGGTTACCAGGTAGACGAGGGTACCTTGCGTCGCCCGGAGAAAGAACGTAGCAGCAGCCCCAGAATAACCCCGCCCAGGGCAACCAGTCCGCCATGAGTGAACCAGCGCATCAGGTTGCTTTCATCCATAGACTCCATCTGAAAGCTTAACGTTTTTATCTCAGACTTTAAGGTGCCGACTTCATTGGCGAGCACCTGGCGTTCTTCGCGGACAGCGGTCAGTTCTGACTGTAACTGTTCAATAACCGTGCTTTGCTCAACGACCTTACTCTGGCTGTTCTTAAGGTTTGCTTCCAGGACAGGCAGGCGATCGACAACGCTGGGCCCGGCATCAACGTTACGGCCAGAAACCCAGCCTGTTTTTCCTTTGGGAGTTTTGATCTGAACATATTTAGTTGTTGAATCCCGTTTGAGAATAGTCACCGGTGTACCGCTATTGACCCGACCGGTAATTCTATATTTATTGCTTGGACCGCCGTGATAAAAAATTGAGACATCATCGGCGATATGTCCACTTTGGGCTTGTACGGGTAAAGAGAAGGTAACAAAGATCAGAATCAGTAGTTTTTTCATTAGAACTGCCGTTAAGAGATTTAAAAATTGAAGCGCACATCTGTAGCCTGCTTCAGGCCCCGGAGCCAGTGTCAGAGACACATGAGACAACAAGTTGCCCGAAACGATCCGTATATTTTGCAAAGTTGTTCAAGAATTTTCGATAATAGCCGGTTTATGGGCCAAAAATAAAAAATCACTCTAACCTGTTGCTTTATCTGGTACTTTAGGGATTTTGTTGCAGCGCACTATGCTGGTTCGGGCGCTATTCTAACACTGTTGAGGGCAGGTGTTGTCTTGCAATAAAAAGCTTCTGTGAATCATTGCTTATTCCTGGCTTAATTCTAAAGTCTGTTCAATAATCTGTAGTGAATTTTTTAAATTCAGGCCCCTGCTATAATAGATCACAAAGCGACCGGATTTATGTGGCACTATAAAAGTCAGTATTTATCTTTAAGCTCCTCTGTCATACAGGTTGACCCTGGCCTGTTATTCCTGATGAAGTCTATCGTGAGATTTACACTATGAAGTCGGCGGTCTTTCCGGAAAATGAAGTTGAACGTATCCGTAAGCTTGATGAACTGGGTATCCTGGATACCCTTGAAGAGCAGGCTTACGATGACCTGACAACACTGGCGGCGCAGATTTGTGATACCCCTATAGCGCTGGTGAGTCTGGTTGATCGGGACAGGCAATGGTTTAAATCCCATTACGGGCTGGATGCACGTGAAACCCCCCGCGAAGTTGCATTTTGCTCCCATGCAATCCTTCAGGATGATGTCTTTGTGATTGAAGACTCCGGGCAGGATGAACGTTTTTTTGATAACCCCCTGGTTACAGGTGCACCTTATGTGAAATTTTATGCCGGGGTGCCTCTGGTGATGAGTGATAACCTTAAGCTGGGTACTCTGTGCGTAATTGCCAATGAGGCAAGAACATTATCTGCTTCACAGCAGCAGTCTTTAAAAGCCCTGGCACGCCAGGTGGTCAGCCAGCTGGAGCTGCGCCTTAAAATTAAAAAACTGGAAAGCCTGGATAATGCCAAGGATGAATTTATCTCGATGGTCAGTCATGAGCTAAGAACCCCGCTCACCTCTGTTACCGGCTCACTGTCGCTGCTGTTTAACAATAAAGTCGGGCAACTGGATGAGAAGCAACATTCACTGGTAGGCATTGCGGTTCGCAATTCGGATCGACTGTTGTCGCTGGTAAATGACATTCTTGACCTGGCCAAACTGGAAGCGGGGAAATTTGAAATAGACCGTCAGCCTTATAATATAGTGACCCTGCTAAATAAAGCAGTTGAGCTGAATGAGCCTTTTTGTACGCAATGTCACTGCGGGCTGACCGTGCAGTATACCTGCCCGGACGAGACGGTACTGGTACTGGCAGACGAACATCGCCTGTTGCAGGTACTGTCTAACCTGATTTCTAACGCCGCGAAGTTTTCCTATGAGCAGGGTAACGTTGAACTTTCGATGTTATGTGAGGCTGACAAGGTACGTATTACGATAACGGATCATGGTCCGGGTATTCCGGCAGAGCAGCAGAGTGAGCTTTTTCAGACATTTAAGCAGATTGGCAGCTCCGCGACTCAGAAAATGCCGGGTACAGGGCTGGGGCTAAAAATCAGCAAACAGATTATTGAGCTGCATGAAGGTGAAATAAAAGTGGAGTCCTGCCCGGATGAGGCCACAAGCTTTTATTTCACCCTGCCACGGGTGAAAACTGCATAACCAATAACCAGGCCCTGCCTTAGAACGTCTGAGACTCCGGGTGTCCCAGCCGTTCATTCAGCTCTTTTCGCAGGGCTTCATTTTCCTGATGAGTTTTTTGCACATCAATCCGGTATTTGAAAATATCTTCGTAGCGCTTCTCCAGTTTATGATGCAACTCTTCTATCTTATTGTCCTGCTGATCAATTTTGGCCTGAAGGTTATCGATTTTGGTTTGAAGTTCGTCAATCAGGCCAAAACTGCCGGGCCCGGATGAGGGTGAATTATGAGGCTCTCCCGGTAAACCCGGGCTTTGAAGCTCATTGACGATATGGCTGTAAACGGTCTTTAAATCGGCGGCTTCTTTATCGCAGTAGCGGATGCGGTTTTCCATTGCATTATGGGCACTGGCGGAACCGATAGAGCCGGCCAGTACATGTTCGACCATGCGGTGGAATTCAACCAGTTCAATAATCGTGATATGGGATTTATCCCGCACCTGAAGATCATCAGCGATATGGTCGATCTCTTGTGTGGCTTTGTCTTCCGGCAGGTAGTCAGCCAGCAGGCTCCGGGCTTCCTCAAGTCTGGAGCCCAGCATTATATAAGCTTCGAGCCCGGTAGGGCGGGCTTTTCGGCTTTGGGTGCGGGTCATCATGGCACACATAAATTCAGTGGTGAAATTACGCTCACCCTTGTTGGGCTGATAGAGCCTGGAGAACAGAATATAAGCGCCGATATTAAAAAGCATGGACCAGAAAACAGCATGTGTGACCGGATGAAAACCACTTAAACCAAACAGCATTTCCGGGCGCAGGACGGCAATGCCATCCGGCCCTTCAGTTAGCAGTGTCTGTGAAAACCAGCCATGTTTTATCAGGGTGGGCAATACCAGGGTGTAACACCAGACGATAAAACCGCAGCTTAACCCTATCAGCGCCCCGGTGCTGTTACCCCGCTTCCAGAACAGGCCACCAAAAGTCGCAGGGCCAAACTGCAGAATAGCCACAAAGGACATCAGCCCGATAGAAACCAGGATATAAGATTCAGAAAACTCCAGGGTAAACCAGTAACTGCCCAGCAGGATCAGCGCGACCAGCGCCCAGCGTATCTGCAACAGATAACCCCTCAGGGGTGTAAGCACAGAGCTGCGCTCCACAATCGGCAATATCAGGTGATTGGAAGCCATAGTGGCCAGGGTCATCGTGGTAATAATGATCATGCCGGTGGCGGCAGAGAACCCCCCCATAAAAGCCAGCAGAGATAATGTGTGATTACCCGCCATCTGAGGCAGCAGGAGGACAAAATAATCGGCATTTGAAGCATCAAGTCCGCTGAGCAGGCCTGCTGCTGCAATAGGCACCACAAACAAATTTATCAGCACCATATAAAGCGGAAATAACCACATAGCGGTACGGATATGTTTCTGATCGGTGTTTTCTACAACCGCCACATGAAATTGCCGGGGTAACAACTGAATGGCAACAAAGCTGAGCAGAATCAGCGTAACCCACATGGAACCCGCGTTTTCAGTGCTGGAAACGCTGGTGAGATGCCCCAGCCCTGCTGCCTGAATCCGTTCGCTGAGATCGCCAAAGCCATCAAACATCACAAAAGTAACAAAGAGGCCTACGGCCAGAAAAGCGATTAGTTTTACCAGGCATTCGGCGACCAGCGCAAAAATCATGCCCTGGTGTCGCTCGGTAGGATCCAGGCGGCGCACACCAAAAATAATGGTAAAGCCGATCATAAAAAGAGTAACAATCAGGCCGGACAGGCCCCAGTCATCAATGGCGACACTGGTATCGGTCATCAGCCGGAAGGAGCTGATCACGGCTTTAAGCTGCAGGGCGATATAAGGCACAACCCCCAGCAGCGCTATAATGGTGACCAGGGCCGCTATAGGTTGCGAGCGGTTATAACGGGTGGAAATAAAATCGGCGATACTGGTGATACGGTAGGTTTCCTTGGCCTGCACCATCTTTCGCAGCGTGATATGCCAGAACAGGATACTGATAAAGCCGCCAATATAGACACCCAGAAACATCAGGCCCGAGCTGGCTGCGAACCCAACACTGCCATAGAAAGTCCAGGACGTGTGGTACACCGCAATGGAAAGTGCGTAAGCCCAGGGGCTGCTGAAAGACTTACCGGTTGTTTTATTGCGTTTTTCAACCCACTGAGCAACGGCAAAAAGCAAAGCCATATAGAGGCTGACAACCAGGATAACGGAAACCGGACTAAACATAGAAATAACGTCTGCTCTCAAAAGGTACCTGTCATTCTATAACCCTGTGGGACTGACAGGTCAAAACAATATTCAAAAAATGTGTTATAGCTGAATAAATTTCCGATAATTGCTTTAAAGATGAGCAACCGTCAACTCAATTATAAACAGCAACGCAATGAAAAAGTCATCTGTTAACTTTTGATAAAATAATCAAGCCTCTGCCAATAAAATTCTAAATATTCATTTTTTACTCTTAATAATCAATTAGTTATATTTCTGGTTGTTTTTTAATCAATTCACTAAAGCAGCCGCCTCATCACGGCTGCATGCCTTTACCCAAATCTTACAGACAACCTTATCCACAGCCTTTGGGGAAAAGCTGCTGCAGCCCTTACCAACCGGCTTTTTGTGCATAAAATTAAATTAAACGGGCTATGATAAAAGATTCTAATGATGCGTATAAACAGATCTAATTGGTGGCCCTTTGGGGGCCGTGCTCTAATGCCCTTATCAAACTTAAAAGCCGGCAGGAGATCAGGCGATTATGAAACGTGTTACTATTTTTGGCCGCCCAGGTTGTGGATTTTGCACCCGCGCTAAACAGCTCTGTGAAATCAAGTCGCTGGAATTCCGCTATATTGATATTCATGCGGAAGGCATCAGCAAAGCCGACCTGGAAAAGACGGTAGGCAAACCCGTTGAAACCGTGCCACAGATTTTTGTGGGGCAGGCGCATATCGGTGGCTTCACTGAATTCCAGCAATATATTGATCAACAGGGTCTGTAGTCTGTAGTATCGGGTGTTTACAGTGCAGTTTGTTGTACTGACGCTTGATGCCGAATCTGTAGACCGGTTTGTAACCGGCACTGGGAACGACATATGATTATTTTTACCATGCTATTGGCACTGGCTGCCGGAATTTATCTCTATCAGACAAAAAAGTCGTCTGAAAAAGCCCTCAAGCCTGTCCGTATTCGTACCGATGAGCAAAGACGGCAGCGCCGCCGTTAGCTTACAAAGCAGACGGCCATAACTGCCATAAACGTTCCGCCAGGCCACCATGGCGCTCTGTTGGTTGCCGGATTGCCTGGCGTAATACTGGCGCGGTTGCATAAACGGCCAGCGTTTTTTTAGCCCGGGTAATACCGGTATACAACAATTCCCGCGTAACAACCGGGTTTTCCTGCGGCGGTAATAACAACAGAACCTGATCAAATTCAGAGCCCTGACTTTTGTGGACGGTCATAGCATAGACCGTATTATGCTCTGGCAATCGACTCGGCAACACCGCGCGCAGCTGGCCCGATTGCTCAAACCAGACTTTCAGGTTGCCCTCATTATCAGGCAGCGTGATGCCAATATCACCGTTATATAATGCCATCACTGAGTCATTGCGGGTGATCATCACCGGACGACCGCTGTACCACTGACCATCTGCCCTGACCAACCCGCGCTTTGCCAGCCGGGCACGTATCACTTCATTAAGCCCCTCAACCCCAAACGGGCCTTCACGCAAGGCACACAACAACTGAAAACGGTTAAAGCTGCTCAGCACGGCACCCGCTTCAGCGCCCTGTGCGACCTGTTTCAGATAAATACTGTATGCCTGTGCAGTACGATTGATCAGTGTTTCATAACAGGCCTTATCCAGCGCCTGATATTCAATGTCGTCATATCCGGTTGCTATAACCTGTTCAAACTGCCGGTAATAGCCCTGATTAACCGCCCGGGCAAGATGACCAATTCCACTCTGATCATGGAAACGATAACTTTTATGTAACTGGGCCACAGAGTCCGCCAGCGGGGAGCTGTAGTTACGGGTTAGCGCACGCGCATCAAGATCACATAACCGGCCCAGTGCCTGCGCCTGAGCCTCTGAATAACCCGCCTCACCCGGCCACTGGCAGATATCACCCAGGACACTGCCCGCCTCGACTGAAGCCAGCTGATCTTTATCACCAATCAGAATCAACCGTGCGCTTTCCGGCATAGCCTCCAGCAAACGCGCCATCATAGGTAGATCAATCATCGAAGCTTCATCCACCACCAGCATATCCAGATGCAGGGGGTTGCTGCGGTTATGCCGGAAGCTATGGCTGTTGGGAATCACACCCAGCAGTCGGTGAAGGGTCGAAGCCTCAGACGGAATTAATGCACGCAACGATTCAGATAAATTTAAATGCCCCAGCGCACCGGCAATGGATTCAGACAGGCGGGCCGCCGCTTTGCCCGTGGGGGCCGCCAGTTTAATCACCGGTATTTTGCCTGCCCCTGAATATTGCTTTGCAATCAGGGCCAGTAGTTTTGTCACTGTTGTGGTTTTACCCGTACCAGGGCCGCCGGAAATAACAGAAAAACGTCGCTGCACGGCAATAGCCGCAGCCACTTTCTGCCAGTCTGTTTCAGAGGCATCGGGTTTAAAAAGTCCGTCGAGCTGGACTTTTAACGTTGAATACTCAACCTCAACAGGGGCGGCACAGGCCAGTAACTGCTGTGAGACGGACAACTCCCAGGCCCAATAGCGATACAAGTATAAACGCCCGTTATCCAGCACCAGCGGGGTAACTTCATGACCCGCCCCAATCAGTCCCGCTTCCTGTCCGAGTGAATCTATCGGGTAGTCCTGTAATAACGGCTGCCACTTTTCAGGCAGTACCGGCAATCGGTTCAGCCTCAGACAAACGTGACCCTGTGCCAGACCGAGACTTACCAGTGCACCCGCCAGCACCGTACTATCAGAGGCGCCCTGATCATAAAGAAAACGCCCGAACTGGTAATCCAGTGCCCGCAGCTCACCGCATTCAACCAGGCTTTTTAACCGGCTTAATAATGCACTCATGATGGCGCTCCCTGCTCAAAAAGAGTATCTATAGCCTGCACCAGCGTTTCTGAGGGCCGACAGTGAAAAATACCTTTATCCCCTTCTCCCATACCCCGGAGGAACAGATAAAAGACACCGCCCATATGTTGTGCGTAGCTGTAGTCAGGCAGACGTAATTTTAATAAGCGGTGCAGTGCCAGGGTATAAAGCTGATATTGCAGATCATAACGGTGTTCAATCATGGCCTGTGCCATCGCCGCCTGACTGTATGCCTCGCGCTGATGTCCCAGGTGGTTTGATTTATAATCCAGTACGTAATAACGCCCATTATGGCGAAATACCAGATCAATAAAGCCTTTTAACATGCCATTTACCCGCTCAAAGGACAGTGACCCGGCCTGCGCCGACAGCACATCTTCAGCTTTTGTCAGCTGCTCCAGATCGTCACAATTCAAACCCTTCACGGATAATAAAAATTCCATTTCGACCTGTTTATCCTCCATGCTCAAATCACGCAATCGCAGCCCGTCATCCTTCAGCTCTGTATCCAGCACATCAGCCACCAGGGTTTCCAGTGTCTCACCCCAGTCGGATGCATAACCTTCCAGGGCCAGCCGTTCCTCTAACAGCCCCTGCAACGGCTCACCACCCGCCGTGGGGAAGTCGATCTGTTCAAAAATACCATGTAAAAACGTACCGGCTCGTGCACCTTTAGGAAAGCTGAAAATATCCTGCTGCCCCTCCGGCAGGTCCGGTTGCTCAGCCGCAACTTCCAGATCCAGTCCCGGTATCTCAGGCAGATAAGCCTGGCTACCATGACGACTAAGGGCAGAATAGCTGGTCACACGCCAGTCTCTGGCAATTTTTCCTTCAAACTGGCGTGCACAAAGTGTCATGCCGATATCCGCTTCAGCACTGAACAGGTCCGGCTGAGGCAGCGTATCCGGCGGCTGTGTTACCAAAATGGCACTATTGAGCTCTGCCAGATGTTCCAGAGCTTCAGGCAATGCTCTGCCCGCCTGTAGCAACAGATAACCCAGTGCAGTTTTTTTAAGCTGGTCTTTTTTCCTGCCAATTTTCACATCCGCCACACCCATATAACAGGCATAAACAGACCGGGTTAAAGCCACATACAACAGACGCAAATCTTCAGCAAGGCGTTCCTTTTCCGCCAGCGCCATGGCCTCATCCGCCGCCATAAGATCAACCACAGCCTCACCCGCATCATTGTGATAAAGCGCCTGTTTGCTTTCCCGCATGGAGCAAGGGTAAGGCAGAAACACGACCGGGTATTCCAGCCCCTTGGATTTATGGATAGTGACCAGGGTCACTAAATTACGGTCACTTTCCAGACGCAACTGCTGGTCTTCCGCGCTGCCATTCGGTGCACTTAGTCGCTCCACATACCAGCGTAACAAACCCGCACTGCCCTCTACTTCGGTACTGGCGCCCTGCAATAGCTCGCCCAGATGTAACAAGTCCGTCAGGCGACGCTCGCCTTCGGGCTGGCCCAGTAAAACATCCGATAGCTGTCGGCGCTGCAACATACGATGCAACATAGGCAGTACACCTAAACGTAACCAGCATTGCTGGTAGTCGGTAAACTCTGACACCGCCGCTTCCCAGGCCCGTTCATCGTGATTCAGACGGTCGAGCGTCTCCACATCCAGATGTAATAAAGCCGTTGCCAGTGCCGCCCTGACAAAACGCTCATTCTGAGGTTCCTGCACCGCCTGCAAAATCATTAACAGGTCCTGACCTTCCTGCGTGGCAAACACACTTTCCCGGTTACTCAGATAGACACAAGGCCGCCCCAGCTGAGTTAACGCACCGCGCACAGCTTCAGCTTCAAAACGATCACGCACCAGCACCGCAATATCACCGGCCTGCAACGGTGTATCGCCCATCGTCGTATCACCCGCCAACAGACGCTCAATCTCAATCGCCGTTGAACGGGCAAAACGTGCCAGATAGTCCGCTCGGTTAACAGGTTCATCATCTTCTGCAAACCATAAGGTCATAGCCGGAACCGGCTGACCTGCCACCCGCAGCGGCTTTTTATCAGATTTACCACCGGCCTTCACAGACTGAAACTGAATATCCTCATCATAAATAAAAGGCGCACCAGCACTGGAAAAAACCGTATTAACGGCATCAACCATCGCCTGAGTGGAGCGCCAGTTGGTATCCAGTGTATAAGGTGCTTCCACCTGTCGGCGGGCATGAATATAGGTGAAAATATCCGCGCCCCTGAAGGCATAAATAGCCTGTTTAGGATCACCGATCATCACCAGACCCGAAAACTCAGCCCCACCGTAAATACGCGTAAAAATACGGTATTGCATGGGGTCGGTATCCTGAAACTCATCAATCAACGCCAGCGGAAACTGTTGCCGGATAGCATCGGCCAGCAAGCCCGTTTTATCCAGACGCAGGGCTTTATCCAGGTTTGCCAGCAAATCATCAAAGGTCAGCAGGTTGTGCAGCTGTTTATGCTGCGCAAAACGCCGGTGCACCTCACGAAAAGCCCGTGTCAGCATAATTTCCCGTACCGGCACCCGGGCTTCAATCAGTGTGTCCAGTTGGCTGAATAAAGCATGGACAGGCGGATTACCTTTAGGTGATTTCTCATCCAGCACGGACTGCCGGAAACGCTGCATCATCTCCAGTAGTTTTTTATCCATCGCCTGATGATCAGACTCACAAAACGTACTGATAGCCATCAGCCACTTAGGCACCAGATCTTTACGGTAATTCTTTTTAGCTACCCCGGAATCACGCACCAGGGTCTCCAGATCATCCGTATTATCCTGCCAGCTTTGTTTAAACTGCCCTGTCAGCTGATTAAAGGTTGTTAACAGACCGGCTAAATCCTCATCGGCACAATCCGGCTGTAACTGCAGCTCCGGTGTACTCCAGAAGCCGCGTAAATCAGCACTCAGGTCTTCGGGCGTTTTCCAGAGCTGCAACACCGCCGGGGCAACCGCCGCGTCCATGCGATAAATTTCACTGCGCCAGAAATCCATGACCGCCTGATGTAACAAACGCTGAGAATCCTGAGTTAACTCCGTTTCAAACAAAGCCCCGCTTTCAAAGGCATGACGCTTCAGCATACGCTGACAAAAACCATGAATGGTATAAATTGCCGCCTCATCCATTTGCTGAGACGCCATCTCCAGCAGCTTAACCGCACCCTGTCTGTCATGGGTTTCAGCTATTAATGCTGTCAGGAAAGGATCAGCACTCTGGTTAAGTAAAAAAGCCTGCCGTGCCTCACCAATACGGGCGCGAATACGATCCCGCAACTCTTCTGTGGCCGCTTCGGTAAAAGTCACAACCAGTATCTGTTCAGGCCCCAGCGGGGTAACCGGTGTTTCCGGGTTATGCCCCAGCAAAAGGCGCAAATAAAGTGCAGTGATCGTATAGGTTTTACCGGTACCGGCACTGGCTTCAATCAGCCGCTGACCGTTCAGGGGAAAACGCAGTGGCTCCAGTGGCAATAAATCAGTCATCCCCGGCATCCTCCATCCATGGCATCATAGGTGTCATAATCTGTTCAATCTGTTCCATAAATCCGGGCTCAAAGCTGCCGTAGTCAGGATAGACCCGGCGCAGGTAAGCATCCTGCACCGCCCCGTAGCCATTAAAGCCACCTTCAAAACGTTGCACGGCCTCAGCCCGGGCGCGGTCTTCACCTTTTTCAAGCTTACTGAGATAAGCCCAGGCAACACCCGGCTCAAACGGCAGCGGCCGGGTTTGCCCTTCCAGATAAACGGCGATTAATTGCAACAGCAGGCGGTGTGCCTCATCCTGAGGCAGAGGTTTAAAGGTAACGGCGGTAGATAAACCCCGGTGTACACTAGCCTCAACATCCGTAAAGCAGGCACAGGCCACCAGATGTTCAATCCAGCCCAGCAGGCGGTCATAACCCTGCACGTTGGCGGGCCGATAACGCAACAAGGTATTAGCATGCCAGCCATCCTGCCAGCCGGTTAACAAAATATCATCCAGGGACAAGCGCACCTCCCGGCGATGGGCAGGCTCCGGCATAAAGGCCTGAATTTTTTCAGCCAGCTCTGCACAATCTTTACGGACTTTAGATAACACCAGCACACCGCTCTGTGCCACCGGCATCAAACCTTCTGCCAGTACTTGCTCACCCACCTGAGACAAGCAACGATTCTCCAGTGCCGCCTCCAGGTAACGGGTTTTTAACTGATAATTCGCCAGCCCTTCCACTTTAAAAGGTTCATCGTTTTCCGCCCCTTCTTCGCGAATATCAAAATAGACTTTTAAACGCCGGGTGAAAAAATACTGGCAAGGCTTGCGGAAAAACCGCAGCAATTCGCTCAGTTCCAGCTCTTCCGGTTTTTCAGCACTTAAATCTGAGGAGATAAAACGTTTAACCGGTTGAGGTTTCGCCTGAGCCGCAGTCAGCCACTGGGAAGCATAACTAAACAGGGGTGCCGTTTCCTCCGGTTGAAAATAGTCAGCATTAAAAGGTGCCAGAGGGTGTTCCGTTAATAAGCCAGCTTTAAACGCTTCGGCACTTTTATCAATATTCAGTGTTACGTCTTCGGGAAACACATAAGCCTGCGCCAGGTATTCCACCAACTCACTGACCAGTACGGAAGGCACTTTTTCAGTATTGTCCTGAATCGAATGGCCCACGTAGCTGATATAGAGTGCTTGCTGAGCCGACAGCAGTGCTTCGAGAAACAGGTAGCGGTCATCATCCCGCCGGGAACGATCACCCCGGCGTACCTGATCTGACATCAGATCAAAGCCGATGGGAGCCATGCTGCGCGGATAATCACCGTCATTCATGCCCAGCAGACAGACTACCTTAAAAGGAATTGAGCGCATGGGCATCAAGGTACAAAAGTTCACCGCCCCCATCATAAAACGCTGCCCGGAACTGCCCTTATCCAGGCCGGTGTTCAGATAATCTCTCAGAATCTGCACAGACAACGGCTGAACAACACCGGCATCGCGAACCTGCTCCTGTAATTTCAGCATAACCTGGCGGATCACATCCAGGGCGACTTCATCCGTCTCCTCTGCCAGATAACTGAGTTCTACCAAGCGGTTAATCTGTTCGATCCATTCAGCCGGGCTTTTATCGCCCGTAAAGGTCTGTGCGCACCACTGCAACAGATCGACAAAATCGGCCAGTTTGCCCAGCAAATTGGCTTCCAGCCCTTCCACTTCGCCATAAGGCGAAATGCCCTGCCAGAGGCTCCCCGTATCACCCAGGGCATAACCGGCCAGCATACGCTTTAAACCAAACTGCCAACTGTTCTGTTCAAAGGCCGGTAAATCCCACTGGCTGCGTTGATCCGTATCCAGCCCCCAGCGAATATTCACCTCGGCTACCCAATGGCGCAAGCGCAAAAATCCGGCCTGGTCCAGCCCAAAGCGACGCATCACCGCCGGCACTTCCAACAACTCCAGTACTTCAGAGACCGTCATCCGGCTATCGGCCAGATTAATAAAACGTAAAAAGCTATGTAACAGCGGGTTTTCCTGCTGGCCTGAGCGGTCGGAAATCGAAAACGGGATATAACGCTCCGGCGGTGCATTGCCAAAAACTGCATCCACATAAGGCGCATAAGTCGCCACATCCGGCATCATAATAATCAGATCCCGTGGCGAGAGCTCAGGATCTGCTTCAAACAGCGCCAGCAACTGATCATGCAGCACTTCCACTTCGCGCAAAGGGCTGTGGCAGCTATGCAGATCAATAGAATGATCTCCCCTTTCGGTCAGGGTTTTATGATGACTGCTCTTAAAAGCCTCAGGTTCGGTTGGGAAACGAGCCCGGTCATCCAGGGACAGAATATCGGCCTGTAGCTGGTGCAACAGACTGTCGCGGTTAATCTCTGCAAAAGCTTCGATTTCTGACGTTTGTAAGGCCTGTAATTGCACTAAATAATCACGCCCCAGCTTACCCATTGATGCCAGCAACGGATTGCCATGATCAAAATAGGTACTCAGATCTGTACCCGGCTTATCAAACCAGCGCCGGTTAAGGCGGGCAATCTGCGACTGATCGATAATCTCCCCCCAGTAATACTGGCAGGGGTTAGTCACCATTAAATGCACATCAATTTGTTTACCCATCGCCGCCAGTGCTTCGAGATAATTCTGCGGCAACGCTGATATGCCAAAGACAAACAAACGCTCGGGCAGTTTGTCTTTATTACGCTTATCCGCCATCGCACTCACAAACGCAGCAAACATATTTGCCCGGTGCCAGTGCGGCTGGCCCAGTGCCTGTGTGCGCGCCACCAGCGCCCGCCACAGGAGTGGCTGCCAGGGTTGTGTTTCAGCGGACAAGTTGCCCCCCGACTCCCAGTCGGCAATCCAGTCGGGCCGGTATACCAGATACTGATCAAAGGTATCCGACACTTTTAAACACAGCTGATAAAGCTTAAAACGGCCTGTATCCTCAGCAAGGTAGCGCTGAAGGTCTGAGAATTCAGGGTGATCCAGCAGTGGCGGCAAAATTTCCATCAGCTTCCAGGCCATTGCCTGTTTATCAAAGGCCGAGCGCTGCGGCACGGTTTCAAGCACATCAGAAAAGCTTTGCCATAAAAAAGAGGCTGGCATGGGAAAATCGGTACCCGCCGCGATGCCCTGCGCTTCTGCCAGCTCAAGCTTTAACCATTGCGCCATGCCCGG
Source organism: Pontibacterium sp. (assembly GCA_049599735.1). Taxonomy (GTDB): domain Bacteria; phylum Pseudomonadota; class Gammaproteobacteria; order Pseudomonadales; family Balneatricaceae; genus Pontibacterium. The sequence goes on along the minus strand of JBMYOX010000017.1, from coordinate 17,210 downwards.
GCTTTGCACCAGAATTTTTTCCCGGGCAAAAGGATCAGATAACGGCTGACTCCGGATCAGGGTAACCAGGACATTTTTAAGCACATCCAGTGCATTCGAATGATAGATCTGGAACATCAGGTCCTTCTTACGTTTTTAGTGAATTAAGCGGCGAGCGCCGTGATTGAATAAACAGCTTACGACATATTTGTGATCACGCAACTTGTCATCAAACTGACTTACAGAGATGTAAAATTAATCACTCAATAATTGTTTTGAGTATCAGTGAAATGGCCATTCAGTGTATTGAAGTGATCGATTGCACCCACACAACCGACTGGAATCAGCCGTCCGCTTATAGTAAATGCGGCTCTGTCTCAGGCTGCAAGGCAGATAACAGACACAGAACAAACGAACGCCCTGAGGTTAAAGCCCTTTATGGTACCGGAGATTCAGACGATGACTCAGGCCTGGCCGGAAGCAACTCACCAAAGCCTTCAGTTTCAGACCAGTATTTTCGCCCTTCTTCCACCCGCACCACACCATCAAAGCGGTTTTGTAAATAAACCACCGCTTCTTCCAGGGTATCAATATCACACAAAATAACGCCGCCGCGCTCATTGTCTGTAGAAAACAGGTAACTCTTCATAGATCCCCCTAAATTAAGGCATCAATAATGACACAGCCCGTGGCAAACGGGCAGTGTCAGCACCACTTAAACCGATGGCTTATTTAACAAACAATAAAAAAAGCGTAAGCTGATTTGAAGATAAACCGTACTTTGAAGATCTGCTGTAGGTTACGGGTTCAGACGAACAGGATGTTAACTCAAAGACGGATGATCAGGGGCTATGAATCTCAAACCACGTTTTATGTTGCTGATACCGGGCTTGTTTCTGCTTTCTGCTGCTATCGTCTGGGGACTGGTGCAGCAACTATCAGAGTCCATTGTTGAAGAGTGGGCAATTCGTTATGCCGAGAAACAGGTACTCTACGACAAGAGCCGCACCTTGCAGCCTATTATACGCGAAATGGCGCTGGCACAGCAGTTCGCCAGCTCCGAGCGCTTAATCGCCTGGGCAAAAAACCCGCAAGATCCTGATCATAAAAAAGCAGCCATCGCTGAAATGGAGCGCTTTCGCAAAAATTTCAAAGATCAGAATTATTTCGTCGCCTTTCTTAAAACCGGGGACTATTACTACAATAATGCGGCTAATGATTATGCCGGTAAACAGCATCGCTATAACCTGCAGCCTGAGCGTCCTGCTGACCGCTGGTTTTACCATATTATTGATCAGAACCGTGATCTGCACGTCAACGTTAATCCGGATGCTGAATTAGGCGTGACAAAACTCTGGATAGATGTGCTGTTACGTGATCAGGGTGACATCGCCGGGGTCGTTGGTACCGGTCTGGACCTGACAGATTTCATCAATCACGTGGTTATTCAGCAAGAGCCGGGCATCACAAATATCTATACCGACCATGACGGTGCCATTCAGTTGCACCGTGATCAGACGCTGATTGATTTTGCCAGCATTACAAAAGCGGCGGCCGATAAAAAAACGTTTACACAGCTTTTAAATAACCCGGATGACCAACGTGCCATTCAGGCTATTATGAAAGACCTGGAGCATCAGCCCGATCGCGTACTTACCCAATTTGTAAGCATTGATGGTAAAAAATACCTTGCAGGCATAGCCTACCTGCCTGAAATAGGTTGGTTTGACATTACACTGCTGGATATCGCTGTTGTTCTGCCCGCCAGTAATTTCACCGCTATCCTTTTAACCTTTGCCATTATGTTTTTGCTGGCGCTGTGGATCGTTCATTTCGCCTTAAATCACTATGTTATACAGCCATTAAAACACTTAGAGCACGCCACCACTGCACTTTCCGAAGGCCAGTGCCCCGGTACACTTAAACATCATCATACAAGCGGAGAAATTGGCCGCCTGATGTCAAATTTTCATACCATGGCGCTTTCCATTCAGAACGCTAAAACAACACTGGAGCAGCAGGTTCAGGAGCGTACCCGGCAACTGGAAGCTATCAGTCAGACTGATCATTTGACCGGATTGCTAAACCGCCGGGGAATGCAGGCCAGGCTTGATAAACAACTGCATTTATTTAAACGCGAAGCACGTGGTTTTGGGCTGATATGGTTTGATGTTGATGAATTCAAACAAATCAATGACTGCTATGGCCATGGCACAGGCGATAAAGTGCTGGTACAACTCTCCGGCCAGATACAGGACATCCTGCGTGATTATGATTATGCCTCACGCTGGGGCGGTGACGAATTTCTGGTTCTGGTCCAGACCAGCCAACCCGCTTTATTAACTCAGTTAGCAGAACGTATCAGGCTGGCGTTATTTAATAGCTCGTTTCTGCAATCTGGAGGCAGTGAAACTCCCGGTATGACAGTCAGTGCCGGCAGTTACTTTGTGCAACCCGGTGACACTGTGGAAACCATGTTAAGCGCCGCTGATCACGCCCTGTATCAGGCAAAAGCCAAAGGCCGTAACTGCCATTGCAGTGCTAACAAGCCCGTACATAAGCCTGAAAAAGACAAACAGGCACAAACGAATTTTCAATAACCGTTTACTTTCAAAAACAGGGCTTTTATGCTGCACAGACTCTTCGCTGTCTTCACTGGATCTTTATGGTTTTACCTGCAAGCACGTCAACACCCACCGATCCTCTGTCCGGCCATAGCACTGAAGCCAACTATCTATTCTGCGCAGAGCAACTGCCGCTGGTCAGCCGTACCTTTGCGGCCTGTATCGGCTTGCTCCCCAAACCCCTGGAGCGGGCTATTTTACTGGCTTATTTACTCTGTCGTATTGCCGATACCATTGAAGACAGCCCTACCCTGCCGGTCAACCGTAAAACCGAATTATTAGCCGCATTTAAGCAAAGCCTGAAAGATCAAAAAATTGACTGCCCGGCCGTTCGGGCTGCATTTACCGAACCTGCTAATGCCGATGAAATCATGGCTGCAGACTGCCAGCGGGTGATGGCGTGCTACCAGGCACTGCCTGAGAGCCAGAAAGCCGCCATACTGCCCTGGATCACTGAAATGTGTGAAGGCATGGCCGACTTTGCACAAACCTATAACAGCAGCGCAGACCATAGCCACTTACAGGCACTGGAGACCGAACAGGATCTTGATCAATATTGTTATTATGTTGCCGGCACCGTTGGCCACCTGCTCACTGACCTATTCCGGCAGCATCAGGGCTGCTTAAGTGATTCAAACTATAAAGCCCTTAAGGCCTTATCCACCTCTTTTGGGCTGGGTTTACAGCTAACAAACATCATTAAAGATGTCGCCGATGACCGCCAGAGAAACTGGAGTTTTGTACCCAGACAACTGTGTGAACAATACGGTATTAACGTTGAAAACCTGCTCGATCCGACACAGGCACAAGCGGCGCAAGCCGTGATGCAACACCTGATTAATAAGGCCCGTGGCCACCTTAACGATGCGCTGCAATATTGCACTCAGCTACCCCGCAGTCAGTACCGCATCCGCCTGTTTTGCCTGGCACCGCTCTATTTTGCAATCAGAACCCTGAAACTGGCTGAACAGGACCCGGACCTGCTCAACCCTGATCATAAAGTTAAAATCACCCGCAAACAGGTCTCACGTACCCTTTCCATGACCTTTTTAGTCGCACCTGTTAATCCGCTGGTCCGGGCTTATTACCATAGACTTGCCGAAGACTATTAAAAGGAGTCTCCTGTGCGCAGAACCATCTTTAACACACCCATCATCAAACCACTTTTCACACTGATCGCCAGGGCCGGACTTAAACTCTCAGGCTGGACACTGGAAGGCCAGCCACCTGCTGAGCCGAAATACGTGGTTATTGGTGCACCCCATACCAGTAACTGGGATTTCCCGATTATGCTGGCCATGGCCTTTATCCATAATTTTGAAATTTACTGGATGGGCAAAGATTCACTGTTTAAAGGCCCGGCAGGCCCTGTGATGAGATGGTTAGGCGGCATTGCGATTGACCGTTCTTCTGCCAATAATCGCGTACAACAAATGATTGATGTTTTTAATAGCAGTGAACGTCTGGTGGTCACTATTCCTCCGGAAGGCACCCGCTCAAAAGTCAGTCGCTGGAAAACGGGGTTTTATTATATTGCTCAGGGTGCCGGTGTGCCTATCGCACTGGGTTATCTGGACTATGAGCGCAAAGTGGGCGGGTTTTTACCAACTTTTTATCCCACCGGTGATGTTGAGGGTGATATTGCTGAGATAAGAAAAGCATACAAAGGCATCAAGGGTAAGTACCCCGAACTGTGTGACCTGGATTAGCAAAAGCCAACCAAATGATTAAGCCGAACCATCTGTCATCCCGGCAGGTGCCAATCTGTTTATATCTGGCAAGCTAACTGCGATGTTATGATCTTTTTTTAATCTTCATATCTCAGGTCAGCCGTGTTTTTTGAATTAATATTTCTGTTTGTTGCCGGTTTTTTTGGCGGTGTGATTAACTCCATCGCCGGAGGTGGCAGCTTTATTACCTTCCCTGCCCTGCTTTTTGTGGGTATCCCGCCAATCAGCGCCAATGCCACTAATACCTTTGCCTCTTGTGCCGGTTATATGAGTGGCACTTATGCCTTTCGTAAAGATCTGCAAGCCCATAAAGAACAGCTACCCAGGTTTATTCTGATCAGCCTGGTCGGCGGTATTGCAGGTGCCTGGCTGCTGCTGCAAACCCCCGAAACCCTGTTTCGTGAAGCCATTCCCTGGTTGCTTTTATTTGCCACCCTGCTGTTTATTTTTGGCGCACAGTTAAACAACGCACTTAAACAACTCAGCTCACATCACCGACATGCTTCTTCTGTAGGTGCCTTATTGCTGATGTTATTACTGCTGGCAGTCTGCCTGTACGGTGGCTTCTTTAATGCGGGGCTGGGTATTATCACCCTGAGTTACCTGGCACTGGCAGGTTATACCAACCTGAATGCCATGAACGGACTAAAGCTGCTGGTCTCTTCAGCGGTGTCTCTGATCGCCATTGCGCTCTTTATTTATGATGGCGCTATTGCCTGGTATGAAGGTACGCTGGTTTTGTTGGGTACGTTAACCGGTGGTTATATGGCCGCCCACCTGTCGCGTACGCTGCCCCAGAAAACGGTGAGGTATTTTGTAATCGCGGCCAGCACCGCGATTACGCTGTATTTCTTTTTTGATATTTATGCCGGTTAGCAGATGCTGTCGCTAACCCGACAGCTAAACTTGTACCCGTGATTCTGTCTGGGCTTCAGCTTTACGCCCCATTACGTAAACAACAGCCACCGCCCAAAGCACAACCGGCAGCATCATCCAGTTCATAGTAAACCAGCCCAGACTCGCCTCCAGCCAGCCGGAGGTGAGTGCAGACAGGGTCACCATACCAAAGACCAGAAACTCATTAGCCGCCTGGGACTTAGATTTTTCTGCCGGTTTATAAGTGCCAACCAGCATCTGCGTCGCCGGAATAAACATAAAGTTCCAGCCCACACCCAGCAGTAACAAGGCAGTAAAAAAGTGCCATTCACTAGTGCCTGTGAGGTTAATCAGAATACAGCCAATCAGTAAAAGCGCCCCGGTATAAATGATGGTTTTAATACCAAAACGATTAACCAGTGAACCCGTAAAAAAAGAAGGCACAAACATACCCAGTACGTGCCATTCAATCACATTAACCACTGAGCCAAAGCTATAACCACAACGATCCATCGCCAGCGGTGTTGCGGTCATCAGCAGGTTCATAACCGCATAACCCACCATGCCCACCACAACCGCGGTGATAAAATCCGGCTGGGCCATAATTTCACGGATCGGGCGCGCCGGGCCGCTGTGTTCATCCGCCGGCGCCGGGGGAATACGGATCAGGCTCAGCAATACCAGCGCCAGCACATAGAGCCCCAGCAAACCAATAAAAGCCCCCTGAAAAGGCACATCAACCCATTTTTGGCTTGATATCGCTAAAGTTGGCCCGGCAATCGCGGCAATAATACCGCCGGCCATCACCAGAGAAATCGCCCGGTTTTTCTGATCCGGCTTGCACACTTCCACCGCTGCAAAACGGTAAAGCGTGCCAAAACCAATGCCAATGCCCAGCAAAAAAGTGCCCAGACAAAAAAGCGGAAACTGATTACCAGACAGCGCAATGATACAGGCAACAGCACCACCAATACCGATACTGTTACCCAGATAAAAGCCATTTTTGCGCCCGATTTTTTTCATTATCAGGGAGGCTGGAATAGTCGCCGCCATCAAACCAACAAACTGCATCGCCACCGGCAGCGTGGTCATGGCCGCACTCGGTGCCAGATCCCGGCCAATCAACGCGGTGACAGAGACCAGCAGGATATTACCGGTGGTCAGCAGCGCCTGGCAGAACGCTAATAATAAGACATTTATATTCAACGCGTTCGCCCTCAGGGGTTCGATTAAAGCGCCAGTATATCGATCATTTCCGGCATTTTTTGGGCTTCAGACTGGCGGGCATCAACTGTATTTGTTGTGCTGTCACCGGTAATGCCGTGGGCATAACCCCGCTCAAGGTCTTTAAAGTTAAACAACTCAGTATCTGCAAGGTGAGAGGGCACAACATGCTGCAGGGAGCGGAACATGGTTTCAATCCGGCCCGGATGGGTTTTATCCCAGCCATTGAGCATTTCTTTAATCACCTGGCGTTGCAGGTTGTCCTGAGAACCACAGAGATTACAGGGAATAATCGGGAATTCTTTTAAGTCACCGTATTCGGCAATGTCTTTTTCACGGGCATAAGCCAGAGGGCGGATCACCATGTTTTTACCGTCATCCGATACCAGCTTGGGCGGCATAGATTTCAGCTTACCGCCATAGAACATATTCAGGAAGAACGTCTCCAGAATATCATCGCGATGATGGCCCAGAGCGATCTTGTTGGCACCGATTTTCTCCGCAAAACCGTACAAAGTACCCCGGCGCAGACGGGAACACAGGCTGCAGGTTGTTTTCCCTTCGGGAATCACTTCTTTAACAATGGAATAGGTATCACGCTCGACAATATGAAACTCAACGCCGATAGATTCCAGATATTCAGGCAGAATATGTTCGGGAAAGCCCGGTTGTTTCTGATCCAGATTGACCGCTACAAGCTCAAAACTGACCGGCGCACTTTTTTGCAGATTACGCAAAATATCCAGCATGGCATAAGAATCTTTGCCACCTGACAGGCACACCATAATTTTGTCGCCGTCTTCGATCATATTAAAATCTTCGATGGCACGCCCCACGTCGCGACGCAGACGTTTCTGCAACTTATTCATGCGGGTTTTTAATTTTTTATCCGGTGTTTCTACGGCAGCTGTATCAGTCATGTTCGGCGAGATTCAAAGATTAGAAAGGCGCGAATTATAGCGTAATTTCAGCGCTTCGCCTAAACACCTTCAACATCGTCTGATAACGGACTATTGCCTGATCCCGGAACCGGATCACCAGTTAATTTCGTGGGCGGTCTGAGGCCCGATAATAACCGACCTGAGACTTTCGGGCATAACGGCTACCCCTTGATGAATCATCATACGCCCGCCCATTACTTCAACCTGTCGCTGGGGTAACAAGGGTGACTGATGAGGATTTGCATAACCTTCAGGCCAGAGTGGCAGATTAGTCGCCATATCGTATTTATCTGATGCGCCCAGGGTGTGCATCAACTCGTGCAGGGCCACAAAATTGTTCTGTGCCTGATAGTCCACACTGGCATAACCATTAACCAGCCCGATCATGCCCTTTTGCAGCCCTAAGGAATGCCCCGGATTGTGGTGATGGTTGGGTGCGAATAACCGCATGTAAATACGAATATCCGGCGCAGGGCCAACCCAGTTATCATTCACCCAGGACCAGTAACGCATTTTCAAACTCCAGAGCACGTTCATGGCAAGGCTGGGGTTTTCTGGCACTACGGGGGGCTGTGCGTTAAAGGGCGGTGCCAGTTTCACTTCCAAGGGTTTATCAAGCGTAATGCCATAACGCAGGGATTCACGTTCAAGGAACAGCTCCATATCCTCAAAGTGTTCTTCCTCTAAGGCATTAATATAATGCTGAGTGCTCGCCCGGCCATCGGCATTAATGGGATAAATCACCACCCACAAGCTGTCTTTCCAGTCGGTCACCCGCACAATGGATAACCAGGTATTCAGCCCGATTACCGCAAGCAAGAGCAATAGAATAAGGATACGTAATTTTCGAAAGGTCACCGCGTTCAGCATAAAACCTCTGTTTTCAAAGCAAGTCTGCTCTCTGTCAGGCAAACAGCAGTATCAGTACCAGATAACGTGCCCCTTTACCCAGTGTAATCATGAGTGCGGATAAAAGAAAATGACCACGCAACCAACCCGCCATAAAACACAGCGGATCACCCACAATCGGCAGCCAGGACAACAGCAAGCCATAAGGACCAAAACGTTCCAGCCAGTCTTTTGCCCGCAGATGCTCCGGTTTATCCAGGGTTTTAAGAGGGAAAGACTTTGCAGCCCAGGCGCCCATCAGAAAGGTTACAATGCCACCCAGCGCATTACCGAGGGTAACAGCAATAAACAGAGGTAATACCGCCTGTTCTCCCTGGTGCAACATCCAACTGAATAACGCTTCTGAACCGCCGGGCAGCAGCGTTGAAGAAATAAACCCACTCAGAAACAAACCACCCAGGCCTGCCTCATCCATCAGAGTTGTAAACCTGCTTTAATACAACGCAACACACCCATCTCGTAAACCCCGGCCAGCTGGTCATACACTGGTTTAAGGGCATGGCCATACTCAAGCTGGCATTCGTGAATCACCTGTTCCACATGACGAATCTCAGCGGCAGGCAAATCTATCACATCCGTTAAAGCCAGCTCTCCCTGCTGAATAGCCTGCGCTAAATGCCCGTAGATCACCTTAGATGAAAGCCGCTGCTGACGGGCCACCTGCTCAATCGTCATGCCGCTTTTATAAAGCAAAACGGACTGACCCGCCTGGTGATTTTGATCAGCCTCAGGCCGGGTTTGCTGCGCCTCAATCACCTCAATAAACTGATCACCATAGAGATCCAGCTTACGCTGCCCGACGCCGTTCAGACGCCTGAACTGCTCATGACTCAGGGGTCGGTACATCACCATTTCCATCAGCGTTGCATCATGGAAAATGACATAAGGTGGTACTTCGTTTTCATCCGCCAGGGTTTTACGCATAGCTTTAAGGGCATTCCAGAGCGCAAAGTCTTCAGCTTCGAGTTTATTCTGTGGCCCCTGATTACGGCTGTAACCTGTTTGTTTACGCTGATCTTTACGCAGCTCTAAGGCTTCTTCCCCTTTTAACACCGGACGGCATTTATCGGTTAAATGCAATACACCATGACCGGCCGCATCCACACTCAGATAAGCCCTTGCTACCAACTGGCGAAAGACCGAACGCCACTGTTTTTTATCCAGCTCTTTACCAATACCAAAGGTCGAAAGCTTATCGTGCCCCAGCTGCACCACCCGGTCAGGCCGGTTACCGATCAGGGTTTCAATAATATGAGTCACGCCAAAACGCTGACCGGTACGATAGACCGCTGACAGGGCTTTACGCGCCGCCTCAGTGCCATCCCAGACGGGTACCGGCTCCAGACAGGTATCACAGTTGCCGCAGGGTGGGTGCTCAGTTTCACCAAAATAGGCCAGCAATGCCTGACGGCGGCAACTGGTGATTTCACACAGCCCCAGCATGGCTTCCAGCTTTTGCTGCTCAACCTGTTTATGCAGATCATTCGCCTGGGAAGCTGCCAGCATCTGGCGTAAAAAAATCACATCCTGCAGGCCATAAACCATCCAGGCATCCGCAGGCTGGCCATCACGCCCGGCACGCCCGGTTTCCTGATAATAAGCTTCTACACTTTTGGGTAAATCCAGATGGGCCACAAAACGCACATTAGGTTTATCAATGCCCATGCCAAAGGCAATCGTCGCGACAATGACCACCCCTTCCTCGTTCAGAAAACGGTGCTGATTATGATTACGCAGATCAGCCGGTAAACCCGCATGATAAGGCAAAGCATCAAAGCCTTTTTCACAGAGCCAGGCGGCCGTTTCTTCGACCCGTTTACGCGACAGGCAATAAACCACACCGGCATCTTTAGGGTGTTCGTCTTTCAGAAACTTCAGCAACTGCTCTTTAGCACGGTCTTTCTGACCAATGCGGTAACGAATATTAGGCCGGTCAAAACCCTGTACAAAGCGTACTGCATCGGTCAGCTCCAACCGATTAATAATCTCCTGACGGGTACGTTCATCCGCCGTTGCGGTCAGGGCGATACGGGGCACGCCGGGGAATCGCTCACGCAGTTTAAAAAGCTGTAAATATTCCGGCCTGAAATCATGCCCCCACTGGGATACACAGTGGGCTTCATCAATCGCAAAAAGCGCAATCTGGCACTGACTGAGCAGATCAAGGGTACGCGGCTGTAATAAACGCTCCGGCGCTATATATAACAGATCCAGAGTGCCTGCTCTGAGCTGCTGCTCAGTTTCAACAATCAGCTGATAATCTACAGACGAATTAAGACAACCGGCGCTGATGCCCCACTGGGACAGGGCTGAAACCTGATCCTGCATCAGGGCAATCAGAGGGGATACAACCACCGCCACACCCGGACGAAGTAAGGCAGGCAATTGATAACAAAGCGATTTCCCTCCCCCGGTTGGCATCACCACCAGCGCATCCTGGCCTGACAGCAGAGTTTCGATCACCTCTGCCTGGGGGGTTCTGAATTGTTCGTAACCAAAAACGTCTTTGAGGAGTTGCTGTGCCTTGTTCATCATGGGTTGGCATTATCCGTGATGAGGCCCTGAGTGTCATCCGCTCAATTATGTATTAATCCGCAAATAAAGCTGAATTGCTTAAGGTTTCGGGATAGAATCCACCGGGTTAATCAATAGACGGGATCCTGCAATGAATGCACTGACTCATACCGAGCTGTCCGATGCTGAACTGGACGAGCTGGAAAACTTCTTATACTCCGATGCTGTATCTGAAGATTCTCTGGATCTGGTCGGTGTTCATGGCCTTTTTACCGCCTGTAATATCAGCCCAAAAGCTGTAACAGAGCAGGAATGGAGTGAACTGGTCTTTGATGGCGACCCACTGTGGCAGTCCCAGGATCAGCATGATCGCATTATGGAGATGCTGCGCCGCCTGTACCGACTGATTAACAGCAACCTTTACAGTGATCAGGAAATTGACCTGCCCTGTGAACTGACACTGGAGCCGGAAGACGATGAAGACGTATCCAGCCTGACCTGGTGGTCACAGGCCTTTATGGAAGGTGTCTTTATGAATGAAGAGGCCTGGTTTGCTCATAAAGAAGAAGAAACCGTGGCAGAATTGATGCTGCCGATTATGGTTGCCTCCGAGCTCTTTATGGAAGATAAAGAGATGGCGTCTATGCGTAACGACAAGTCGCTGAGCGAAGAAATGTCCGGTCAGATTCCGGACCTGCTGATTGATCTTTACCTGCTGTTTCACGCCCCTAAGAAGTAAAAGCCATTTCCCGGTTTTTACTGACTCATGAGTATTAAAAAAGAGCCGTTGACGATAAATTAATGGCTCTTTTTTAGCGATCAGACTTTATTGGACTGCTTAGAAGCGGTAGCTCAGCGCAATTTTCACAACCGGCAGGTATTTGAAGTCATCAATATCGCTCTGTGCGTTATCTTCTTCACGCTGCAAGTCGGCCAGGAAAGCCGCATCGCTTGCCAGTGCACCTGTCGCAGAATAAGTCACGTCAGGGGAACCCTGGAAGATAACCCCCAGATCAGCACCCAGTACCAGGTTATCGGTCAGGTTAGCGTCATAACCCAGGCTCAGATAAGGTGCCATGGAATCAAAACCAATCTCACCCGTCAGCGTACCTACCTGAGCTGCGGTATAAGTTGTATTACCGATATCGTAGCTATTACTTGAGCTTGACGTTGCAGTCAGCTCGTTACCGTTAGAGATTACACCCACAGATACACGAAAACCGGAGTCTGCCATCGGTTTCCAGTCAACAAAAGCACCGACATTCTGCATATCCAGCTCGATATCAAAATCAATGCCATCAATATCTTCAGATTCATCAAGGTTAGCACCATAATAAGCACCACGCAGTGTCAGGCTTTCTGTCATCGCATAACCAACCTCAAGACCGAAACCCTGTGTCAGAGAAGCACCAACGCCCACAGTGACATCACCCGGGGCTGCCTGAGCAGCGCCAGCCGTTGCGGATAAGACGATTGCTGCGGATACGGATGCAATGATATTTTTTTTCATAGGTCAAAATTCCCCGTTTTTTACTTAACTTAAAATCCAAAGGGTTATTCTGCCCCAGGAGAGTCGTTTAATATATAAAAAATATCATTCGTGAAATACCCGCACTGACAGGACTGGTTGTGTGTGAGCGCTTTACGCAAACGCTCTTTCCGAACGCATCAGTTTTTATACCCTTCAGGTGAAACCTATATCTCTGATGTTTCTGGCCGCACTGGTGTCGCGGCAGATGCCTTGAGTGTCGCAGGATGGAAAATCCCACCTGCGAACACTCAACGGCATTTTAGCCATCTTGTCACCGCAATGATTACAACGCGTTGTGCTTGGCTCAAGGCGGCCAATCATCTGTAGATTCTTCTCCGCATCTTCGCATTTGCCCATAAGGGTTAGAAACGCCCCCCAGGGCGCATTCTGTATCGATCTGGCAAGTTTTAGGTTCTTCAGCATCCCCTTGATATACAAAGTCTTCACCACATAACTGGTCATTTGGCTCTTATAGACCAGCGTGGTGTGAGTTTGTACAAGCAATATAATCGCTGATTAATTATTTTAGCGTGATACTTTGCCACAACAATTTTTTTACTTTTGGCGGCTGTTACCGGCCTCTTTTTTCCGCACCACCTTCTTCTGCTCTACCGCAAGTCATAACTGCGATTGGCGAAGAAAGTGAGGATTCGATGTTTTGCCACCTTCAGAGTCGATCAGGTAATGCGCCAAACCCAGGCCGATAGCAAGGGTTTGTTTCGCTTCAATCGTAGAGGGCAACAATACTTCCGGATCTTCCGGTGTTTCAGCCTGAGGCAGGCCACCAAACACAACGTTCAGGTAGCTATAAGGCTCGGCATTTTGGCAAAAAACAAGACCTGACCCTGTCGCCCCAAATACTGTGCACTTGATCCATGTCGAGGGCAGGTTCAAAGAGTTTAGGTAAGCTACCCCTTTTTCAACAAAAATAAAGGGGGATGCCGTGCAGCAGCCGTATGACATTTTGATTATCGGTGCAGGTCCAGCTGGCCTGAGTTTTGCCCGCTCTTTAGCAGACCTGCCGCTTAAGGTCGTAGTTGTCGAACGCTCATCTCAGTCAACACTGGCCGATCCACCAGAAGACGGCCGTGAAATTGCCCTGACCCACCTTTCCGCCAAGCTGATGAAAGAGGCCGGTGCCTGGCAGCGGATACCTGAAGACGGTATCTCGCCCATTGAAGCGGCCCGCGTCTTTGACGGTCAGTCCAGCTACAGTCTGGATTTCGACAATGAGACAGAAAAGCTGGATGCACTGGGCTATCTGGTTCCCAACCACCTGATCCGCAAAGCCTACTACGAAGAGACCAGCAGCCACTCTCAGATCGAGATCCGCACGGAAAGTGTGGTCGAAGAGGTCAATACCGATGATGAGTACGGCTACGTCACCCTGAATAACGGTGAAGTCCTTCAGGCACGACTGGTCGTTGCAGCCGACACCCGGTTCTCTGAAACTCGTCGCAAGATGGGTTTGTCCGCAACAATGCGCGACTTCTCACGCACCGCCATTGTGTGCCGGATGGAACATAGTAAATCGCATCAGCAAACCGCATTTGAATGCTTCATGTACGGCCGTACCACCGCTATTCTGCCCATGAACGGCAACCGCTCCTCCGTGGTTATCACCGTTAACAGCCGTGATGCACAAGGCTTTGCTGAGATGAGCGAAGCGGAGTTTAACCACAACGTTGAGCAGCAGCTTGATGGCCTGCTAGGTGATATGAAGCTGATCGGAAAACGTCATGTGTATCCGCTGGTCGCCGTACATGCCAACCAGTTTGTCGCCCGCCGTTTCGCCCTGATCGGTGATGCCGCTGTTGGTATGCATCCGGTCACCGCCCACGGCTTCAATCTGGGTCTGCGCGGACAGGCGAATCTGGCTAAAGAGATCAGCCACGCCATCGCCGAAGGTAAAGATATTGCCAGCCAGGAATTACTGAAGGCCTATGAAAGCAGCCACATGCGCACAACCCGTGTGCTCTATCACGGCACCAACGTAGTGGTGGGTCTGTTTACCAATGAATCCCTGGCTGCCAAGCTCGCACGAAAAGCCACTTTGCGTCTGGCGAATAACATTACGCCGATTAAACGCCTGATCACTGAATCCCTGACCGAACGGGATCTGGAAGGTAACAGCCCACTGCAGGAACTAAAAAACAACCTGCCACCGATACCAAATGTTATTCCTGTAGAGAAAGCCCGCAAACAGATCGAAAAAGTGCTGCCCGACAAGCTTCACCCGCTGAATGTACTCGGCCTGAGATAGGCCCCCGACAATGCAGAAAGAGGTGCCAGGCACCTCTTTCTTATATTTGTCAAAAGACAAGACTTGACCCTATTGCCCTAATTCTTCCTGAATTACCGTCAGCAACTCAAACCCCGCAAATGGTTTACGTTAGTCAGCGCCTTTGATGGCAGATAAATTTCACGGCGGGGAAACTGCTTCATAGCGCGCATCATACGGCGCTCACCCTGCTTCACCAGCGTTTTGAGTTTTTCGAAATGACACATAGGAAAAACCGCATGCAGGGGATGCACACCATCACGGCTAACGGCAACAATCCAGTGATCAGGATAACGACGGGATTCAGCCAGCAGCTTATCCAGATGTTCTGCGCTGAAGAAAGGCGTATCACAGGGAATGATCACACAGTGGCTGCTGGTAATTACCTGCAGTGACTCGCTCAGTGCCACCAGTGGGCCGGGGTAACCCGCAGAATGATCGCTCACCACCTGGTCAGCCATTGCGCGGTATTGAAAGCGAAAACGGTTACAGCTGATGGTAATCTTAAGGCCGCGCTCACGCGCGGCTGTTAAAGGGTAAAACACCAGGGGATTGCCACGAAATGGCATGCGGCCTTTATCCCGACCCAGCATTCTGCGCCCTGCGCCGCCTGCCAGTATCAATGCTTCTTCAGAACGCCCGTTTATCCCCAAGTCTATGCCCCCGTAAACTGCCTGCATTAACCGGCCTTAATAAAAAAGCCCTCCAGCTCTGGTAAGCAGGAGCCACAGTTTGTACCACACTTAAGTGCCTCACCCAAGGCCTGCGCGGAACCACAGCCGCCGGTAATCGCTTTATTAATAGCCGTAGTTCCCACCTGATAACAGCTACAGATCATAGTACCGGGGTCTTCCCTGTCCACCGCCGTTGCCGTTAGCAGATATTGGCGCTCTTGTGTGTTCAGAGTCTCTTTGGCAAATAACTCATCCAGCCAGCCCGCTGAAGGGAAACTCTGGTACGGCACCACCAGTAATACCCAGCTTAACCTGCCCTGTTCAAAACCCGCCGCACGATAAACCTGCTCAGATAAATCTTCAACCTGGATATCAGGCGCGCCCAAATGAGCTTCACACCAGCGCCCCCAGTCTTCAACCGCTTCGGCACCCGCCATGTGGTACATCTCGCTATGTTCTTTAGGAATGCGGGCCCAATATTCAACCTCTGGCACCCGGGTACCCTGCGTTGTAATCAACCAGGCTTCCCATTTTTCACCCAGTGGTGCCACTTGAACAGCGGCATGTTTAGATTCAGGCTGTCCGGAAAAAGGATCAGTCACAGGCGCAATCAACGCGCCCATACGCGCTTTTGAGGCAAACATGCCATTCCAGTGCATAGGCACAAAGATCTCACCTTTTCGCTGCCCTTTCTCAATGCGGGCACGGGCAAGGTAATCTGCCTGGCCATTAGAAACTTTGACCAGCATACCTTCGCAGATATTACGAAATCCTGCATCGCGGGCATGTATTTCAACAAAAGGCTCTTCCCGGTGCTGAAACAAACGTGGTGCATTACCGGTACGTGTCATGGTATGCCACTGGTCACGGATACGACCTGTATTCATCACCAGCGGTGCCTGTTCGCTGGGTTGCTGAATCGGGGTTGTGGGGTTGATAGCAATAAAACGCGCTTTGCCCGAAGGGGTAAAAAAGCGTGCATCGCTAAACATACGTTCAGTACCCTGTGGTCGTTTGCGGGTAACAGGCCACTGAGTCGGCTGGAGATTATCGTAGCTGACACGATCAATATTATCGAAAAAACTGATATCAAAATCCCGGCTGCCTTTGTTCTCAAAGCCTGAGAGCGCGGCATGTTCAGCAAAAATCTGGTAGGGATGAGCATAGTCAAACGCATCGGCATAACCCAGGCGCTTTGCCACTTCGCACAGTATCCACCAGTCGTGACGCGCCTCACCCACCGCAGGCACCAACCCTCTCTGGCGGGAAATACAACGCTCCGAATTAGTAACCGTGCCATCTTTTTCACTCCAGCCGGTAGCCGGTAGTTTGATATGAGCGTATTGGGTCGTGTCGGTATCTTTAACACATTCAGAAATCACTACCGTTTCACAGCGCGACAATGCCCGCTTAACCTGGTCAGCATCCGGCAGGCTGACAACCGGGTTAGTCGCTATAATCCAGACAGCTTTTATGGTGCCTGCCTCTATAGCCTGGAACAGGTCAACCGCTTTAAGGCCAGGCTGTGTGGCAAGCCCGTCCACACCCCAGAAGCGCCTTACCTTATCAAGGGAGTTTTCATCAAAATCCATATGGGCGGCCAGCTGATTTGCCAGCCCGCCAACTTCACGCCCGCCCATCGCATTGGGCTGGCCGGTTAAAGAAAAAGGCCCCTGACCTGGTTTTCCTATGCGACCTGTCGCCAGGTGACAGTTGATGATGGCATTAACATTATCGGTACCGCTGGCTGACTGATTAGAACCCTGAGAAAAAAAGGTCAGCGTTTTTTCGGTTGTGCCAAACCAGTTAAAGAAGGTCAGCATATCTTCGAGCGGCAGGTCACACTCTTGAGCCACTTGTTTCAAATCAGAAGCACTGGCTTTTGCCGCATCCAGCGTTGCCTCAAAACCTTCGGTATGCTGATCAA
>JBMYOX010000016.1:0-52642 GCA_049599735.1 Pontibacterium sp. | reverse complement strand
AGCGACCAATAGATTAACAGTCTACTGCTCTACCAACTGAGCTATCGAGGAACATTTGCTCTTGTATTCTAATGCATATCCGGTTGTTACGAGGTTGGCTCCTCGAGCTGGACTCGAACCAGCGACCAATAGATTAACAGTCTACTGCTCTACCAACTGAGCTATCGAGGAACATTTGCTCTTGTATTCTAATGCATATCCGGTTGTTACGAGGTTGGCTCCTCGAGCTGGACTCGAACCAGCGACCAATAGATTAACAGTCTACTGCTCTACCAACTGAGCTATCGAGGAATCGTCTCAACCAGAGGCGGCGTATATTAATGACGAGATCGGGAAGCGTCAAGCATTTTTTTAAATCATTTCAATATAGTTAGCGCATGCCTGCCTGATTGTGAAGTGCGCTATAATTTCGCCTTTAGTAATTAAGTCGGCAGGCTGTATGGATAGTGTTTCTTATAGACTAAATGATAAGGCATAATCTGATCAGTCCCTGCCTGAAATCTTAGCCTTCAGGCCTGTTTAAATAACGTTGGTTTATACCGGCAAAGGATTGATTGAATGACCCGAATACCTGGTAAAGATGCACCTTTGGAAGAATCGATCAGCCGAATGTCCGAGCGACTTCAGCAGTTAGGTTTTGAGATCGAAGAAGCACGCTGGCTGAATCCTGTACCTAATGTATGGTCAGTGCATATCAGGGATCAAAATTGTCCGATGTTGTTTACCAATGGTAAAGGCGCCAGCCGTGAGGCGGCGCTGGCCAGTGCGTTGGGTGAGTTTTTTGAGCGGCTGAGCTGTAACTATTTCTTTGCCGATTACTTTTGGGGTGATGCCCTCGCTGAGGGCGAGTTTGTTCATTATCCGAATGAGCGCTGGTTTGAAATAAAAGGTGATGAGTTGCCCGCAGGGCTGCTCGATGAGCCGTCTTTGCGCCATTACAATATGAAGGGTGAGCTGACGGCTTCTATGCTGGTTGACACTAACTCTGGCAATCGCGCACGTGGCATTTGTGCGATCCCTTTCGAGCGTCAGAATACAAAAGGGCAGGTCTGGTTTCCGATGAATATCATCGGTAATCTCTATGTCAGTAATGGTATGGCAGCGGGTAATACGAAGTGGGAAGCCCGGGTTCAGGCGCTGTCCGAAATTTTTGAACGCCATATTAAAAATACCATTATTTCATCGGGCATTAGCCTGCCGACTATTCCGGAAATGATCGTTAATCGTTACCCGCGTATTCAGGCTGCCATTGAAACCCTGCGTGAACATGGTTTTGGGGTTGTGGTTAAAGATGCCTCTTTGGGGGGGAAATTCCCGCTTGTGAACGTAACACTCCTGAATCCCGAGAATGGCGGCTGTTTTGCCTCTTTTGGTGCCCACCCTAAGTTTGAAGTAGCACTGGAACGCACAGTGACTGAGTTATTACAGGGGCGCGCGCTGGATCAGCTGGATGTCTTCCCGGCGCCGAGTTTTGATATTCAGGATGTGGCCGATCAGCATAACCTGGAAACACATTTTATTGATTCCAGCGGGGTAGTTGCCTGGGATTTACTGTCTGATATTACCGATTATGAGTTCACCGAATGGAATATAGAAGGTGATACGCAGGCGGAATTTGATCATCTGTGTAAGTTGATTCATAAGGTGGATATGGATATTTATATCTCTGATTATGAGCATTTGGGCATCTATAGCTGTCGTATTGTAGTGCCGGGCATGTCAGAAATTTATCCGGTGGAAGATCTGGTCTGGGATAACAACGCATCGGGTCTGATGGTGCGTGAGCGTTGCCTGAAACTGCCGGAACTGGATGAGACGGCTTGTGCAGAGTTGCTGGATGATCTGGATGATCTGGATGAGCTGGCTGTGGATGATCAGCAGCTGATTGCTGAATTTGTGGGTATTGTCAGTGATCCGGGTACCGTTTGGCAGACATTGCGTATCGGGGAGCTAAAAGCTTTGCTGAGTCTGGTTACGGGAGATCTGGAGTCAGCGCTTGAAGGGGTTGAGTGGACTCTTCACTTTGGCCATATGCCGGATGCTCGTATGGCATTGTACCGCTGTCTTTATCAGTGCCTCTCGTTTGAGCTGGATGATGAGCGTGAGTTGTCTGCTTATGAGTCGGTTTTACGCCTTGCCCATAAAGATGAGGTGGTGAATCGCAGCCTGAAAATGCTCAGTGGCGAGGCGGTGTTTGACGGCCTGCCCTGTGATGATGGTTCCCTGAAAGAGTTTGTTAACCACGGCCGACTGCTGGCGGCTTATCAGTCCCTGCAAAATGCCAAAGCGACTGCCTTATAGAGAGCAGTCATCCTTGTTTGCCAGGGGTTGTGGATTCCCGCCTTCGCGGGAATGACGAGAGTGGTTCGCGGGAATGACGGCGGGTAATCCTTTTTTGTCGGGCGCTTGTGGGCTAAACTTCGCCCCTTCGGTCTGCGTTTTGCAGGCATTCATTTTGTTTAAATTTTAAGGGTTCAGATGCTCTTCCAAAAGCTGCCTGATGACTTGTTTCTGCCGCTGTCAGGTCAGAACCGCCATATCTATGAAGTAGTTTTGCTGTCGCTGGCTGATGTGTTCTTTGACGAGGATCTGATTGACCCTTTCGTGCCCAAAGACCTGGTGCGTTCCACCATTGAAAATACGGTTATCCGCGCAGGTATCCGCCGCTGGGCACCGGAAGAAGGTGATGCCGAAGCGGGCCGTGAGTTACCGCGCTCCGGTGGTGAGTATGCCCGTCGTATCTATCGCCGCCTGGTGGCCACCGGCTGGCTGGAGGAAGAGCAGCGGGTTTATCGTACTTATGTGCTCATGTCGCCGTCGATCAGTACTCTGCTGCGATCCATGGTGTCTGTCGCCAGCCTGAAAAAACGCAGCTATGGCGGTGCTGTGCTGAACGTGCTCAGTTCTCTGGAGGCGGCTGTTAATGATCCGGTCGGGCGGGGTATTACCCTGGCAGAAGCGTCTCAGACGGCGGCGGATTTCAGTGCACATCTGACGGATATGATGCTGGGCCTGCGTGAGCTGAAAATCAGCCTGTCACAGACCAATAATCCCCAGGAGATTGTACGAAATTTTTTCGAGCGTTTTGTCGAGCGCATCCTGGTTTCAGATTATAAAACCCTGAAAACCCAGAATAACCCCTTCCGTTTTCGCAGGCAGATACTCGCTATGCTGCGGGAGCTGCAGTTTGATACGTTAAAAGTAGATTTGCTGACTAAGCATTACCAGCAGCAGTATGAAACGGATTATCACGATGCTGAAGGGCTGGTGCATCAGCATATTAACCGTATCGTGCGGATCTTTGAGTCGGTGGATCAGCGACTTTCGACGATTGATGATTTCCGTTATCGGCTGGAAAAGCGGGTCTCAGATACCGTGCGTTATATGGATAAAACCACGCCGGGCATGGCGGCGCGTATTTCACGGGTTATCAGTGAGGTTGCCCGTCGTAATGATTGTGAACTTCCTCCTCTTACTACATTGGAAAGCACCGGCTTTCTGTCAGAGCGCAGTGTACGTTCACCCGTACGTCGCCGGATCCAGGCCGAACCTCAGGTGATCCGTCAGGCTGAAATTGATCCGCGTGTACTGGAAATGCGCCGTTTGTTTAAAGAATATAAAGAACGCCGTGAAGTCACACCCCAGCGTCTGGAACACTATCTGGAGCGTCATTTAATCGGCCGGGATAAAGTGATGGCAAGTGAATTCAGTATCGAGACCATTGAAGACTATGTGTGCTTCAGCTATGTGCGACATTTACAGTCGCTGGGTAAGAAAGCTAAACAAGTGATCGATAAATACGAGATTTGTATGGCTGAACAGTATGTCAATGTGGCCGACATGGTTGAGTGTCGGGACTTCGTGATCCAAAGGAAAGTATAAATGTTAGGTGATCTGCAAAAAATTATCAGTCGCAGTGATAAGTATCAGGCCGCTGACTTTTCGCGGGCGGCAAATCAGCTGTTAACCAGCCAGTTTCTGTTTGCTGATCGTCCGGCGCACCGGGAAAGCTATTTTCTGGTGGCCTCACAGGTAGATTATTTTACTAATTTGTTTGAAGCCATTGGCTGGTCTTTTGTGTATCAACCCGATGAAGCTTATATGGGTATTTTGCCCGCCGGTGAGCAGCGTTTTATGCGTTTACGTTTGGATGAATCCCTGCTGCTGCTCTGTCTGCGTCAGCTTTATGAACAGAAACTGGAAGCCTTTGATGTGGAGGCGGGTCAGGCGTTTACCTGTACCGATGAATGGTTATCCACCTATGAAAACCTGACGGGTAAAGAGATTCCGAATGAAACGCGCCTGAAAGATATTATTTCGCTGTTTGCGCGTCATGGGGTGATAGAGCGCGGAAAACCGGACGAAACAGATCCTAAAAATATTCCTCTGCAAATTAATGCGGTGATTCGCCAGGTGGTGGTTGAAGACTATATTGGTCAGCTTGAAGGGTTATGTGAAAACGATAACAACGAGCCGGTAACCGCCGCTGCAGAATCCCCGGTGCAATCAGAAGAGAGGGCTATCAATGAAGCAGCTCAATAGAATAGTACTGGTTAACTGGTATGTACTGGGAGCTATTGAAATCCCGATTAAGGGCAATGTTGCTATTGTGGGCCCGAATGGTTCAGGCAAATCTTCGCTGCTGGATGCTATACAAACCGTTCTGATGGGCGGTAATAAACGTCATTTGAGTTTTAACGCCTCAGCCGGTGATAAAAGTGAACGTAGCCTGCGTACCTATTGTCTGGGCTTTCTGGACGGTGATGGTAAAAAAAGCACAGCCCGGGATGATTCACTCAGTTATATGGCTCTGAGTTTTTTTGATACCGAAACAACCAAAGAAACTTGTGTGGGTATTGCGATCAGCGCCTCAACGGCCTCACCGGAAGAAGAGATTCTGGGGCGTTTTATTCTGCCGGATTTTTCCGTTCAGCTGGATGATTTCTCTAGCGTGCAGGACGGAGGGCGTTTGCCCCGTAACTGGGCGGATGTGCGTGACACTCTGATGACACAATGTCCCGATATGATCCTGGAGAAGCGAGCCAGCCGGTTTATTCGTGAACTGGTTACACAGCTCAGCCATGATCCGCAGATGCCTAATGACGATGAAAAATTTGTTAAAAACTTCAAAAATGCCCTGAAGTTTGTGCCTATTAACAGCCCGACCCGTTTTATCCGGGAATTTGTGCTGGCCGAAAAAATTGTACATGTAGGGGCTTTCAGAAAGTCGCTGGATGAATACCGGGCCATGGAGCAGAAGACCAAAGAGGTCTTTGATCGTATTACCGCGCTGGAGAAAGTCCAGGACACCTGCAAAGGCATCGAACGTAATGTAAAAAATGCTGTTGAGTATGAGTGGGTGGTTCACGAGGGGCGTTTTGAAAATGCAGACCTGAAAAAGGAGGAGGCGGAGGAACGCCTGGAGCTGAATCAGGAAAAAGAAGCGGCGTTGCAAACGGATCTGGAAGTGGCCGGTGAAACACTAAATGGGGTTTTGCAGTCACTGGCAGAAGCGCGGGCAGATCTTAATAACACCGACTCAGCCCACAAAATCAAAGCACTGGAAAGTACTGTCGCGGCTAAGACCCATGAATATAACGTGGTGCAAGAACGTATTCAGGGTGTCTATAACCTGCTGCGCACTGCCGTAGGCTTTGCTAATCACGAGCAGCACCTGCCGGAAACTTTTATCCCGGTGGTGAAAAAGTCGGTCGAACTCTGGCGGGCAGGCCAGGATATGATGGGTGCCGTCTGGCCTCAGAATCCGGTGGAAGTGGATCATAACCTGGAAAATCTGAAACTGAATATTGATTCGGTACGCCGTGATGTGGCACGTCGTTTTGAAAGCTCGGTGATTCGTATGAACGAGCTGCGCAGCGAAATTCAGAATCAGAAAAGCGCTGTAGATCAGTTAAAGCAGGGGCGTGCACCGGTGCGCCGTAACACGCAGGAACTGATGGAGTTGCTGCAGGAGTACGGCATTGAATGCACACCTATCTGCGAGCTGGTGGATATCAATGATGACAAATGGCGTATTGCGGTGGAATCCTTCCTGGGGGCGCGCCGTGAAGCGCTGATTGTTGAGCCGGACCGGGTAAAAGAAGCCATTACACTTTATCGTCGTAAAGGCCGTCACCTGAAAGGCTGCCGGATTGTAAATACCACTAAGTCCGGTGACTGGCTTAACCGCTATAAAGCGGGTTCTTTGGCGCATTTTGTGGATACGGATAACGATCATGCCAAAGCCTATATGAACCGGGCGCTGGGTGGTGTTATGGCGGTGGAAACAGAGACCGAACTGCTGCGTCATGAAAGGGCACTAACCTACGACTGTATGCTGCAGACCGAAGGCTCAACCACGGCCATTAACGAGCAGCAGCCTGTAATGGGCATTCGTCGTCGTGGTAATCAGCTGGAAATTCAGGGTAAGCAAGTGGATCAGATGGTTGCTGAATTCACCAGCCTGGGCAAAGGCCATGAAGCCCTGGAGAAATTGCGTGATTCACTGATCAGCCTGACAACCAGCTTAGTGGCGGTGAACGAGCGTGTTTTTGATCTGGTGAATCAGCGTGAACAGCTGAATACTGAAATTGAAGGCCACCGTCAGGCAGTAGTGGATCTTCATAATCAGGATGATACCGGGATTCAGAACCGTATTACTGAGCTGGTGGCCGCACAGAAAGCCAGTGAACAGAAGCAGAAGTCCCTGATGGATAAACTGCAGAAAGCCCGTACTTCTATGATTAAAGACTCGGCAGCACTGGAAGTGCTGGAGCAGGAGCTGGGTGAACACGCCACTGCGCGGGGCCTGTGTGAAGAAAAAGCATTGTTTGATGCCCAGTCTGCCCAGGAAAAACGGGATTACCTGGATGATGCCTGCGGCGGTGAGCTGGCGCGTATTATCTTTGATGCGGCTAAAAAAGCGCAGTCTGAACTGGCACTGCATGAGAAGAAGAAAAATACCGTCCGTGATGGTGTGGCGCAGTATAAAGCCCGTTATCACGGAGGCGGCCTGAGTCATCAGAAGCTGGATAAAATCAGTGCTGACTCAAGCCATGAAGAGCTGGAACAGTTTGTTAATGAAACGGTACAGGCCCTGCGCGATTCAGAGCTGGCACTTTATAGCCAGAAAGCTGAACGGGCGCGTCTGGAAGCTGAAACGGCTTTTCGCTCTGATTTTGTTGCACACCTGAATGATCAGATTAACCAGATTAAAGATCTGATTCGTGAGCTTAACCAGCATCTTAAAAACCGGCCTTTCCATCAGGAAATGTACAGTTTTGAAATGATGCCTAACCCGGAACTCAAGGATATTCTGGAACTGGTGGAAGCTTACACTCGTATGGATCAGGCGAACATCGGTTCCCTGTTTGATATGAAGTTTGATCCGGAAAAACCCCATCAGGATGCGCTGGGTAAAATCCACGAAGTCTTAAAAGATGAAGGTGAAAGCAGCCTGTTGCAGGATTACCGTAACTTTTATAACTTCGAGCTGGTTGTGAAGGACCTCAAGGGTCATCGTAAAACCACCCTGACACAGCGTATTAAAACCGGTTCCGGGGGTGAGCACCAAGTACCGTTTTACGTGGCAATTGCTGCTGCCCAGGGCGCAACGTATCGCCTGCGTGAAACGGCTGACGGACAGCCGGTGGGTGGCATGAGTCTGGCGGTTTTTGATGAAGCGTTTAACAAGCTGGATTCAGAAAATACCATTACGTCGCTGGGCTTTATGGGTGACCTGGGGTTACAGACCATTATTGCAGCGCCAGATGAAAAGTATTCACTGCTCAGTTCCTGCATGGATACGATTATCAACGTTTGCCGTGATGGGCGTGTGGTGGATATTGATGTGGAGTTTCCGACTGAAAAAGGCCGGGCACTGCTGAACTCAGACAGCCCCCTGAAGGTGATGGCGGCACTGGATACGGCCCAGGCGGAAGCAGGGCAGGCACCGGTTTAATTACCGGTGCAGGGCTTGCCCGGGTAGTTTTATCTTGTGCTTCAGTCGGGGGGCGGGTGTATTAAAATCCGGTACCAGGCTGAGCCAGGGCTGCCGGTCTCGGTAGAGGAACAAACGCCCCTTGTGGCTTTGCCCGATCCATTGATGGGGCTTGTCGAGCAATAATAATCTTAGCCCCTGTAAGGAAGGCACAGGCAAAACCCCCCGATCTTTTTTTATGTCTGAATCACTTTGGCCGGGCAATGCCTGCTGTTCGTTTCGCAGGTCACTAAACTGGGCATTCGCGACTAAGCGCAGGATATATTCTGCATTCCAGATTGCCGGTGCTTTGCCGATGGGCGTTAACAACCCCGTGCGTGAAGGGCTGAGCAGTGTTCGCTCTTTCGAGAAAAATTTGCGGGCGGTCAGGTCCGTATGTACCTGTAACAGTGAATTGTCCCGCACGTTACTGCTGAAATCCATCTGCTCCAGGCCCCGGATAAGTTTTTCCAGATCCCACTCACAAGCACGGATCAGGCTCCAGGCAGGTTCAACGGAGTGGCGGGAACCCAGGCTGTATTTTGTGGCTTGTTTACCCTGAGCAGAGCCGGATAATAAGGTGACCTGAAGATGACTGTTTTGAAAGTCCACCAAACATTCCGGGCTTTCGACAAAGCAGTAAGGCACTTCACGGCGACAGAATGCAATCCAGTGCTGTCGGCTGTTAAGTTGGGGCAGGACACGTATGATCATGACTCGGTTCCGGGTGAACAATTTTCAAAGTATATAAAAATATCAGGATAAGCACTATGAAACTGCTGAACCGTTCAGCCTTTGCAATCATACCTAAACAACCCTTCGTAGACTGGGCAAACAGTCTGACCAACGATGTGGCAGGTTTAAATGAAACTCTGAGCCTGTCGGAACACCAGCAGGAGGGCACTGTCTACCTGATTGATGAGGTAGAGTCAGAGCAGGATTTCCAGCAGGCGATCGAACGGTTCTGGCCATCGATCTTTGAGAATGAACTCTCTGCCTGGGATGAAATGGCCGATGCCTGGCCGGATAACCGGACACTGGGTCTGTTTATGGACTGGTTTGAGTTTAAGCCTCAGGTTATGGCCCTGGATCTGGTGAACGGGCCGCTGATGACCGCAACGCTTGATTAAATTTCTCCTGCGCTAAACTGAGAGTGAAATACAACCGCCGCATGATTGTTTTATAACAACGGCCAGGTTATCAATAAAGCCTCAAAATTTTCCGGAGTGAATGAATGGATCTGTTTGATAACGACTATGGTTTGGCTACCCATCCGCTAAGGGATGCACTTTATGCTGAATTACATTCGCGGCCTTTCCATGTGATTCCCAGCCCCTCCCGGGTAACGTATCTGGCGGTGTTACCGGGTGAAATGGATTCTGCAGAGCCCTTTCAGCATTTTCAGTCACTCTATGGACACTTTGGACAGGATGCACCCGCTGAGGATAGTGTCTGTTACGAAGCCGATTTTGGTACTCTGCGGGTGCGCCGTGAAAAACATATGGAGTTTACCTCTTATGTGTTTGTGAACCTGGCAACAGCACAGTGTGCTGACCCGTTTTCCTGTACGGGGCTTACGCAGGTGCCTGAGCTTTGGCTGAAGAATCTGCCCGGTACCGTGGTAGCGGCTTTTCATGTGGCGGTTGAAGATGCACGGCAGCAGCCCGAACCGGATTTACCGGTGGTTAAAGGTTTTTTTGAAGGTATGCGCCTGGTGGGCAGTAGCCCGCAGGGTGGCAGTGCCCATGTATGGACTACCTTTCAACTACACAGCGATGGCTTTGGGCGCTTTCTGATTTATAACAAAAAAATGAGTGACAGCCAGTTGGGACGTTTAACCCAGCGGGTGATGGAAATAGAAACCTACAGGCTGATGGCGCTACTGGGTTTACCCCTGGCCAGGCAGTACAGTTCTGAACTGACCGCGATGGATCGAAGGCTGGCCGAAACAACCAGTGGCCTGGCGGCTAAGGGTGACCTGGATGAACGGCTGTTACTGGGGAAGCTGACGGATATGGCCGCCTGGGTGGAGGCTTGTCGGGCCCAGACAACCTTTCGCTTTAGTGCCACAAAGGCCTATCACGAGCTGGTCTTAAACCGGTTGTCGGAACTGCGTGAAGATGAAGTCTCCGGGCATTTAACGGTGACCGAGTTTATGACCCGCCGCCTGACACCCGCTGTGCGTACCTGTGAATCTATTGGCGAGCGGCTTGAAAACTTATCCCGGCGTATCGACCGCGTATCAGATATGATGCGCACCCGGGTTGAATTATCGATACAGGGGCAGAATCAGGATTTGCTGGCCTCAATGGACCGACGTTCGCGTATTCAGTTAATGATGCAGCATACGGTTGAAGGTTTATCCGTTGCCGCAATCAGTTATTACACAGTCGGCCTGCTTAAATTTCTGATGGACGCACTCTACGATGGTGGACTGGTCTTTGATAAAAGTCTGGCCCTGGGTATCTCGGTCCCTGTCGTGATATTGCTGGTATGGCTGGCAACACGCAAAATACATAAACGTTTCCTGGCACTGGCAACTGAAAAAGCCGACCGGGAAGCTTCAGAGCAATCGAAATAAAAGGGATAAACGTGTCAACAACGCAGGCAGTTTTAGAGCAAAAGCTTAATGCAGGTTTAGCTGTTTCTTATCTGGCGATCGAAAATGAAAGTCATATGCACTCAGGCCCGGCAACAGAGAGCCATTTTAAGCTGACACTGGTGTCTGATGATTTTGTCGGAAAACGCCTGGTACAGCGCCACCAGGTAATTTATGGTTTGCTGGCTGAAGAATTAAAAAATCCCATTCATGCACTGGCGATGCACCTCTATACCGCCGAGGAATGGCAGGCGCGTGACGGGGCAGCCCCTTTGTCACCTAAATGCCTGGGCGGTGAGTAAAGCCTGCGCCCGGTTCGTCCTTGTAAAAAGGTGAGGCGGCGCAGGGGGGCAAGGCTTAAAGTTTATTATCAGGAAAGGGGCGGCTCAGCTCCAGCTGTGCCAGCCAGTACCAGTGGCTGATATCTTCCCGGATCCAGCGTTCGGTGAAGTCACTTAACTGATCGGCAAAGCGTATTCGGGCTTCAACCCCTGCCCCTTTTTCAGGGGGGCTAACAGGTGCTTCAATGCTTGCCTCAAAAAAAGCACCTTTTGTGCGCTGTACGTGCAGGGGGATGACGTCCATCTGATGTTTTATAGCCAGCCTGCTGACCATCGCGCGATTGCCTGAAAAAGGTAGCTTTCGGCCGAGCGGGGGACACCAGACCTGGTTGTCTTTATATTCATCAATAAAAATGAGCAGATTACCACCATCTGTTATCCAGGCCACCATTTCCCGGGCGGCCAAGTTTGAAGCCGGAATAAAATGATAGCCTTTTTCAATCGGGCAAATTGTAGTTCGGGCTTCCATGGCAAGCTTTAGTCGGATGGGGTTGTCTACGGCTTCATACAAAAAAGCAGTAGAGACCTTGTGCTGCTGCAGTATTTCGGCAAGCAATTCCCAGTGGCCGGTATGGGCGCTAATAAAGATGACCGGTTTTTTTAAAGCCGCTAAGTGTTCATGCCCCCGGGTATGTAATCGACCGGCAGCCGCCATACGGTGCAGGACGGTGTATTCAGTATGGAGCCTGCCCATGTGCTCCATATGATCCATAATACGGACTTCTCTCTGGCTGTGCTCTGTAATGCCCTCCAACTGCTCAAAGTTTCGGTGCAGCCGGTCAATCCATTTGCGTTTTAATTTAATAGCCTCCCGGGCTCTGCTGCGGCCAAGAAAAGCACCAATTGCCGATACCCAGATAATTGGTAAATAGCGTATGATTCGTGCGATCACAAGCTCGGAATATTCTTCAATGGATGGACGCCGACTACCCATGAGTTAAGTCCTTTTTTCTAAGATCATTGGCAGGCCATCTTTAGGTCTCAGGGTCAGGCGACATTCAATTTCGACCTGGTGGCTAGGGGGAAGGCGTAAATGAAACCGTTGCGCCAGCGTTGCCAGGCATAAGATAGCTTCTATCAGGCCAAAACGCAGGCCGAGACAGACACGGTGCCCTACGCTGAAAGGAATATAGAGAAATTTATCCGGGCGTGGCTGGCCAGGTAAGAATCGCTCGGGGCGGAAGTTGTTTGGTTTATCCCATTCTTTTTCGTGCCGGTGTAGTAGCCAGGGCAGAGCAAGCATAATAGTGCCCGGATGAACTTTTTGTCCGCGAATTTCATCTTCTTCCCGTGCCTGCCGACTGAGAAAGGGGACAGGGGGGTAGAGGCGCAGGGACTCTTCAAGCACTGCGCGGGTATAAGGCAGGCTGGCTACATCTTCAAGCGTGGGCGTACGCCCCTGTAAGACCTGGTCAATCTCCGCATACATTTTTTTGCGGGATCGGTCGCAACCGTCAAGCAGATACCACGTCCATGCCAGCGCATTGGCGGTTGTTTCGTGGCCAGCCATAAACATGACAATGGCTTCATTACGCGCAGCCGTTGTGTGCAGCGGGCAGCCGCCTTTTCCGGAGGCGCTGACATCTCCTTCCAGCAGTACTGAGAGCAATGTCAGGCGCTCAGATTTTTGCCTGCTTTTATAACGGGCAATAATGGTATCGATAACCTCATGAACTTGCGCTGCCGATTTTTTTGCTTTTATACGCCTTAACGGGTTAGAAAAGATGCGTAAAAACGGAAGTCCGAATGTTTCTGAAAACTCCAACTGGTTAATGGTTTGCTGGTAATCGGTAAAGCCGTTTACAACCTTGGTGGCTTCTTCTTCTGAGACGTTATCGCCAAAGACGGTACGCCCGATAATCTTTGCGGTTAAACGTGCCATCTCATTTAAAACATCAATCGTTGAACCGTCCGGCAGGCTATTCCAGTGATCCGCAAGCTCTACAGCGGATGCGGACATAACGTTAGAAAAACCGGGAAGAAATTCACTTTCAAAAGGAGGTGAGCAGGCTTTGCGGCGTTCACGCCAGAGGTATCCATCGCTGACAAAAAGGCCATCACCGAGCAGAGGCTCAAGTGAATGACGCATTTGGGGGCCTTTTTTATCGTAATTATCGTGCTTATCGAGAAAGACCCGGCGGACACTATCGGCTGAATTACAAAGAAAATAATGCTGATTGAAGAGCCTGAATGAAAAAGTTCTTGCCCGGTAGGCTTTATCTGACCATATCGAGAGCATGTTTTTTCGAACGCCGGACAGGTTTTGCAGGGGCAATCCTGAGATTGAGGGGCGTACAGGCGCGACCGGCGTAAATTCCTGTATCTGGTCTGCATCTGGTGTATTCATGCGTAATAGTCCTGCTTAGCATTCGATTAAGAAGAGGTTTCGGAAAGATGGCTGTGATATGAAAGTGTGTTTTACTTCCTCTGAAAAGATTTTTAAGTCTATCAGATGCATATGCAGACAGTAAGTTACTCACTATGAAACCCTGGTTTAAGTAATCTCAGTTATGAAGGGGCTGCAGACGGCTGGCTGACAAAACGAAAATAGGTTTTACCTAGGGCTGGTGTTCTTATTTTTTGAGTTACCGGGATCAGAAGGCCATTGTCGCCAACTTGTATTTTCAGAGCCTTATCATGATACTCACGTCAGGCAATGACCCCGGACTTGTTAATTGATGATTATCGGATTTTGCTTGCAGGCCTGTTAGCTAAAAATGAAGATCGCTCTCCGGGTGTGAGTGCGCGGCGGCTGGCTAAAAGCCGGAATAGCTATGAACAGGGGTAAGGTGTTGTGCATAACAATAGTGGTGTAAATTCTTCGGGTGGTATCGGCTTAGAAAAGTAATAACCCTGTACACAATCACACTGCTGGCTGTGTAGGAAATCAAATTGCTCTTCAGATTCCACTCCTTCCCCTACAACGCTCAAACCCAGTGCGTGGGCCATACGGATAATGGCTGATATCAGTGCGGTATTTTCAGGCGATGTTGTGATATCACTGACAAAACTCCGGTCGATTTTAAGCGTGTTCACAGGGAAACGTTTCAGGTAGCTTAATGCGGAATAACCGGTGCCAAAGTCATCAATGGATAACTTAACACCCATGCCATGCAATTCACTAAGGGCCTGGGCACATCCGCGCTCATCTTCCATTAATAAACGTTCGGTCAATTCAAGTTCCAGGCTCGCGGGTGGTAAGCCCGTTTGTTGCAGAACCCGTTGAACCGTCTTAACCAGGTGGCCATCGCGAAACTGAGGGAAAGCCACATTCACTGCAATATGTAAATCCTCCCCCGTTTGTTCTCGCCAGCGTACGGCTTGTTGGCAGGCTTCCTCAAGTACCCAGTCACCAAAGGTCACAATTAACCCGGACTCTTCTGCCAGGGGAATAAATACATCAGGCGATACTTGTCCGTATTCTGGGCAGTGCCAGCGTAACAGCGCTTCAGCGCCGATAACCTTTTTTGAATAAACATTGATAATGCTCTGGTAATGCAGCGAGAGCTGACCTCGTTCCAGCGCGTGTCTCAAGTGAGACTCCATGGTTAGCCGCTTCACCAGTTCCTGATTCATTTCAGGTGTGAAGTAGCTGAAGGTGTCTCTACCGGTTCTTTTAGCTTCGTACATGGCTGAATCAGCATTACGTACCAGGTCATTAGGCTCATCCCCATCGTTCGGGTAGATGCTGACCCCAATACTCGCGGACGTGAAAAATTCATAACCGTTAATCATGACAGGCTGTGATGTGGCGCTCAGAATACGTTGGCAGACAGGTTTAAGTTCGTCAATGCATGCCAGATCCGGGATGATAACCAGAAATTCATCACCACCAAAACGGGCTACGGTATCCATGTCGCGTACACAACCGTAAAGGCGATCACTGATTTGTTTTAAGTGGTTGTCACCAATATCATGACCCAGGGTGTCATTGATTTTCTTGAAGTTATCCAAATCAACAAACAAAATACCGACGACAGAATGGTTCCGCCTGGCACGGGCGAGGGATTGGGTCAGACGGTTCATCGCGAGTAAACGGTTAGGTAGCCCGGTCAGGCTGTCATAGTTGGCTCGATGAAGCAGCTCACGCTCATAATTCTTACGCTCGGTAATATCACCAATAGAGCCCACCATTCGGCAGGCTACGTTATCTTCGTTACGCAGGGCGAGGCCGTGTGCCAGCACCCAAACATAACCACCCCGAATATTACGGACGCGGTATTCACAGTCAAAATATTCGGTTTCACCCTTCAGGTGACGAGATAAAACCCGCTGATACATTTCGCGGTCTTCCTCATGCACCCAGCTCAACCATTCGTTGGACGTTGTTCTGAGGGTTTCTTTACCCATTCCAATGGTTGTCAGCAAACGCGCCGATAAAAATAACTCTTTGCTGACCGGGTCCCAGTCCCACAGTCCCTCGTTAGCGCCCTTCATGGCCAGGGCATAACGCGCCTCGGTTTCCCTCAAGTCACGCTCAACGAGTTGCAGCTCCTCTACACGTTGGCGTAATGAAGCATTTTCAGTTTCCAACTGCGCCAATTTTTGGTCAGGAAATTGTTTTAACACGGCGTTGCGTTAGCCTCACTTCGGGTCAATCAGTAGAGTGTAGCATACTTTTTTTGCCTCTCTTTTAGTGGCTAAATTCAGGTTGTGACGGCGTTATTTTTCGATTACTTTGCCCAGAAAAACAGCCAGAATACCGCCGGAAATGACCAGACAGGCGCCGATAAGTGCAAAAGTATCCGGGCTTTGTTCCCAGAATACCCAGCCCCAGAAGCCTGTAAAAACCACTCCCAGATAGTTTAACGGTGAAATTACGGAAGCTTTTGCATAGCGATAAGCCTGGGTGTAAAGCCACATCACCAGCCAGATAGACAGGCCAATTAATATAAGCGGCAGCCAGGCCTCCATTGGTACGGGTTGCCAGTCTATAAGTGCAGGAGGCAGGGCGATGACGGTGGATATGAGGAAATAATAAAAAATAATGCGGTTGCCAGGCTCTGTTTTTGTTAACACACGAGTGCAGACCATCGAGCCTGCCAGGGCAATGGCAGAGCCAAAACCAATCAAATGCCAGAAACTCAGACCTTCGCCACCAGGTTTGAGAACCAGCATAATACCCGCAAGGCCTGTCAGGATGGGTAACCAGCTAATGATCTTTATTCTAATGCCTTTCCAAAATAACAGGATCAGCGGCACACAAAGGGGCGCTGAATTTCTTAATAATGCGGCATCTACCAGGGGGACAGCGTTCAGAGCCAGGTAATAGCAGTAAAAGCAGGCCCACCCCGAAAGGCCCCGGATAAGGTGCAGTCCCGGGTGTTTTGTCTGTAATGCCCCCAATCCCTTACGTGCTAACCAGGGCAGCATGATCAGCAGGCAGACCAAATACTGGATAAGCACGATGGTTTCTATGCTGACTTGTGCAGAACAGTATTTAATCAGGGCTGCGGCAAGGCTCATGGTTAATGAGGTACTCACCCCAAAAAACACACCCAGGGAAAGATTTTGCGGGCTCATGGTTGCGTCGGACTTTGGTCTGACAGCGACACTGGATTAGAATAATGGCCGTTGTTAGTTTGCACTCTGATAGTTTGAGGGCACAAGCTGACAGGTCTTAGAATCATTGTATTTTTCTACAGGTAGTTGTTATGGAACCCGCTCTAGAGTTCATGCAGTCGAATAGTCTTAGCGTATTTTCGCTGGTCTGGTTTTTGCTTTGTTTCAAAGGTTATATGTTTTATGCAGGCCTGAAAAGCCGAGGCCATGCATCGCTGGCAGGCATGATGCATCACCATCGCACCCGCTGGATGTTAAAAATGCTGGATCGTGAGGTGCGCATTGCAGATACCACTATATTGGCTAATTTGGAACGCAGTGTCTCCTTTTTTGCCTCGACCTCTATACTGATTTTGGCCGGTCTGGTAACCGTGCTGGGGTCTACGGAGCAGGCGATTGATGTGGTGGGGGATATCCCTTTTTCAATGCCCGCAACCCGGCAGGAGTGGGAGTTTAAACTACTGGTTATGATTGCATTATTTATTTATGCCTTCTTTAAGTTTACCTGGAGCATTCGTCAGTATGGTTTTGTTTCTGTGATGTTGGGGGGTGCCCCCGGCTCTGATGAAGGGCTGAGTGAGGCGCAGAAACAGGATTACGCCAGCCGTATGGCGAAGATGAGTTCCAAAGCCGCCAATAACTTTAACTTCGGCTTAAGGTCTTATTACTTCAGCCTGGCGGTGCTGGGCTGGTTTATCAGTCCCTGGATCTTTATGATTTTGTCGTCAGGGGTGGTTATTGTGCTCTACAGACGTGAATTTAACTCTGCGACTCTGGAAGTGCTCACCGTGGATGCCAACATGACTCGGTC
Source organism: Pontibacterium sp. (assembly GCA_049599735.1). Classification (GTDB taxonomy): domain Bacteria; phylum Pseudomonadota; class Gammaproteobacteria; order Pseudomonadales; family Balneatricaceae; genus Pontibacterium. The sequence continues at coordinate 35,351 of JBMYOX010000016.1, read as the reverse complement.
GTCTTAATCAGGTACTTAAAAGTCCGATTAAGACAGAAGCCTCTGCTTTCCCTTGAAATCAAAATTGCTGCCCCCATCTTCTATTGAAACCTGAAGCACCGGTAGTAAATACCGGTGCAGACCCCGTTTCAACAGAGAGTTTGGGCTAATTCGCTATGAGCACAGAAACACATTCAGAAACCCACGGTTTTCAGACAGAAGTTAAGCAGTTATTACATTTGATGATTCATTCCTTGTATTCCAACAAGGAAATTTTTCTGCGTGAGTTGATTTCCAATGCCTCAGATGCAGCAGAAAAGCTACGTTTTGAAGCTTTGTCTGATGGTGCACTTTATGAAGATGACGGTGATCTGAAAATCCGCATCGCTTTTGATAAAGACGCTAAAACCGTCACTATCGAAGATAACGGCATTGGTATGACCCGTGATGAAGTGGTTGAGCATCTGGGAACTATCGCCAAGTCCGGTACCTCTCAGTTCTTTACACAGCTAACGGGTGATCAGGCAAAAGACAGCCAGTTGATCGGTCAGTTTGGTGTGGGCTTTTACTCTTCTTTTATCGTGGCCGATAAAGTGGACGTTTTCACACGCAAAGCTGGTGCTGCTACAGAAGATGCCGTGCACTGGAGCTCAACCGGTGAAGGCGAATTTACCATTGCCAATGTTGAAAAAGCAGGCCGTGGTACACAGATTGTTCTGCACCTGAAAGAAGGTGAAGAAGAGTTTGCCGATGGCTGGCGTCTGCGCACCTTAGTGCGTAAATACTCTGACCATATTGCACTGCCGGTTGTGATGCTGGCTGAAGCTGAAGTGCCTGAAGAAGGTGAAGAAGCTAAAGCGCCGGAAGACGAAACGGTTAACAGTGCGACTGCACTTTGGACACGTAATAAATCTGAGCTTGAAAACGAAGACTATAACGAGTTTTACAAGCATATTTCCCACGACTTCTCAGATCCTCTGACCTGGGCGCATAACGCGGTAGAAGGTAATCTGGAATACACCAGCCTGCTTTATGTGCCAGAGCGTGCCCCTTTTGATCTGTGGAACCGTGAAGCACCGCGTGGTCTGAAGCTTTATGTTCAGCGTGTTTTCATCATGGATCAGGCCGATGAGTTCTTGCCGCTGTACCTGCGTTTTCTGAAAGGTGTGGTTGATACTCGTGCACTGTCACTGAACGTTTCCCGCGAGATTCTTCAGAAAGATCCGGTAGTGGACAAGCTGCGCAGTGCACTGACTAAGCGTGCGCTGGATACGCTGCTGAAACTGGGTAAAAATCATCCTGAAAAATATCAGACCTTCTGGAAAGAGTTTGGTCAGGTGATTAAAGAAGGCCCGGCTGAAGATCAGGCGAATAAAGAAAAAATCGCTAAACTGATGCGTTTTGCATCTACCCACAATGATAATGACCAGCAGGATGTTTCCCTGGAAGATTATGTGGGCCGTATGCAGGAAGGTCAGGAAAAAATCTTCTACGTGGTTGCTGATAACTACAACACGGCTAAAAACAGCCCGCACCTGGAGATCTTCCGTAAGAAAGGTATCGAAGTGTTGCTGATGACCGACCGGGTTGATGAGTGGATGATGAGCCACTTGTTCGACTTCGATGGCAAGTCTTTCCAGGATGTCACTAAAGGTGAACTGAATCTGGGTGAGGCTGAGTCTGAAGAAGAAAAACAGGCTCAGGAAGAGGCGGCTAAATCTAAAGAAGCTCTGGTTGAGCGACTGACAGATAAACTGACCGAGAAAGTCTCTGAAGTACGTGTTACACACCGTCTGACAGACTCTCCGGCTTGTCTGGTTATTGGCGACCATGATATGGGCGCACAGATGCGTAAAATCATGGAAGCAGCAGGTCAGGCTGTGCCAGATGTGAAACCTATTTTTGAGGTGAACCCTGAGCATCCGCTGATTGCTAAACTGGATCTGGAAGTGGATGAAGACCGCTTTGCCGAGCTGGCACTGGTACTGTTCGAACAGGCAGATCTGGCCGCAGGCGGTCAGCTGGATGATCCGGCCGCTTACGTTGCACGTCTGAATAAACTACTGCTGGAACTGAGCAGCTAATCTGTTCAGCCGCAGTATAAAAGGGTCATTGGCTGATACGCCAATGGCCCTTTTTTTGTGCCTGTATTATGCCTGAGTGAGGCTGGGTAAGCGCTGTTTTAAAAAGGTTTCCGGTTTCTGAATGTTGCACTATACTTCGCGCAGATCAGGGGCTGATAGAAACCGCCTTCCTCTGATGCCTTTTTCTAAGCATTATTATCCCTTTTATACCTGTTTGATGGATCTAAAAGCATGAGTGTTGCTGATCAGATTTGCCCGGAAACCTGGGAAAAAATTAGAGCCTTGTCTGAAACTCAGGAAACCCCTTTTCTGGCGCTTGATCTTAATAGCATCAAAGCCAAATACGACGAGCTAAAACAGGGCTTTGACTTTGCGCGTATTTTTTATGCGGTGAAAGCAAACCCGGCCGATGAAGTGATTGAACTTCTGGCTCAGCTGGGCGCGTGTTTTGATATTGCCTCTATTTATGAACTGGATAAAGTTATGCAGTTTGGTGTTTCACCAGATCGCATGAGTTATGGTAATACCATTAAAAAAGCGCGGGATATTGCTTACTTTCATAGCAAAGGTATCAGCCTTTTTGCTACAGATTCTGAGCCGGACCTGCGTAACATCGCAAAACATGCGCCGGGTGCACGGGTGTATATCCGTATTTTGACAGAAGGCTCAGAAGGTGCGGACTGGCCTTTGTCCCGTAAGTTTGGTTGTAACCCGGAAATGGCCCTGGAGTTAGCCGTGCTTGCCCGGGAACTGGGTCTGGTGCCTTATGGGGTATCTTTCCATGTGGGCTCACAGCAGCGGGATATTGATGTCTGGGACGGTGCTATTGCCAAAGTAAAAGTCATCTTTCAGCGGTTGTTTGAAGAGCATGGCATACAGCTGAAAATGATTAATATGGGCGGTGGTTTCCCCGCCAGTTATTTGCATAAAACCAATGATTTCAGCATTTATGCGGAAGAAATTACCCGTTTTTTACGGGAAGATTTCAGCGATGAAAGCCTGGATATTATCCTTGAACCGGGGCGTTCGCTGGTCGGTGATGCAGGTGTGTTGGTATCAGAAGTTGTACTGATCTCACGTAAGTCATCAACGGCGCTGGAACGCTGGGTGTATACCGATGTGGGTTTATTTAATGGCCTGATTGAAACTATGGGTGAGGCGATTAAATACCAGTTGCATACGGACTGCGAAGGTGAAGTTGAAGAGGTGATTCTGGCCGGGCCAACCTGCGATAGCCTGGATATTATGTATGAAGACCATAAGTACAGCCTGCCGCTTTCTCTTAATGAGGGCGACAAAATTTACTGGCTCTCGACAGGGGCTTATACAACCAGCTACAGTTCTATTGAATTTAACGGTTTTCCACCCCTGAAATATTACATTCTCTGATCTTTCAGGCAGATTTTAAGACAACGCTGGAAGCCCTTATGGTGGAAGGTTATGATGGGTTTTTTAATGATAGGAAAAGCACCGGGTCAGCTGAGATTTCCGGTTCGTTTTTTTCCTGATTGCGGAGATAGTTTTAATGCAGATCGCTGATAAAACGGTTGTTCAGATTCACTACACACTAAAAAATGATGGCGGTGAAGTTCTGGACTCATCGGAAGGGCAGGCACCATTGGTTTTTCTGTGTGGTGCACAGAATATTATTCCTGGCCTGGAAAATGCGCTGCAGGGTAAACAAACAGGCGATAAGCTGGATGTACGCATTGAGCCTGCTGAAGGTTACGGTGAAGTGCACGAAGAAATGGTACAGAAAGTACCCCATGAAAATTTCCAGGGTGTAGACGGTGTAGAAGTGGGCATGCAGTTTATGGCTCAGGCGCCCTGGGGTGAACAGCCTGTAACGGTTATTAAAATCGAAGATGACGGTGTGACGCTGGACGGTAACCACCCGATGGCAGGTCAGATCCTTAACTTTGATGTCGAAGTCGTAGAGGTTCGTGCGGCATCAGATGAAGAAATTGAGCATGGCCATGTGCACGGTGAAGGCGGTCACCAGCACTAAGCGCAAAATTGATTATGATAAACCCTGGTTTTTACCGGGGTTTTTTGTAAGTGAGAAACAGGAATTTTGCTAAGGCCGGATAAACTGGAGGGGTAATTAAGTTGGGTTCTCCGGTGAATATTAAAGGGATGACAGGCAATGCGGGATAAAATAGACCATACCATCGACGTTGTAAGCCGTGTGCTTTACGGTAAAGAGTTGCAGGTTCGTCAGGCCTTAGCCTGCCTGTTATCTCAGGGGCATTTGCTGATAGAAGACTTGCCCGGCATGGGCAAAACGACACTGGCCCATGCTCTGGCACGGGTGCTCGGTCTGGATTATCAGCGTGTGCAGTTCACCAGTGATATGTTGCCCGCTGACCTGTTGGGTGTGTCTGTTTTTGATGCCAGCCAGACTGAGTTCCGGTTTCATAAAGGGCCGGTGTTTACCCAACTTTTACTGGCCGATGAGATCAACCGTACCAGCCCTAAAACCCAGAGTGCGTTGTTGGAGGCGATGGAAGAACACCAGGTATCACTGGAAGGCCAAACCTATGCTCTGCCCGAGCCTTTTTTTGTCATTGCCACCCAAAATCCTTTAAGTCAGTACGGCACTTTTCCCTTGCCGGAATCTCAACTTGATCGTTTTCTGATGCGCATTGAACTGGGTTATCCCACAGCACAGGCTGAGCGTGAACTGTTGATGGGAGGAGATGCCAGGGCGCGTATTCCCGAATTGCCGGTTTGTATTGAGTTGGCGGATTTAAGTGATATCTATCGGGCTTGTGCGCAGGTAAAAGCATCTGCCAGCCTGCTGGACTATCTGCAGCGACTGGTTTCCTACAGCCGCGAGGCAGAAGGTTTTGCTTATGGCATCTCGCCCCGAGGTGCGCTGGCGTTGTTAAAAACAGCCAGAACCTGGGCGTATATGGAAGGGCGTCAGTACGTTGTGCCTGAAGATTTACAGGCGTTGATGCCTGCTGTGTTCGGGCACCGTTTACGCTCTGCAGATGACTATACCGAACGCGGTGGACTGGCGCTGGTTCAGCGCTTACTCACCGAGGTGGACGTGGTAGCCTGACCGATGGCTTTTTTTGCTGCCCTTCGCACCCGTCTGAGTCAGCCTTTTTATCGCTGGGCTGCCAAACGGCGCCCCCGTGGCCGCTCGATTGAACTGAATCAAAAACGTATTTTTATCTTTCCCGGTCGCGCAGGCTGGGGTTTCCTGGCTATTTGCGCTTTGTTATTACTGATTGCTATGAATTATGAGAACAACCTGATTCATGCTATCGCGTTTCTGTTATTAAGCCTGTTTGTGCTGTCTATTTTGCATACTTATAGCAATCTTGCCGGTATTAAGGTTCAGGCCGTCAAGGCGGACGCCTGTTTTGTGGGGGAGCAGGCTGGCTTTGAGTTGCGGCTCAGTGCAAAAGGGCGACGGATACGGGAAAATATTCAACTGGCCTGGAAGGGCTGTCCCGCACAAACGGTTAACCGGGTAGGGCAGAGCGCTTATAAGACCGTGCTTTTTCATCCTGCTCTTAACCGGGGTCGCCTGATTGCCAGGCCGTTGTTGCTGGAAACTTATTATCCACTGGGCCTGTTACGCGCCTGGAGCTGGGTTGAAATGGATTTAGAGACCCTGGTCTATCCGGCCCCGCTGCATCACCCGACACCTCCTGCCAGTTACCATCGTCAGGGACAGACCTTGTCCGGTGGACGGGAGGGGGGGGATGATTTCACGGGACTTGAAGCTTACCAGCCCGGTATGTCTCTGCGTCATATTGCCTGGAAAGCGTATGCCCGTGGTCAGGGCCTGCATGCAAAAACGTTTTTGGAAGCACAAGATGATCATATCTGGCTGGATTGGGACACGCTCTCGGGCCTGAATACGGAAGAGCGCCTGAGTGTGTTATGTCACCAGGTATTACAAATGCACAGGCGCGCAGAGCCTTACGGTTTACGTTTGCCAGGTTGTATTATTGAACCGGACCGGGGTGAAAAACATCGTCAGCGACTGCTGAGAGAACTGGCCCTTTTTTCCGGGGGGCAGGTATGAAACCGGCTATAAAACCCCTGTATTACTTATCCCGCACGGCGCTGGTATGGCAGTTAGCCGCCATTATCGGAGTGGTTATTCCACATCTGACCCACTTACCACTCTGGGTGCCCGGTATTGTGCTGGGGGCTATTGGCTGGCGACTGATGGTGCATGCCGGGCGCTGGTCTTTTCCCCACTGGAGCGTGCGGATGTTGTTTGCGCTGGCAGGCTGTGCGGCCGTTTTGGTCAGCTTTGGGGGTATTACCGGTGTCAGCAGCATGGTGGCGCTGCTGGTCGTTGGGTTTGGATTAAAGTCGCTGGAAGTTTACCGGCGCAGGGATGCTTTGCTGGTGGTTTATGTGGCTTATCTGGTGGCAGGCAGCGCGCTACTGTTTAACCAGTCCTTGTGGATGGCTGCGATTATTCTGTTGACGGTTATAGTCACAACTGCGGCATTAACCTCACTTTACCAGACCCGCGATGCTGAGCTGATAGCGCCCTTACGGCTGAGCAGCGTCTTAATTGCACAAGCCCTGCCACTGATGCTGGTCTTGTTTATTCTGATGCCACGTATCGGGCCATTATGGGCGGTAAAAATAGACCTGGGGTCTGCCCGTACGGGTTTGTCTGATGAAATGGTACCGGGTGATATTACCCGCCTGACCCGTTCTTCAGAGGTGGCGTTCAGGGTGAGTTTTGACGGCGCACCACCGCCTCAGCATCAGCTTTACTGGCGGGCGATGACCTACCCTGATTTTGACGGGCGGCGCTGGTATCAGGAAGAAAACTTTCAGGTGGCGGCAGGGTTATCCGTTGAATTTCAGGGCACGGGCACCCCTTATGCTGTGATGCTGGAGGCTACAGGGCAACATTATATTCCGGCACTGGATTTGCCGGTAAAGGTCCCCGGCGCTTATCAGCTAAAACCGGATATGACTCTGATCAGTGAGCGGCCTGTTGAATCCCGCAGGCAATATAAGCTGGTATCGGCGATGGACTATCAACTGATGGCAGGCACTACTTTGCCAGACCGGGCCCGGCAACTGGCCTTACCGGCTAATAACCCGAAAAGCCGTCAGAAAGCACAGCAATGGTATCAGGAGGCGGGTGATACAGAGGCTTATATCCGGCATCTGATGCATTATTTTAATCAGCAATTCAGCTATACACTTTCCCCGCCAAAGCTGGGTCAGAACGGCATCGACGAGTTTCTGTTCACAACACAAACGGGTTTTTGTGGGCACTTCTCCGGGGCTATGGTGTTTATGTTACGTGCGGCAGGTATTCCGGCACGTGTGGTTGCCGGTTATCAGGGGGGGGAATGGAATCCTTACGAAGCGTATTTACTGGTGCGCCAGTACGATGCCCATGCCTGGGTGGAAGCCTGGTTACCTGAAAAGGGCTGGGTGCGTTTTGATCCAACCGCAGCGGTTGCGCCTGAGCGGGTTGAAAGGCCTTCGGATGAGTTGTTTGCTGCGCAAGCCGACTTTTTAAAGGATGCACCTTTTGGTAGTTATGCCTTAGGGGCTGGTAGTTGGCTTTCTGATGTACGCCTGCAATGGGATGCCCTTAATTTTGTGTGGCAACGCTGGGCGGTCAATTACCATTTACAACAGAATAAATTACTTAAGCAGCTATTAGGAGAGGTAACACCGCTGCGGCTGGCACTGGCATTGTTGATTCCCTTTGCGCTGGTGATGGCTTTTGTCGCACTTCGCTTGTTATGGCAGCGTCAGACTGCATCGTTGCCTGCCATAGAACGGGCATTAAAGGATTTGTCTGAACGGTTGATAAAGGAAGGTCTGGCAAGGCAACCGGGTGAAACGGTTAAACAGTATTGCACCCGCCTTTCTTGTGCCCGTCCTGACTTGGCGCCGTTATTGAGTGATATCAGCAGCGGCTATGAACAGCTGCGTTATGCCGAACAGTCAGAGCCTGCTCAGGCGGCTTTATTATTGTCGATGTTAAAGCGTTGCCGGGCACGGGTATAAACCGGGCAGGGCAACGGCTATCCGGTACTTATCTGATGATAAGATACAGCCTGTTACCCGTTATAAGGTTCAACACTTGTTATGAGTCACCCGGAAATTCAGTATGAAATAGTGCGTAGCCCACGTCGTCGTACCGCGTCTATTAAAGTAGAACCCGGACAGGTTCGGGTATTGGTGCCTGCGTGGGTGGGTGATGACTGGGTTGCCGGTTGGGTACAGCAGAAACAGCTGTGGATTCAGCAACGCCAGCAGCAGATAGCGGAGCAAATTGACTGTCACCAGATCCGGATTGTACAAGGGGCCGACTTACCTTATCTGGATGAGACCCTGACTTTAAGCTGGTCTGAGGGGGGCCGAACACACCTGGCGAAAACGGGAGATCAGCTCTCTATCTGTCTGTCGCGCCGGGGTAGTCGTGCCCCCGCACTCAGGGTCGAAGCCCTGGTTAAAAGTTGGTACGAAGCTCAGGCACAAATTTATCTTTCAGAGCGCCTGAACCACTGGCAACAACAGATGGATTTAGAAGCCAGTGCATTAAAAGTTAAAGGTTTTCGCAGACGCTGGGGCAGTTGTGATAGTCGTGGTGGTATTGTACTGAATTGGCGATTGATACTGACACCGTCTGAACTGATCGATTATGTGGTGGTTCATGAGCTGGCACATCTGGTGCACTTTAACCACAGTAAAAATTTCTGGGCACTCGTCAAACGTTATATCCCGGATTATCCCGTTCTGAAACAAGCACTTCAACAGCGCCATGTCTTGCTTTGTTTTTAGCGCCCTGCTTGCAACCGGGGCATATTTTGCTAGATTTCTTGAATGATTGTACGATTATCTTACTGAGATTGTAGATTCAGCTTCACGCCTTAAAGTAAAAATTATTACGGAATCCCGCATGAGTCTTTACAGAAGTATCGAAAAGACCTTCTTTAATTCGCTGACTAAAAAAATTGTCGGGAATGTTGTCTTTCTGGTTGGCCCAAACTTGCTGGTTGCTGCGGTTGTGTACTGGGTTTATCAGACGCAGATGCATATTGCTGTATTGCTGGATGAAGGCAGTCCGGCCCGGTTGCTCGCAGAGCAAAACAGTTCAACTTTATTTCTATTGTTCTGCCTGCTGTTGGCATTCACCTTTGTCGGTGGTGTGTTTTCTATCTATTTTATGCGCTATCTGTTTTTGCGACCGATTACAGCAATAACGGAAGTATTACGCGGGGTTAAAGACCGCGATGGTGATATTTCTGCAACACTGCCGCATTACAGTCATGATGAAATATCCGTGATGGCAGACAGTTATAATGATTTCTCTGACAGCCTGAAAAAAATGATTGCCTCAACCCGCCAGCGCAGTGTGCAGGTAGCGATGAGTGCAACTCAGGTGCAGAAAGTGATCAGGGATGCTCACAGGTCAGCAGATAGTCAGGAAAGCCAGGCACAGCTGGTGTTTCAGGCGAGCCAGGAAGCGACCGCTGCTATTGATAAAATTGCAGCGCATACGCTGGACATCTCTGAGCGTAATGGTAGCAACCTGGAAGATGTCCGTCATTCCAGTAATGAAATGATGCGTGTTAAAGAGCAGGTTCAGGCTATCGGGCGCCAGATCGCGATATTTCAGAGTACGGTACATGGCCTGTCGGAAAACTCTCAGAATATTATGAAAATCCTGGGCATGGTTCAGGATTTTTCTGATCAGACAAACCTGCTGGCGCTGAACGCCTCTATTGAAGCGGCACGGGCGGGTGAGGCCGGGCGTGGGTTTGCAGTAGTGGCAGATGAAGTGCGCTCTCTGTCAAAGAAAGTGAGTACGGCGACCAGTGAGATTGATAAAAACGTTAATGAAATGACCCGCCTGGTTGATAATACCCGCAGTGGTGCCGATACCATTATGGACTATGTGACTGATACCGAGTTGTTTATTGCCAGCACGAATACCCAGTTTGCCAATATGGTGACCGACTTTGAAGAGTTGAATATGCAACTGGTCAGCATCAGTACGTCCATTGATGAACTGGCTTATACCAATCGAAATACCCATGAGCATGTGTCTGAAATCACCAAAATTTCTGAGATGATAAAAGCAGAAATGGAGGTATCCAAAGTGTACTCCGACACCCTTGAAGAAGCGACCGAAGAAACCCAGGAATTACTTTCCCGTTTTATTATTGGTTATGGTGGCTTTGAAGACATGATACAGGCGGGGCGTGGCTGGGCGCAGGAAACCCAGGCGGCGCTGGAGGCATTGCAGCAACAGGGTAAAAATATTTTTGATACACAATACCGGTGTACCAATGAAGGCCAGATGCCGGAAAAATACGATACCAGCTATGTGGAGGCGTATGAGGCGCAGTTACGCCCCATATTTGATCGTTTTATCAGCGAGCGGCCTGAGTTTATTTATGCCATTGCGGTTGATATAAAAGGTTATGTGCCTGCCCATCACTCAAAAGTATCAGCTACGATTACCGGAAATTTTGAGGTGGATAACGCACAGAGCCGTCACCGCCGTATCTTTAACGGCAGTCGTGCAGAGCAGCGGCGGTCAAGTCATACATCACCCTTTCTGCTACAGACTTATATCCGGGATACAGGTGAAATACTCAATGACCTGTCGATCCCGCTTTATGTGGAGGGCAAACACTGGGGCGCGCTGATTATGGGCTTTGAACCACAGCGTTTGTTATCTGAGCGTTAAGGTTAAGCAAATTAACAGAACGCCGCCATAAGGCGGCGTTTTTATTTACTATTCCTTCAAATCAGTATTATATTTATAAGGAATATAGTGATAACTAAAAGGAATTGAGTGCTGTGAGTAAACAAAAAGTAATGGGCTTTAACCGTCTGCTGGTTGCCCTGGTGACAACCGTAATCTCCTTTTCTTCTGTGGCAGACAGCCCTGCGGATAAATATCCTGAATCACAGCTTTACTCCAAGCCAGTTCAGGTTGCGGACAAGGTCTGGTCAGCGATTGGTGCCACTCAGTATTACAGCTACGAAAATGGTGGCCATAACAATAACCTGTCCTTTGTGATTGGTGATAAAGGTGTGCTGGTGGTGAATGGCAGTTCTGCTTACTTACTGGCGAAAGCATTGCATGAGGAAATTAAAAAAATTACCGATAAACCGGTGCTTTATGTCGTGGATGAAAATGGTCAGTCCCACGCTATTTTGGGTAATAACTACTGGCAGGAGCAGGGCGCCACAGTGATTGCCCATAAAGATGCGGTGGAAGAGATCCATGAAAAAGGTTTGAACGGCCTTGAAAGTTTACAAGGTATTCTTAAAGAACAGGCTAAGGGCAGTGCGGTTACTGAAGTAGACCAGACCTTTGATAAAGAACTGGAACTGGATTTGGGAGGCGTGACCGCCCGGCTAATTTACTTTGGACCGGCCCATTCGTTGGGCGATATATCCGTCTATATTCCGGAATCAAATGTACTGATTGCCGGTGATATTGCCTTTCAGCAGCGTATGTTACCTATCTTCCCTGATACGGATACCGCTTCCTGGCTTGAAACCTGGTACGACAAATTTGCCCCTGTTGCGATGGGTAAAATTATTATTCCGGGCCACGGGGAAGCAACCGATTTTGCCACTGTGGATCGCTGGACACGGGGTTATCTGGAATACCTGAGGGGCAAAGTGGCAGTGTTGCTGGAAGAGGGTGGCACCCTGGAAGATGCCTATAAAATTGATCAGAGCCCTTATGCACATCTGGAGACTTATAAGGAGTTGGCCGCTAAAAATGCCGGTCGGGTATTTGAGGCGATGGAGTTCGAATAAAGGCTGTTTACTCTTTTAGCCTTAGTTTAATGCTAAAAATGCGGCTCAAAGCCGCATTTTTGCTATCTATTCACCAGTCACCAGGCTTTTTTAGCTCAGGTTTTGTGTGATTTTACTTTCGCACACCTTCCACATTCAGGTCTAAGTAGACACTCTCAGCCAGGGGGCCCAGGTTATAGTTGATACCAAAATCTTTCATTCTGATTTCGGTTGTCCCTTCAAAACCTGCACGGTAGCCACCCCAGGGGTCTTTACCTTCACCCACTTTTGATACGGTAATTTCAATGGCTTTAGTTGTACCATGCAGTGTTAAATCACCTTTTAGCAGTGCTTTGCCGTCACCCATCTCGGTGAAACTACTGCTGGTAAAAGAAGCGGTTGGGTACTGTTTTACATCCAGAAAATCGGCATCACGCAGGTGTTTGTCACGCTCGGCATGGTTAGAATCAATAGATGCGGTGTTGATATTAACGTTGACTTTGGCCGCAGCCGGGTTGGCGGCATCATAAGAAAAGTTACCGCTGAAATCATTAAAGCGCCCTAGTAACCAACTGGTTCCCAGGTGATTTACCCGGAAGTTAATCGAGGCATGGGCGCCTTTTGTATCAATGGTGTAATCCGCTGCCTGTACCGGTGCAGCGATAAGCAGGCCTGCCAGGGTCAGGCCAGAAATTAGTTTAGCGTTCATAAGGTATCCTATTTAATGCCAAGCATACGTTTAAGCGTGGCGTCTTTGTTCACAAAGTGATGTTTAAAGGCGGCCAGTGCATGCAGTCCTGCGATAACAACCAGTGTTGTTGTCACATACCAATGCACGGCACCTGCGATGTCTTCCTGATTTTCTATGCCGGTTGCAAAAGCGGGTACAGAAAACCAGTTAAATACCTCGATGGCACGGCCATCGGCGGTTGAAATCATATAGCCGGATAACAGCGCTACTGCCATTAATACATAAAGCAAACCGTGTACGGCTTTTGTGGCCAGTGATAGCACTTTGGGCTGGGGCAGGGCCGCGGGGGTGCGATTGGAAAACTTCCATACCACCTGAGCGGCCAGCGTCAGTGTGACCAGTATGCCGATGCTCTTATGCAAATGGGGCATAGTGCGGTATTCGGGGTCGTAATAACTCAGGCTGTCGATATACAAACCCAGCGGATAAAGCCCGATGATCGCAAACGCAATTAGCCAGTGCAGCAGAATAAAGCCCCAACCGTAATCTGTTTTGTTGTTTAAAAATTGTTTGTTAAGTGCCATTGGCCTGTGTCTGTATAGGGATTGTTGTCTGAATACCTGGCCCATTAGGCGGCTTAGGTTTGTGTTGTTAACTTTAATACTTCAGAATCAATGCTTCCAATGCATTAAAAGTATTTTTGTTATGCGTGAAGTGAATTTAAGAGCGGTGGACCTTAACCTGCTGGTGGTTTTACAGGTGTTGTTGCAGGAACGTCATGTTTCCCGGGCGGCAGTGAAACTGAACATGAGCCAGCCTGCGGTCAGTCGTGCGTTACAGCGTTTAAGAGATACACTGGCAGACCCGCTGCTTGTCAGAACCCGTGAAGGTTATGACCTTAGCGCCCGTGCCCGTGAAATGGTGCCTCGCCTTGATGTGCTCTTGCATGGTGCCAGTTTGTTAATCCAGCCGCCGCGCTTTGATCCGGAAACGGCAACCGATACCCTGCGCCTTGCAGGGCTGGATCTGGAGATGGCCCTTTATCTACCAAGGCTCACAAAAAAGCTGCATCAGGAAGCGCCCCATCTGAAAATTGAGCTGGTGCCACAAACTGAGTTGCACTTTCATAAACTGGATATGGGCGAGGTGCATTTCAGCTTAACCGGGTTGGAGCCTGAGTTTTCATCCGATCAGTTTCATCGCTCCCCGGTGGATTCAATGACGGCAGTTTGTCTGATGGATACACAAAATTCGCTGGCAGATGGCATGACATTGGACCAGTACGTCAATTGTCAGCATGGCATGGTATCGATTACAGGCAAGGGGCCGGGAATGATGGACGAGGCCTTGGGGCAGCTGGGTTTGGCGCGCAAGCTTTCACTTCGTTTATCCAGTTTTATGTCAGTGGCCGATTTTTGTGAAGGTACCGATCTGGTATTTGTGCTGCCGGAGCGATTGGCAGAGCATATCGCCCGGGGGCGGAACTTGGTAACCAGACCGCTGCCGGAGGGCATTAAGCGCCCGGATATCAGGTTTTTTCTTTACTGGCATGCGCGTTTTCATCACGATCCTATGTGTCTGTGGGTGCGGGATAAAATTGCCAAGGTGCTGGGCAAGCAGGCATTAACAACGAACAGGCGTAGCTAATACCAACGTTTTGCGACTAAAGTGCCTGGTAAAGGGGTATCAGGTGTTATACCTGCTTTATGTGTTATAGCACTTAATGGAAGATTGGTTTCATAGGATGTTGTTATGCAAAGCCCGTCTCCCGCGCCCCTGTCCTTTGTTAAGTTTCAGCGCTTATTTTTGTTAGTTACCTTACTGCTTTGTTACCTGTTTTTTAACGCCGGGACTGTGTTTGCAGCAGGTAAATCTGATCTTCAGGTACAAAGTGCCATCAAGGTGTTGTTCCCCAGAGTTACCCGCCTGGGGGAACCTGAACAGAATCCGGCGGTTGTACCGGTTTATCAACTTGATGAACTGCTGGGTTATGCCTTTCAGAGCACGGATTTAACCGATTTACCCGGCTTTTCGGGTGAGCCGATCAATCTGCTGGTGGGCATTGATGTACAGGGTAAATTTGTCGGGGTGACAGTGCTGGAGCACCACGAGCCCATTTTTATACATGGGCTGGGCGAGGGCCCGATGTATGATTTTGTGCATCAGTATGCCGGGCGCTCCGTGACTGATCGCATTATTATCGACGGGCGTCGTAAAGGCAGCAATGAAGCACTGGATAACGGCACGGTTTATTTTGATGGGGTGACTAAAGCAACAGTATCCGTCTTGGTGATCAATGATATTGTGCTGTCAGCGGCGCTCAAAGTTGCCCGTGCAAAGCTGGAGGGTTTTGAGCAGCAAGCCCCTTCTCTTGTAAGAACTGATGTTTACGAACCTCTGAGCTGGGCAGAATTGCTGACACGCGGTTGGGTTAAACGCTGGGTGCTACCGGTGGCCGAAGTGGAAAGTGGTTTGGGTATGGGTATCGATACTTACGCCGAAATTGAGCTGGATGCCGATGAGCTGGTGTCATCGGGCCAGCCATTTACTGAACTGTTTTACGCTTACCTTAACCCACCGTCGGTGGGTAAAAACCTGCTGGGCGAGCAGGGTTACAGCCGCCTGATGGCCGCTCGTAAGACGGGTGAGCATTTAATTATGATCAGCTCTGACGGGCCTTTTCCCTTTTTGGAAGATGACTTCAGGCGGGGCACTGTGCCAACCCGCGTGGGCATGACACAAAATGCATTGCCAGTAGATATCCGTGATATGGACTTTCTGGAAGAAGAGGCAGGTTTTCAGATCAATAAAGGCCCGCATTTTACAATGGGTGCTGTTTTTCGCATTAAAGCCCAGGCAGGCTTTGATCCCGCACAGCCTCTGGCGCTGAAATTTAACCTGGATTTAAAGCGTAATCATTTGATACGTGATCAAGCCAGTTTTTCGGACACTTATGAGCTGCCTGAACATCTTTTTGAAAAGGTTGAAATCGCTGATAAGGCTGCACCTGAAGCCTTGTGGCTGCGGATCTGGAAAGGACGGCTGGTTGAAATAATCATTTTATCCGTCGCGCTGGTGCTGGTTTCATTGGTGTTTATTTTCCAGCACAAACTGGCCCGGCATTCCGTATTTTTCCATCGTTTTCGTTGGGCATTTATGCTGTTTACGCTGTGCTTTATTGGCTTTTACAGCCAGGGGCAGTTATCAGTTGTGAATATTTTTACCGTATTACTCTCGCTCAGAGATGGCTTTGATCTGGGCATTTTTCTGCTTGATCCAATTTTGTTTATGCTCTGGACTTACGTTTTTATCAGCCTGTTTCTATGGGGGCGGGGTTTGTTCTGTGGTTGGTTATGCCCTTTTGGTGTGATGCAGGAAATTACCTCAAAAATTGCCAAATTCTTCAAAATTAAACAGATTAAAATTTCAGCCCAAAAACACCGACTTTTCCAGAAGCTGAAATACCTGATTTTGATGGGCTTAGTGGGAACGGCCTTTTATTCCCTGAGCCTGGCCGAGCAATTGTCTGAGGTGGAACCCTTTAAAACAGCGCTAACCCTGGTGTTTGTGCGCTACTGGCCATTTGTACTTTATGCTGTGCTGTTACTGGGTGCGGGCTTATTTGTGCACAAATTTTTCTGCCGTTATCTCTGTCCGTTGGGGGCAGGGCTTGCGATTCTGGGCCGTTTCAGCCGGTTAAAATGGCTGAAACGACGCAATGAATGTGGTTCGCCTTGCCAGCTTTGCAAAGTACGTTGTGAAATTGATTCGATTAACCGCGATGGCAGCATTGACTATGACGAGTGTATTCAGTGTCTGGAATGTATTGTGATTCTGAATAATGAGGATCAATGCGCCATTGAAATCTCACAACAAAAGCAACGTCGTTCCGGGCGGATAAAAGCACAGCAAGTCTCCTGAAAGATGGTTAACACCCGGTGGCTGAAGCATATATGAGCACCGTCAGCCTAAAAAATGTGCCGTTCGTAGTAAATTGCAGCAAATATACTGATCCGCCTGATATTTTTGCCGCTATCCATTAAAATTGCAGATCACTAGATTTTAAATATCAGGTTGAGAGTGATTCCGCATGGGAAGAAGTTTTGAAGTTCGCAAGGCCAGCATGGCAAAAACCCAGGGTGCCCGGGTTAAGGTCAACTCCAAATTCGGTAAAGAGATTTACGTCTGCGCTAAAAATGGTGGTACAGACCCTGCGGGTAACTTGTCCCTGCGCCGTCTGATTGAAAAAGCAAAAAAAGAACAAGTGCCCGGTCATGTTATTGATCGTGCGCTCGAAAAAGCTCAGGGCGGAACCGGCGAAGATTACTCGACAGCGCGTTATGAAGGTTTTGGTCCCGGCGGTTGTATGGTTATTGTTGACTGCCTGACTGACAATAATAACCGTACCATCGGTGATGTACGTATCTGCTTTAACAAAGCTAAAGCTAAAATGGGCACACCCGGTTCAGTGTCTCATCTGTTTGATCATCAGGCGATTTTTGCTTTTAAAGCCGATGATGAGGATGCCGTATTAGAAGCATTGATGATGGACGATGTGGATGTCGCAGATATCGAGAATGAGGACGGTATGATTACTGTGCTTGTGCCTCATACTGAATTCTTTAAAGCAAAAAATGCCCTGACAGAAGCGTTTCCGGCTATTGAGTTTGAGATGGATGAAATCGCCTTTATGCCACAGACTACAACACCGATCAGCGGTGATGATGTGGCAGTCTTTGAGCGTTTTATTGAAATGCTCAATGACTGTGATGATGTGCAGGAAGTCTATCACAACGCAGAAGTTGTAAGTTAAGTCTGAAGCCCTGTTTGCCATTTTTAAGCCTGCATGAGCCTGTTAATTTAATAGTCTTCTGCGGGTTTTTTTATAGGCCGGTCAACGTGTTAGCAGGGTGGACAACGCCGAATCAGGTCAGATCCGGCGGAGTGAGGTTAAGAAAAACCTTAAATGTATAAATGTCAGCCTGGACGGCAGATCATTCCGCCGCAGCGATCAGGCTGGCATTACCACCGGCGGCCGTGGTATCCACACAGAGGTGGCGCTCCATCACAAAGCGTTCCGGTGTATTGGTTTCGGTAATCACTGGCAGTAAGGCACCCTCGCGTGTAGCCAATGCCTGACGATACTGACGCAGGGTGCTGCTGTCGGCGTTACTGACGACTGCAGCGAAGCCATTGGTTGGGGTTAGTGCTTCCGGCAAGAGCAGGCCGTTAAGGGCCGTAACTGGCAAGCCTGCTTGTGCCGCGTCACTCGCCCAGGCCTGCATATCCGGTGCGACTACGACAACGGCATTACCCTGCGCCAGCGCAATGGTCGCCTGCTGCAGTGCGGTTACCTGATCTGGTCCCAGGCAAAGCACGATACCGCGCGAGATATCTGATAACAGGTTCAGCTCCCCGGTTGGGCCAGGCATCGACTCAGCTTCACCGCCTAAGACGATAAGGTCGTTATCGTTTCCGCCTGATAAGTCAGCCAGTTTTGATTTTCGATTGTCTGCCTGGGCCCAGGCCTGGGTATGTGTAGAACCGTTCAGTTGATCGATTGCTGATTGCAGCGTAGCGGCGTCGATGCTGGCACGAAGTTCAGGCTCAATGACGGGCTGCGCGCGTGTCATAAAGCGTTTTACGTAGTGTGGGCCACCTGCCTTTGGGCCTGTGCCGGACAGGCCTTCACCACCAAACGGCTGAGAGCCAACAATCGCGCCTATCTGGTTGCGGTTAACGTAAATATTACCTGCGCTGATGCGTTCACAAATACGTGCTACACGGGTATCTACGCGGGTGTGCACACCAAACGTCAGGCCATAACCCTGGGCGTTGATATCATCAACCACCTTGTCTATCTGGTTTGCTGCAAAGGTTGCTACATGCAGAACCGGGCCAAAGATCTCCTGTTCCATCTCGCCGATTCCGTCCAGCTTAATCACGGTTGGTGCAACAAACAGGCCGTCCTGAGGCACAGGTACTGATTTCAGCACACGGCCCTGCTGACGGAATTTTTCACAGTGTTGCTCAATTTTTTCTTTCGCCTGCCTATCGATTACCGGGCCAATATCAGTGCTCAGTGACCAGGGGTTGCCAATACGCAGCTCATCTATTGCGCCAAATAACATTTCCAGTACGTGATCGGCAATATCTTCCTGCAAGTACATAATACGTAATGCGGAACAACGCTGGCCTGCACTTTGGAAGGCAGACGCCAGTACATCACGTATTACCTGTTCTGGCAGGGCGGTAGAGTCAACAATCATCGCATTCAGGCCGCCGGTTTCTGCCACTAGCGGTGCTTCGGGCGGTAACTTTTCAGCCATTACTTTGTTGATGTGCTGAGCCGTTGGGGTTGAGCCCGTAAAACAAACACCGGCAATACGTGAGTCAGACGTCAATGGCGCCCCGACATTTGCGCCGCTTCCTGGCAGTAATTGCAGTGCATCAGCAGGAATGCCTGCTTCATGCATTAACTCAACCGCACGGGCCGCGATAAGCGCAGTCTGGTCGGCAGGTTTTGCCAATACCGCATTACCTGCGGCCAAAGCAGCCAGCACCTGGCCTGAGAAGATAGCCAGCGGGAAGTTCCAGGGGGAGATACAAGTAATAACACCACGCGCCTCACCTGCATGTTCGTTGCGCAATGCTTCGGTTGCGTAGTAGCGGGCAAAATCCACCGCTTCACGTAATTCACCCACGGCATCGAGCATGCTTTTACCTGCTTCACGGGTCGCCAGGCTAAATAGTTCAGCGGCATGTTCTTCAAACAGGTCAGCTATTTTAAAGAGGCATTTAGCGCGTTGTGCGGCAGGGGTCGCAGACCAGGTTAAAAAACCCGCCTGGGCTGCATTGATGGCAACCACGATATCTTCGGCTGATGACTCCATCACTGAGCCCACCTGATCTTCAGGTATTGCAGGGTTGGTCACATTGATCTGATTGCGGTTGCCCGCTTCAGTTATTGTATGACCTGCAACCATGGGCTTTGCTTGCCACTGATACGTCTGGAATTTCGCACGTTCTGCGTCTAGCTGCGCCATTGTGTTGTGATCGGTGATATCCCAGCCACGGGCATTCAGGCGCTCTTTACCATACAGATCAGACGGGCGAGCAATCATGCTGCTGCAGACCTGATCTCCCATTGCCTGCACAGCATCAAACGGGTCTCGGGCAATATCTTCAGGCTGGATACGGGTGTCCACAATCTGATTTACAAAGGAGCTGTTAGCGCCGTTTTCCAGCAAACGACGTACCAGATAGGCGAGCAAATCCTGATGGGCGCCCACTGGTGCATAGATGCGGCAACGTGTTTTGTCATTTTTAAGCACTGTATCATGCAGGGATTCACCCATACCGTGCAGACGCTGGAATTCAAACTGATCCGGGGTCATATTGCGCGCCATATGTAAAATAGCTGACACGGAATGGGCATTATGAGTCGCAAACTGAGGATAGATACGATCTGTCATAGCCAGTAGTTGTTCAGCGCAGCACATGTAAGAGACATCACTGTTTACTTTGCGGGTATAAACCGGGAAACCATCCAGGCCCAATACCTGTGCACGTTTAATTTCGGCATCCCAGTAGGCGCCTTTTACCAGGCGCACCATGATGTTGCGATCCAGTTTTGATGCCAGTGCATACAGCCAGTTCAGGACGTGAGATGCACGCTGTCCAAAAGCCTGGACCACAATACCAAAGCCATGCCAGTCTTTCAGGGCCGGATCGGACAATACGGCTTCAATTACATCCAGCGACAGATCAAGGCGGTCTGCTTCTTCTGCGTCGATGTTAAAGCCCATATTCGCCTGTTTGGCCTGCAGTGCCAGTGAAAGGGTGCGCTCGACCAGCTCCTTCATCACACGCTCACGCTGGCCAAACTCATAACGGGCATGCAGCGCAGATAACTTAACCGAGATACCTGGATTCATGCGGATATCGGCATGGTTGCAGGTTACAGACAGTTCGCTGATCGCTTTAGCGTATGCTTCGTGGTAACGCAGCGCATCTGCATCTGTGCGTGCGGCTTCACCCAGCATATCGTAAGAGTAGGTGTAGCCCCGGGCTTCGTATTTACCCGCGCGTTTTGTTGCTTCCTGGATGGTACGCCCCAGTACAAACTGGCGGCCCAGCTCTTTCATGGCCTGAGCAACGGCGGTACGTACAACCGGTTCGCCCAGGCGTTTCACCATGGTGCGAAGAGTCTTGGTCACCCCTTTTTTTGTCTCTTCTTCCGGGGCAATCAATTTGCCTGTCAGCAGCAGCGCCCAGGTGGAAGAGTTCACCAGGGAGGAGTTAGCCTGACCCAGATGGCTGCGCCAGTTACCGTGTGCGACTTTATCTTCAATCAGTGCATCAATCGTGATGGAATCCGGTACACGTAGCAGCGCTTCCGCCAGACACATCAGGGCAACACCTTCCTTTGTTGTCAGGCCGTACTCAGCCAGAAATTTTTCCATCATAGAAGGGGTGCTTTCACCACGAACCTTACGCACCAATTCAGCTGCACGTGCAGAGATTGCTGCACGATCATCAGAAGTCACACCGGCATTATCCATCAATGCATGCATTGCTCTGGCTTCATCTGCCAGATAGTTAGCGCGGATAATGTCGCGATGCTGATCGAGCGTCATCTCAGTTGTAGGGTTCATGGTCTCACCTTTTTTATATCTATAAGTATTTTTCACTATTCTAACGAGGAGGCAGGGTTGTTATTCTCCTATTTGTCGTCTTTTGCGTGGTTAATTCAATAAATAATAGCTAAAAAAAAGATATATTTACTATTTTATGTTGCTTGGGAAGTGCAAGTGACTTTTGTGTTTTTAATTAAGTCAGCGTCAGAGTTGTCGATTGCTGATGAGCGAAGCGATTCCCGGCAAAAAGGTTATGTTTGAATGAGTTGTTTCGTTGGCAAGGCCCACAGCAATCATAAAATAAGTCTTTTTCACTGTATTTTTGTAAACTACAGCCGTATGCTTCAAATTGTCTGGCTTTGAATATAAAAATAACTAATAAATGGCAACAAAATGGATAAACTGGATAAGCTTGATTTGGCTATTTTGCGCGAACTTCAGAAAAACGCGCGTATTACGGTTACTCAGTTGGCGTCCCGCGTAGGTTTGTCTAAGACACCTTGCCAGATTCGCATGAAACGGCTGGAGCAGCAGGGCTATATTCTGGGTTACATTACGCTGATCGATCAGAAAAAGCTGGGCACAAAGCATGTTGCTTTTGTCCAGGTGACGCTCAGTGATACCAAAACCAAAGCGCTGGACGCGTTTAATAAAGCGGTGCGTACAATCCCCGAGATCGAGCAGTGCCATATGATTGCCGCCAACTTTGATTACCTGCTCAAGGTGCGTACCACGGATATGGAGTCCTATCGCGCCGTGTTAGGTGAAACGATCTCCTCCTTGCCTTATGTTGCGCAAACCAGCACCTTTGTTGTGATGGAAGATGTGAAAGATATTGAATCAAAATTACTATGAGCAAGAGGGTTTTTTGTGGATGGGCCGGTTATGATGGCAGGGCAGGTAACACGGCAATCCTGAGCAAATGTCAGTTGAGTAAATTGCGTTTTTAAGTGGTTTTTGGCATTAATGGCGACTACCTTGATAGTAAGGCGGATGCTGCTTCGGGTGGGTGTATGAATGACAAAATTCAAAAGCTGGTTTCACAAATCGAAGCCCTGAAGGCTGAATTGCAAGCGGCCCTGAATGAACAGGAAATACGCTATCGGGCTGAAAGCAGCCGCCTGGAAGAGAAATTCAGACAGACTCAGGATGAGTTTAAAGAAGGCCTGTACCAGTGGCTAAGATCCAGTCAGCCCCGAAATGTATTATCGGCACCTTTTATCTACGGCATGATCGTACCGATGGTGTTTTTTGATCTGTGCCTGACGGTTTATCAGCTGATCTGCTTCAGGCTTTATCGTATGCCCAGAGTACGTCGACGCGATTACCTGGTTTTTGATCGCCACCGCCTTGCCTACCTTAATGCCTTCCAGAAAATCAACTGCACTTATTGTGCTTATGGTAATGGACTCATTGCCTATGCACGGGAAATATCTGCCCGTACAGAGCAATACTGGTGTCCGATTAAACATGCCCAAAAGGTTGCTGACCCGCATGGGCATTACCATAACTTTGTTCGTTTCGGGGATGCAGAGGCTTACCATGCCAGGCAGGGCAAACTTCGTAATGAAATGAGGCAGGCACCTGTTGGTTTAGCTTCCGGTGACCCTTCGCCCCCGAAGCCGGAGGTCGGGTCTGAATCCTGATGTTTATCCAAGCCCTACTTTAATGCCTAAAACCACTAAGCCTGCACCTATGACCCGTTCCAGTTTGTGCCTCACCTGATTTAAGCGTTGCTGTATTGCCGGGCGTGAAAGCACCAGAATAATCAGGCATAACCAACCGGCCTCGGCGATCACCGGTGTGAGTCCGTAGGCAATTTTTACCTGCCAGCTATGTTCTGTGTTTAAAATTTGGCTGAACAGGGCCATAAACATTAACAATACTTTGGGGTTGAGCAGGCTGATCATTAAGCCGCTCAGGAAGGGGTGCTGAAAGCTGGTTTCGCAGGTTTCAGGATTGGCTGTATTAGCCCGGATCAGCAGGTAGGTGATCCCCATATAAAGCAGGTAGGCACTGCCTGACCAGCGAATAGGTTCATAAAGCGAAGGGGTTTCACTGATTAATGCCGTCAGACCAAGCATTGAGAAAAGTACGTGTATACTGATGGCACAAGTCAGGCCGGCAACCGTGATAAAAGCATTACGTTTGTTGCCAGTGAGTGTGCTACGTAACACGATAGCAGTGTTGGCACCGGGGATCATCGCGCCCATTAAGCACACACCGGCCAGTAATAACCATTCAGCCATTTTTATTATCCTTTCCTTAGCAGCTATCAAAGCCTGTGAAGTGTAGGCATCCTGACACCCACAGGCTAATCAGAAAAAAAGATAAAGGTTATGCGTTTAAGTTATGACCCTGGTTTGTCCGAATTTCCATAAGCAGAGTGATACATTTTTTCCCTTAGATAGCGGTGTGCCGGGTCTGCTTTTAAGCGGTGATGCCAGATCAGATAATAATGAAGTGGTTTGATTTGCAGTTCTGAAGGCAGGGGTTTGATAAGTAATTGATAGGAGTGACTCAGAGGTCGGGCGATATGTTTGGGTAGCGTAAGCAGGTAGTGACTTTTACAGGTCATAGCTAATGCAGAATGAAAAAAAGGCACGGTGATTTTCAGATTGCGCTTCAGATTAAGCCTGGCCAGTGCGCTGTCAACGGCCCGGATTTTATCGCCCCCGCCTGTGACGGCTAAATGCTCAGCCTGAATAAAACGCTCCAGTGTCAGGCGTTCTCCGGCAAGCGGGTGTTCTGTACTCATCAGGCAGCAATAGTCATCAGAACCGATTTGGCGGCCATAAATATCGTCAGGAATTTCATCAAGAAAACAAGCAGCTAAGTCCATTTGCCCTTGTCGCAAAGCCTCCATCATCGTAGGGTGCCACAGGTGGAAGTGAATGCCTATATCAGGTGCTTCCTGTTGTAAATCGGCTATAAATGAGGGAAGTAGTTCCTGGGTTACATAGTCGGTGGCAGCGATGTTAAATTGCCCCTGGTAATCAGCGGGTTCAAAATGGTCAGGTACAAAAAGCGCCTCTAACTGATTAAGCAGGGGTGGTAGTTGTTGCCAGAGTGATTCACCCTTGGGTGTCAGGTGCATGGTATTGCCCACGCGCACCATGAGCGGGTCGGATAAAAAGCTGCGCAGTTGGGCAAGGTTGCGGCTCATGGCAGGCTGGCTGACAGCTATCGCATCGGCTGCCTGAGTGACACTGCGGGTTCTTAGCAGGTGATAAAGCGCGAGTAATAAATTCAGATTTATTTTTGAGAGTTCCATAGAGTTGAGCGTAGCATTCGGTCAGGGTTATAACAATTAAGTATTACCCGTGACTCTGCGTTTTGGCATAATTTGGCGCACTATGGACTTACTGATTAAGGGACAGGCGTAACGTGACATTAACAACCTGGTTTTCGATTGTAGCAATTTGTGTGCTGGGTGCGGTATCACCCGGGCCGAGCCTGGCGGTGGTATTGCGTCATACAGTTACAAATTCACGTCAGCACGGCATAGCGGCAGGCGTTTTTCATGCGGTAGGCGTTGCATTTTGGGCGCTGTTAACGATCCTGGGTCTGGCGTTGCTGGTCGCTCAGTCGCCGCTGCTGTTTAGGTTAATGACCTATGCCGGTGCAGCCTATCTGGCCTGGCTGGGGTTTAAAGCACTGACAGCAAAAAGCCAGGCGGTGTTGCATCCGGGGCAGGCAGCGTCTGTATCCGTGTTCAGATCGGGGCTGGATGGTCTGATGATTTCCCTGATAAATCCCAAGCTTGCGCTGTTTTTTATCGCACTTTTCTCACAGTTTGTCTCGGCTGAATTATCAACAGGCGATCAGGTGGCCATGATGGCAACGGCGGGTATTATTGATGGCCTCTGGTATTTGCTGGTGGCGCTGATCTTTTCCCATTCCCGCATGCTGGCAGGTTTGCACAAACACGCGGTATGGGTTGATCGTATTACCGGCGGCATTTTTATCGCGCTGGCGGCTCAGGTTGTTGTTGGTGTCTGAGCCGGTTCTGTGAGATTTACCGGCCCATCAGGCTCATGGTTTCCTGGCTCCATTGCAGGCTTTCCGTATAAGTGTCAGCGTAGAGGGCGTAATTTAAATCTGCATCCATTTCATCCCACTTGCCAGCCATGTAGTCTTCTGTGTTTTGCAGAATCGCCCCCAATACACCTGATCGGTGAGTCAGTGCGGTTGCAATTTCGTCGCTCATGGGCAGGCGCTGTAATAATTCTTCTTCGCTGATAGAAAGCACAATATGTAAACGGGATAACATACCAACCAGAAAGGCAGAACTGGCGTTGACGGCGGGTGTGTGTGCTGCGATGGACTCACACATATGACTGGCTGTCAGCACTTGGCGGGTTAATTCCGAAGGCTGGTTACTGTGGCTGGACAGGGAAATCAGCAGGGTCCACTTTTTAATTTCGTCAAAGCCAATTAACACAATTGCCTGAGAAAGGCTCTCAATACGTTTAGTCAGCGCATAACGTGATGAGTTGACGATGCGCAGTAATTTAAACGTCAGACTAGGGTCTCGAATGATGATCTTTTCCAGTGTCCCCGGGCTGGTTTTTGGATTATCCAGCGCAGACAACAGCTCCAGTAATACCAGCTCATTGCCGGAAATTTTACGGCCTTCGATAATTTTGGGGCGGGAGAGAAAGTACCCCTGAAATAACCTGAAACCTAAAGCTGCGCAGTAGTTAAACTCTTCCTCGGTTTCAACTTTTTCAGCAAGCAGTGTGACTTTAAAGGGTTTTAACTGTTTTACCAGGCTGGCAAGTGCTGCGTTTCGTGTAAGGGTCAGATCCACCTTGACGATATGAGCAATCTCTAACAGTGGGTCATAAACCGGATTGTATTCAAAGTCATCAAGGGCAATGCGGTAACCTGCGGCTGCAAAATTTTTGAGTGAGTTAATGATTTCATCAGTCACCTGAACGCTTTCGAGCACCTCCAGTACAATTTTCTCATGATCAAGTGAAGGCAGTTTTTGGCTGCTTATCATATCTTCAGTCAGGTTTATAAAAGCAGGCACAGAGTGCTGATTGCCGTTATCAAAAATGCTTGTGAAATTACTGACCAGCACCTCGCTGGTGGCCTGGTTTCCATCCAGTATATGCGCAAAATTTTGCGTGCCTGATGAACGGTAGAGCAGTTCGTAGGCAACAACATTTAATTTTTTATCAAAAATTGGCTGTCGGGCCATTAAGATGTCGCTGGCGCTGCCTTCCATTTCTCTATTCCCTGAGGTTTATCTAATCTAATCTAAGCACCTGGTGAAACCCGGAGCAATGCTTTCTGATGACTTTAAAAAATAATTTCAGGGATTTATTGATTTTGATCTGTTTGCAAATGATGAGAGCTCAGAGGGTTTCAGGCTGCAGGTTGATTTTGCGAGTATCCTCCCCGGTTTGAAGTCGGGTTGTGGGCTGACAGGCTGGCTTTGTGACCGGCAATGGTGATCATTGCATCAGGCCTGTCTATGCGTCAGCAGTAAGGCGCATTTTTACCTCAAAATCTAACGCCTTGATTTTTAATTAACTATTAATTTTGCATCTGTAAATCATGCTGGTATACTGCGCGCCTGTCTTGAGTTGAACAGCTTAAGGCGGGACTTTAATTAGTCAGTTGTGGTGGCCCTGCTGGTCCTCCCGCAACGATAAACCGTGAACCTGGTCAGGCCCGGAAGGGAGCAGCCACAGCGGTGGATTCGTGTGCCGGGATGTGGCTGGTGGGGCCATCTCCATTTCAGGCCTGATGATGTTGTCTGCACACCCTAAGCCTGCATAAAGTGCGAAGTAGATTCGCCACCCCAGCAAGCCTTCCCCTGTTAAACCATTTTCAAGTTCCTAGTCCAAAGATGAGATAAAGGGGGCTGATTTATTTTTTACTCCGGGATATGGCTGGTGGGGTTCCTCATCTTTATTGGGTCGCTTTTTCTTTCTGTGCTTCCAGTCGCTGCATAAAGTGATTAAGCGGTGCCGGTTCTCCCATCAGAAATCCCTGGTATAAGTTACACTCATGGGCTTTTAGATAATTAAGCTGTGCGTGGTTTTCTACCCCTTCTGCGATTACGCTGAGGCCTAAGGTTTTTGCCATCAGAATAATGGTATGCACAATAGCCGCATTTTCCTGGCTGACTTCAATATCCTGTACAAAAGAGGCATCAATTTTCAGGCTGTCGATGGGCAGGGATTTTAAGTAATTCAGTGAAGAAAAACCGGTACCAAAGTCATCCAAATCAATGCCAATACCTATGGTTTTCAGGCGGTGCATGCTTTCAACTGCGGCATTCATATCCGATAACATCAGGTGCTCTGTCAGTTCCAGCTTCAGGTGACAGGGCTGTACGTTGTGTCTGAGTAGCGTACCTTTTAACTTGTCGATAAAGTCATGCTGGGTAAACTGCTTGACGCTAATGTTCACGGCCAGCTGGAAGTGTGGGTCTATTCCCGTTGTTTGGAGTTGATTGATATACTGGCAAGCGGTGTTCAGTACCCATTCTCCCAGGTGAATTATTAGGTCGGTACGCTCAGCCAGTGGGATAAACTCTTGAGGCGAGATAAAATCGCCTTCTGCAGTTGGCCAGCGGATCAGGGCTTCAGCGGCAACTATGTGACCCGCTTCATCGGTTTGTGGCTGGAGGTAGAGGGCTAATGCTCTGCTGTTTAACGCTTCATGCAGTGACTGGGTCATGTTCATGGCGGCACTGATTTCTTGCAGCATGGCAGCATTAAAGAACCTGAAGGTGTTGCGGCCGCTGCTTTTTGCTTCGTACAGTGCGATATCGGCGTGTTTAAGGATGTCTTCGCTCTGCCTGTCATCGCCTTCAAACAACTCGATACCCATGCTGGCGCTGATATGAAATTTATGATGTTGTACCTGATAAGCCTTTGCAAGCTTCTGCAGCAGCTTCCAGGCAATCCGTTCCACCTGACGGATGGCGTCCTCCCGGAATGTGCCCAGGTTTTCCAGCATTACCAGAAATTCGTCACCGCCCATGCGGGCTACGGTATCACCCTCACGTAAAGTGGTGGTCAGCCGTCTGGCAACATCAACCAGCAGCGCGTCACCGATGTCATGGCCTTTTGTGTCATTGATAGTTTTAAAATGATCCAGGTCGAGCATGATCAGGGCACCCAATTGCCCGGAACGTATACTGCTTTGCATAACACGAGGCAGACGTTCATTAAACAAACGACGATTAGGTAGTTTGGTGAGCGGGTCGTAAAAAGCAAGTTGGGTAATTTTTTCTTCAGCGGCCTTGCGCTCCGAAATATCATTAAAAGAGGCGACGTAGTGGGTGATCCTGGCCTGATCATCATGTACCGCGCTAACTACCAGCCACTCCGGGTATATTTCACCGTTTTTACGGCGGTTCCAGATCTCACCCTTCCAGTAGCCCTGGTCGTTCAGGGCATCGTACATGGCCTGATAAAAAGCCGGGCCGTGTTGCCCTGACTTTAAAATGCCGGGGGTCTGCCCGATAACCTCTTCCGCTTCGTAACCGGTCATCAGGGTGAAGCCAGGATTAACCCGCAGTATGACGCCTTGTTTATCAGTGACGATCATGCCGGTTTGTGCTTTAAAGGAGACGGCTGCAATACGCAGTTCATTCTCTGCATCTTTTGAGGCGGTCACATCACTCATAACACCGATGTGATGGGTGATTTCACCCTGTGGATTTCGTACTGAAGACACAGTGCAAGAGACGGTGATCAGCGCGTCATCCTGTGTTTGGTTAATAAACTCGCCGCTCCAGGGCAGGCCGTCTGCCAGATGCTGCCGCAAACTCTGGTAAGTCTGCTCAGGGGTTTTGCCACTCTTTAAAATACCGGCATTCTGACCGATTAGCTGATCATCCTGAAAACCCATCAGGCGGGTGAATGCAGGGTTGATATAACGAATGATACGTTGACTATCGGTGATCAGTACGGTGACGGGTGACTGGTCGATCGCCTCAAACAGCAGGTTTACTTCTGCTTCGAGTGTTTGTCGGCGTCTTGAGTCCAGAATTAACCAGACGGAACCCAGAACCATCAGGGCAGCCGAGAGAATTAATAAAAACAGTAAAACAGAGTTGTGCGCAACCCAGTTATTGAGTGCGTCCCGGCGGGTGGATTCCTGAACGACACCCACAGGATATCGGGAGGATAAACGCAAAATGGAGAAGTCTTTGAAGATCCCAATATGATTGTCGGCATACATGTGAGACTCATCCTGACCACTTTTGACTAAGCGTCGAATTTTTGGTCCCCAGGACGATGTCAACTGCCTGTCCAGTAAGAGTGTTCCATCGTTAAGAAACAGACCGGCGTGCTGCTCATTTTCCATGCGGCCTTCAGCAAGTAACATATCCAGGTAGGCGGCATTTAAAGCCACAACCAGCGTTAAAGGGGGGCGGTTGACGGAGGCCGGTGCGACGGTATAAGCAACGGGAATGAGTGAACGCCTTGAGGCGGATGGTTTTGCTTTGCCTTTAATTGGTAAAAAGCGTTGTTTAAGGGTGCGCCCGATATTAAGGCCATTATTAAACTGCAGCCCTTCACCTGTTAATGCTAAGGCCGTCAGGTTAAGTAATTGCCCGTTATTTTTCCGGGTGCTGTCGGCCAGTATAGTTTCACCACGAAGTAACAGAATTTGACGGATATGAGGGCTGAATTTCAGGGTGTTATTAATTCTGGCTTGTAACCATCGTGTCTGGTCACGGCTGCCATAGCCTTCCCTGATATCTTTAGCCAGAGAGCGGAGGTTGGTTTCTACTGACTCCAGTGTGCGTGTGATGCTGCGCTCGATAATACGGGTGCTTTGAATAGCATGATGGTTTCGCTCCTGAATATTGTGGGACAGGTTTGAAGCCAGTGTGCCACCCAGCAGCAATAAACTACCAATGGACAGCAAGAGAATCCAGACTAAGAGAGAAGGTTGCCGGCCAGGCCTGTATGAAAGTAAATCTGGTGTAGCCATGTTAATAATCCTGTTTCAGAAAAAACTGCACCAGATCAAGAGTGCATAATGAAAAAACGATAATTTGCAGGCTATCTGTATAATCACTGAGGTTATAAAGGCACTCTCAATATTGAATTTCACAAAAGTACGAGTATATAAACGCCACTTCTATAAAAGGCAATCAGACCATGCAGTTTACCGTATCAAAAATAGTTTTGTTTAGTTTATTTGTTGCCTGCATATCAGTGCTTCCGGCCCGGGCAGCCGACCGCCTGGGCCAGGTACTGGAAACAAAAGAACTGCGGGTTTGTATCTGGCCCGGTTATTTCTCAATCACCTATCAGAATCCACGTACCCAACTGCTTGAAGGCATTGATATCGATATGGCAAAAGCCCTGGCTAAACATTTAGGGGTGGGCCTGAAGTTCGTTGATAGCTCATTTGCCAGGTTGATTAATAATATGACAACCGATGCTTGTGATGTGGCCATGCACGGGGTGGGTATCCGGGAGAGCCGGAAAGCTTATATGGACTTTACGCAGCCACATTTAGTCAGTGGTATTTATGCGGTGGTTGATAAACAAAATTCAGATATCAGGGAATGGGCGGATATTGATCAGCCGGGGGTTGTAGTCGTTGTACAGAAAAGCACTTATATGGAGCCCGTCATGCGTGATTACCTGAAACATGCTGAGTTGTCGGTGGTTAACAGCTTTAAAGCCCGTGAGCAGGAAGTACAGAGTGGTCGGGCTGATGTATTTATGACCGATTACCCTTATGGCAAACGTATGGTTTCACTGACTGAATGGGCGAGCTTGCTGGCGCCCTCTGAGCCACTGGCACCAACCCCTTATGCTTACGCGGTGCCCAAAGGAGACAAGCAATGGCTGAAAACCGTTGATGAATTTGTGTCTTTAGTAAAAGCAGATGGCCGTTTGAAAGCCGCTGCAGTAAAACATGGATTAAGTCCTATTGTTGCGGACTGAGTGCCTGAGAAGCGGGAAGAAGGGAAGTATAAAACAGGGGCCGGTGGAGGCAGGCCCCAAAACGAGGAGTAAACTTTGCGGCCTGAATCAGTGGCCTAAAAGGGAGCGGTATGTGCCCTGATATTTAAACGTAAACTTAGGCAGCCGGGTTACCTGATTTTTTAGCCATTGACTGGCCCGTGTGGCACCTTCACTTATGGCCTGGTGACGCATTGCACAAGCTTCCTGCCTGTAGAAATCCAGATCAGGCTCACCCTGGTTGTTCGTACGGATTAAGATTTCATTTTGCATTGTATTCACCAGTAAAATTAAACAGTTTTTTTGGCTGCTGATTGTGTCAGGCCAAATCACAAAGCATTTTGTGTGTTTGCGAAAAATTGAAGTGCCCTGATTATCGAGGTTGTCGCTTTGAATCAGGACTGTAATGATGGTTATACTAAGGTCTATAGGATCTAATAACAAACGACTGTTTTTCAACTGATTGATTAGAAAAATTCATCTATTGAGGTATTTATCCGACAATTACCACCCCTGAATGCACTGCGCAGTTTTGAAGCTGCGGCACGCCTGGGAACTTTCAACCAGGCAGCCGATGAATTGTTTGTGACTCCCTCTGCCGTCAGTCATCAAATCAAGCAACTGGAAGCTTTTCTTAAAACAAGTTTGTTCCGGCGTGAAAAAAGGAAAGTCTTTCTGACAACGGCGGGTGAAAAATACCTTGTGGCAATCCAGTTGGCGCTGGATGAAATCGACAGTGCCACAAAACGCCTGATGGCTTCACCTAATGCCGATGCGGTAAATATCAGCGTAGCGCCTGCCTTTTTAACCCGTTGGCTGGTGCCCAGGCTGGCTGATTTTCAGGCCAAATACCCGGATGTTGAGCTACGTTTGAGTGCCTTGACCGGGGAGGTGAATTTTGATCGCAGTGATACAGATATGGCGATTTATTTTGGTGACGGACACTGGCGGGCTGTTGAGGCGCATTTTATGCGTAAGATTGCCGTTGTACCGGTTTGCAGTCCCCGATTACTAGAAGGTGAAAATGCCCTGTTGAGCCCTTCTGACCTGAGCAAACATACTCTGATTCATGCCTCCAGCCGTCACTATGAGTGGCAGCAGTTATTTAGGCAATGTGGACTGGATGGCTCTCATGATCAGAAAAGCCTCACGTTTTCCAATACCTCCCTGGCCTTAGGGGCTGCGATGGAAGGCCTGGGTGTGGTGTTGTCTGATAGCCAGCTGATTGAGCGTGAGGTTCAGTACGGGCAGCTGGTTCAGCCTTTTGATCTGACCCTGGAAAGTGACCGGTCCTTTTACCTGGTGTATGCAAAAAAACGCAAGCTGACTTACGGTATGCAGTCTTTCAGAGACTGGTTGATGGGGCAGATGTAAGATGGCGGTAGCAATAATTATCAGGATCCGGTAATTTACTGGTTTTATATACAGTTAGTTGTCTGCTTATGATGCTTTATATTGCCGAAAAACCTGGCCTTGGGCGCGCTATTGCTGATGTGTTGCCCAAACCCCATAAAAAGGGTGATGGTTTTATCCGGGCGGGTAACGGGGATGTAGTGACCTGGTGCATCGGGCACCTGCTGGAACAGGCTGAGCCTGATGCCTACGATGCAACCTATAAAAAGTGGACGCTGGATGCGCTGCCTATAGTGCCGAAACAGTGGAAACTGGTGCCTAAGCCCAAAACCCGCAAACAACTGACGGTGATTCGTAAGCTGGTTAAAGAAGCGGATCAACTGGTTCATGCGGGCGACCCTGACCGTGAAGGTCAGTTGCTGGTGGATGAAGTCATTGAGTATGTGGGAACCTCTGCGGCTAAGAAAGCGACTGTACAGCGCTGCCTTATAAGTGACCTCAATGCCTCGGCGGTGCGTCGTGCGCTGAGCAATTTGCGTGATAACCGGGACTTTATTCCGCTTTCAACATCGGCCCTGGCCCGTTCCCGCGCTGACTGGTTATATGGCCTGAATATGACCCGTGCTTATACGTTGCAAGGGCAAAAGGCGGGTTATCAGGGGGTGCTTTCTGTAGGGCGGGTGCAGACGCCGGTGCTGGGGCTGGTGGTGCAGCGGGATTTGGATATCAAGATCTTTCAGCCAAAACCTTTCTATGAAGTGCTGGCTCACTTAAGCACGGCGGATCAACAATCTTTTACCGCGAAATGGCAACCCAGCGACGCCTGCAAACCTTATCAGGATGAAGAAGGACGGGTGTTATCCCGTCCTTTAGCGCAGAACGTCGTTGCACGTATCAAAGGTAAAACAGGCACGGTTACCCGGCTGGACCAGAAAGAAAAGCAGCAGGCTGCACCTTTGCCTTACAGTCTGTCCAGCCTGCAGATTGATGCAGCTAAACGTTTTGGCCTGAGTGCTCAACAGGTGCTGGATAGCTGTCAGGCATTGTACGAAAAGCACAAATTAATCACTTACCCCCGCTCTGACAGTCGTCACCTGCCTGTAGAACAGCATTCACAGGCCAGTACAGTGATTAAGGCGATTTGCCAGAGTTGTAAGAAGTTCTCTGATGTACAGGCGCAGGCGGATGTGTCTTTGAAAAGCAAAGCCTGGAATGATAAAAAAGTAGATGCACATCACGCTATTATTCCTACGGCTAAAACCGGTGATTTAAGCCGCCTGGCCAAAGCAGAGCAGCAACTCTATGAGTTGATTGCCCGTCAGTATTTGTACCAGTTTTTTCCGCCTTATCGTTATTTTGAAACTAAGGTAGAGGTGACGATTGAGAACGGACGTTTCACCGCCAGCGCGCGCCAGCCTCAGGCCCCCGGTTGGAAAGTATTACAAGGCCCGCTTAAAGAAGAACAGGATCAGCCTCTGTTGCCGCCTTTAACGCAAGGACAATTTTTAACCTGCGATAAAGCGGAGGTGGTGGATAAAATGACCCAGGCGCCTAAGCCTTTAACCGATGCCAGCTTGCTGGCGGCTATGACCGGTATATCCCGGTTTGTAACGAACCTGGCTACGCGCAAAGTGTTAAAAGAGACCGATGGCTTAGGCACTGAAGCCACCCGTGCCGGTATTATTGAGTTGCTCTTTAAGCGGGGTTTTTTAACACGGGATGCCAAAAATATCCGGGCGACTGCCGCAGGACAGGGGCTAATTGAAGCCTTGCCCGACAGTTCAACCAGTCCCGATATGACGGCTCACTGGGAGGCGCAGCTGAATGCAATCAGTCAGAAACAAGCCTCCTATCAGAGTTTTATGTTGCCATTGCAGGAGCGACTTCAGGTGCTTATTACCCAGGCGTCTGGCGTGGTGCCTGACAGCCTGAAAGGCCTGGCCGCTCAGCAACCTGTCAGGGGGCGACGTAAAACAGCGAAGCGGGGTGCAAAGGCCACCGGGGCTAAGGCGCAATCTGGTAAAAACTAACTTGTGAATCCGGATAACGGATTTTTGTATTTTAAAGAGCGGAGTGGTTTATGGCCCAGGCCCTTAAAGATGTTTATAACCGTGCTTACCTTGAGCATCTTGCACAGGCGTTTGTTGCCGTGCATCCCGCCTTTCCCGCTGATGCTTTTGTTCACAACGTCCTCGATAAGCATTGGCCTGAGCGTGAATTAAAAGCACGTACGCAGCATATCCGTCATTGTCTTCACCAGAGCCTGGCGCTGCCTTATGAAAAAGCGACCGCTGTATTAATGGAGGTTGCACCGGGTTTTAGTGGTT
This sequence comes from Pontibacterium sp., assembly GCA_049599735.1. Classification (GTDB taxonomy): domain Bacteria; phylum Pseudomonadota; class Gammaproteobacteria; order Pseudomonadales; family Balneatricaceae; genus Pontibacterium. Next base: position 545 of record JBMYOX010000016.1, on the reverse strand, counting down.
ATGAGGCGATGTTTTTTCCGGACTTTGTGGATGCTTATGGAAGGCAGCACTGGGAGGCTTCAATGGAAGCCTTGCAGGTACTGACGCGTTACTCCAGTTCGGAGTTTGCGGTGCGACCTTTTATAGAGCAGGATCAGCCGCGCATGATGGCGCAGATGCTGAGCTGGAGTGAGCATGAAAACTATCATGTGCGACGTCTGGCCAGTGAAGGTTGTCGCCCGCGTTTACCCTGGGCATCGGCGTTGCCGCTTTTTAAGCAGAACCCCGCGCCTATTCTGCCTATTCTGAATAATTTGCGTTGTGATGAAACCGATTATGTTCGCCGCAGTGTGGCGAATAATCTGAATGATATTGCCAAAGATAATCCACAAATTACCCTGGACTGGGCAAAACGTTATGGCGGCAGTCATAAGCACTCAGACTGGATTATTAAACATGGCTGTCGCACGTTGTTAAAACAGGCACATCCCGGGGTTATGGCGTTTTTTGGTTATCACCCGGCTGCTGAGGTTGAGGTAAAGGGCCTGGCGATGGTTACAAAGAAG
>JBMYOX010000015.1:0-53577 GCA_049599735.1 Pontibacterium sp. | reverse complement strand
GCAAGGCATATAAAATATGCTGCTTAGTAAATGTAAATAACCGCCGGGTTAATAACAAATCGAGTCGTTATGTTATCGCTTATGGTCTAACCAGTGCAAAGAAACCCGAAACGAGACAGCGGCGCTTTACAAAATATATGGCAATGCTTGTTAATGAGGAAAAGCCTCAATAACTGGCATTAATCATACAAGTTGCTTAAACCGACAAAAAATTGGATTTGACCTTACATATGAAACACTCAGCTACTAAACCACTACTTAGCGCTTTGCTAATCAGCATGCTGTTAACCACTGGTGGTTATGCCAGCGCCGGTGAAAGCCTTAATTTGAAAAAAACCATGAAGCTGATGCGGCTTCAGTATAAAGAAGCGCTGGAGAGCCACTCTGCAGATAGTTTTAATCAACATATTGATGCATTCAAAATGCACCTCAGCAGTGCAAAAACTTATGACTTTTCGCCAGAGCGGAAAAAGGTTTCACTGGAAGGCTTAAACAAAGTAGAGCGTTTTATCGCGGATCTTCCACTGGCCACTGCTGATAATTTAGTCGAACTTCAGCAGCAACTCAGCAGCGTTGATCAGCTACGCAAGGATTACCATAAAAAAGCTAAGCCGAGTACCTGGGAGCTATTGCTTAGCATTTTTAAGTAAGAAGAAATGGAGGTGGGGGCGCTTGGTTCCTTGTTTGATGGATGGGATGTTGTTGGCCAGAGCAACCGTTATACCTCCAGCCAGGTGGCTAAATCCGTTATGCGACTACTAAAATCACTTAATCATCCAGAGCTATAAATCGATATCATGACGAGAAAAACATTATCGTTGAAGGTCAAAAGAAATAAAGTTTCCACGCCTGTTGATGAGGTGATTGAAGATACATCCCATGATGATCCACAAAGTCGCTTTTTAAAGGGCGTGGCTATCCATCCATCCCCTTGTATTCGCCTGGAGGCCGGTTCGCAGCAGCTTTCCATGCGGGCGATGGATTTGATTACGCCTATCGGTATGGGGCAGCGTGGTTTGATTGTTGCACCACCTGGTTCAGGGAAAACAACGACCTTAAAACATATCTGTCAGGCGGTGAGTCAGGCTTACCCTGAGATAAAGCTATATGCGCTGCTTATTGATGAGCGACCGGAAGAAGTGACAGATTTTAAGCGCAGTGTATCGGCAGAGGTGCATGCGTCATCTTCGGATGAAAGCTATGCCCATCATGTACGTGTGGCCAATGATCTTCTGAATATCGCCCGCACGGGGGCCGGGGAAGGCCATGATGTAATGATTGTTATTGATTCACTTACAAGGCTTTCCCGGGTACATAATGCCGAGCAGAGAAGTAGTGGTCGTACAATGTCGGGTGGGGTTGATGCCAGAGCCCTGGAAATACCACGGAAACTGTTTGGTGCTGCCAGAAAGATTGAGAATGGTGGCTCGCTGACGATTTTGGCGACCATCCTTGTTGATACCGGCAGTCGGATGGATCAGGTGATCTTTGAGGAGTTCAAAGGCACGGGTAATATGGAAATTGTTTTGTCACGCGAGGCCGCAAATTACCGAATTTTCCCCGCGTTGGATATTGCTAAAAGTAGTACGCGCCGTGAGGAGCTTCTATTAAATGCAAAAGATATTGAAAAGGTAAAAGCTTTGCGGCGGAGCCTCACTCATCTTAAGCCTGTGGAGGGTGCCAGGAAACTGGCTGAATTACTGGAAAAATACCCCACAAATGCAGAGCTGTTGAAGGCCTGATCCATCATCTATAGTGCGAACATTGCTTGCCTTGATTGAATTAGGCTAAAAGGGGTCAGAGAACTTGATTTGGCCCCATTAAGTTTCACGTGATGAAATCTCGTTACACAGCGTTTTTTCGAATGTGCTTGTTGGTAGCTTTTTAATCATGGCGGCCAATATTGCTACCACAGCGACTGAGAAGATAAACCGCCCCAATAGCACCCCGCTGATATCTGCTCCTAAGGCCATCACAAACAGAGTATCCTCGAGCAGGCTGTGGCACAGGCCCATAAAGCACAATGATAGGAAAATATCTTTTTTGGCAATATGTCCTGCACGGGCTTCTTTGATGATCAATGCGCCACCGTAGGTCAGGCACATGGTCAGCGTGGTGGCGCGGCCTTCGATGCCCATAACGCGCAGTATAGGGGTGAGAGCTCTGGAGACTAGATCGGTGATTTTCAGCAGATCAAAGACCTTCAGCACGGCTAACAATATTAAAATAATCACAAATACCCAGAACAGTGACTGCACATTGTTCCATGTCCACTCTATCCAGGTTGCACTCTGTGACGGGTGAGGCCGATGTGATTCTGGTACTGCATCTGCGTGATATGAAAGAATATGCGACACTTTGTGACCGGTTGCTGAACTATGACTCGAATGTGGTGAAGTTTCGTACGTTGTTTGCTATGGATGAGTACAAAAATACCACGGCGATTCCGGTGTCGCTGAGTGATGCCGGGATAATATAATGGTGTATCCAGATATCACCGTTTATGGGCTGTGTTAGTCAGGCTAACAATTTTCCAACCTTGTAGATTTAATACGGATATAAACTTTATGACTTTTAAACTGACGGTTGTTGATCAGTCGCCTGTGCAACTGGGTACGGGTGGACCAGAGCAGGCACCAGGGTTGTCTGCTCGGTTAGCGCAATCTTGTGATGAATGGGGTTATCATCGTTACTGGCTGGCAGAGCACCATAATAGCAACAGCTTTGCCGGGCCTTGTCCGGAAGTGTTAATCAGTCATATTGCAAGTATCACTCAGAAGATACGGGTGGGCTCTGGTGGTGTAATGCTGGCTAATCACAACCCTTATAAGGTTGCCGAGCAGTTCCGAATGCTGGAAACGTTGTTTCCGGGGCGTATAGATTTGGGAATCGGTCGTGCGCCGGGTGGTGACGGGGTCGCTAGCCAGGCGTTGGCGTATCCGTCCCGACCGACCCACGGTGAGCGTTATGGAGAGCAAACAGAGTTGCTGACGGGTTTTTTACGTGATGGATTTCCACAAAATCATGTTTTTAACGGCCTGAAAGTGATGCCGGGTGATGAGCCTTGTCCGGAGCTTTGGATGTTAGGCACCAGTGGTGGCAGTGCTGCGTTTGCCGGGCAGATGGGGATGAAGATGTCGCTGGGGTTGTTTATCAGCCCGGATGACCAGACCATTGCGATCATGAACGAATACAAAGCCGCGTATCAACAATCGGGCCATAGCGGTTCGCCACATACTATGATTACCATCTCGGCTTTATGTGCGGCCACACGAGAAGAGGCGTTGTATCTTGCCGCGCCACAAGCCTATTGGAAGGTGATGGCTTTTCGCCATGGTATTCGCAACCCCTGGCTTAGTCCGGAAGAGGCGTTAGATAAAGTGAAGCAACTTTCTGTATCAGATCAGAGTTACTATCAGAACCTGATTAATTCGGTCACGCTTGGCTCACCACAAGAATGTGCTGATCAGTTGCAGCAAATTGCAGGTTACTGGCAAACCGATGAAATTGGCTTAGTTACTGTGACGCATGATTTTAAATCACGACAGCGTAGTTTTGAGCTGCTGGCAAAAGCGGTGTCGCTGTAGGCATCTTTATTTTAATTCAGAGCTCTTATCTGGGGGTACGCCATAGTGCTAAATTTGGATTTTGATCAACGTGTGGTGATTGAGGCTGACCGGATGGACTGGACCGCCAGTCCGTGTGCGGGGGTATGGCGGAAACCATTAGCGCGCTCGGACGATAAGGTGGGGCATGTCACTAGTATTGTCAGGTATGAACCGGGCTCGGCATTTGATCGCCATGTCCATCCCGGCGGTGAGGAGATCTTTGTACTTGAGGGTGTGTTTTCGGATGAAACCGGTGACTACGGTAAAGGCGCATATATTCGTAATGCCCCCGGCAGCTCCCACACACCTTTTAGCCATGAGGGCTGCACCCTTTTTGTTAAGCTTAACCAGTTTGATATCGCTGACACTGCAACTGTCAGGATAGATACCACAAGCGCAGCCTGGCTGCCGGGTATCGGTGGGTTAAGGGTGATGCCTCTTCATGATTTTGAGCATGAGCATGTAGCTTTAGTGAAATGGCCAGCCAATGAAACCTTTCAGCCACATCGTCATTTTGGGGGTGAAGAGGTATTGGTGCTGTCAGGGGAGTTTAAAGATGAACATGGTGCTTACCCTGCCAATACCTGGATCAGAAGCCCTCATATGAGTCAGCATCTGCCGTTTGTTCAGGAAGAAACTGTCATACTGGTGAAAACGGGACATTTGCCGATTTAAACCGCGAAACCAATTGAGAAATGCAAAAGGAGCAAGATTATGATGTTGGAACCAGAATATCTGGAAGCACCTGAGCGGCGTTTGGTCGCCCTGACACGAGAATTTAGCTTTGACACACGCATGCAGATTCCTGGGTTATGGAATGATTTCTGGTCGCGGCAGTGGGATTTGCCTGGCGAGCAGGAGCAAGCTTATTTTGGTGCATCCTACTCGGTACAGCCTGATGGTCGTTTCACCTATGCGGTGGGGCTCAGTATTAATCCATTACCCGAGACGAGGCCCGAAGGGACATGTGTTGTGACTTTATCAGCGGGGCGTTATGCCGTGTTCCGCAAACGAGGGCCGGTACAGGAAATTCCAGCGCTATTCGATGCGATATTTAGTAAATGGTTGCCCGCCTCAGGTGAGTCACAGCGTGAAGGCGCGGTATTTGAGCGATACCCATTCGATAAGGACAGCTCGCCCGAATCGATGTTGTACGAGATCTGGCTGCCTGTCGCAGACTGAGTGACTAAAAAGTAAACGAACTTGTCAGACAGAATGTTGTGCATTTATGAGGAGAAATGTTTGTGTTAGAACTTCGGCCGAATTGTGAGTGCTGTGATAAGGATTTACCCCCGGAATCTGTTGAGGCAGTCATCTGCACTTTTGAATGCACATTCTGTTATGGGTGCTCAGAGACAGTGCTGCACCATATTTGCCCTAATTGTTCAGGTAACCTTGTGCAGCGCCCAATTCGTCCGGTAGAAGCGCTTAAAAATAACCCGGCATCCACCGTGCGGGTATTAAAAAAAGGGGGCTGTGTGGCCGACCAATAAAAAGGAAGCCCGAGCTTTCAGCAAATATGTTCGTTATCCTTCTCCATGCTTAATATGGCTTGTAAATGCGCCTTGATAAATTTGTTTGTAAAAGTACTGAGTTAACAAAAAGTGAAGCACTCCTGTTAATAAAAAATGGTGAGCTCAAGGTTAATGGTGAAATTACTACAAACGAATCGACACAGGTTCATGAAAACAATGTGATAACTTTACATGGTCAGCGGCTGATAACACGTGATTTTCGTTATATTGTTATGCATAAGCCTGCAGGTACAGTCTGTTCAAATATTGATGAAGTTTATCCTTCTTTACTGAATTACTTAGCTATAGATAAAGTCTCTGAACTGCATATTGCAGGGCGTTTGGATGTAGACACAACGGGCATGGTTCTGATCACTGATGACGGACGCTGGTCGTACAATATCACGGTGCCAACAAAGCAATGTAAAAAAGTCTATCGTGTAGGTTTATCACGCGCTATTAAAGAGGATGTGGCCTGCAGATTCAAAAAAGGCGTGAATTTACAGGGTGAGCAGGCTTTGACGTTGCCTGCCAGGTTAGAGGTTATTAGCCCTAAAGAGGTGCTTTTGACAATAACGGAAGGTAAATTTCATCAAGTTAAGCGTATGTTCGCGGCGGTGGGCAATCGTGTGGTTTCACTGCATCGCGAAAGAATTGGGGAGCTATGCCTGGATGTTGAGGTTGGGCAATGGCGCTATTTAACGGCTGATGAAGTGCAGTCTTTTTACAAATAATTTCTTGGCGACAACCTGAATAAGCTAAGCTCAGTTTTTACTCACCTTTAAAGAGCACAGAACATGTCGATGATACTTTACGGTTCCTACCCTTCACCTTACGTGCGCAGAATCCGAATGCTACTGGAAAACATGGATTACCGGTTTGAAGCGGTGGATGTCTATTCGGATGCTGGTCGTCAGGCTTATACGTCCGTTACGCCGATTAAAAAGTTACCGGTATTGGTTGATGATGGGGCGACGGTGTTCGACTCTCATGTGATATGTGAGTACCTGCGTCGCAAGCAAAATATGCCTGAGACGTCTATCGACCAGCTAAACCTGGTAAGTGCGATTGATTCAGTCAACGATTCACTGGTTCTGTTGTTTATGGCCGGTAAATCCGGGCTGGATGTGAATGAAGATACACTGATTTTTAAACTCCAGCGCGAGCGTATACCAGACAGCCTTAACTGGCTGAATACACAAGCAGAGCAAGGCGGTTTTTCAGAATGGCATATCGGCACTATTGCGTTGATAGCGTTGTTAGATTGGGCAGAATTTCGGGAGCTGTATGATTTTAGTGCTTACCCTGCGCTTGTTAACGCCCGCGCAGCGTATCAGGCACGGACGGTTGTTACTGAAACTTACCCGCAGTAGCTTGTTAAGATAATAGCAGATCATCGAGCTTCATTAATCCATGCCAGTTAAGGTTACAACTGTTGGTTCGGTGATCAGTGCTGGATTTTATGAAAAATTTTGCACCAAAAGTCATTAAAGTTCAGGAAAATCAGATAATAAGGCCTACAATGAGTTGAGGCATTAATGCATATTTGAATCAGGATAAAGACATTGCAGCAGGGAGCTATGCACCTTCTTCATACCACATCCATGTACTTCCTGCTCAGCGCTTTATTTTGGCGTACAGAACCGATATGACAAAATTCATTACACCAAAGTACTAAAAAGGATATAAATATGAAAATCCGCCAGACTGCAATTCTATCTGCAATTTGTTTGTTGGCGCCTGCATACGCTTCTGCAGAGCAAGCATTATCGGATAGATTCTCTGATTCTGAGTTAGTTCAGATTATTAAAGATGACGGGTACGGCTCTGTTAAAAAGATTAAAGACGGTGCTATTCGCATCAAGATTGAAGGGACTTCATATATTTTGCTGAATAAGAGTGACGGTGATCTTCAGGCTTATTATGCATTGGGTGGCGCAGATATCTCTTATCGGGATATTAATACCTGGAACAAAACCAAACGCCTGTCCCGTGCTTACCTGGACTCTGATAAAGACCCGGTTCTTGAAGCAGATCTGTTGGCAAATGGTGGTTTAAGTGAGAAACATGTCACCGAATTTTTCCGTGTCTTTAAAGGTTCTGCGCGCGCTTTTAGAGAGTTCATCATCGAACACGACAATGGCTAATAGTTATCATTGATATGGCGTCAGGCCTTTTGTTATAGATGCTTTACCGGATAACGGTCGCAAGGCCTGGTTCCTTTATATGACAGAATCGGGGTAATCAGAATGCTGGATAAGCGCCACTTTTATATCAATGGTCACTGGGTTTGTGCTTCTAAACCGAATGATTTTGAAGTTATTAATCCCTCGACAGAGCAGGCTTGCGCTGTTATTTCACTGGGTACCCAGGACGATACGGACGCTGCAGTGTCTGCTGCCCGTGTGGCTTTTGAAAGCTGGAGTCAGACAACAAAGGCTGAAAGGCTGGCTTTACTGGAACGCCTGCTGAGCATCTACAAAACGCGTTCAGATGAAATGGCTGAGACTATTTCTCTTGAAATGGGTGCGCCAATTTCCTTATCAAAAGCTGCACAATCAGGTGCAGGTGCCGCGCATATTAAAAATATTATGCGGGCATTAAAAACGTTTGAATTTGAGCAGCCGTTAGGCCCGCATGCGCCGGATAACCGCATTTTACACGAAGCTATAGGTGTCTGCGGCCTGATCACACCCTGGAACTGGCCGATGAATCAGGTGGCGTTAAAAGTGATTGCTGCAATGGCTGCCGGTTGTACGATGGTGCTTAAGCCGTCAGAAATATCCCCCTTATCTGCACTACTATTTGCCGAAATGATCCATGAAGCAGGTTTTCCTGCTGGCGTGTTTAATTTGGTCAATGGAGATGGCCCCGGTGTGGGTAGTCAGTTATCCGGACATCCTGATGTTGATATGATCTCTTTTACCGGCTCTACCCGAGCAGGTGTGGCAATCTCTAAAAATGCCGCCGATACGGTTAAGCGTGTGAGCCTGGAGTTGGGCGGTAAAGGTGCCAACCTGATCTTTGCTGATGCCGATGAGAAGGCCGTTTCCCGCGGTGTTCGCCATTGCTTCCAAAACACCGGCCAGTCCTGTAACGCTCCTGCACGCATGCTGGTTGAACGCTCGATTTATGACCAGGCAGTAAAAACAGCGGTTGAGGTGGCTAATAAAACAACTGTAGATATTGCCTCAAAAGAAGGCCGTCATATCGGCCCGGTAGTCTCTGAACTGCAATATACAAAAATTCAGGGCCTTATCAAAAAGGGCATTGCAGAAGGCGCTAGCTTAGTTGCCGGAGGCCTGGGCAAGCCTGAAGGGCTGACGTCGGGTTATTTTGTGCGCCCCACGGTATTTGCCGATGTGAACAATGCGATGGTGATTGCACGCGAAGAGGTTTTTGGGCCGGTATTAGCAATGATCCCGTTTGATACGGAAGAAGAGGCGATCCGGATCGCGAATGATACAGATTATGGCCTGACAAATTATGTCCAGACCCAGGATGCAGACAGAGCCAATCGTATCGCACGTCGTTTACGCTCTGGCATGGTGCAGATTAATGGGCAGATGCTGGGTGCGGGTGCGCCTTTTGGTGGCTTCAAACAGTCCGGTAACGGTCGTGAAGGCGGTGTATGGGGGCTTGAGGACTTCCTGGAAGTGAAAGCCATTAGTGGCTGGATGGGCACCTGATCGGATTGTAAGGCGTGTCTGGCCAGGTGTTGAATTTAAGAAGCATCTTTTATTTAAGGAGCGTCTTTTGCCTCACTGCATTATTGAATATTCAAAAGAAATAGAAGCGCAGTTTGCTCCCTCGGTATTGATCGAGGCGGTTTATCAGGCAGCGCTTGAATCTGAGCTGTTTGATGGTCCGGATATAAAAGTTCGCGCACTTGCTTATACAAACCACCAAAGCGGGGGGAGGAAGTCAGATTTTGTGCATGTTTCCCTGCGTATTCTTTCCGGTCGTAATGAAGCGCAGAGAAAGCATTTGTCCCAGAGCGTCTTGGCGCATTTACGGTTGTTGAAACTCAAAGAGATTTCTTTGACGGTTGAAGTACTTGATATTGATCGCAGTAGTTACGCAAAGCATGTGGAATAAACGCCCTTAAGCCCCTGCTTTGCCTATTAAATGTACAGCGCCCCTCGACATTAGGGACGTAACTCTTTAAAGTGCGCGCTCCCGTTAAATGCGCTTTTTAGTGTGTTGCTCCTCTTAATATGTAAGCCCCCAGGAATACTCTCTTGATATCCACCGCGAACATCACCATGCAGTTTGGCGCTGAGCCTTTGTTTGAAAATATTTCCGCTAAATTTGGTAACGGTAATCGCTACGGCCTGATTGGTGCGAATGGTTGCGGTAAATCAACGTTTATGAAAATCCTGAGTGGTGCGTTGACACCCACTTCAGGCAACGTTTCTATTACACCGGGTTTCAAAGTCGGTACGTTAAGCCAGGATCAGTTTGCTTTTGAAGCGTACAGCGTAGTTGATACCGTCATTATGGGTGATGCAGAACTCTGGAAGGTGAAACAGGAGCGCGATCGGATTTACAGCCTGCCGGAAATGTCTGAAGAAGACGGTATGACGGTGGCGCACCTGGAAGTTGAGTTTGCGGAAATGGATGGCTACAGCGCAGAAAGCCGTGCTGGTGAAATCCTGTTACAGGCGGGTATTGAGGAAGACTTGCATTTTGGTTTGATGAGCCAGGTTGCTCCGGGCTGGAAACTACGTGTTTTGCTGGCCCAGGCGTTGTTTGCAAACCCGGATATTCTGCTGCTGGATGAGCCAACCAACAACCTGGATATTCATACAATCAGCTGGCTTGAGACGGTGCTTAACCAGCGTAAATGCACCATGATCATTATTTCCCATGACAGGCATTTCCTGAACGCAGTTTGTACTCATATGGCGGATATTGACTACGGTGAATTGCGTATTTATCCCGGTAACTATGAAGCTTTTATGGCAGCTTCAGCACTGATCCGTGAGCAGCTGGAAGCGGGTAATGCCAAAAAATCTGCAGAGATTGATGAGCTGCAGGCCTTTGTTAACCGTTTTTCTGCCAATGCTTCAAAAGCAAAGCAGGCAAGTTCTCGCGCTAAGAAAATGGATAAAATTCAACTGGATGAAGTAAAGTCTTCAAGTCGGATGACACCTTCTATCAGCCTGAGACAATGTAAAAAACTACACCGTCAGGCGCTGATTTTGGAAGAACTCTCTCACGGATTTGAGCAAGATACCTTGTTTAGCAACGGTAACCTGATCCTGGAAGCGGGGGCTCGTCTGGCTGTTATTGGTGAAAACGGTGCAGGTAAAACCACCTTTTTGCGTTGCCTGATGGATGAGCTGAAAGCTAACAGTGGCGTTATAAAGTGGTCTGAAAATGCCATGATTGGCTATTGTCCTCAGGACAGTACGGCTGACTTTGATAACGACCTGAACTTGTTTGACTGGATGTCCCAGTGGCGTACCGCTAAGCATGATGACCTGATGGTCAGGGGCATGCTCGGACGTTTATTGTTTACAGCGGATGATGCTAATAAAAAAGCGCGTGTTTGTTCCGGTGGTGAGAAAAACCGGCTGCTCTTTGGCAAGATGATGATGATGGATACTAACGTATTGATTATGGACGAGCCCACCAACCATATGGATATGGAAGCCATTGAAGCCCTGAACCAGGGGCTTAAACAGTATGATGGTACGCTAATTTTTGTTAGCCACGACCGGGAATTTGTGTCTTCCCTGGCGACCCGTGTGATTGAAATAAAGGATCAGACCCTGGTGGATTTCCAGGGCACTTATGATGAATACCTGGCGAGCCAGAAAGATGCCTCTAAAGTTGCTTAAATAATACGGCGCTAAACCTGCATCCCCGGACCGTTAAGGTTGGTGGATGCAGGTCTTCTCTTTTCTGTTACTTATCACACTTCAGCATCTCAATAACTTTAGCCAGCGGTATAGGTTTGCTGAATAAATAGCCCTGAGCTGAATCACAACCGCGTTCAAGCAGTAGCGCAAGCTGCGCTTCTGTCTCCACACCTTCTGCCAGCACTTTCATTCCCAGACTGTGTGCCATTGCAATAGCGGCACTGACAAGTTCAAGGTCGGCCCTGTCGCTGGTGATATCCCGGATAAAACTTTGATCAATTTTTACAACATCAAACGGGTAGTTGCGTAAATAACTAAGAGATGAGTAACCACTGCCAAAGTCATCCATTGCAATGCTGATACCCATCTTGCTCATATAAGACAGGGCTTCATCAATGAAGCTGTGGCCGTTAAGCAGTACCCCTTCAGTAATTTCCAGTTCCAGATACTCTGCGAGTACACCGGATTGCTGAATGGTGTTCCTGAGGGAGTTAATAAGGTTGGGATCCCTAAACTGCCGGGGGGAGAGGTTAACGGCCATGGTGAACGGACTGTTATAGGTTTCCTGAAGTTTCTCAGTGGCTTTAAGGGCTTCGTATAACACAAACTCGCCCAGTTGAACGATTAACCCGGTATGTTCGGCGACAGGGATAAACTCGGCAGGAGAGATGCTGCCTAATGTGGGGTTGTCCCAGCGCAGCAGGGCCTCAAATCCAATAATATTGCCTGACGCGACATTAACCTGAGACTGAAAGCAGAGGTGAAATTCATCCCGTTGCAAGGCTCCATGCATTTGTTCTTCAACGGCAAGCCTACGGGATACATCCCGGTTCATTTGGGTGGTGAAATAAGAGTAAGTGTTACGGCCACATGCCTTAGAATGGTACATAGCCGCATCAGCATTCCTTAAGAGAGTTGATGCGTCCTGGCCGTCTGTGGGATACATAGCTATGCCTACGCTGGCACCGAGCATCAGGTCACGGCCTTCAATGCGAAAGGCATCACTAAAACACTGAACCAAAGATTTTGCGATGGGCATAGCATCACTTGAGTTTTTTAAACCGTTGGCGAGTATAAGAAATTCATCCCCACCCAAGCGCCCGACAATATCTTCTTCACGTAATACACTTTTAAGGCGCGCAGCAGCCTGTATCAGTAGTTTATCACCGGTATCATGACCTAAGGAGTCATTAACTTTTTTGAAATCATCAAGGTCAAGAAATAGAACAGCAACCTGTTCGTTGCTGCGCTTGGCTTCTGTAATATGCTGAGATAGTTGGTATAGGGATAGAAAACGATTTGGCAGATTAGTCAGCGTGTCGAAGTGTGCCTGGTGCAGGATTTGTTGTTCCTGGTGCTTACGATCGGTAATATCCCGTGCAATGCCCAGCACACCCACAATCTGACCCTGGGGGTCAAACATGGGAGTTTTGATGGTTTCCAGAATTTCTTTGTGACCATCGTCTGCAAAAGTAACTTCTTCTTCATTGATACTGGGCTTGCGCGCCGCAATTGCGGCTAAGTCATTTTCTCGAAAAAGATCAGCCAGTGCTTCGTCAACAAAGTCATAATCAGTTTTGCCAACAATATCAGCTTCGCTTGCACCAAAGAAGCGTTCAAATTTAGAGTTGCACGCAATAAAAGTACCATCAGGGTCTTTAAGCCAAACTAAGTCCGGCAGGGTCTCTACCAGGGTGCGAAGATACGTAAGGTTCTGCTGGTGGGCTTTAAATGACCGGTGTATCAAAAAGAAAATTAGCAAAGTCGTGGTGACTATAAAAAACAAACCTTTGGCGGTTTGAATGGAAGACAGGGTAGTGCCGTCGGTTACAACGGCTTCCAGTACTTTGTCTGAGAGGATGATCCAGAGCGCAGAGAAAAGGCAGTAAAGGCTCGCAATTTTGAGCGCAGGTAAATAAGAAAAATTATATTCCTTTGAGGAAGTACTTAGCATTTTATTCAAAGGTGTTGTTTTCATGCCGTCCTTTGGTCATCAAAATTATTAAATGCTAAATTTACTCTTTTATAGCTCGGAAGGCTATGTGCTGCAGGTTGGAATGACACGGCTGTTATTAATGAATAGTGCTGATATAACACTTCGTGATGGCTGCCGTACCCGTTAGACTGTCGTGGTTTTTTAACTTACTTAGTAGCGAGCCTTTCTTTTGAGAATTAGCCGACGTTTAAAACAAATCGAGCAGATGATTACCCAGGATTATGATCATATCTGGGATTGTTGTTGTGATCATGGTCTGTTGGGGTTGTCGCTACTTGAGCGGGAGGTGGTGGCCAAGGTGCATTTTGTTGATGCTGTTGCGCCTTTGATGGCAGAACTTGAACAACGGTTACTCAAGCACTCAGGTGCTTTAAACTCGCCTGAGCGCTGGCAGGTGCATTGTATGGACCTTGCCCGTCTACGTTTGCCGGTCACTGACAAACTACAACGGCATCTGATTATAATCGCCGGAGTTGGTGGTGATCTGATAGTTGATCTTGTGTTAGCCATTCTGGAGGCCCACCCGGGTCAGCCGCTGGAGTTTCTGCTCTGCCCGGTTCATCACAACTATAAAGTAAGGCAAGCACTGGCTGCAGAAGGCTTAGGGCTGGTAGATGAAGTGCTGGTGAAGGAGAAAGGGCAGTTTTATGAGGTGATGCACGTGTCAAAGGGTGCACCGCAGTCGCTTTCCCCGGTAGGTTCCCTTATGTGGGATCTTTCGCGGGATGCCGACAGGGATTATCTTAACCGAACCATTGCACATTATGAGCGCAGATCGATAAAAGATCAGAAGGTGTTAAGCATTGTTCAGGCTTATCAGGCACTACTCAGCGATTCTTAAGAACACAAAAAGCACAACTGCTATATCTGTCAGATGTGCTTCTTAGGCCTGCTGTGCGGGTACTTAAGCGTGTTTAACTCGAATAGTATTTCCGGCAACCTCTGTATTATTCAGGGTTTTCATCGCGGCTTTGGCCTGACCCGGATTAGGCATTTCGACAAAACCAAAACCTTTTGAGCCACCGGATACTTTATCCATAACCAGTGTGCAGGACTGAACGGCTCCGTGAACCTCAAAAAGAGCCTGCAGTTCAGCTTCTGTGGTTGTGCGGGCAAGGTTGCGTATTAATAATTTCATGGGACACCGTATTGTAAAAAATTCTGGCAATACTAGCAGAAAATACGGGTTGTTCTTCAAATATCTCATATCCATTCCTCTGCGTTTTATTGCACGTTATTTGAACTAATCCATACTGAACAAATAAGCAGTGACAAAGCTAATCCGTAAAGATGCGAAGTGGTCGCGTGTTGCTACTGTTCAGGGAGGTTTGTGATGAAAAAGATACTTGCAATTAATGGCTCCTACCGGGAGGGCGGAATCACTGATCAAGCCGTTGATCAGATGGTCAGAGCGGCGGAATCAACCGGTGCAGAGGTGGAGGTTATTCGCTTGCGTGGGTATCCCATCGAATTTTGTTGTAACTGCCGCCAGTGTACACAGGCGTGTGGAGAGGCCCCCGGTCAATGTGTACTGCAGGATGAAATGGCAAGCCTGATTGATAAAATAGAACAGGCCGATGCTTATATTCTGGCGTCTCCTACCAATTTAGGTTCAGTCACAGCACTTTATAAACGGTTTATGGAACGCTTAACGGTGTACGCGTACTGGCCCTGGGGTAAGCCTTTTCCAAAACACAGGAAAGCGGGTATGCCTAAGAAAAAAGCTGTTTTAATTTCTTCCTGTGCCGCACCGGGTTTGTTTGGACGTTTGTTATATGGCACTCATAAGCAACTGAAAATGACGGCAAACATCATAGGTGCAGAGCCGGTGGGTAGCTTATTTACGGGTTTGATTTCTGCAGAACAGCACAAGGTTTTACCCGAAGCGGTGCAGAAGAAAGCGCAGGCGTTGGCGGCAAAGCTGGTTTGAGACCGTGAGGGGGATCTGTACTGTTAATGGTGCGTACAGGGTGGCGTTTGGGCTTCAAAAGATGACTATGACGTAAAGCTTACGTCATAGTCAGATTATCAGGTGCTTATACGCCCTGACTGCGCAGGTAATCGTCATAAGTGCCGCGGAAATCAACCACACCCTCAGGGGTCAGTTCGATAATGCGGGTTGCCAGGGAGGATACAAATTCCCGGTCATGGCTAACAAAAATCAGTGTGCCGGGGTAATTTTCAAGCGCCAGGTTTAAGGATTCGATAGATTCCATATCCAGATGGTTGGTGGGCTCATCCATCAGCAGAATATTCGGGCGCTGAAGCATCATCTTGCCAAACAGCATACGCCCTTGTTCACCACCGGAGATAACTTTTACAGACTTGCCGATCTCTTTCTGGGAGAACAATAACCGTCCCAGGGTGCCACGGATAACCTGTTCATCATCGCCTTCTTTGCCCCAGTCACCCATCCAGTCATAGAGGGTTTTGTCGGCTTCAAAATCGCTGGCATGATCCTGGGCATAATAGCCAAATTCAGCATTCTCAGACCATTTTATTTCACCGGCCGTGGGTTCAAGATCACCGGCCAGGCACCGCAGCAGGGTGGTTTTGCCGATGCCGTTAGGGCCGATAATGGCGATGCGCTCGCCAACTTCTACCATCAGGTTTAGTTTGGCAAAAAGTACGTCGTCAAAACGTTTTTCGAGGCCTTCAACTTCCAGCGCCAGACGGTGCAATTTCTTGCTCTGTTCAAAACGGATAAAAGGATTCTGACGGCTGGAAGGTTTAACTTCTTCGAGTTCTATTTTATCAATCTGTTTGGCTCGCGAAGTTGCCTGTTTAGATTTAGAAGCATTGGCTGAAAAGCGGCTGACAAAAGATTTCAGGTCTGCAATCTGAGCCTTTTTCTTGGCGTTGTCAGACAGAAGGCGTTCACGGGCCTGGGTAGCGGCTGTCATATATTCATCATAAGAGCCGGGATACAAACGCAGTTCACCATAATCCAGATCGGCCATATGGGTACAGACACTGTTCAGGAAATGACGGTCATGGGAAATAATGATCATGGTGCAGTTACGTTCGTTCAGAATGCCTTCCAGCCAGCGGATTGTATTGATATCCAGGTTGTTGGTTGGCTCATCCAGCAGCATGATATCAGGCTCTGAGAACAGCACCTGGGCCAGCAATACACGTAATTTCCAGCCCGGTGCCACTTCGCTCATAGGGCCATAATGCTGCTCCAGCGGAATGCCGACACCCAGCAGTAACTCACCGGCACGGCTTTCAGCGGTGTAACCGTCCATTTCAGCAAACTCAGACTCCAGTTCGCCTGCCCGCATGCCGTCTTCTTCGGTCATATTTGGGTTAGCGTAAATGGCATCCCGTTCTGCTTTAACGGCCCATAATTCTTCATGGCCCATAATAACGGTATCCAGCACGCTGAATTCTTCATAGGCGAACTGGTCCTGTTTCAGTTTGCCTATACGCTCGTTAGGGTCTTTAGAGACGTTGCCGGAGGTTGGCTCCAGGTCGCTGCCTAATATCTTCATAAAAGTCGACTTGCCACAACCGTTAGCACCGATCAGGCCATAGCGGTTACCTTCGCCAAATTTTACAGACACGTTTTCAAAAAGTGGCTTGGCGCCAAATTGCATGGTGATGTTTGCGGTTGTAAGCAATGTTTTATTCCGAGTTCAGATGGATAGAAAGCAGGTCCCGCCCGGCCGGAGAGGCCATGTTTGAAAAGCGAGGAAGCTGGTGGTTATTATGCCAATATAGTTTGATTGGGAAAAGCAGGGCAAAGAAAAGACTCTGCCCTGCAGGTGTTGTTCAGGTATGTTTAGCTGGACGGGCGTGACCGTCTTGGTGCTGCAGCACCGGATGACTTAGTGCCGCTGTTGCTGTTTGTGCGGCCGGTGCCGACATGTCGTTTGTTTTTGCCAGCCGGTTTATGGCCGCGAGCTGCATCTCCTGAACGCTGTCCACCTGCATGTTCAGGTTTAGGCTTCTTCGGTTTTTTCGGACGGGGTGGGCGGCGATCCAGACGGGATTCAGGCAGCGCATGTACCGGCTCAAAGCCTTCTATCAATGTACGATCCAGTAATTTCTGGATCAGGCGTTCCACATCGGACAATTGCTGGAACTCATCAGCAGAGACCAGAGAAACGGCCTGACCGGTAGAGCCTGCACGACCGGTACGACCAATACGGTGTACGTAGTCAGCAGGTACGTTGGGCAGGTCGAAGTTAACTACCTGCGGTAACTGGTCAATATCCAGGCCACGGGCGGCAATATCGGTAGCAACCAGTACCTGGATACTGTTGCTTTTAAAATCGGCTAAGGCTTTGGTACGGGCACCCTGGCTTTTGTTGCCATGAATGGCGGCGGCTTTAATACCTTCAGCTTCGAGCTGGCGGGTCAGACGGTTAGCGCCGTGTTTAGTACGGGTAAATACCAGTACCTGTTCCCAGCTATTGTCTTTAATCAGCTTGCATAGCAGGGCAGATTTCTGCTTCTTATCAACCGGGCAGATCCACTGTTTAACCGACTGAGCCGTGGTATTACGCGGACTTACTGAAATCTCGACCGGATTGTTAACCAGCCCTTTCGCCAGTTTGCGAATTTCATCAGAGAAAGTCGCAGAGAACATCAGGTTCTGGCGCTGTTTAGGCAGTACCGCCAAGATCTTTTTAATGTCGTTGATAAAACCCATATCCAACATGCGGTCGGCTTCATCAAGCACCAGAATTTCCAGCTGAGAAAATGTCACGGCCCGCTGGTTGTACAGATCCAGTAAACGCCCGGGTGTTGCAACGAGCACATCGGCGCCGCGACGTAACTTCATCATCTGCGGGTTGATTTTGACGCCGCCATATACAACCGTTGAGTTTAAGGGCAGATTTTTGCCATAGGTCGCCACACTTTCCCCGACCTGAGCGGCCAGCTCACGGGTGGGTGTTAACACAAGGGCCCGTACATTATTTGATTTTGCTCGTGTCCCTTTGGATAGTCGTTCCAGAATCGGAAGTGTAAAACCGGCGGTTTTACCTGTGCCGGTCTGGGCTGCTGCCATAACATCCTTGCCTTCAACCACTGCAGGTATCGCTTCGGACTGAATGGGGGAAGGTTTTTCGTAGCCCAGCTCGGCTACGGCTTCAAGGATAGGGGCGGATAAGCCCAGGGAAGCAAAGCTCATAGGGGGGTCTCGTGTGGCTGTATAACATGAATTAGGATTCGCGTGTTCAGAAGTTTGTATTGTCACCCCTGACGCGGGCGTGAAGCTTACAGGATCTCATGCTTAAGTGCTATATAAACCCGGTTGCAGAGCAGGGTTCAGGGATACTGGGGTGTGTTTGTGAACATCATTTAGCCGTGCTTTATCAGCCTGTTGGATTGTTGTTGTCATGGGTAAAAAGGGAACGGGCTTCTGATACAATAGCCGTCCCTTAGATTAGCGATTTTTACGGAGTGCCACCTTGACTCAGTTTCGTCCCTGTATTGACCTGCACCAGGGTCAGGTAAAGCAAATTGTCGGCGGTAGCCTCAATGATAAAGGTGCGGATACTAACTACGTCAGCCCTTACGATGCTGCTTATTATGCGACGCTTTACCGCCAGCATAATCTGACCGGGGGGCATGTAATTGCATTGGGCCCGGGTAATAAAGAGCAGGCTTTGCTGGCGCTGTCTGCCTGGCCGGGTGGTTTGCAGTTTGGCGGCGGTGTGAATGCAGATAATGCGGCTCAATATCTGGAAGCCGGAGCCTCCCATGTGATTGTGACTTCCTACCTGTTTGATAACGGGCAGTTTAGCTGGGAACGCCTTGAGAAGATTAAACAAATAACGGGGCCTGAGCGCTTGGTGCTGGATCTGAGCTGTCGTAAAACGGCTGCTGGCTGGCATATTGCAACAGATCGCTGGCAGACGGTGACGGAAACACCGGTGAATGCGGAAACGTTGAACGCATTAAGTCAGCATTGTGCTGAGTTTCTGATCCATGCGGCTGATGTGGAAGGTTTGCAGGCGGGTATTGATCAGGACCTGGTGCAGCTATTAGGTGCAGACTCTGTTATTCCGGTAACTTACGCAGGCGGTGCACGTTCACTGGAAGACCTGGCGCTGGTCAACGCGTTATCAGGCGGTAAAGTTGATTTGACCATCGGCAGTGCGCTGGATATTTTTGGTGGACAGGGGGTAACCCTTGATGAATGTATCCGCTGGAATCAGCAAAATCTGGATTAATTCAGGTTTTAAAAGCCGGACCAGTACAGGCCCGGCTTTTAATCTGAAACTGAATCAGTTCGCTTTTTTCAGGTAGTTGCTTACAAGCACAATACGTGTGCCATTAACTCGACCTTCAATGTGTTCAGGGTTTGACGTCAGCGAGATATTTCTAACCGCTGTTCCACGTTTGGCCGTAAAACCACCGCCTTTGACCACCAGGTCTTTAATTAGCGTTACTGTGTCACCGTCTTCAAGTTTTGCACCGTTGCTATCCAGTGTTGGTGCTGTGTCATCATCGTCAGACGCTTCAGAGGCTTCGGCTTCTGCCCATTGTTGCACGTCTTCTTCGAGATACAGCATATCCAGCAAATCCTGCGCCCAGCCTTCTGTTGATAAACGTTTGAGCATACGCCAGGCCATAACCTGTACCACAGGCTCTGGTGTCCACATGCTGTCATTCAGGCAACGCCAGTGATTGGCATTGAGCGTATCCGGCTGTTCGATCTGCTCCCGGCAGGTACCGCAAATCAGAATGGCCTTCTCTGCACTGCCATCAGAAGCGGGGGGTACTTCATAAACGCTCAAGTTTTCCTCGCTGGCGCAAAGTTCGCATTTATTGTTGCTGCGCTGCTGCAGGATTTGTTCGGTAGTCATATGAATTTTGGCCTCAGAATTAGTGGGCTGATTTTATGCTGATCATCAGGAATAGACAACGATATGCCTTAAGGCGCTGTAATACACAGGAAAAGCGTTGTGCAAAGTTGCGATTTAGCTTAAAGCAACTAGTCTGCCTAAGAGAGGATGTTTGACTTTATAAGCCTCCGGCTAATAGATAAAGAGGAATAGAAAATGGGTATCACCCGGACATTGTCAGATTATTTAGCAACAGCCAATGTCAGTTATCGCCTGATACATCACAGACACACTGGCTCCAGTATGGACAGTGCTGCTGAGGCACATATACCGGCAGAGGCGCTGGCAAAAGCCGTTGTTGTGCGTGAAGGGATGCAATATACATTAGTAGTGCTTCCGGCTGATATGCAGGTGGATGTGGCTTCTTTGCGCCGGTTACTGGGGCGGGATGTGCATTTGGCGGCGCAGGCCGAACTGAGAGAGTTTTTCCCCGACTGTGACCTGGGGGCTATCCCGGCACTGGGCATGGCTTATTATGTGCCTACTATCTGGGATGCTGGTAGCTCACTGGGCCAACTGGATGAGGTTTATTTTGAAGCCGGTGACCATGAAAACCTGGTTGCTGTATCCGGAGAAAGTTTTCACGAGTTGATGGCAACGGCGGAGCGGGGTGAGTTTAGTGATTAGCTAAGTGTGGTTTGTTGAGGTTCGGTTGTTACATGTTGATGGCGTCAGGCTATGCGTTAAAAATCCTGTAAACAATCGGGTAAGCCAATTTCCATTGCAACAGGGCGGTGATCGGAAATTGCACAGTCCAGTACTTCTGCATGTCGAATCTCCAGGCTGGGTGATACCAGGATATGATCAAAAGCACGCATGGGCTGCCAGCTTGGGTAGGTGTGGTGCGCGCTGGCGGCTGAGATCAAGCCGAGGTTCTTTAAGGGTGTGTGGGCATATAGGTGCTCCAGGGGGTTGTTTAAGTCGCCCATGATCACAACATGAGGATGATCTTCCACCAGCTTGCAGACGTACTTGAGCTGCTTGTCCTGAGCACGGGTACCCAGAGATAGGTGTAATACAGCAATCAGCAGGGAATGTTCACCTGTACCCAGTTGCATCAGTATAACGCCACGGCCAGGCAGGAAACCGGGCAGGGTATGGTCTTCGATATGGTGAGGACGGATACGGCTGAGCAGGCCGTTGCTATGTTGCGCCAGTTTACCGAGGTTCCTGTTGAGTTGCTGGTAAAAACAGGGGAACTGACCTTCTTCGGCCAGAAATTTAACCTGATTTACAAATCCGCTGCGAATGCTGCCGCCGTCCGCTTCCTGAAGAGCAACCACATCATAGTCACGCAACAGGCGACCTATTTCTTCCAGCGTTTTGTTGCGCTTGTGGTGGGGCAGAACGTGTTGCCAGCCCCGGGTGAAGTAGTGGTGAAAGGCGTGTGTTCTGATACCCACCTGGATATTAAAGCTGATTAACTTCAGGGATTGCCAGCGTTTACCATCTACAAAAGCGGTGCTGGTTTCATGAAGACTGTGGGGGGGAGTAGGTTTATCCGGCATAAATAACCCCTGTTAAAGATGTCTGCTAAAAGTCGATGAAGGCTCAATTTTTATCCGGCGGAGGGCAGATTTCAAAGCTGATTTCACCCTCTGTAAGAGTAAGTGTCACGTTGCTGCCATTCGGGCATTCGTTCATCACAATTTTCATGGCAAGCGGGTTTTCGATCTGCCTTTCTACCTCGCGCCTTAGTGGCCTTGCACCGTATACGGGTTCAAAGCCGTCCTGCGCCAGCTTCAGAACAACCGCATCGGAAACATTTAACGAGATGTTTCGATGCTTCATACGCTCCGTGAGCTCGGCGATAAACATTTTGGCGATTTTCTGCACATGGGCTTTTTCCAGATAATGGAAAACGATGATGTCATCGAGGCGGTTAATAAACTCAGGTTTGAAGAATTTTTTGACCTCGTGCATTACCAATGTTTTGGCTTCTTTGTAATCGGGGGTTTCATCGCGAATAAAGCCGATTGAGCGGTTTTCGGGTGAAAGAGCCTCTGTGCCCAGGTTCGAGGTGCCGATCAGGATAGTATTGCGGAAAGAAACGGCACGTCCCTGAGCATCGGTTAATCGACCTTCTTCTAGAATCTGTAGCAGCATATTAAACACATCAGGGTGTGCTTTTTCCAACTCGTCCAGAAGAACAACGGTATAAGGGTTGCGGCGGACTTTTTCGGTTAGCTGACCTCCTTCGCCATAACCGATATAACCCGGAGGTGCACCGATCATTTTGGAGACTTCGTGGCGCTCCATATATTCTGACATATCCAGCCGAACGATACGGGTTTCGTCATCGAGCAGGAACTGAGCCAGTGCTTTGCCCAGCTCTGTTTTTCCCACGCCGGTCGGACCCAGAAACAGGAAGCAGCCAATCGGACGTTTGGCTGAGGTAATACCACTGCGATTACGGCGGATGGCATCAGCAACGGCTTTAACGGCATCGTCCTGACCGACAATTCGCCGGTGCAGTTTATCTTCCATACGGGCCAGTTTTTCAGCTTCAGCCTCAACCATTCTGGCAGCGGGTATGCCAGTCCAGCGTGAAACGACTTCGGCGATGTCTTCGATACTAACCACTCCATCCACCCCTTTACGCTGTACTTCCCAGCCTTTGCGGACTGCTTTTAGCTCAGCCTCAACTTTTAACAACGCCATCTGGATTTTGGCGGCCTCCTCAAAGCCCTGTGCATTAAACGCATCGGTTTTCTGTTGTTTTAACGTCTGCAATTCCAGCTCAAGCTTACGCACATCCTGGGGAATAAAAACCATGCGGATATGTTTGCGTGAACCGGCTTCATCCACCAGATCAACGGCTTTATCCGGCAGGTTACGGTCGTTGATGTAACGCTCTGCCAGGTTTGCTGCGGCTTCGAGTGCTTCAGGTGCATAGCTGACCTGATGATGTTTTTCATAGCGGGGGGCAATGCCCTGCAGAATTTCGACGGTTTGTGCTATAGAAGGCTCACGCACCAGTACGGGGTGGAAACGACGTTCCAGGGCCTTATCGGCCTCAACAAACCGGTGATATTCATCCAGCGTATCGGCACCTATTACCTGCAGGCTGCCCTGGGCCAGGGAGGTTTTTAGCATGCTTGGTGCGTCCATACCACCACCGCCCGCGCCAGCGCCCACCACGGAGTGTAATTCATCAATAAACAGGATGATCTGGCCCCTGGCGTTGATGACTTCGTCACGCACCATCTTCAGGCGTTCTTCAAATTCACCGCGCATTTTGGCCCCGGCGATAATCTCTGACATATCCAATGAAAGCAGCTTTTTATTCATCAGGGTATCAGGCACTTCTGCATTAACCATCCGCTGCGCCAGCCCTTCAACAATGACTGTCTTGCCCACGCCAGCTTCACCGATTAATACCGGGTTGTTTTTTTTGCGCCTTGAAAGTGTTTGTATTACCAGCGCGATTTCTTCTTCCCGGCCGATCACGGGATCAAGCTCTCCCTGACGAGCCATTTCGGTTAAATCTTTGGTGTAGCGGCTCAGGCCCTCCTGCTTTGATTCGGCATCCGCATCTGTGATAGCACGGCCGGATCTGATGGATTTTAAGGCTTTCTGTGCGGGTTGAAGGCTTAAGTTCGCTTCTTTTAGCAGGGTTGCACAATGACCGGTTTTTCCATTAAACATGGCCAGAAAAAGCGCCCCGGTTGATATGTACTGATCACCCAGCTTCTCCATTTCTTCAAGGGCGGTAATAAATAACGCATTTACCTCCTGAGACGCGACAACCTGATCAGATTTGACCGGCATCGCGTGCTGATAATGGAGCCTGATCTGCTGTGTTATATTCGAGACCAGGATTTTAGGCTCCTGAGTGAGGCGGGCAATAATCTGGTGGGCCTCGTTATCAGGGTCAGTTAGGAGCGCAAGCAGCAGGAAGTCCGGAGTGAGCACATTGAGGTGTCTGTTCACGAGTTCTGAGACAGCCCGGTCTAATGTTTGTAAGACTTTTTTTGTGCTGCGTTCTACGTAATTCTGAAACATAACGGCATCCTTACCCAAAGGTTTATATCAAAAAGAATAGTTGCTTTTTTACGCACTAGCTAACCGGCGGGCTGACCTGTCGCAGGCTTTTAATTATTTACTGGCTGCGCCATTGCTGGTGGGGGTGCCTGTGATGAGTTGGTTGATGGATAGTGCGGGTTGTATTGGTTTTACGGACTATTCCCGATAAAGTAGGTCAACTTTATTCAGGAGGTATCCGCCGCATGACAACCGTTATAGAACGTCCGCTTCCGCCCGCTGATGGTGAGTGTTGTGAGAGTGCCTGTACACCTTGTGTCTGGGACTTTTATTACGAAGCACTGGCTATCTGGCAGGCCCAGCAGGATGCGATTAAAGCCGCTGAAACTGAGGAAAAAGCAGATTAATTCTCTGCTTTTTTATGGGCCTTCACAGAACCATCGGGCTGTAGGCGTTGACAGGGAAAGTCTGACTAGAATCAATTGTTATTTCAAATAGTTATAAATATTTGTTGTAAACCTGAGTGACCGTGGTATTACTATAAGTGTCAACGTTAGCTTTATAGTAAGGATTCAATATGATCGTTAACATCACAAGCGGTCACAACACTCCATAAAACTCCATAAAACTCCATGCCACGGGGCTTGCAGCCCGATATAGCAGCCTCTCCAATCCATGTCGCTCCACAAGAGTCCATACTACTCCATGAGAAAATCGGGTAAGATTCCGGGTAACGGAAAATATTACCCGGTGATTACATGCCTTTATCCGATGCAAAAGTCAGAACATTAAAAGCAAAAGCAAAAACCTATAAGCTCTTAGACTATGAAGGCTTGTATATAGAGGTGCGCCCTTCGGGTCGTAAATATTGGCGATACCGATTTAATCTAAAGGGCGGTAAGGAAGGGATTTATACGATTGGAGAGTACCCTGGCATTACATTATCGTCTGCGCGCAAGCAGCGCGATATTGCCAGGGCGCAAGCAAAGCAGAACATCAATCCTAACCAGGCGCGCAAGCAGCGGGAAGCCCAGGTTACGGCACAAAATGTCAATACATTCGCAGCGATAGAGCAAAGCTTTTCGCAAAGCAAACGCGAGTCCTGGAGTTTGTCGTATGTTAGCCAGTATGACCGCATAATGAAAAATGACATACTGCCCGTGATTGGCACCATGCCCATTGCGACTATTGAAGCAGCGCATATTCTGGTTATTTTAGAAAAAATTAATAGCCGAGGTGCCGTAACTATCGCAGCTAATGCAAAAATGCACATATCCCGGGTGTTTCGATTTGCAGCCGGGCAGCTGCTGGTGACTTACGACCCAACCCATCTGCTCGCTGAAGCTATTATTCGCAAGCCGGTCAAAAGCCACGCCTCAATGCCGAGAGGCCAGTTGTCCGCATTATGCCGAAAGATGGATAGCTATTCGGGGCATGCTCAAACGCGCCTGGCCCTGCTTATTTTATCTCGCACCTTCGTCAGGACTATCGAACTAAGGCGAGCACAGTGGCCGGAGATTGATTTTAACAGAGCCATCTGGACGGTGCCTGCTGAGCACACAAAAAAAAGGCGTACTCATATAGTGCCATTATCTACCCAGGTTCTAGCCTGGCTGCAGGCGTTAAAGCAGATAACTGGTCACAGCATTAATCAGCACCTATTTCCAAATGCGCGCCGACCAGATGATTTTATGTCATCGCGCGCGATCAATCAGGCGCTATATAATCTGGGGTATGAAAAGCAGTTTTCTGGCCATGGTTTCCGGTCTACAGCTTCTACAATTCTCAACGAGGAAGGCTGGAACGCTGATGCTATTGAACGCCAGTTAGCGCACATGGAATCCAAGGGGGAGAGGCGGGCGTATAATCACGCCCAGTACCTTGAGGAGAGAAAACAAATGATGCAATGGTGGTCTGACTTTTTGGAGCAGGCGTTAAGCGGCGGTTGATTTGCTAAAGGCTTCAATCCATGCGCTCACATCGCTTGCTTTCCAGCGCACACTTGAGCCAATCCGCAATGGCTCTGGAAAGCGCCCTGCCGCGCGTTCCCGAAAAATATACGATTTTTTAAAGCCAGTGATTTCCTCGACTTGAGGCATTGATAATAATCGTTCAGTCATTATTGAATCCTCTGTTACGTTTGTGCGTCAGCTAGCCACTAGCTTTCCTGATTTGATAGCATTTACGATTTCATCCCTTAGTGGATGATCATTTATTGATACGGCAGCGTTTTCGGCTTTTTTTACACACTTGCTACATGCGCTTTGGTCGCCCGCGTAGAACGCATAAGTTTTATAGGGGTTGCTGCATAGAGGGCATTTCACTGTCTGCTCGGATAAGCTCATTCTGATATTTCCTCTCTGTTTTAGTTGTGCTGTATAACAACGGCAATCTAGCCGCTGGGCTCCGGGTTATGCGTCTTTCTTTGCGTTTATTTCAGCTTTCAGCATGTTCTTAATTCGGCACATCACATTAATGTTGTCCCATAAGATTTGATCCATTCGCTGCTCCATACTATTTTCAAGCGAAGTTATTAAATCTTTTGCCTCGTGTGCCGAATCGCTATTGCCTGCTTTCTCAATAATCTCAAGTAGGCTGTTTTTGCAAACATGGTACTGTTCGAGATCTATCTGCTTCATGTAGCGCACTCCGTAGTTAGTAGCTGCATAACAACGTAAATATAGCCGTTCACGCTGTTCTCTCGGGCGCGCGTTCCGCGCCGCTAATTTGAAAGGTTACTCGACTACCAGATCGACACCGTTCTCGCCATCCTCAAGCATCTGAGAAACAGCGTTATCGAACATTGCATGTACTGGGGTGGCTCCATCTTCGCTCTCTCGCTCAAGCTGACGAACCATCTCTTTCAAAAACAGCCCTTTATCCGTGATCTTGACGCTTTCCAGTCCGTAGCGACGGCCCACTTCAGAAGCATGACAAAGGGTGTTTACACCAATTGAGATTGAGAAAACGCCATCTTCTACCGCTACTTTCAACTGCTTGTCTTTCATGTCACCTCCAGCGAATACCTGCTCCAGTACCACTGTCTTAGTGCCCACCTTTTTCACAAGGCACCATTTCCAATCCGGGTTAACCTCGTCATCATCCCAACCCGCTTCGCCAGGAGTGCCCGCCGTCCAAATTGTCACTTCGATCTCTTCGCCGCCCGCGATACCCGACTCTTGGGCATAGTCCAGAATTGGCTGGGCAGTGAAGTTTTTAAAAGCCTCTTCAGGAGTGTCGCCAGCACCGAATAAGCTGATAAATTCGTCGCAGTATTCAGGTGTTGCAACGTATTTTGGAATTCTTGCACAGGTCATAATCAATACCTTTTCGTTGTCGTCACCAATATGGTCAACACATAACACCACGATCACTGGGGCAGGCAAGCTGCCCGTGTTTGCAAAGGTTATGTTTTAAATCTCTTTGGTGGTGGCTCTATCAATGAAGTGCGGTCATTGGCATTACAGGATAACAACGCCTTAGCAGATTCTGGGCGGCTTATTGGTTCAGGCGCTGTGAATGCGGTTGCTGACATTGCGACCGGCGTGGAGCAGATGACCGGCAGTGACTGGCAGTTTGACGACTCAATACGCCAGACAGGTGAAGAAATTTATCAGGGTGTAGACCCGCTTTGGCGGCGTGATATTGAGCAAAGCGGTTTTGAGGAAGAAAGCAATAACAGTGTTGCCGGACTTGTGGGCACAGGTTTAAAAGGCATTGGCTCGATGGCCCCTTTTGTTGCAGCCAACCTACTACCCGGTGGTGGTGCTATTGCTGCAGCCGGTAAAATGTCTGCTGTTTCAGGTGCCATGATTGGCGGCGGCACCTATAACGATACCAAGCAGGCACTCGAAGCCTTGCAACCGCAAGACCTGGTGCAAAGCCCATTGTTTCAGGAGGCCTTAGCGCAGGCCCGGCAGACCGCTAACACAGACGAAGAAGCGTTCGTTCAGGCACGCGCTAATCTCACTGAAGTGCTAACCGGTGACGCATTCAAGGAAGGTCTGACAACAGGTGCTATCTCAGGTGCTGTCTTAGGCCCGGCATTAAGTAAAATGTTTCGGGGTGGGCAAGGTTTAGTTAAAGGTGCGAAACATGGCGCGATGACGGAAGGCCTGCAAGAGTTCGCTGAATCCGGATCTCAAGCCTATAGCCGTGAAAAAGCCCTGGCAGAAGCAACAGGTACAGAAATAGACACTGGCAAAGCATTCCGTGAAGGCGCGTTTGGTGCGGTTGTGGGTGCGGGCACAGGTGGCGTGGTAGGCGGTGCCACCGGGTTGTTAATGCCAGGCCAACCAGAAGCAGCTACTCCCCCTGCGATGGAGAGCCAAGCGACGCCCCCGGTAACCGAAACCCCAGCCGACCCCGTACAGGCCAGCGTTCAGCAAGGGCTGGATGAAATAAACACGCTTAAAGAAGAGCTAAAAACAGACTGGTCACAGTATGACCAGCCCGCCGTTAACCGGCAGACTACACGCGAGCGTAATGGTAGCGAGATTGACACACTGATTGGTATTGCTCGCAAGGAAGGCTTTGCAGAGGATGAAGTGCGCCTGCAAAATGCAAAGAGCATGTTTGCGCAAGCGCAAGCCTACCGTGAAGCAGACGACCATGAAAGCGCGGCACGTTATGCTGAGCGCGGCAATGCTATTGTGCGTGACATTGCCGAGCCCGTGCTTGCTGAAAGAGTGAATCAATTCCCGGTGCCTTATCAGTTTGAAGGTGAATTGGTCGGGAGTGAGGCGGGCTTAGCGCTACCAGATCAAGGGGCTATTTATGATGAAGAACCTCAGACCGTTAAATCAGAACGCGAACAACGTGACGCCGACCATTTTAATGCCTTGTATGGGCAGGCCGGTCAGACACCTTACCAGCCGGAAGTTATCGAAGGTGAGTTAGACCGTAGCAACGAGTTGCCTGATAACCGCAGCGCCATGCTACCACCCGGCACCGGCCAGATAAACAAGGGACAAGATAACCCGACAACCAGCATGCCCGCGCAACCAATCAACGAAAACGTAGGCCGTAATATAGCCGAGCGTCAGGCAGATATGCGCCCTGGGTTACCGCAAGGTAATAAGCTGCGCACTATCACGCCTGAGCAGTTTTCCCAGTACCAGCAGGTGTACCGCCAAGCTGTGCGTACTAAAGTTAAAAAACGCACACCTGAGCAAGCTGAAGCCGTACAGGTCATGAATGACGTTAAAGCCGGGCAGGTTAGCGTATCCCGCGAACAAGTTGACTACAGCGGCTACGAGCGCCCCACAATGGGTATACAGCCCGAGCATAGTACGGGCTTTGATTTGCCTGTGCGTGAAGTGGCCAAGCAACCTGACCAGCCTCAGCCTCAACCGGAAGCGCCAAAAGAAAATAAAGCACTCAAACGTTATAACCGTGAGCCCGACACAGAGATAGATGATCTATTATCCGCTATTGCGTTGGGCGGCGGTATTCGCCGGGATTATGCTGAAGGGGTAGATCCTGCTGATTTTAGTCGTCGTGCGGCGGGTATTCGCTATGTATTCCCTAAATCAAAAGGACGATCCCTTGATGATATGACGGAATACTTGGCCCAGTATGGCTACGTACAAAGCGTGGAGGACTTACAGGATAAGCTTGATCGCGCACTACGGGGTGAAGCTGTCTTAACGCCCGAAGGTATGATGCGCCAGGCAGATATAGAAGCTGAAGAGGAGGCAAATCTCCAGGCAGAACACAGCCCTATTGTGGAAGATCAGAGCAGCGAAGAGTCTTACCTATCGGTAGCGGTTGAGCAGGCGCGAATTCATGGGGTGCCGGAAGGCGAAATAGCCTCTATACTCGAAAATGAAACAAACGAAATACTGATAGCGGTGGATATTCGTAATGCAATCGACAAAATACAAGCCGAAGGGCGTGCGGGCAGAAATGATAATGAAGGGCGCGAACGAACTGAAACGGAGGCGGATTACTTCGCAGAAGGCGAGCCCACAACAGCAGAAGCAGCTTGGGGATCAGACGAAGAGCTCCTAACCTCCTATTCTGAGCAAGACCTAACAGCGAAAGATGAGCGCGAGAACGATAGCGCCCTAGCCGCAGACGCTGAATATCAAGCATTCCAGGCCAATAGCGCCGAAACATTCACCCTTAATACTTCGCAAGGTGTAGCCGGGGAGCAGGTTAAACCTGCTGTGACCGGTGGTTCCAGCGATATGTTTGGCGACAGCCAGTCAAACAACGATCACGCAAAGCCAAAACCAGAGGTTACCGCTTCTGCTAACACCATCTTTACTGAGGACGCTGCTGAAAAAGCACGCGAACTACTGAAGCGCAAGCTAGGCCAACTGAACAGCGGCCTGGATCCTGAGATGTTTCAAGCCGGGATTACCCTGGCTGGTTATCATATCGAGAAAGGCACCCGTAGCTTTTCCGCTTATGCTAGAGCAATGATTGAGGATATGGGCGAAGGCATTAAGCCGTATCTGAAGCAGTTTTACATGGGCGTTAAGTATGATCCGCGCGCGGCAAACCTTGATGGCATGGATGATGCTAGTGTTGTAGATGCGTTTGATCTGGATACGCTAAATAATAGCGATAAACAGGAAAGCACTAGCGCAACAGAAACTGTTAGCGAACCGATTGATGAATTCCTTTACGCTCGACTTGATGAGATCACCGATAACCGCAAGCTGAAATCGGCGGTTGCTGAGTTTAATAACGTCAAACCAAGTGACGTTACCCCGGCAATGATCAAGGATGCACAGGAGGCAATGGAGCTTGCGCTAGTACGCAAGGCGCGTGACATTGTTGCACAGGGCATGAATGAACGCGCCACGTTTGATGCCTTGGTTCAGTTGTACCAGAGTCAGCCAAACCTCAATATGCGCTCCAGTACCAGCATGGAGAACCAGGCGTACAGCACACCCGCACCACTGGCTTACCTGGCGGGCAACTTGGCAGGCATTAATGCAAACTCAACTGTATACGAGCCTACCGCCGGAAACGGTATGCTGCTTATCTCCACAAGCACCGATCATGTTACCGCTAATGAGCTTAACGACCTTCGCGCAAAGCAGTTAAAGGATCAGGGTTACAGCGTCACACAGAACGACGCCACCGAGTTTACGCCAACTGAACAGGTTGATGCCGCTATTATGAACCCACCATTTGGGACTATAGCGGCCGTAAAATATGATGGTTATACCATTAAGGCTATCGACCATCTGATTACCGCTAAAGCACTGGAAGCGATGAAGGATGATGGCAAAGCCACCATTATCATTGGCGCAAGCAAAGTAGCAGGCGAGATAAAACCGGCCGATAGAACCTTTTTCAATTGGCTGTATTCGACCTACAATGTAACTGACCAGTTTGAAGTGGATGGCGACCTCTATAAACGCCAAGGTGCTGGCTGGCCTGTTCGTGTTATTACCGTAAATGGACGTCAAGCAAGTAAACAGATCAGCCCGAAATCGGGAACTATTGAGCGTGTAGAAACATGGGAGCAAGTTTATGACCGATACCTTGAAAGTCTGGATGCCAGCCAATCTGAGCCAAGCAGCGCAGAGAGCGTTGATGGTGTGGACAGCAGACCAAGCAGCAATGAACCAGATGCAACTGGAAACCAAGCTACAGTCGAAAATCCGCGACCTTCTGGAGAAGGCAGAAGCGGAGGGCACACCGGTACAACAGATTCTGGAACAGATACCGGATCTGTCACAGATGGCAATGTTCGAGCAGGATCAGTATCAAGCAGCAGCACACGTAATGATGACGGAAAGCCTAAGCCTTCTGGTCAGTCAAGTGGAGTTCAGGAAGAAAGCCAAACAGTCATGGGAAGCCCGCAGGCTGCTGAAGAACCAGACGCTGGCCAGTTGGGTGGAGGATCTGCTTCAAGCACAGGAAGCGTAAGCAAGGCGTCAGGCTCCGGCTTTCAATCCCCCTATGTAACAATGAGCAGCGGATCCAATGAATCCGTTCTCACTCCTACCAATATGGCTACCGCCAGCGAACAGGCACTGAAGACCATTCAGGCTGAGGTTGGCGATCTTGATACCTATGTCATAGATAAACTGGGTTACACCAGCAAGGATGAACTGTATTCCTCCTTTATGGGTTTGCAGATCGACACAATAGCGGCTGCAATCTACAACGCCGAGCGTAACAAAGGCATCATCATTGCCGACCAAACCGGCGTGGGCAAAGGCCGTCAGGCTGCTGGCATCATCCGTTATGCCTTGCGACAGGGTAAAGTCCCGGTATTTATTACTGTTAAAAGTAACCTGTTCACGGATATGTATAACGATCTGCGTGATATTGGCTCAACAGATATTGATCCGTTGATTTTGAATCAGGATGGCGTAGTTAAAGATGGCGATCAGGTGCTGTTTAAAAACCCAACCAGGGGATCTCATGTAAAAACGCTTGGCGGTATCGCTGCCGAAGGCGTACTACCGGAAGGCAAAAACGCACTATTTCTAACGTATTCACAGCTCAGTACGAACAACATTCAGCGCAGTGTAATTGAGGCGATTAAAGACCGTGCTTTCTTCGTGATGGATGAAGCACACAACGCCGCAGGAGAGCGTGAGCGAATCACGAAAAAAGGTAAATCACTAACGACAGGCGGTTTTATTTACAACGTGATTGATGGCGCACCGGTTGCGTATCTGTCAGCCACATACGCGAAGCGCCCCGACAACATCCCTGTCTACTACCGCACAGACCTTACCGATGCAGTTGATAGCATCGATGACCTGGTGGACGCTGTAGCAGCAGGTGGTGAGCCACTGCAAACCGTTATGGCCGGTATGCTGGCCGAGTCTGGACAACTGTTTCGCCGTGAACGGTCATTTGAAGGTATAGAAATTCTTACCGATATAGACACTGGGAACACCGAAGCGCACTCGCAATTCTCTGACGCGGTGACCGCCGGGCTGCGTGCGATTACCGAAGCAGACAAGGCATTTCATGGCCGCACGGTCGCAGCGATAAAAGATACTGTTGAAACAATTGGCGCAAGCGCAGCGGGTGCGGGCAACAGAGCATCATCCAGTGTTGATCACAACAACTTCACCAGCATTGTTCACAACTTTATTTCACAGCTACTGCTTGGGCTCAAACTACAGCGCGCAACAGAGAAGGCTATCAAGCTACATCAGCAGGGAATCAAACCGGTTATCACGCTTGAGAACACTATGGGCTCTTTCCTGAAGGAGTACGTGTCTGAATCCGGCTTGTCGCATGGTGATGTGATCGATGTTGACTATCGTTTCGTCTTACAGCGCGCGCTTGATCGTACCCGCCGAATCTCAATTAAGGATCCGATGGGTAACGCAGAGACTAAGGACGTGCCACTGAGCGACCTTGACCCCATTACCCGGGCTGTTTATAGCGATGCCGAAGCACTGATTAATGATCTTGATTTAAGTGAACTTCCATTGTCGCCAATCGACTACATTCGGCACGAACTGGAAAAAGAGGGTATTCGATCCGCAGAGATTACCGGGCGCGAATTCATCATCGATTATTCTGGGGATCAGCCGGTACTGAATAAGCGTGACGCTAAGGAGCGTAAGGATCGACGCGGCACAGTGGACGGCTTTAACTCTGGGGATATTGACGCGCTGGTGTTGAACTCCGCAGGTTCTACCGGCTTGAGCATTCATGCGTCCGAGAAATTTACGGATCAGAAGCCGCGACACATGATCGTTGTTCAGGCGAATGCTGATATAAATACGTTTATGCAGATGCTAGGCCGCATTAACCGTACCGGGCAAGTTGAAGTGCCGAAGTACACCATGATGGGCCTGAATATCCCGGCTGAAAAACGTCCTCTGGCTAAGACTGCCCAGAAGATGAAGTCACTTAACGCAAATACCAGCGCCAATACTGATTCAGACACCAGCGTTGATGCGCCGGATATTTTGAATAAGTACGGTGACAAAATCGTTAAAAACTATCTGGCCGAAAATCCGGATATTGCGCGCGATCTTGATATGGAAACGAGCGATGAGAGCGATGAAAAGGACGCTAATGCTAGCGGGCTTGCACTTCGCTTCACCGGCCGTCTTGCGCTACTTCCTGTTGATACACAGATAGGTATTTATGAGGATATTGAAACCACATACAACGACCTGATTGAATACCTAAACAAGACAAACCAGAACGACTTAGTACCCTCTGTGCTTGATCTTGATGCGCGCATACAGGATTCAGCCGTAGTCTACGAAGGCAAAGCGCCTGATACCGTATTCGGCGGTCATACCTATATGCATAAGGTTAATGTGAAGTATCAAGGCAAACCGCCATCACCAGACGAAGTAAAAGAAGCTCTAGGCAAAACCAAGGATCCAGACGCCCTGGCGAAAAGCATCTCTGAAGAGAAGGGTAGGGATACGCGCTACGAGAGAGAGCTTAATAAAGCCATCGATGCAGCGAGAGCTAAGACTGATGGTGCGCGCAATACAAACGCCTCAAACCCTTCGGAGAAGAACCAGAAAGCCTACGAAGAGGCTATGGGACGGGTTGGAGAGTTAGAGTCGCGCCTTGATCATTACATGCGCCTCAGAGCGCAAAATGAGCGAATGCTGACTGTATTCAAGGTGGGCAACCATATTCGGCTCGAACTGGATAATGAAACGGTAACAGCCGTTGTTGTTGGTCTGAAAAACGGGCATCGATTCGGTAAGGGTAATCCTTACGCACTGAGTAAAACCCGTGTCTCGTTCATGGTGAATAACGGTATTCGCCAGATCGATCTACCGTTCTCTCAGCTCGATTCCTCAAGCAGTGTGTTTGTTGAGAAGCTACGAAATTCAGGCATTGAGGGGATTGATGATATTTTTGATATGTCTGCCCAGCTTAGTGATCGCCGGGAAACACGCCATATCGCGACAGGTAATGTCATTGCGGGCTCTAAGAAACTTGATGGCGGGCGCATTGTATCGTTCACCGACAATCAAAGGGTAACGCGCCAGGGTATTTTGATGCCCAAGAACTACGGCAAGCGCAAAGAGTTTGAAATCATAAAAGAAGGTACCAGTTTCGCCCTTCGCGACAACGCCGTATTGGTTCGATTCCTGAGAAATAATCGAGAAGCCATCATGGATGGGCGGATCCAGTCTGGTGACCACCAGATCAAGATCATGCCTGACAGTAAAACAGATGGTTGGGTGATCGATCTACCTAAAGCCAATAAATCGAAATCCGTGAAATCTGTGAAGTTTGATAAGGCATTGCGTGACGCAATGGGAACGGACTTCTACGGGAATAGCAAACGGATGACGGCTAAGTTCGCAGATCGGAAGCTACCAAAAGTTATAGGAATACTGAACAAATTGGTTCAGATGCAGGCACCGAAAGACCTACGCCCCGCCTGGAGTTTGGCAGGGGGTAAGGTCGCGCCGACTGCGACCAATAGCTTTGACACCCAGGATAACCCATCATTCCACCGAGCTATGCCTGATTCTCTCAGCAGCACCGGGGCGAACAAGGTAGCGGGCACCACTCTTACCGTGGATGCTGTTAAACGTGCGACCACCGTTATCGCTAAGCGGCTTAGAGTCCGGGGCGTTAAGCTCGTTGTTGTTAAATCGGAGGAGCTTCTGCCGGGTAGTCTCAAGACCCAGGCCGCGCAGGATGGCGCGGTAGGCGAGGTGAATGCGGTTTATCATCATGGTTCCATTTATATTGTTGCTGACCGAATGCAAAGTGTAGCAGACGTGGAGGAGGCAATCCTTCACGAATCTGTTCACCACGGCGGGCGGGTGCTATTTGGCAAGGATATTGCTAGCGTTAAAGCGCCCACTATGAGTAGTGAGCAGGCTATTAAACCTTCGTTCTCTCGCTCTGCCCCAGAGTTAAAGTCAGTCATCAAAGGAAGCGCACCGGACAAAGGTTTAACTAAAGAGCAGGCCCAGGCGGTTGCGGATAAATTCATGGCAGCCTATAAAGGTAATATTCAGCTCAAGGTCATTGTTGGCGAAACTCAGGAGGATATTTATGGATCAGAAGGAAGTGCTGAAAAAATCGGAATCATCAAGGGAGCCTACCACCCAGCAAGGGGAGTATTTACCCTTGCCGCACGTAATTTGTCGGAAATGGGCGATGCAATCGAAACCATTCGACACGAAGTCCTCGGGCACTACGGCCTTAACACGTTTACTCCGGTGGATAAAAGGCGAATCCTCGACCACATCCTCGCCGCACGACATACCGAAGGATCTGTAGGTAAAATTTGGTCGGAAATTGATGAGCTATACTCCGATAAATCCGATGATGTACGTGCAGAAGAGATTTTCGCTCGTGTAGTTGAAAAAGAGCCAGCAAAGGTTGGCACGGTGAAGGCGCTATTGGATCGAATTCTTCACAGCGTTAACTCGGCCCTTCGTCGTGCTGGCTTTATTAAAGCGCCCATGAAGATGGGCGAACTGCGCCGCACAGCTCGCTATATCGCTGAAGGCATTCGCTCAGGGCGGCGTCAGCAGCAGACATTCCCCAAGACCGACGATGTGCTTTTTTCCCGCACTTCACCTGCTGCTGATAACGTCTATGAGAATGCTTTTAAATCATTAGGCAATAAAGATAAATCTGTATGGCAGCTTACTAAGAACAGACTGAAGCGAGAGCTGAAGGCAGGCGGGATGCTTCCTGATGCAGTTTATAAAGAAAAGATTGTGCGTGATGCGAAAGTAAATGCAATGGAGTTTGATATTGCTCACTACTTAGCAGGCTTTGAGAACGCTGTTAAGAAGGCTTACGGCAAAGAGTACAGTAAACTAAGCGATGAGCATAAAATTGCTTTAAACAACGCTTTAAGCAGCGCTGAGCCTGATGCTGCTATACCTGCTCAGGTTCGCGTTGAAATTATGAGTATGCGCAACTCTATTCGCGCTTTATCTCAGGAATACGCCGATATTCTTGGCGAGCAGGTAGAAGCATTCAGAGCAGGCGGTAATGACGCGGCGGCAGAGTCTAAGGCTCAGTTGATGGAAACCATTATCAACAATTTGGATACTTATGCTAACCGCTCTTACCGGGCATTCGACAATAAGAACTGGCCTAAAGAAGTATCACGCGAAGTATTCGATAACGCGGCGGCTTATCTTGAGCAGCGCTATACTGAATCGGATATGGAGCCGGATGAGATTAAAACCCGCGTTGCTCAGACGATTAAAACCATACTGGAAGAAGGTACGGCTTACGAAAGCATGGAAGGCTTTATTAAAGAGACTAAACTGGGCGCTAAAGACCTAAGTGTACTGAAGAAAAGAAAGCAGATAGCACCAGAAATACGCGCCTTACTAGGTGAGTATGAAGATGTAAAAATAAACTATGCCAAAACCATTACCAAAATGGGCCGGTTAATTACCAATGAACGCTTTTTAGCGAAAGTAAAAGAGATTGGGCTGTCTGATGGCTTCCTGTTTACTGAAGATAATAAGCCGCTAACTGGTAGCGTTACCCGCATTGCTGCTGAAGGATCGGAAACCTATGCGCCACTGAACGGCTACTATACCTATTCCGAAATAGACCGAGCGTTTAAAGATGTGCTTGGTAAAGAGGAAATGGCGGACTGGTATAGAACAATTGTGCGTATTAATGGGATGGTTAAATACGGGAAGACCGTGCTTTCACCAACCACAGCCGTGCGAAACTGGATGAGCGCCTTCTTCTTTGCTATGGCTAACGGCCACTTCAATATGAAGCATGCGGCAAAATCAATGGAAGGTGTTCGTGAATATTTTCACCAACACGGAAACCCCGGCAAGGTTGCTTACCTTCGTAAGCTGAAAGAATTAGGTGTCGTATATGACACGCCTTACGCGGGTGAAATGATGGATCTGCTGGCAGACTCTGAATTGCAAAACACTATATTTAGTAAAGGCCCGCTAAAAAGTCTGGCCAAAGCCAACGAGTATGCGCAAAAGTTTTACCAGTATGGGGATGACTTCTGGAAAATCATTGGCTACGAGAACGAAAAGGCTATGCTGATGAAATACAAGGGATTAAGTGAATCAAAAGCAGAAATAGAAGCGGCTGAACGTATCCGCAATACCTACCCGACATACTCAATGACCGGCAAGTTTATACAAGGATTACGCCGCTTCCCTCTGGCCGGTACGTTTGTATCCTTCCCGGCTGAAATTATCCGCACATCATTTCACATGCTTAACTACTTAAAGCAGGATATGAAAGACTCCCCAGTATACGCGATGCGCAAGGTAGCAGGATTGGCGATTGCCAGCGGCAGCATGTACGCATTGCAAGCGCTTACAAGGGATTTGTTTGATATTGACGACGACGAAGAGGAAGCGGTTAGGAAGATGGGTTCGCCGTGGAGTAAAAACTCTAATCTGGCTTTCTCTGGTCGTGATGATAAAGGAGACCTTAACTATGTTGACCTGTCATTCCTTGACCCGTACAACTTCTGGAAGCGTCCTATTAATGCCATTCTAAGAGATCAGCCGGTAGAGGATGCGCTTAAACAGTCGATACAGGAAACGCTATCGCCGTTCTTCGGGCAAGACATTGCCTTCGGTGCCATCATGGAAATTTTCAATAACAAGAAGAAGAGCGGTGGAAGGATCTATAACACCGCCGATACCACTGTTAATCAATCGCTCGATATCGCCGACCACTTGCGCAAGAACTTACAGCCAGGTGTTGCAAGTAACATAGAGCGCACGATAAAGGCAATTAAAGGCGAGGTATCAGCCAGTGGCAAGCAGTACACCATTAAGGATGAACTACTGGCGCTAGGCGGATTGCGCTTCAGCACGTTTGATCCACAAACAGCACTGTACTATAAGTCATTCGGATTTAAGGACGAGAAATTAGCTGCGTCAAGCATACTGTCGGCCGCTGCTAAAAATCCTAATAATGTCACTGATGACGAGCTAATGACCGCTTACTCAACAGCTCGAAAAGCTCGCGCCAAAGCCTTTGCTGATATGATAGTGATTGCAAATTCGGCTAAAGCCTCAGGTATGAGTGCGCAAAAAATCAGGCTGGTATTAATCAGAAGTGGCGTTAGCAAGATAGATGCAGCGTATATAGCACAAGGAAAAATACCTGACTGGAAAATGACAGGGACGACATTCAGAAATACGATCAAGAAGGCTGAGTTGCTATATGGTCCAAAGGTTGTTCAGGATATGCGTGAAAGAGAGATGCTAATTTTGAGGACGAATGTTCAATCGAATACTGCAGGATCGTAAGGCACATCGGTTATAAACATCGGCCACACAAAGAGAATAAGCAGCTAACCAAAAGCAGGGACGTAGGATAATATCTTGCGCTTTCTGCTTGCTTTCTTTCACCGATGTCAAATTCGTCTTTTGACAGACAACTATGAACTCTATTTACCACATGCTTTATAAAACACGCGCTTTGATACCCCGGCTTGAGATGCCATTGATTTGATTAGATCGTGTGAGAATGGCTGCTTTGGGCAATCGAGAGTGACCTTAAAGAATTTACCGCTTTCATCGGTTTTGACCCAGTTCTCATGCGACCCGCGCTGACTTCTGAATGCAAAACCGAGTGATTTAAGGCCTTTCTTTACTTCGCGGCAAGTGAGGGTTGGGTTTCTCCAGCTCATATTTTAGAAAGCTGAATGGGAAGGACCTCACTAAAAAGCTGATGAATGCCATTCTTAGCGTGAATTAATCTATCCATGAATTTATAACGATAATATTTAAGCCATATGCCTGCAGGAGCCTTACGTCTAAGTAATTGATCTGCATGGTCTTTGTCTTCACCAACAAGCGAATCCTCTACATACCAGTAAATCTGCTCATGCAACTTGGTTCGCACTTCTTCGAGTGTGCCGGCCTGAACCGCCAAGTTTAAATCCAAACAGAATGCCTGCCAGAAGTCGCCTTTTTTCTCAGCAAGACACCGTAGTACCAGTGTGTTTGTTTCCATTTGATATCTCCAAGCCCA
Source organism: Pontibacterium sp. (assembly GCA_049599735.1). GTDB lineage: Bacteria > Pseudomonadota > Gammaproteobacteria > Pseudomonadales > Balneatricaceae > Pontibacterium. The sequence continues at coordinate 13,821 of JBMYOX010000015.1, read as the reverse complement.
AAAGATATAAGACAAGTTATATCTGAGTGCTAGTTTAGTTGAGATATGCGGCGCAGTGCAAACCTTTAGTTACCGAAAATTTTTAGCGGTGTCATCAAATATGCACTGTCCATAACGCAGGATCATCTCCCTTATCAATTTTATACCCAGCGCGTTCTATCTCTTTAATGATGGGGGCAATTATTGTTTTCATGCGTGAATCATCCCAGTCTTCAGAATCCCCAAGTACGCTCAAAAAAGATAAATGGCATACCTGTTTACCGCGACTAATGTGGTCGTTTATCTCTCGAATAGCATATTGTCTAGCTGATATGGATAGTTCGCTTCTCACTTTCTCGGAAATTTCCCGTGCCTTATTTGCGGGCATGAGTTCGCCAGCATCCGTAGCAGGATGGGTATTGATAAAGGTTTCTTCTAGGCGATGAACAATCTCCGCATTCATTGAGCGGCCCGATTCTTTTGATGCCTCTTTTACCTGATCTCTCATGCCCTCAGGAAACCGAAGCTGAAATTTATCTAGCGTGTGACTTGGGTATTTTTTATCTTCCATACCGGAATCATAGTGGCAACTTGACATTAATTCTATTGGGGCAACTTGACATCATTTAGGTGCGGCTATATATTTATAGGGCAACTTGCCACTACGGAGGTGATATATGGCAAAGAAATACACTCGAATGACAACTCGCATCGAAAATCCTTTGATGGAGCGAGCGGGAAAACAGGCAGATAAGCAGCGTAGAAGCTTTAATGCTTGGCTGAATATAGCGGTTGAAGAGAAGCTGGAGCGCGATGAAAAGAAGCGACAACAGGAGGCAGCATGAGCAACATAATCATTTCTAATGATCAGGTAACAATGTCCAGCCGTGAGATTGCGGAACTGGTGGATTCGCGGCATGACAAGGTCAAGCAGTCTATTGAACGACTGGCTGCCCGAGGGGTAATTCAACTTCCCCCACTGGGGGATGTTAAAAACCACCTAGGACAAGCCGTCTCTGAATACCGCATCTGCAAGCGCGACAGCTATGTAATCGTCGCTCAACTTTCACCAGAGTTCACAGCCCGCTTGGTTGACCGTTGGCAGGAATTGGAGGCAACGAAAGCGCAGCCTGTCGCCATCGACTTTAACGATCCGGCCAAGTTGCGGGGCTATCTGTTACAAGCGACCGAGGAGATCGAGCAGCGTGACAAGAAAATTCTTTATCTCACGCCAAAAGCTGTTGCGCTTGATCGCATAGCAACGGCTGACGGATCACTGTGTATCACCAATGCTGCTAAAGACCTGCAGGTTCGCCCTAAGGATTTGTTTAGTTATTTGTCGCGTAACAGGTGGATTTATAAACGAACTGGCAGTGGTAGTTGGACTGCGTATCAGGAGAGGATTCAGCAGGGGCTTCTTGAGCATAAGACCACTACGGTGAATCGATCTGATGGAAGCGAGAAAATCACTGAACAGGTCAGGGTTACGCCAAAAGGCTTGACGAAACTTGCGATGTTATTAGCTGAAGGAAATGTAGCGTGAAATTAGTTGGGACTTAGGGAGCGACCGCTCTCTAAGCCCCGAATTGAAAACAACATGAATAAGGTGTTTCAACATGGAAACTGTAGCACACAAAAGCAGTCCTGTAATGCTCTCGTTTGTTCAAGAGCAGAATAATGAGAGGGAAAACTGGAGCGTGAATACCTCGGGTGATTACGATACCGATTTTTCTGTAGGCAGGGCGTATGCCAGAGAGTTGCTGAGCCAGGTTAGGGCGAATGTGGTATCGCCGTTTTTTACAGCAGTAGTGCTATCTGCTATGCCGCTTGATAAGGGGCCGGTCGAGAACGGATTTATTGCTGAGTTAACGTCAGTGGCAGCTCAAGTGACATTTTAACGCACTTCTTTGGCTGCATCGATGATTCGCGTCATTAAGGCTCGCGGCACGGGAAGCATCACCATCTCGAAATGATCAGTATAGGTTCCCATGCCGCAAGATTAGCGGCATGGGCTGGGAGTGTGGTTTAACCTGGGTTGGAGGTTTTGCGGGCCGTGTTACTTAGTAAAATTAATGTTTGATGCATCCATGGCGACCAATGGTGCGTTTTTCGTAAAATGTAAATTAAGAATTGGGGCGAATTGGTTATTTTGTCAATTACCCTAAGACTGCGCTCCTCAAAATTGCTTAAAGCAATTAAGTATCCACAGGAACCCCGTTAGACCCGCGTTAGAAATCGAAAGCGGCTTTTTTCTGTACCAACACACCACTAAACGTCAGCGCCACGCATAGGGGCTTACCATTCAAATGCATTCTGTGATTATGCCTACATCAGCATGTATTATCAGTTACTTAGCAGCAGGGTTTACCGCTAGAATCAAAAACACACACTTTATGTGCTTGTTGTCTATTAATCACGTTATTCCTTATCGACTTTTGAATTCTCTGTGTTAATCTGAGATTGAACTTATTGTTAGTAACCTTATTCCAGACCATTTCGGGTAACGAGGCGGGTAACAAGAACAAAGGTTTATAATAAAGTTCTTGTAAAACAGAAGGATACGATAGATATGATCATTAACATCACTAACCGTAATGACGACAAAGTAGCAGACAGCCTGAGAGAACGTATCCAGAACTGGCTTGAGAGCAGTCAGGAACGTTATGAAACAATTACCCGTGCTCAGGTAACTATTGAAAAATCCGAACGGCAGGAAAAAGTAGAGGCAACGGTTCACATCGCCGGGAATGATATTTTTGCAAAAGCAGAAGGTAATAACCTTTTTGCGGCACTCGATGCACTGGAAGACAAAATTGATCGCCAGCTTGATAAGATACACCAGAAGCATGTAAACCAGAAAGGCGCTCAGAAGCCGGCTGTTCAGACAGACGACCGGGATAAAGATGACCTGGATGAAGAGGATGAGTCGGAACTGGACGTCACCTATTCATGATATAAAACATTTAAAGGATGTGTGATTTTTACACAGAAAAGATCAGCCCCGACCTGAGAAGCTATTTTCTTATGTTGGGGCTGTTTTGTTTTGGGTGTTTTATTTATTCAATAGCTTACAGATAGTGTCTTTAAATCCCGACTACACTCTTCCATCAGGCCTGGATGATCATGACTAAATACACAAAAAAAGCGATGGTGTCTGAAGAGACTAAAACAGAAGCACTGAAAATTGCCCGTGCAACTCAGAAGCCAGGGCAAACAAAAGAGCAGACCCGGTTGATTGCTCAGGGTATTCAGAAGGGCATTGAACAGTATAAAAAGCTGCAAAAGGCTAAGTCCCGGGATGCTGAACGTCATCGTAAAAAAGTGAAAGCGGCCTCTGTGCAGGCATCTGATGATCATGTTGATAGAAAACATGAGACTGCTATAAAAGAACCGGGTCAGCAGTGGCTGCCCTGGTTATTATTAGGTTTGTCCTGGGTGGGTTTTGTTGCTTATCTTTTACAGAAAGTCTGATTTTTTCTAGGGCATTTTGTCATCTCAATGGATTTTACTGGAGCCCGTCAGGTGTGTGCGTATAATCGGATTTTATGTCTTTAATCAAACTGACGGCGTCAGTGTTACAGGTTTTCAATGAGTCAGGAACAGATAAATAACCCGCTGCATGGCATTACCCTAGAACGTATCGTGACTGAGCTCGAAGCGCATTACGGCTGGGAGCGTCTGGCGCAGTTGGTCGATATTCGCTGCTTTAAAAAAGATCCCAGTGTGAAATCAAGTCTTAAGTTTCTGCGCCGCACACCCTGGGCGCGGACTAAGGTTGAAGATCTCTATATAAAAACGCAGATGAGCCCGTGGAAATAGGTTAAGCCTGAACTTTATTGGCAGCTATTTACTTTTTGGCTGCCTGATTTATAAATAAATATTGGTTCTTTAAGAGTAAAAATATGCAGATTTCCAAAGATAGCGTTGTAACTTTTCATTATGTTTTAACAGAGCTGGAAGGTGAGCAGGTCGAGTCTTCCTATGACGCTGAGCCTATGGCGTACCTGCAGGGCCATCAGAATATTTTCCCGGCTGTTGAAAGTGCGCTGGTGGGTAAAGAAGCCGGTGACAAGGTGAGTGTGACTCTGGCACCGGTTGATGCTTACGGAGAGCGCAAAGAAGGCAGCACACAGCGTGTGCCTATCAAGCACCTGCTGACCAAAGGCCGGTTGCGTCCGGGTATGACGGTTAAAGTGAATGCGGAACAAGGCCCGCGTGATGCAACGGTTGTAAAAGTGGGCCTGAAAAATGTAGATCTGGATACTAATCACCCGCTGGCGGGTAAACATCTGCGCTTTGATATCGAAGTGCTGGAAGTGCGTGAGGCCAGCGCCGATGAAATCAGCCATGGTCATGCGCATGGTGTAGGCGGCCATCAGCACTAAGCTGTGTCAGGCCTGTCAGTTTAGGGTGGTGTAAACAGACTATGCATGTGCAGAATATTATCAATGCAGGGCGCTGGATTGATCAACAGGGCTGGTGTCCGGCAACCGGCGGAAATTTTTCTGTCCGGCTGGATGAAAAAAATGTACTGGTCACGGCTTCGGGCTGTCAAAAGGGGGCATTGACTGCAGCGGATATTTTGCAAGTTGATCTGCAGGGCAATCCGGTAAATAGCAATCAAAGGCCGTCAGCTGAAACTTTATTGCATACCCGCCTTTATCAACTGGATCAGGCGATTGGCGCTGTATTGCATACCCACTCTGTCGCGGCTACGGTACTTTCACGTATTTCTGAAGAATCCTGCTTATCGCTGTCTGGTTATGAGATGCAAAAGGCTCTGGCGGGTAACCAAACCCATGATGAGGCTATCCGCCTGGCAATATTCGATAATACTCAGGATATGCATCACCTGGCGGATCAGTTGTCTGAGCACTGGCAGTCTAATGCCCTTAAGTGGGGTTTTTTGGTGCGGGGACATGGCTTGTACGCCTGGGGCAGGGATATGGCTGAAGCCCGCCGCCACCTGGAAGCGTTAGAATTTTTATTTAGCTGTGCGCTTGAGATGCGCCGCCTTGGAGTCCGGTAATGGCTGTAAAAGCAATACTGACAGATATTGAAGGCACCACCACCGATATCAATTTTGTACATAAGGTTTTATTTCCCTATGCCGCTGAACACTTGCCTGATTACGTGCGAGCGCATGCAGGCAGTGAGCCGGTTGACCGCCTTCTGGCACAGGCCCGTGTTGAAATAGAGCAGCCGGACGCGGATATCGGACAACTGATTGAAGCTTTTCTGGGCTGGATTGAGCAGGATAAAAAAGTTACACCGTTAAAAACTTTACAGGGCTTGATATGGGCCGAGGGTTATCATCAGGGGGATTTTACCGGGCACTTGTATCAGGATGCGATTGAGTATCTGAATTTATGGTACCAGAAGGGCATTAGTCTTTACGTATTTTCCTCCGGCTCTGTCAACGCCCAGAAGCTGCTCTTTGCTTATAGTGATGGCGGTGATTTGACCGGCTTATTTAAGGGTTATTTTGATACCACGACGGGACATAAACGTGAAGTTGAATCCTATCGGCTGATTGCAGAGAAAACAGGGCTGGCGGCGGCTGATATTGTCTTTTTATCGGATATTACAGAGGAACTGGATGCCGCCCGACAGGCAGGTATGGCAACAGTGCTGCTGGCCCGTGACATTGCCCCTGCGCCTTGCGGGCATCAGGTTGTGTCTTGTTTTAGTGAGATTAGATTCTAAGGGGGGGGTGTGAGTCAGTTAATTGTTTATGCAGATCATAATGCGGCATTGATTCATCATCAGAGTGAAGAGCACGATGTAATTTGTCATCTGCTGGCAGATATTGGTGTGCTTTTTGAGCGCTGGACGGCGGTATCAGAAGTGACGGTTGATATGTCTTCTGAGCAGATTATGGCGGCTTATCAGCGTCAGATCGACAGCCTTAAAACAAAACAGGGTTATGTCACCGTTGATACGATCAGCCTGACAGCCGACAACCCGATGAAAGATGAGTTACGGCAAAAATTTCTGAGCGAGCATACCCATAGCGAAGATGAAGTCCGCTTTTTTGTACGGGGTGAAGGCATGTTTTACCTGCATAAGGCCGACCGGGTATACCAGGTGCATTGTTGTAAAGGTGATCTGATCTCTGTGCCTGCAAACGTTGCCCACTGGTTTGATATGGGGCCAGCGCCGGATTTCTGTGCGATTCGCTTATTTAATAATCCTGAAGGTTGGGTAGCCGCTTATACAGGCTCTGATATTGCGACGCTGTTTCCGAAATTTGAGGGTCTGTAAAAACAATTCGATCCTGATAAGTTGATATCAGGATCGGTGGGCTGTCATAGCGGCTATTTATACAGTCGCTCTAACAGGCCGCTTTTGATATCCGCCGGACTATAAACACCGGTATCCAGTATCCAGCCGGTCACCAGTTCAGCAGGTGTCACATCAAAGGCCGGGTTATAAACCCGGGCATCATCGGGGCTCCAGACAACCTCACCAAAGCTGCCGCTTACGCCTCTGACTTCTTGTTCATCCCGTTGTTCTATCGGAATCGCAGCACCGTTCTTACAGTGTGCATCAACCGTTGTGTAGGGTGCGACAACATAAAAGGGCACTTTGTGGTAATGGGCGTTTACGGCCAGAGAATAAGTGCCTACCTTATTGGCAAAATCACCATTTGCTGCAATCCGATCCGAGCCGACCAATACGGCATCAACTTTGCTCTGGGCCATTAATATAGCGGCCATATTGTCACAGATCAGCGTATACGGAATACCCAGTCGTTTCATTTCCCAGGCGGTTAAGCGTGCCCCCTGAAGCAAGGGGCGGGTCTCATCTACATAAACATAAGGAGCCTTGCCTTGTTTGTGTAGTTGATCGATCACACCAATGGCTGTGCCAGCGCCTGCGGTGGCCAGACTGCCGGTATTGCAATGGGTAAGTATCGAGCTGCCGGGTGCCATCAAAGCCGCACCGTTAAGTGACATCTGCTCACAAAGCAAAACATCTTCAGTAAAGAGTCGTTCAGCTTCGGTAGCAAGTGCATTGGGGCCACTTTTATCGAGTGCACTTAGCATGGAATCCAGGCAGTTCATCAGATTAACGGCCGTCGGGCGTGCAGCTCTCAGGCGTGCAGCGGCGGTGCGTAACGCTTCGCCCGGCATGCCCTGTTCTGCAAGGTGTGCCAGCAGTACAGAGGCGCCAATGCCAATAAGCGGCGCACCTCTTATTTGTAGCCGCTGAATCATGCTGATCAGTTCATCAACGTTATGACACGTCAGCCAGCACTCTTTCTGAGGAAGCTGATGCTGATCCAGTACAAGGAGTTGGCCACGGGTGTAGCGAATGCTGGTGGCGATTAAGTCTTTCATGGGGCGGGTGGCCTGAACAACTGAAGTAGCGCCTAAAGATAACAGACCCGATGTGACGTGCAAGTATAAGAGAACAAAGGAAAAGGATGGGAAACCGTCAGGAGTTTTGCCAGAATAGATGACATCTAAGTAATTGCTGCAGGGTCAGTTTATGGGTTTTCGTAAGTTTGAATCAGATGCGGACGTTGCCACATTCGCTCGCGCTCACACCGACTTTTTTGCGAGTGGGGACGTGCTGAATGTCACTGAAATTGGTGATGGCAATATTAACTATGTTTATCGTGTGGCGGATGATAAAGGTCATAGCCTGATTATTAAGCAGGCCCTGCCCTATATACGCATTATTGGTGAAGGCTGGCCTTTATCGCAGGATCGCATTCGCATTGAAGCGGATGCACTGCGTCTGGCAGCTGAAAGTTGTCCCGATCTTGTGCCGGCTGTCTATCATTATGACGATAGGCTCTGTGCGATTGTGATGGAGGATATTGGTGAACATCAAAACCTGCGCCATGCTTTTATTGAGCGCCAATGCTTGCCGGATCTGGCAGCAGATCTGGGGCGTTTTCTGGCTGATAGTTTGTTCTTTACGTCGGATCTTTATCTGGATACCCATCAAAAGAAAACATTAGTCGCGCGTTTTATAAACCCTGATTTATGCAAAATCTCGGAGGAGTTATTTTTCCAGGATCCTTATTGTGATCACGAACGAAACAGTATTAATGACGAACTGCGTGCAGATGCCGAAGCCTTATGGGTTGATGAACCTTTAAAACTTGAGGTCGCTAAGCTGAAAGCGGCGTTTGTTAGTCAACCCGAAGCCATGCTGCATGGTGACCTGCATTCAGGTTCGGTTTTTGCGAGTGGAACCGGGACTAAAATTATTGATCCGGAGTTTTCATTTTTTGGGCCTATGGCGTTTGATATAGGCTCTATTCTTGGTAACTATTTGTTGAATTATGCAGGTCAGACAGGCTTGCCGGGTGACCGCGCAGAGCGGTTGTCTTATCAGGCCTGGTTACTTAGAGGCTTTGAACAGCTTTGGCGTGATTTTGAATCACGCTTCCTGAGTCATGCGCAGCAGCATTGTAAGGACCCTGTGTTTGCATCTGCTGATTATCATGCCTGGCGTTTACAGCAGATATTCAGCGACAGCCTCGGTTATGCGGGTACTGAAATTATCCGCCGCACGATAGGCCTGTCGCATGTGGCTGATATTGAGCTAATTGAAGATAGTCAGCAGCGTACAGAGGCTGAGCGTCTGGCGTTGAAGTTGGGGCGTGGGCTCTTATTGCAGCGAGAATGCTTTAAGGATGTGCAGGCGGTTACCCGGTGGATTTCAGAGTAAGCCTGGGTTCGCTATAAAGTATAGCGTCCGGTACTCCCCACATTCTCAAGCAGGATGCTAAAAAGCATAATTGTAGATTCAAGCAATCATTGCAACCCCCTGGTTTTACCAACCATTTTCTGAGCCAGGGAGAAGCCTTTGTCAGAGTCTGCAGGTTGTTCAGGCTTGCGGAGTAGTTCAGTAGCGCCCAGATTAAGAGCTTCACGCGCTTTTTCAGTCAGGCCGTGACCGATAATCAGAGGAATACGACCGCCAGCGCGTTTGTTAGAAAGCGCTGGGATGTCGTCGCGGAAGATCCACAATACAGAGTTGGTTGCAGATTTACGGGAAGAGCCGGTATCTACAACATCACCTGCGTATGCAGTAGGGTGCCAGAGCGTCGTCATCCAATGAGGCAGTCCGCGGCTCGATGTTATAACCACCCGGCATAGTACCCAGTAGCTCAACAGCTTTAACGTTGCTTATCAGCGAGGAAGTCGTTTTGTGACTTAAAAACCAGAAAAAACCCGCCAACGAGAGTAATGCTGTTCACTTAAGCGGAGCAGCATTGTGATCCATTCGTTAGCGGGTCTTTTATATTTTACCGTCCGGGGTATAGTCCGCCTCGGACGCCTTTCTAAAAACAGGGCTGCGATGCCTGATCTGAGCTCTGATAATCGTCGCCCTGTTCCTGATTACCGGTTCCGTTGTTAAGTATTCGAGGCGATAATATCTCGCAATACCATCGGCAAGATGCCTTTGTGACGGATTTGATCCAGCTCTGACGAGGTATCAACACGTGAAGCCAGTTCAATCTGCTGTGATGTGCCATCCGCTCTGTTGATGGTCAGCTCTACAGAACCCCGAGGCTCAAGCGTATCAATGCCATTCAGGTCGAACGTTTCTGTGCCATCCAGATTCAGAGAAGCGCGTGTTACGCCTTCCGGTAGCTGCAGAGGCAGAACACCCATGCCTACCAGATTGGATTTGTGAATACGCTCAAAGCTTTCAGCAATAATCGCTCTGACACCCAACAATGCAGGCCCTTTAGCCGCCCAGTCACGTGATGATCCGGTGCCATACAGTTTGCCGCCAAACACAACGGTGGAGGTGCCTTCTTCACGGTAACGCGCAGCGGCATCGTAAATAGACATCTGAGCTGGTGCACTGTCAGAGGAGTAATAATTCGTTATTGCACCTGTAGTGCCCGGCAGTAACAGGTTTCTGGCTTTACCATTGCCAAAAATACTACGCAGCATCACGTGGTGGTTACCACGACGTGCACCCAGCGATGTCATGTCGCTGTCTGCCACGCCCTGTGAGCTCAGGTATTCGCCTGGAGGAGAATCCGGGCGGATACGGCTTACCGGAGAAATGTGGTCAGTTGTAGTGTTGTCATCACACATCACCAGCATGCGTGCACCTGAGATATTGTTCAGTGCGTCTTCAGGTGTTTCCAGAGAGAAACCGTCGAAGAAAGAGATTTCCTGGATGTAGGTTGAATTTGGATCCCAGTCATAAACAGGGCCGGTAGGCGATTCCAAATTCTGCCATGTATCAGGACCGTCTAGTGAATTTTCATAGGTTTCTCTGAAGGCTTTCGGGTCCATGCACTCATTCATGGTCTGAGTAATTTCAGCGTTGCTTGGCCAGATATCTTTGAGGAATACATCGTTTCCGTTTGCATCCTGACCCAGTGGCTGAGTGGTCACGTCAATGTTTACGTTGCCTGCCATCGCCATCGCAACAACCAGTGGTGGTGACATCAGGAAGTTGGCGTCCACATCAGGATGTACGCGACCTTCAAAGTTTCGGTTACCGGACAAGACAGACGCAGCGATGATATCGTGGTTCTGCAATGCATCTTCAATACTCGGTGCCAGAGGGCCAGAGTTACCCACACAGGTTGTACAGCCGTAACCCGCGGTATTAAAGCCCAGTGCATCCAGATGTTGCTGCAGTCCCGCTTTGGTTAAGAAGTCAGTCGCAACCGGTGACCCTGGGGCCAGAGAGGTTTTGACACCATCCGGTACCTTCATACCCAGCTCATTGGCTTTCTTAGCCAGCAAGCCCGCCGCGATCAGCAAGCCAGGGTTGGAGGTGTTGGTGCAGGCGGTGATCGCCGCGATTACGATATCGCCGTCTTTTAGTTCCCTTTCAGGCAGAGGCGCGAAAATACCCGCTTCGTCTGCTTTCATTGGGGTAACGGTTGCAACTTCCGGATTACGGTCGCCTTCAGCCGCCGCTTTTCTGAATACATTACCGATCTCAGCCAGCGGTAGTCGGTCCTGAGGTCGTTTCGGACCCGCCACAGATGGTTCAACCGTGGACAGATCCAGCTGCAGAAGATCGGTATAGCGAGGAAGCGCCTGACCCGGCGTCCAGGCCATATTCTGTGCTTTGTAATAAGCCAGTGGCAGATCGCCATCCCTTCCTGTTGCTCTCATGTACTCGGCAGAGACTTCATCAAATGGGAAGAAGCCCATGGTTGCGCCATATTCAGGCGACATATTTGCGATAGTTGCACGGTCAGGCAGGGATAGATTGGCACAGCCTTCACCGACGTATTCAACAAACTTACCAACAACACCACCCGGATAGTTACGCAACATCTCGGTGATTGTTAGTACAAGGTCAGTCGCGGTCACACCTTCTCGTAGTGCACCGGTCAGCTCAACACCCACAACTTCTGGTGCCAGCATCTGCATCGGTTGGCCAAGCATAGACGCACCGGCTTCGATACCGCCAACACCCCAGCCCACAATGCCCAGCGCGTTCGCCATTGGTGTATGGCTATCCATACCGATCAGGGTATCCGGAATCATCAGGCCATTCATGTTGAGATAACCTTGTGCCAGATATTCCAGGTTAACCTGGTGCACAATACCGGTTTGAGGTGGGATAATTCGGATAGTGTCGAATGCCTGCGCGCCCCATTTCAGGAATGCGTAGCGCTCTTTGTTTCGTTCGGCTTCCAGTTCGCTATTGATTCTCAGAGACGCAGGGCTACCTGTGTTGTCCATGGTCACCGTGTGATCGATAACGAGATCTGCGCGTACCAGAGGCTCAATAATCGCAGGGTCCAGACCCATACGCTGAACGGCAGAGCGCATAGCGGCAAAGTCCACAATGGCGGGCGTACCACTCAGATCATGCATAATGACACGGCCTGCTGTGAAAGGAATTTCGATCGGCTGTTTGCCCTGATGCTCTGTCCAGCCACCAAGCGCCTGAACCTGCTCAGCGGTTACGCCGTTCTGGCCAACATTTCGGGCAATACCTTCAAGGATAGGGCGAAGTGAAAAAGGTAATGCATCAAGGTCAATACCAAACTGTTCTGCGGTATCTGGAAGACTGTGGTAGTTGTGCTTTGTTCCGGGGAGTGTTTTAACAGAACTGGATGGATCGAAATCGATAGGACTTGTCATTTTTTATACCTCACGCAGATAGGACGTTTCTGAACCTACAGCCTTTATTGCACGAGCAACCGCTTATTATTGAAGCTGCTTGTCAGTCGTATATTCAGCCGTCAAGCGAACCGCTATTTCCTGCACCATAAGTTTTTACTTTGTTGAGATTGTCGACAATGTTAGCCAATAGGCGCTGTAAAGCAAGTGATATTGGCATGATTTCGTCTGAATTACATACAATCTGCGACTATTTGCTAGTGCGTATAGAAGTTTTTGGCAACTTTAAATGGGGTAGGGCTCGTTTATGCTATGCAGAATGCATGGCATGTTGTGGTTATAGATGGGTTTGCCGATGATAGAGGGGGAGGTTGCACTCAGGCACGATAAACAACTAGCCATGAAAATGATTGTTATTTACAAAAAAAACGGCCCTCCATATAGAAATAGAAACACAGTACAACCAATGTATACCCTCTGAAACACTTTGATTTTAATACATTTTTTCTATTTATAGTGACTATAAGTTTGATTTAAGTAGTTTTCATTGAGCTGCTTATGACTTTTTCTCTATAATCTGTCCACAAATCATAACCAGATTTAAGTGAGACGTTGGACGCCATGAGCTACTACTCTGAGTATTTAGAAGAAATTGAGGTTCGTAAAAAGGACCTGGGTCTGAACCCAAAACCAATCGATAGCGCAGAACTGCTATCTGAAATCATTGCCCAGATCAAAGACACGGGTAATGCAGAGCGCGAAGCTTCTCTAAACTTCTTCATCTACAACACTCTGCCTGGTACTACACCAGCAGCGGGTGTTAAAGCGGCTTTCCTGAAAGACATCGTTCTGGGTAAAGAAGCTGTTGCAGAAATCTCTCCTGAGTTCGCACTAGAGCAGCTGTCTCACATGAAAGGTGGCCCTTCTGTTGAAGTACTGCTGGATATCGCACTGTCTGACGACGCTCAGGCTGCTGCTGCGGGTGAAGTTCTGAAGTCTCAGGTATTCCTGTACGACGCGGACAACGCGCGTCTGGCTGACGCTTTCAAAGCGGGTAACGCCATCGCTAAAGAGATTCTGGAAAGCTACTCAAAAGCTGAGTTCTTCACTAAGCTGGATGACATTCCAGAGACAGTCAAAGTTATTACCTACATCGCTGCTGAAGGTGATATCTCTACTGACCTGCTGTCTCCGGGTAACCAGTCTCACTCCCGTGCTGACCGTGAGCTGCACGGCCTGTGCATGATCTCGCCAGAAGCTCAGCAGGAAATCGCTGAGATGGGCAAAGCTAACCCTGATGCTAAAGTGATGCTGATCGCTGAAAAAGGCACCATGGGTGTAGGTTCTTCCCGTATGTCTGGTGTTAACAACGTTGCACTGTGGGCGGGTGAGAAAACGTCTCCATACATTCCATTCATCAACAACCGTCCGGTTGTTGCAGGTACTAACGGTATCGCACCTATCTTCCTGACGACTGTTGGTGTAACCGGTGGTATCGGTCTTGATCTGAAAAACTGGGTTAAGAAAACCGATGCGAACGGCGAAGTAGTTCGTGACGAAAACGGCGATCCAGTACTGGAAGAAGCCTACTCAGTTGCGACTGGTACCGTTCTGACTATCGATACTAAAGCTAAGAAGCTTTACAACGGTAATGAAGAGGTGGCTGACATCTCTGATGCTTTCACGCCACAAAAAGTGGAATTCATGAAAGCGGGCGGTTCTTACGCGGTAACCTTCGGTAAGAAGCTGCAAACGTTCGCTGCTGAAA
>JBMYOX010000014.1:0-56852 GCA_049599735.1 Pontibacterium sp. | reverse complement strand
AAACATTTCTGAGCTGCCTGTGCGGCAGTGAACCAGTTGTGGACGTGGCTGGTGTGGACGCTTCATTTCTGAGCTGCCTGTGCGGCAGTGAACAAATTCTTCTATTAGAGCGTAACTACCAATCTTTTCTGAGCTGCCTGTGCGGCAGTGAACACATATGACGCATATAAAGCCCAGGGCTGGACTTTCTGAGCTGCCTGTGCGGCAGTGAACGCAACGATGCACGCCCTGGACAAAGAACCATTTTTCTGAGCTGCCTGTGCGGCAGTGAACATCGAGCCTTGGTACCGTGAAGATACCGAGCTTTTCTGAGCTGCCTGTGCGGCAGTGAACCAATCCACTGCTGCAGGATGTGAATATCGGTTTTTCTGAGCTGCCTGTGCGGCAGTGAACGGTCTGTACAATCTGATCTTCACCAGCCGGAATTTCTGAGCTGCCTGTGCGGCAGTGAACGAATTTGGGCAAATGGGAAGCACCAGAACTTATTTCTGAGCTGCCTGTGCGGCAGTGAACTACACCGTCACGGCTAACCCCGGCGATATGTTTTTCTGAGCTGCCTGTGCGGCAGTGAACCTTCGTTGTAGAGTGAGACCGCGCCCCTGGCTTTTCTGAGCTGCCTGTGCGGCAGTGAACCCCCTGCTAGTCGCAAACGCAAACGCCCACCTTTTCTGAGCTGCCTGTGCGGCAGTGAACGTTTCGGTTTCCTGTTTGTCCGGAACAAGCAGTTTCTGAGCTGCCTGTGCGGCAGTGAACCTCGGTATCTTCACGGTACCAAGGCTCGATCATTTCTGAGCTGCCTGTGCGGCAGTGAACGCAATTACACACCGCGTCCTCCTGCATCCGGTTTCTGAGCTGCCTGTGCGGCAGTGAACAAATATCGTCAGGAAATGCAGCACGCCAGCCGTTTCTGAGCTGCCTGTGCGGCAGTGAACTTCAGGCCCCCGAGTGGGGTATCCGCGCACTTTTTCTGAGCTGCCTGTGCGGCAGTGAACGGGCCGTACGCTGGGATCTTTGAAGATTGCAGTTTCTGAGCTGCCTGTGCGGCAGTGAACGAAGTGATGGATTTTATACAGATCCAATTGAGTTTCTGAGCTGCCTGTGCGGCAGTGAACACACGTTAGCAGCCCAGGGGTGCACGATGTCCTTTCTGAGCTGCCTGTGCGGCAGTGAACTTCCGCCTTATCGCTATGCCCGTGCTTAGCAATTTCTGAGCTGCCTGTGCGGCAGTGAACGTCCAACGCCTGGCGTTTCAAAATCATATCGCTTTCTGAGCTGCCTGTGCGGCAGTGAACGCAATGCCGCTAATAGCGATAAATGCCGCACCTTTCTGAGCTGCCTGTGCGGCAGTGAACTGTCCGTAACAAGCAGGCAGCAATAGAGAGAGTTTCTGAGCTGCCTGTGCGGCAGTGAACATAAACTCTCTTACTTTTTGTACGCTATCCATTTTCTGAGCTGCCTGTGCGGCAGTGAACGCCCATGATAGCAACCAGCTCGGTATCTTCACTTTCTGAGCTGCCTGTGCGGCAGTGAACAAATTCTGGTTGCTCGAATGTGACATAGGACATTTCTGAGCTGCCTGTGCGGCAGTGAACCTGATAGGGATGTTTGATGAATCCAGAAAAATTTTCTGAGCTGCCTGTGCGGCAGTGAACAGCAGCAGGGTGACAAGCTGGGCCTGGGTATCTTTCTGAGCTGCCTGTGCGGCAGTGAACGTTGTGTTGAACCTAAAGATTGTCCAGATAGTTTTCTGAGCTGCCTGTGCGGCAGTGAACACGGCGGGCAGACTCCTGGAAGTAGATAGACATTTCTGAGCTGCCTGTGCGGCAGTGAACCCATCTCGTCATAGGCTTTCCTAGCCTTCGGTTTTCTGAGCTGCCTGTGCGGCAGTGAACCTGACCGGTACACCGGCGTCTAACGGGTATCTTTTCTGAGCTGCCTGTGCGGCAGTGAACTGTCTTTACCTTTAGTTGCCGTCATGTTCACCTTTCTGAGCTGCCTGTGCGGCAGTGAACCCCTTAATCGGGGTTTTTCAGCATTTCAGTAATTTCTGAGCTGCCTGTGCGGCAGTGAACTTCAGCGCTGCGACCGTTCCAGTTGTCGCCGTTTTCTGAGCTGCCTGTGCGGCAGTGAACATTCTGCGCTCATGTCTTCAAAACCCTGTACTTTTCTGAGCTGCCTGTGCGGCAGTGAACGTCAGCACCCAGTGCCACGGGTTCAACTTTCATTTCTGAGCTGCCTGTGCGGCAGTGAACGCTAACCCCCGATTTCGCTTTATCGCCCTTATTTTCTGAGCTGCCTGTGCGGCAGTGAACGGGTATTTATCAGATGGCGCGTTGGTTTATCTTTTCTGAGCTGCCTGTGCGGCAGTGAACAGTTGTAGATTACCGTTAACCTTTTAATTGTTAAAGAACTTTAGACTTTCCAAGTAATTTACCCTTTTTTAAACACGCCAATAAGTCCCTGATAAATCAAGGACTTATAAATGCGATTAAAAAAAGGGTTAAAACCTGGGGACAGTAGCGTTTTTGCTTAATCCATAGTGCGAAAACTCACCGTCAAGCGGCTGTGAAACTACTGCACTATGACGAATAAACAAACGAAACATTTGCCCGTTTGACTGGCTTTTTAGCTGCAGGAACGGCAGGTTGCTTTTCTTCTCTGAGCTATCAACAATGCACTCCCTCGCTTCTTCCTCGCTCAGCCAGCCTTTTTTAACAGAGCGTCGTCGCAGGCGTTCGGCACTGCTTTTTACTTGTACTCGTTCAACCCGGTAGTGATCGCACCCAGCAGGAACAGGATGAACCCCGGTACTTTCGGTGTAGTCACGTAAACCACGTAGCCAGGTCGTTTGAGAAAGCTCGGTTAACGCTGCTTCCTGGCCATGCAAACGCAACAAACTGCCTAAGCTCTTACCCGCTTTGGGAAAACTAATGCCAATATCACCCTTACGACGATCAAACAACGCACGATGTAGCTTTGCGCACAAGGCATTCATTAACACCGTTTCCTTAAATTCAGGATCGGGCAAAACCTGCAGGTCGATGTAAAAATCCATACAAACTCCTTAATCTGCTTTTTCACCAAAAACGCCACCCCGAATCAACCCAGCCATTACATAATGCTGTTGTTCCTCTGGTGGTGTATTGCCTTTAATGACCCAACCATCCAGCAGGTTATAAAAATCCATCTTATCTTTTGGCTGACGATAAGCTGTGCCACGGTTTGTTACAGAGCCATAAGGTTCAACAGCAATCGGGCCAAGATCCTGCGCACCGGGATACCAGGTATCAATCGTCCTGAGTGCGTTTCCAATTTTCTGCGAGTGCATCGCCGCCACATCGTTTACCTGATACAGGTATTTGCTTTTACTACTATCACGCCCGCCGTCCAGCACCAGTTCTTGTGACGGGAAAACTTCCTGGCCGTTACCCAGACGCGCAAACGCCTCGACCTTAAGAAATGCAAATGCATCCCCGGTCAGCCCCTGACGGATAACGTCACTCAGTTCTGCCAGGTTGTCTTTTGGCTGTTTGAATTCACGCAGGCTGAACTCTTCTCCCTTAAAAACCCAAAGGTTCTGAACGACCTGATCCTGAATATGACTTACGCGCACCTCAACCGCTTCAGCACCCACACGGTTACGCCAAAGGAAACGACCATTTGCTAAGTTTTCTGCATAACGGTTGGCCAGTTCTTTGAATTGGTGCTCGTTAATATAGGTATTAATTGTATCGGCCAGCGCTGCCTGATAGTCCTGATCGTTACAGGCAGACGGGGTTGCCAAGTCCCCCAGCACACGCAAGGTAAAGCTGATTTTTAAGGTATCTGCTTCAAACGGCAAGGCCGCTACATCAACACGTTGCAGGTTTGCTTTCTGAATTTCAGCATCCAGTTTTGCCGGGTTGCTGGCGATAGCACTTTTCAGACGGTTAGAGATCGTGCCACGCACATCTTTGCTCTGAATGGCAACTGGTTGCCAGCTACCCGAGTTTTCACGATCACTCCAGTTACCAGCAAACAACAGAGCATCCGAGTTAGACAGTTTACGTTCAAAGGCCAGCACTGAGGCTGTTTTTAATTTAATCTGAGCCATGTTAGTTACTCTCACTGTTAGTAGTTTCTGATAAGGTCGATGAATAATTGTTCTGACAGAGGTAGCTGTCATCGTTGTGCTGGTATTGCCAGATAATAGAATCAAGACGGCTTATACGGTGCGGGCTAATCCACTGCCCGATACTGTGAACAGACTCTACAAACCTGAACGGCACAGAGGCATCACGTGTTCGTGCTACCCTGCCCTTTTCATAGAGCGGTGAAATCGCCTGGTACCCTGTGGTAATAGGTACCAGCCAGCCTGAAGCGGGTTTGGGAATACGCTGCCAGGTGGCTTTTTCACCTTCTGTCGGTGCGGGTGATTGCTGAATATCATCCGGGCTGACTTGGTATTTCAAAGCAATAAAGTCCAGCCAGGAGTCGAGCAGCTCAGCGTCCGGCTGATCTGCCAGGCGCTGCTGATGGTGTGATTGCAACAAATCTTGCCGATCCACCAGCACAAAGCCCGGCAATAAACGCAATAAGAGCTTACGCTGTTCTTTATGTTGCGCCTCACCGTCTTCAGGTAACGACAGATATTCAATAGAGCCAATATTGGTGATTGTTCCACCCGCCAAACGCTGGGTATATACTTTCTCTGTTATCCAGCGCTTAAACAGCAACTCATCCTGCTCTTCTGTGCCTGTCTCAAAATCCAGATCAAACGCCGTAAAATCGCACTCAATTAGCAATGAGATATTCAGGTGCATTCGCGCTTCCTCAACAAAAGGTGGCGACTTTAATTTTTTTGTCAACGGATTACGGGTAAGTGAAAATACATAATCACCCCAACCGGCAGGCTGGTGAGCCTGCACATTGTGTTGATGGCAGATTACTGCACAGCCACCCAGTGATAGTCCCTGCTGCTCATTTAACTTACGTGACAACGCATGGGTAAAACCCAGAAAGTTTGAAATAGCGGGAAAGCCCCAGGTAAACCCGGCTATTGCATTGGCATTTTCTACCGTCAGATTTTTAAGCAGAATTAATGATTTCATGGTGCCATCATCTCCAGGTCATCTTTTAACAGGGCCAGTTTTTTAGTTACGGTGGAAGACCATTCCAGATATTCCGCATCCGAAAATACGAGGGTGTCGCTACTAAGCTTATGGTTAAGCCAGCGTGCAAATTGATTGGCAATTTCCTGCTGCCAATCTTTAGCTTCCCGCTGATTCTGAAATGCTTCATCCTGCCGGTAAGGGTCAAGCCAGAGCTGTTCAGCCTGTGATAATTTGCTGTGTTCACTCCAGCCGATATGATCTGACAGGCTTTGAATTTCGGCGGCATACTGTAAAAGCAATGAGATCAGCTCTTCTATATATTCAGCCCGTTTATCGCGGCGCGCCAGGGTGCTGGTTCGCTGAGAAACTGATTCAAGATAGGCCTTTAAAGACCGAACAACCCGCCAGGAACGGCGCTCATACTCGCGCCAAAACCCATTACGATGACTGCTTGGGGGCTTTTTACTGCTTTGCCATGCAGGAGGTTGGCAACTGAACAGGTGTGCCTTACCACCACGACCACTGTTTAACAGAGAAATATTTTGTGGCTTAGTGCCACCAAAAGTCTGGACTGCAACGTTAAGGTAGTCGGTGGTGATATGGGTTGAATAATGCTTTTCACGCTTTGCCTTTCGGGCGGCTTTTGCGCTGTTTGAAAA
Organism: Pontibacterium sp.; assembly: GCA_049599735.1. GTDB lineage: Bacteria > Pseudomonadota > Gammaproteobacteria > Pseudomonadales > Balneatricaceae > Pontibacterium. Next base: position 51,100 of record JBMYOX010000014.1, on the reverse strand, counting down.
GCGTGAATCACTAATACGTGTATGAATCGCCTGATACAACGATGAGGCATATAAGGGGCTGAGTACGTGATATTCACCCTCACCGACTGGAAAATACAGTTGTTTGGCGAGTTTATGGGAGCTTAGCGGCCTTTTAACATGAATTTTTTTAAGGTCGTCATACCATGCCTGCACTTCGCTTTCAGAATTGGAAAATTCACGTAATACGCTAAGATCATTTTCATCAACAAAGTCGATCAGTCGCTTATTGCCCAACCTGGAAAATAAAAATTTCCCTATATCCAGTGCCGCGGCGTTTCCATCAATATCAAGGCTTAATGTAGTAACTGACTGGCTGTTAAGCAGGCAGATGTCACTCATTACATAGCCACCCTCTCCCCCAAAACAGGCACTGAATGTCTTGGTGTCTGTTGAGGCATGTGTAAATTTATTAGGGTGTGTCGCTAAATAAAGCTGTGACGCGACACCAACCCTTTTCGCCAGCCACTCGTATATTTCACTGTGACGAATAGGCCTGGTGATCGCCAGATTCCCCTTGATATCAGCCTGTAATTTATCTTTTTTCTTTTGATTTTTATCTGCTTCTTTGCCCGCCAATATCAGCTTTTCTGTTGCAACAAGCTCTGTTTCCCATTTGCCTATTTTGTCGAAATAGGGCTTTAGTGCGGTATTAGCATTGCGCTCGATAAAACAGGCAACTTGTTCTGTAAGTGGATTTTTATAGACAGTCATAGTCGTTCCTGATTATTCATAATCCCTGAAAATTCCCAAAACTTCGTGATACCACCAGCAGCCTTTTTGCTCTCTCAACCGAACTACAGCAAACGTTTTACTGGCATCTTCTAATTCCTTATCAAACGTATCCGCTAAGGTTTCTATCAGCGTCTCCGCACTTTGCTGCAACCAGGGTTGAACACGCTCACCCAGGGTTAAGTCCACCCGCTGAAAGCGGCTTTTCTCTACCGGGTTTAACTCACCCCAGCTATCCACAAAGTTAAACTGAGCCGGTTCTCCTTCTTCTTTATAAAGCAGCACAAATTCTTCATCTGGTGAAGATTCCCTGAAACGATCATGCCGCTGCATCTCGGCTGACCAGGTTACGTTTTCTGCCCACCAGAGCGCCGCATAGAACGGCTTATCACTATTGCCACCAAACAATTTGCCCGTTAGGTGTGCATGCTCCAGATCCACCAGATTGCCCTCCGCGTTTAAATCAGCACGTGCCTGTATACGCGGTATGGCACTGATGTATTGATACTGATCTGTGGTCAATATTTCATGCAGGTTATGGCTTTTCAGCTTATAGGTTGTATTTTCAAAACCGGGGTGCACAAAAGCGACAGGCTCTGCTTTTAATGCTTTGTAATTTTTACTAAGCAGCAGAAGGTTAGGCGTTTGAGGGGCTTGCTGCCGGTGGCGTTGAATACGGCCCGCCAACTGAATAATAGAACGCATAGAGCTGGGCTCAGCGATGGCCCAGTCATAATCATGGTCTCGCCCCACCTCCGCGACTGGCGTGGCAAAGACAATGAAAATCTGATTTTTTTCCGGACAACTTTCCAGTGCATTTTTAATTGCGGGTACACACCAAAGCGCATCAGGATCGTGCCGTGACAAAGCCGCATCAAGCGCAGCTTCCATATCGGAACGTACCATCAGGGGATGCTGGCTATGATAAACACAGAAGTGTATGCGGCAGTTTTCCGGTGATGACCGGGCCAACGCAGCCTTTACGATGGCAATCATCGGTGTGATGTTTGCCATACGTACCAAACCTATCGACAGTTGTTTTTGTGTTGCCTCATGGGTTTGATGGTGGTGCTGATGCAACTCAAAAATAGCCGCCCGAATGGCATCGGACATTCCGGTGACCACATCCTCAGACTGGGTGCTTTCGACGTGTACATCCCACAATGCCGCACACCTTAAGGCACTTTCTTTTGACAGTTTGCTGATACGTTTTTCAACAAAATCCTTATGGCTCTGCTGAAAGCTTTGTAGTTCGGCATGATCTTGCTGTGCAACACCATTTTCATCAAACCAGGCACAACAAATATTAGTTGTGCGACCCGGTTCTCCACAGACACTATTAAAACTTTCACGCCCGGCCCGATAAGCATCAAACAACGCATGAATTAAGGCAGGGGGTAAGGTGGCCGACGATAATAGTATGCGTGTACCTAACATACCGGCCCAGTTCACTAACCGTGATAAAGCTGGCAGATCGTCAAGCCCAAAGTCATCCGGTTCATCCAGCACCAAATCTGAAGTAAGTAACCGCAACATAGGGGCGATTTGTTTACCCCCACGCTCACCTTCCGTTGCAGGAATCAGGTGGTCTATCGTGCTAACCAGTACCGGCGCACTGAGTAGCTGATGCAGTTTGGGGGACTGCTTCAGCCAGCGACTTAAGCGCCCGTCATCCAGGCTGCCGTCATACCGTACATACTGATGCTCTGCAAACAGGCTTTCTGCCGACTCTGAACCGGCATCTGCCAAGCTCCTCTCAGCGAGTGAACTTTTATTATTGTCGGCAGGAGCTTGCCGCAAACGGTGTAAATCACGCACAGCCGCCGAGCCGATTAAAACAGCCAGGTCGTCACTGCTCAAATGCAGGCGCTCCTGCAATGCATCACCGGTTTGCAGGGTTAAGGTACGCAGGCCTAACGCTACGCTGAACCGGCAACCCAGTTTTTCATCTGCCAGGCCGTACATAATCCGGGCATTAGCAAAGGTTTTGCCTTTGCCGGTTGATGCCATATTGACACCAAAAAAACCCTGCTTTTGGGAGCGATCACTAATGGCACGCGCTAAGTCATAACTCTGATCCTGCCAGCGATAATTTTTATCTTTGCTGCGCTGCTTAAAACCTTTGTGACGTGTAATAGCGGGTAGGGTCTGGCGGATCTTAGGCAGGCTTTTACTCAATAACACGGCGTTATGACCAACACCAATATTATGCTCATCAAGCTTTTGCTTTAAAGCCCGCGTTTTGCGGTCGGTATTGGCATAGGCTTTATATTTTTTATCCTGCCAGCCAGTGGTGGCCTGCGATGCAGAATAACAATGGTCTGCCAGCATCAGGGTTAAACGTGCCAAATGAGCGGTGAACCTATCCTGAAGCCAGTCGGTATCGATAAACTGTGGCAACTTTAGCGCACGTTTTGCCAAACTTTTTGCTTTTGAACACCAGATAACACTGCGTACAGGGGTGCCCTGCGGAAATTCCCAAACCTTCTGCCAGTGCTCCGGCTTCCAGGTATCATAAGTACATTGGGGCGAGTTCCAGGAGGCTTTAAGTATTTTAGAATGTGTTAGCCAGTCCTTAATTCTATCGATTTTTGGCTCTGTACCGGCACCGTCTGTGTACTTGGGTAAACGGTGATGGGAAACAATTAACCAGCCAACAACCCGCGCCAGTGGCGGCATTTTGCAAAAGGGATTGGGCGCACCTTTCGGGCTGTCTTTGATTAAACGTGCCAGCACTTCCGCTTCCTGATCCGGTGAAACGGTTGCCAGCCTTTGTACCCAGCTATGATCATCATCCGACCCGACAAATGCCTGAAACAGGCGCAGTGATACCCATTCATGCCGGTACGGTTCGGAAAAGAGCTTTGCTTTGGGTCTTAGTTTTTTCTGAAACAGCGTATTGGCTTTACCAAAATCATGAAAAAGCCCTGCAATGCCCGATAATAGCGATATGGCTTCTACGCTATGCCAACCATTTTCATCGGCTGAACGTAAAACATCGCGCTGGGTTGTGTTAGTTGGCACTGCACCATTTTCATTAAATTTACGGGCATTACCAACCACCCAGATTAGCTCACTGTGATCTTTACTCCTGATCCAGTGGCAAGCCACCGCAGTGTTACGGCGTGCAGTTTTTTTGAGCATTTTACGCAAGGTTTCCATGCCTTGCTGAGTAATCGCGGTTTGCCATACCCGGTCTCCGCGCCGCTCGCCAAACTGATCCAAAATACGGCGAGTCTCAGGTAATGCACGTTTATTGCATTGGGAAATCAGTAAGATATTCATCGATTAATATCACTTTGTGTCTCGGCAACAAACTTCAGGCTATCGATCATCAAATCCAGTGCGTCATGTTTGCGAAAGCCATCAATACATCGCTGACGAAATTCCTGCTCATCTTCACCAGCCATTGCGGCTAAAAATGCCTGCGGTAAAACCAGCGCATCTTTCACTAAATCGGCAACATCAAACACCAGCCCGCCCCGCCGGGTTTTGCCATGCAGTACAGCCAGCCCGTGCGGAATACCTAAAACCCAGGTAGCCGTTGCGCCTAAACCATAAGACAGATAATTACCGTGATCTAAAAACCGGTTGGCTATATCAATACCGCCACCCCGCTTAGAGCGTGTAAAGTCACCATAACTCACCGCATTGCAGGCCAGTTTATACAAGGCTTTAGTAAGTATGGCTTCCTGAGCCAGCACATCCGTGCTGGTTTGACAGACAGCCAAAGACTGGAGGGTGTGTTCAAGAAGAGAATGTAAGTGATCGGCATTGATAGAAAAAAGCTCGTCTTTACCCGTTGCCAGCTTTAGCCAGTGCTTTTCGATTTGGGCTAAACGAATTTTCTGGAAGGCAATTGCTGCATCCAGCCGCTTACGGTCATCAAACCAGAAAGATACCCATTGCTGCAGGTATTCAGTGGGGCGGTACTCGCTTTGGGGTAACAACCAGGAAACGTCTACCTGTACCTCATTGGCTGCAAAAAGTGGCGTACCTCCACCCCCGCAAAAGCCCACCAGCACACCGGCCTTAGCCAGTTCACGCATTGCAGCTTGTGTCACAGAGGTGCCCGTACCCAGCAAAATACTGGTTGTATTAGCGATTGGTATGTTCCAGTAAAGTGACTGTCCGCCTTCATCCGTCACATATTCAACACGACCACCATTAACTAAAATACGGCAATATTGCAGGTAATAAATATTGGCACGTTTAGAATGCAGCACTGACTTCAGGTCAGAGGGGGAGAGATCATCCATGTTTTGTATCCATACAAAAAGAAGGTGCTAAACAGTCGTCCCTGTTCCGGGCCATCATGGCCACGCAATGTCATGCTACTGCAGAAAAGCTTTCCGGGTCATTATTTCTTTTTGTTTTTTATAGAAAAAAATGGGGATACTAAGGTTAGCTATCGACAAACAAGACGTTTTGTCACTGCCTTGTTATGATCAGCAACCACTTATCTTATTACGATAATCATAACGGGAAACCCGAAGACGTGTCAGATATCAACCTCAGCGCCATCCATGTGTACCCTCTCAAGTCGACTGCCGGTATAGAGCTGAATCGCAGTTTTGTTGAAACCAGCGGTCTGAGTTTTGACCGCCGTTTTATTCTGTCTGACACGGCGGGTGACTTTATCTCTGCCCGTAAATATCCACAAATGTTGCACTTTCGCACGGCACTTTTGCCGGATGGTTTGTATATCGTGGCACCCGATGGGGACAGTATTCGGGTTAGTATTCCGGAGTTCTTCCAGAACTACCGGCAGGTTAATGTTTGGGGTACTGAGGTCAATGGGCAGTGCTGCGGCATTGAGTTTGATGAGTGGTTCAGCACTAAACTCGGTGTGCCGTGCCAGTTACTTTATTTTGGTGATCAGTCGGAGCGCGGCACGCCACGTTTTCCGGATAAACCCGTTGCATTTGCTGATGGCTATCCGCTGTTATTGATTTCGGAAGCCTCGCTCGATGACCTGAACCAGCGTGCAGGTAAGCAGTTTGATATGCGCCAGTTCCGCCCGAATATTGTTATTTCCGGCTGCACGCCTTATGCCGAAGATGACTGGCGTGCGATTAAAATAGGCGAAGTCATTTTTGATGTGGTTAAGCCCTGTACCCGCTGCGTGATGACAACTTACCATCCGGATACGCTGGAGCGTTTTGCAAACACTGAGCCGCTGAAAACCCTTGCCACTTATCGCCGTAACAGCAACAACGAAGTGGATTTTGGTCAGAATATTATTCCACGTAATGAAGGTCTTATTCAGTTAGATGATGTGGTCGAGCTTATCGAATAACGGCTGGCTTGAATAAGAATCACATCCTGCCCTGTTATTCGGATTCTGCAACTGCAGTAGCCGGTACAGGGTTGGATGGACGGCTCCAGACATAGAACAGAGCCACTAAAACCACCGCAACAACCGCCATCTTTAACCACGGAGAAAAATCGCGGTAGATCAGCGGATAACTGACCATCACCAGCATCATTGTGCTCGAAAAACATTTCACTTTCAGCGGGATAACCCCGTGTTGCTCCCACTCATCGACTATCGGGCCAAAAATACGATGGCTGAGTAATTTCTGATGCAAACGTTCAGAGCTGCGGGAAAAGCAGTACGCCGCCAGCAAAACAAAAGGAGTGGTTGGCAATAAGGGCAGGAAGATGCCAATGAAACCAGCCAGCAGACAAATCAGCCCTAATATCAGGTACATCACTCTTGCCATTGGTTTGTCCACTCTCCTGCTCGTTTCACTCAGTATAACGATGATTGCGCGCTATTACAGTCTCACCGTCCCAGACTGGCTCTGAGCGACCACAAAACACATTCGTTTCAACGCCCTGCAACACGGCCGAAAGCGCGTATTAATAGAAGAAGGCTTGCCTTCGTTTAGCGGTTGTCATTAAATGCCTGAAATATTTACTCAACAGCACCTTAAAGGGTGTGAAACAAGGAATTACAACAATGTCTAAAGTCTTTTTTGATGTGGCTATTGGTGATGAAATTGCCGGAAGAATTGTGTTTCAACTTTTTGATGACACACCTAAAACATCTGAAAACTTCAGAGCACTTTGCACAGGCGAAAAGGGCACTGGCAAATCTGGCAAGCCTCTGCATTACAAAGGTTCTCCTTTTCACCGTGTAATCAATGGTTTTATGGCGCAGGGTGGCGACTTCACCCGCCAGAACGGTACGGGTGGTGAGTCTATCTATGGCGAGAAATTCGAAGACGAGAACTTCATCCATAAACACGATAAAAAATACCTGCTGTCTATGGCAAACGCAGGCCCAAACACTAACGGGTCTCAGTTTTTTATTACGTTTATCAAAACACCTCACCTGGATGGCGCACACGTTGTATTTGGTGAAGTGATTGAAGGTCAGGATATTGTAGAAGCCCTGCAGGACGTAGGTTCTGGCAGTGGCCGCACCTCTGAGCCTTGCTCTATCGCAGACTGCGGCGAGCTTTAAGGCAATAAAAAGTCATACGTTTGACTGTGCTGATTCCCGTGCCCGGCGCGGGAATCAGCAGCGTACCCATAAGCACTTCAACCCGGGACGTGATAAGTAATATGAACTTAACTCAAAAAGGCGAAGTATTTCGGGCGCTCCATTCAAGCGAAGGTATCTTTATGATGCCAAATGCCTGGGATGCTGGCAGTGCCCGTATGCTTGCGGCTTCTGATTTCTCTGCCATTGCCACAACAAGCGCAGGTATTGCGTACGCCCAGGGGCTTCCGGATTACGAAAATCGTATCAGTCGCAGTCAAATGATGGCGTGTATTCACCGTATTGCAACTGCTGTGGATATTCCGGTCAGTGCTGATTTAGAAGCGGGCTATGGCGCAGAGCCAGCCGATGTTGCCGAAACTATTCGTTTATCAGTTCAGGCTGGCGTTGTCGGTGGCAATATTGAAGATTATACCGGTGATGCGAATGCACCTCTTTATGAGCGCACGCTGGCGGTCGATCGCATCAGAGCCGCACGCGAAGCAGCGGATGCTACGGGTGTCCCCTATACTCTGACGGCTCGTACCGACTGCTATCTTACGAATACAGCCAACCCATTTGCAGAAGCTGTCAGCCGTGCCAACCTGTATCGGGAAGCCGGTGCAGACTGCCTGTTTGTTCCAGGCATTAAGGATTCAGAAACCATCGCTGCAATGGTACGTGAGATTGACGGCCCTTTTACCGTTGTAATGGGATTAACCGGCACGCCACTTTCGGTTGCCGATTTGCAGGCGCTTGGGGTACGACGCATAAGTACCGGTGGTAGTCTCGCACGCGCTACTTTTGGGCTGATACAACAAGCGGCGCAAGAAATGCAAAGCAAAGGCACCTTTACTTTTGCTAAGCAACAGATCCCGGATGATGAACTCTGCACATTTTTCGCTGCACCGGATAACACCTAATCGGGCTATCTTCGATATAAAACGTGCTACATCAAGCCTGACCAGACTCTTTAAGTTGCCCCTTCAAAAGAGACATTAAATAGCCTGGCCAACCCGGCTTTATTTAGGCTCTGTTTTTTCTGGCGTTATGCAGCTTTTTATAGCTTTCAATCAGTCGCAGATGTTTATCCAGACCTTCAAGCTTCATGCTGGTTTGCGTCAAGCCGTAGAATTTCACCTCTGCGTTAACCGAACCAACAACGTTTTCCATCACCTCGTTACCAAACATGCGGCGCAGGTTGAACAGATAGTCATCCAGCTCTAAGTCTTCATCCAGCGCAATTTCCAGCGTGGCATTAATGGCCTGATAGAACAATCCACGCTCTACCGTGTTGTCATTAAACTGCAGGAAGGTTTCGACCAGCTCGATGGCTTCATCATGCTGTTGCAGGGCGAGGTAGATCAGGATCTTCAGCTCAAGTACGGTAAGCTGGCCCCAAACGGTATTTTCATCAAACTCGATACCAATCAGCGTTTTGATCGTAACGTAGTTATCTTCCCCGCTCTCTTCCAGACCCTCCACCAGATTTTCCAGCTGATTGTCGTCCAGCGTATGTATATTGAGAATGTCTGAGCGGAATTGCAGCGCTTTGTTAGTGTTATCCCACATCAGATCTTCAACCGGATAAACCTCGGAATAACCCGGCACGATAATCCGGCAGGCAGATGCACCAAAATCATCAAAGGTTGCGATATAAAACTCTTTGCCCAGATCATTCAGAATAGACATCAGGCCAGCACTTTCTTCTTCGTTAGTGCCTGAGAAATCCCACTCGCAGAATTCATAATCATGCTTAGTGCTGAAGAAACGCCAGGAGATCACACCGGTTGAATCAATAAAGTGTTCAACAAAGTTGTTAGGTTCAGTAACCGCCAGACTGTTAAATGTTGGCGGCGGCACGTCATTCAGGCCTTCAAAACTTCGACCCTGCAACAGTTCGGTCAGACTGCGTTCCAACGCCACTTCAAAGCTTGGATGCGCACCAAAAGAGGCAAATACACCGCCGGTTCTTGGGTTCATCAACGTGACACACATAACCGGAAACTGCCCACCCAGCGAAGCATCTTTAACCAGTACAGGGAAACCCTGTTCTTCCAGTCCTTTGATGCCGTCAAGGATATGCGGGTACTGCTCAAGAACCTGCAACGGCACATCCGGCAAAACGATCTCTTCTTCGATAATTTGCCGTTTTACCGCCCGCTCAAAAATTTCCGACAGACACTGCACCTTAGCTTCGTTAAGGTTATTACCGGCACTCATGCCATTACTCAGAAACAGGTTTTCCAGAAGATTGGAGGGGAAATATACGGTTTGCTGATCAGACTGGCGCACATAAGGCAACGCACAAATACCCCGCTCCACATTGCCGGAGTTGGTATCAATCAAATTTGAGCCACGCAGCTCGTTTTCAGGGTCGTAAATTTCCAGGCAGTACTCATCCATTAGCCCTTCAGGCACGGCATCATCAGAACCGGGTTTAAACCATTTTTCATTGGGGTAGTGAACAAACGCGCTGTTTGCAATCTCTTCACCGAAGTACTGGTCGTTGTAGAAGAAGTTGCAGCTTGCCCGCTCGATAAACTCTCCAAGCGCAGAACACAATGCACTCTCTTTAGATGCGCCTTTACCGTTAGTAAAACACATAGGAGAGGCTGCATCGCGGATATGCAAAGACCAGACATGCGGTACGATATTACGCCAGGATGAGATCTCAATTTTCATGCCCAGATCAGCCAGCATGCCCGTCATATTAGCAATGGTTTGTTCCAGCGGCAGGTCTTTACCCAAAATCATGGTATGGGCCTCACCTTCCGGCATCCCCATCGCCATAATAGAAGCATCTTCGTCCAGGTTTTCGACCGTTTCGACCTTAAACTCAGGGCCCTGTTGCACCACTTTTTTAACCGTACAGCGGTCGATAGCTCTCAGCATGCCTTGACGATCTTTGTCAGAAATACTGTCCGGCAGCTCCAGCTGAATCTGAAAAATCTGGTTATAACGGTTTTCCGGATCAACAATATTATTCTGCGAAAGCCGGATATCGTCCGTGGGAATATCACGTGCCAGACAATAAACCCGCACAAAGTAAGCCGCACAAAGCGCCGAAGAGGCCAGAAAATAATCAAAAGGCCCGGGCGCAGAGCCATCGCCTTTGTAGCGAATAGGCTGATCGGCAGTGACGGTGAAATCATCAAACTTAGCTTCGAGCTTGAGGTTTTCTAAAAAATTTACTTTGATTTCCATCTGAATATTATTTCCGAAATCGTTAGATGCAAAATGGGTTTAGTCTATAGCCCAATCATTGTAGTTATCAATGCAGAATAGCCGTCAAACAAACGTACCCGCACAGAACCCGGATGCCCAGGCCCATTGGAAATTATGCCCGCCCAAGTGGCCGGTAACGTCCAGGCATTCACCGATAAAATAAAGTCCTTCGGCTTTTTTAGCTTCAAAGGTTTTGGACGAGACTTCGTTGGTATCGATGCCACCCAGGGTCACTTCGGCGGTGCGATAACCTTCTGTACCACCAGGCTTAAGTGACCAGTGATGGAAGCTGCGGGCAATGCGCTGAATTTCATCGTTAGTACACTGCCCCAATACGCCTTCAATTTTCCAGAGTTCACACAGCGCCAGCACCAGACGTTTGGTCATAATGCCTGACAGTACTGTTTTTATCTCAGCTTTGGGGCGTTGTTCGCGCTGTTGTTTCAGCCAGGTTTCCATATCAAGATCGGGAAACAGGTTAATCTCTACTGCTTCGCCCGGTGTCCAGTAGGAGGAAATTTGCAGCACAGCAGGGCCACTGATACCCCGATGGGTAAACAGCATGCTTTCTTTAAAGGTGGTTTTACCGGCGGATATTTCCACATCGTGAGCGATGCCGGACAGCGGTTTGATATAGTTCAGTTCTTGCGGCTGCAGGGTAAAAGGCACCAATGCAGCGGTGCGAGGTTTAAGCGCCATGCCAAACTGTTCAGCTATATCAAACGCAAAGGCGGTTGCACCACCGTTAGGTATGGATAAACCCCCGGTAGAAATCACCAAAGACTGGCAGCCCACCGGCCCTTTTGAGGTTTGCAGCTGATAACGACCTTCAACCGGTTTAACGTTTTTAACTTCGGTTTCGGTCTGTAGGGTCACACCCGCCCAGTCACACTCGGTCAGCAACAGATCAAGAATCTCTTTGCTGGACTCATTGCAAAACAGCTGACCCAGTGTTTTTTCGTGGTATTCAACACCGTGGCGTTCAACCAGTTCGATAAAATCCTGGGAGGAATAACGACTCAGGGCTGACTTACAGAAATGCGGATTGTCCGACAGAAAGTTCGCAGGTGAATTATGCAGGTTGGTAAAATTACAACGCCCCCCCCCTGACATCAGGATTTTGCGGCCAATTTTTTTACTATGTTCAAGCACCAGCACCGAGCGGCCACGATAACCGGCGGTTGCGGCACACATTAAACCTGATGCTCCGGCACCTACTATAACCACGTCGTACTGCTGCAAAACACCTGCTCCTGAAACAAAGAAAGGCTGCGGATTTCTCGCAGCCTTCTGGTACTGATTGTTTGCCTGTTTTAAAGCGGGTTTAATCGCTTTGTTTTTTCTTCGCGTTCAGTTTGCGAATTTTATCCGCCAAAGGACCTTTAGGGCCATTGTTGGCTTTTCGATCTTTTGCTGCTTTCTCTTCTTCAAGCACTTTCTGATAAACAGACTTTGGCTTTTTCTTTTTAGCCAGCGCCGCACGTTTACGACTTTCATAACTTTCCGGATCATCCAGGCGTTCTTGTTTGCTTGGGCCTGTATCTTCGAACAACACCTGATAGGTATTGCCACGTCTTTTCTTAATGCGACTCATCTTTGCTCCTGTTGCTCTGCTTCTGCACGTTCGGCTGCTTCAGCTTCCAAACGGGCAATCTCGGCGAGACGGTGCTTTTCTTCCCACTCAGCAACGGTCTCAAAACTAATACGTCCTAATTTCCCGGAACGCATTTCATGCAACAGCACTTCAGATGCTTTATGCATATCGATTCGCCCACCAGGGCGTAACCCACCGCGCTTACGCCCGATTTCTTCCAACAAGACTTCGGGTGATGAAGGTAGTGTTTTCAGTTTGTAACGGGCCTGGGTAAGCGCGGGATAGTCACTGATCATAAAACCGGCAGCGAACAGCGCCACATCTTCGTACTCAATAGCCGTGTCTTTAATCGCGCCACTGGCCGCCAACCGGTAGCCGGAATCTTTATCTTCGATTTTGGGCCAGAGTATACCAGGTGTGTCCGACAGAGCCATGCCATTTTTAGTGGTGAAGCGGGTCTGTGATTTAGTCACGGCCGGTTCATTACCCACTTTGGCGATACGTTTGCCAAGCAGTGCATTGATCATGGTGGACTTGCCCACGTTGGGAATACCCATAATCATAGCCCGTACCGGACGGCCTGCCTCGGCACGTCCTGAGGCTATTTTTTTACAAAGCTCAGGAATGCGGTTAATCTGTTTTTTTTGTTCATAATCCAGTGCAATCGCCAGGGTATCCGGCAACGCATTAAAGTAAGCCAGCCACTCTTCGGTACGCACGGGATCAGCCAGGTCACTTTTATTCAACAATTTGATCGTTGGTTTGCCCTTGCGCAGCGTGTCCACCAGCGGGTTTTCACTGGACTGCGGCAAGCGGGCATCCAACACCTCGATGATAACGTCTACTTCGTTCATCACCCTGGCTATCTCTTTCCGGGCTTTATGCATGTGTCCCGGAAACCAGTTTATACTCATTTTAAAACCTGAAGTCATACAAGAATGACGCCCATTATACCCCTGAAAACGCAGGAATAGCGCGATGGATGCTAATAATATAAAACAGGCTACCCTCAGAAGGGTGTGAAGGTTACACTACGGAAAAATGTGCAGGGCCTGATTCTCAGATTACAGATGTCCCCAGGCCCGCCTGTACACATAACCAAGCAACATTTTCTGTGTATGTTCAGCCCGGAGAGCCGATGACAGATGGATTCAACAACACCCGGTCAGGTTTTAATGGCCCGCCAACCTATCTACGACCGTGACCAGAAAGTAGTCGCTTATGAACTGCTGCACAGAGATGATGAAGACACTGAAAATGCCGTATTCCGTGACTCATCCACCACAACCCAGGTGCTGCTTAATGCTTACACCAGTATTACGGATGCCGGTTCGGTTAAACGTGTGCCTGCTTTTATCCATATCAGTGAGGAACTGCTGTTAACGGGCAATTTCCCGGATTTGCCCCGCAAGCAGGTAATTATAGAGATTCCCGAAACAATCTCACCCACCCAGGACGTTGTCCGTGCAGTTTATAATCTGGCCCGTGATGGTTACCGGCTGGTACTGGGTAGTTTTGAGTACAGCCCAAAATATCACAACCTGCTTAAAATCGTTCAGATGGTTAAAGTGGATGCATCTTCCATGGATCCGGCTGAACTTCAGGCCTGCGCTGAAAAACTCAAGCCGTTTAAAGTCACACCGATTGCCGTCAAAATAGAAAGCTACGAGAAATTAACCGCCTGCAGCCAACTCGGTTTTAAGTTATTTCAGGGACACTTTCTCAGCCGTCCTAAACTGGTGACCGGTAAAAAAATCGAGGCCAGCGAAGGTGCACTATTACGATTGGTTCAGGAATTGCAGCGTGATGACGCTACGCCGGAACAGCTGGAAGCTTTAATCGTGCAGGATCCGGTGCTCACCTTTAAACTGCTGCGTATTGTTAACTCGGCTTCTTTTGCGCTGGTTCGAAAAATTGATTCTATTACCGATGCGGTTGTTCTGCTGGGTATGGAACAAATCAAGCGCTGGGCAACCCTGATTGCCATGACCAGCCACGAGGACAAGCCGGAAGAGCTTTGTCGTATGCTGCTGATCCGGGGCTCTATGTGTGAAAATCTGGCAAACGCCGCCCGGTTAAGAAATGCCGGTAGTTATTTTATGGCGGGCATGATGTCGGGTTTACATGCCCTGCTGGATATCGACCAGAAAACCATGCTCAGCCAGGTGCCAATTTCAGATGAGATTAAGTTGGCCATTACCGAGTACGAAGGGCCTGTCGGTGAAACCCTGGAAGCAGTTATCGCTTACGAATCGGGTAACTGGCATAACCTGCCCCTGGATGTGGATATCGACCTTTACGAAACAGCCTACCGGGAAAGCCTGCAATGGACACAAAAAGCCATGCTGGCTATGCACACCGGGTAACACTACATTAAAAACCGCAACCCCACAGCACAATAACTATCAGGCCGGGCTTGCGGTTTTACTGCAACGTAATAACTATGATTATGCGCCGGGTTGCAAATCCGGATGTGCATCAGCAAATGCGGCCAGCTGATTACAAGCCTCGCTAATACGCATAATCGTGGGGTAATTACTCAGATCGGTTTTAAAGCGATTTGCGTTAAAAACCTGGGGCACCAGACAAATATCCGCCAGACCCGGCTGATCTCCGTGGCAAAATACACCCGTCTGTTCAGACTCCGCCAAACGGCGCTCAAGGCCTTTAAAACCTTCATGAATCCAGTGCTGATACCAGGTGGTTTTTTGCTCATCACTGGCGCCAAACTCACTCACCAGATATTTAAGCACACGCAGGTTATCAACCGGATGAATATCACAGGCTATAAGCTGAGCAAGGCCGCGCACCCGTGCTTTATCAAGCGGGCTTAAAGGCAACAGTTGTGCTGTCTCGGGATAAGCATCATCCAGATATTCACAAATCGCCAGAGACTGGTTGATCATCGCGCCCTGATCTTCAAACGCTGGCACCAAGCCCTGTGGATTACGCGCCAAGTGGGCATCATCCCGGTGTTCTGCTTTCAGTAAGTTAACCGGTACTTGCTCGCAGTCTAAGCCTTTCAGGTTCAGCGCAATACGTACCCGATAAGCCGCAGAAGAGCGGCAGTAATCATACAGAATCATATTACTTCCTCTGATGATCCGGCACGGCCGCTTGTGAGCGCACCGGATCAATTCAGTTAAACTTTAGCCGGTAATACCAGGCCAACAACTTCACCAAAACCGATACGCGCACGGCCTTCGGCCTCACACCAGCCACGCATAATCACAGCATCACCATCTTCAAGGAAGGTGCGGGTTTCACCGTTATCCAGCGTTAGTGTTTGTTTGCCACCTTTGGTTAACTCAAGAATAGAGCCTGCCTGATCTTCAGTCGGGCCAGACTGTGTGCCACTGCCCAGGAAATCACCCGGCTTCATATTACAGCCGTTAACCGTATGGTGTGCCACCATCTGAGCAACCGTCCAGTAAGAATGAATAAAGCTGGATTCTGACAAGCGGGAAGCAGGCTGACCGGCGCTGCGCATCTGTTCAGATTCCAGCAGCACTTCCAGTTTAATATCCATCGCCCCTTCTGCACGGTTTGTCTCAGATTCCAGATAAGGCAGTGGCTGAGGGTCCGCTGCATCACGCGTCCAGGCAGCACGGTAGGGTGCCAGCGCTTCTGTTGTCACAATCCAGGGAGAAACCGTGGATGCAAAGTTTTTTGCCAGAAACGGGCCTAAAGGCTGATATTCCCATGCCTGGATATCACGGGCAGACCAGTCGTTAAACAGGCACAGTCCAAACACATGATCTTCTGCGTCATCAATCGAAACAGGCTCACCCAGGGCATTCCCACTACCCATGTAAATACCCATTTCCAGCTCGTAATCCAGGCGCTTACAAGGCCCAAGGCTCGGCTCAGCAGCATCCGGCGCTTTGGTCTGACCGAGAGGACGACGGAATGCCTGACCGGAAATACCAATAGACGAAGAACGACCGTGATAACCGATAGGCACCCATTTATAGTTTGGCAGCAGCGGGTTATCAGGACGGAACAAAGAACCGACGGCGGTAGCGTGAAAAACCGAGGTATAAAAGTCAGTGTAATCACCAATCTGACAAGGCACGTCATATTCGACCTCAGACTGAGCCACCAGGCAGGCGCTCAGCTTTTCCTGGGCATCAGAGCCCGTACGTAATGCCTGTGATAAAGCCAGACGCAAGGCAGACCAGCTTGCTTTGCCCATACCCATAAACACATTCAGCTGAGGTGCATCACAGGCTTCAGCGGCAGACTGTGCCAGACCGGAAAAAACGCCTGTGGCCTTAGCCGCAGCCAGATCGACAATCTGATCACCAATGGCAACACCACCCCGGAAAGCCTCATCCGCACCCTGGCGGCGGAACACAGCAAACGGCAGGTTTTGAATAGGAAAGTCACAGGTAGCTGAGTTTGCAGAGTCTACCCAACTGGTCAGATTAAGATCATGTGTCTCGTTTAATACCGGCATTTTGCCTTTCTCCAGATAACTTACCCACTGTTATATTCGGTTCTTACCTGGTGCTTAAAACAGCCAGAACATGAACCAAAACACAGCGGCGTAAAAACAGTAAAGGCCCACCAATGGCGGGCCTGCTTTTAAATCGAATAAATACTTATTGCGCGGCTATATGCTTTCGCGAAGCCTGCATTGCTTCACTCAATACAGCCTGATCGCCGATGTGGTTAGACAACAGCAGGATCAGACGGGCATTCACATCCTGGCTCTGTTTTTCGTCCAAATCACGGTGCAAATCTGTCAGCTCCTGGTAAAAATCATCAGGGCGCGGCAGATTTGGTTCAGTAATTAGTTTATTCATGCTTATCTCTCTTTCTTATTATCCGTTACTGACCCATGGCTTTATTCTGAGCCGCAATAACACGTGTTTTATCAAACAGGCGCATACGGGCGGTGACCAGCTGATCAGGTCTCATCAGATAGAAAGTACCTTTCTCAGCATCCAAACGCTCTTTTACAACGCCCATCGTATCAACCAGTAACTCCACACCCTCAGGCAACACTATATCCATTTCATGACCGGCGACCACAAACGTCTTAACCGGCACAGCTTGCTGCGCCAGTTCACTCAGTGATGCCAGCGTTTGTGCATCCAGATCAGCCGCACTTTCAACAAACAGCAGGCCATTAAAAACGTTGCCGAGTGAAGTCAGCAGGAAGTCAGCCTGACCATTACGTAGTACCGGGCCATCAGTACAAGGGGCTCCAGGCACTACTTTACAGTTAAATGGCTCAGTATCAGCGCTGTTCAGTGGTGATTCGGTCAAAATCGGGGGGACTGACAGGCGACCACTGTTCACCAGTGGACGGGCAAACGTATAGTCTTTAGCCAGCCACAATACCGCATCACGGAAGGTTTTATTGGCACCATTTTTGGGGCTTATAAAATCAGTACTGCGCGTTGAATTAAGAATATTCTCATCCGCAGCAAAAACACGTTCTTCCGAATAGCTATCCAGCAGACTGGCCGGTGCTTTGCCGTCCATTACCAGCTTCAATTTCCAGCTCAGGTTATCCGTATCTTCAATACCCGAGTTAGCACCACGGGCACCAAAAGGTGATACCTGATGGGCTGCATCACCGGCAAAGAAAATGCGGCCATGGCGGAAGTTATCCATGCGGCGACAAGTAAAGGTATAAACAGACGCCCACTCCAGTTCGAATTCAACGTCTTCACCCAGGAAAGCACGTACACGCGGAATAATATTTTCCGGTTTTTTCTCTTCTTCAGGATCAGCATCCCAACCCAGATCGAAGTCAATGCGCCATACATTATCAGCCTGACGGTGCAATAAAGTAGACTGACCTTCGTGGAAAGGCGGGTTAAACCAGAACCAGCGCTCGGGTGGAAATTTCTTCGGATCCATCACCACATCGGCAATCAGGAAGCGATCCTGAAAAATCTGGCCTTTAGACTCCAGACCACACTGAGCACGGGTGTTAGAGTTCGCACCGTCACAGGCAATCACATAATCTGCTTCAAGCTGGTACGGCCCTTCGGGTGTTTCAACCGTCAACATCACTGAAGTATCGTTCTGCTCAATCTGCGTTACCTTGTTTTTCCAACGCAGGTCAGCTTTGTCCAGGCTGTTAACACGATCCACATAATACTCTTCCAGGTAGTACTGCTGCAGGTTAATAAAACCCGGACGGCGATGATGTTCTTCAGGCAGCATATTAAAGCTATAAACCTGCTCATCTTCAAAGAACACACGGCCTACATTCCAGGTGACACCTTTATCAACACAGCGTTGACCCACACCAAGGCGATCAGAAATATCGAGAAAACGTTTGGCATAACAAACCGCGCGGGAACCCACACTTACGGTATTGTTGTCGTCCAGCACCACGACAGGTACATCATGAAGCGCCAGATCAATGGCCGCAGCCAGGCCAATCGGACCGGCTCCTATCACAACAACCGGGTGTTTTGCAGGCAAATCGCCATCCTGATCGGCTGAACGAATGTAATCAAATTCGGGAAATGTATAGGTGTTAAGCATCGCTTGTCACTCGGTTTCTTGTTAGGGACTCATCCTTGGGAATCGCGTTTTGAGCACATTCAAGATATATGATTTCGAGCTGCTGATAATCCCTGAAAACCGAACAAGATTCTTTCTAAAAAAGAAATAAAGAAACTTAATCAGACCAGCTCTGTTGCAGATTTTCATCAAGCCAGACCCTGAAAAACTCTATAAACGAGCTGACTTTTGGCGATATATATTTACGATCCGGATAAACAGCAAAAACAGAAAGTTTCTCGGGCTGATAGGCCGGAAATACCCTTAACAGCTCACCGGATTCAACAAAACGGGATATTACAAAATAAGCCAGATTTGCGATACCCCGGTGCGCCAGTACAGACTCCCGTACAACCAGACTATTGTTCGCTCTGACATCGCCTTCAACCTGAACCGTACATCGTTCACCGTCCCGGGAAAGACTCCATTGATTGGCATTCGCTGCGTGAACAAAAACCAGGCAATTATGTTTTTTTAAGTCTTCAGGATGTTCGGGGACACCTTGTTTTTCAAGGTATTCGGGGGTTGTGCAAATAAACATCGGTAATTTAGAAATTTCCCGCGCAATCAGACTGGAATCAGGTAATTGGGGGTCGGCAATACGTATGGCCAGATCAAAGCCATCACGCACCAGATCCGGTGGGCGGTCATCGAGTGTGATATCAACCTTAATATCAGGATAAGCTGCCATAAATTCAGGAATCGCCTTAGCCAGCTGCATCTGCCCGAAGGTCATATTACAGTAGATACGCAAGGTGCCTCTTGGCTCACCCTGCAGCTGCGACACCAGGCTCTCCGCTTCTTCCACATCCGCAATAATCTTCTGACATTTTTCGTAATAAGCTGCGCCAACCTCTGTCACGCTCAGGCGACGGGTTGTGCGCTGAAGGAGACGTGCACCAATATGCTGTTCAAGGTGGGAAATTTGTTTGCTGACCGAAGAACTCGATATACCCATTTCTTCAGCGGCAAGCGAAAAGCTTTTCAGGTCGACAACCCGAATGTATATCGCCATCGCAGACAATACATCCATAGTACTTTTAACTCCTTTGTCTGAAGCACCCTTTCACAGTATCAGTGGTAATTTTGAGAGACAAGGCAGGCCAATAAAAATAACGGCGCTGAGCTTTCGCCCGGCGCCGTTATTCAGTGTGCTTTTAGATAAAAACACAGATCGGATAAAGGCTATAAGCCGCCCGCATCAAAGCGTGCGGCGGGTTATGGCCTTGCAGCATTAGTCCTGCAATTTATCCCAAACTTCCTGATCACGCTCATCAGTCCAGATGCGCGGCCAGTCAACACCGTCAAACTCATCCCACAAACGCTGAACATCAAATGGCAGGCAGTGTTCAAAGATCGGCCACATACCAAACTTAGGCCCCAGGTGGTCACGTGTTAATTCAAACGCTTCTTTTAAGGTACCACCACGTTTGTGAACTTCACCCACTTTTTCAATCATGCCTGTCAGGAAACCACGTGTCTGTTCAATAGCGGCATCCACTTCATCACGACCACGGGCAACAGCACCACGACCACCGACCAGGATTTCAGCTTCATACGCTTTAACTTTGTCCAGCGTCTCAGTAGACCAGTCAAAATGGAATGCATCGCCGGTATACAGTGCAGCGGCAGCTTCAACCAGGTCTCCGGCAAACAGAACTTTCTGTTTTGGAATCCATGCAACGATGTCACCAGCAGTATGACCACGACCACAGTATTCAAGTACCAGGTTGCCACGATCACCACCCAGTGGAATTTCAAGACGGTCATTGAAGACGATGTCCGGACGTGTCAGGCCTGGAATACCTTCAGGCTCACGGAACAAGCGTGGCATACGACCAAATTCACTTGCCCAGTCCTCCATGCCCCGCTCTTCAATCAGGAACTTAGTGTTTTCATGGGCAATAATAGAGTCAGCATTGTAGGCCGAAGCACCCAGAACACGTACAGCGTGGTAATGAGACAGCACCAGGTATTTAACCGGCTTGTCTGTGTGCTCACGCAGCTGTTCCAGCCAGTCCAGACCCGCTTTAGGGGTTGCACGGGCTTCAAACGCTACAATGAAATCTTCACCTTCAACAGCACAAACGTTTGGATCACCTTCTGCCGTTAAGGCATAGATGCCATCGCCTAAAATTTCCAGCGTTTCTGTCTTTACACCGAGGTCCGCCGAGGACGCAAAAGGCTTCTTGGCCATATCAGATTCCTATTAATACTTATGAGTTCTGGCTCTCTATTTCAGAGAACAGCATAGAATTTAGATTTCATCATACCCGACATCAAAAGTCAGGCATCTGAATAGTAGATCAATACAAGATACATCAAACCAGGAAAAACGTAACCCGACCAAAATGAATAATATCTATTCCAGATTGGAAATATTAGATCGGTATAAATTGCTAAATGTGCTTTATTAAATACCTGAAGGAAACAATCGAGCAGCCGAATCTATATACATAAAAACGGGACGACGTAATGATAATAAATAAAGGACTGGGGTTAATTTTCAATTCTTGTGTGCAGAAGGCCACTGGAGGGCTGGTAATAAAAAAAACCCTGAATTATCAGGGCTTTTTCAGATAGCTTCAAACAACCCGGTGTCTTTAAGGCACCCGGTCACAGAGGTTTAACGCTGGTCGAAATCGACAACTACTTCGTCAGAGATCGGATGTGCCTGGCAGCTCAGGATGTAACCGGCTTCAATCTCGTGCTGTTCAAGGCCGTGGGAAATATCCATATCCACTTCACCTTCTACCAACTTACATTTACAGGTTGAACAAACACCGGCTTTACAGGAGTAAGGCAGTTCCATGCCGTTGCTCATGCCTGCATCCAGAATGTTGGCACCCACTGTTGCCAGGTCAAACATAATGGAGCGACCGTCAGCCACTACGGTGACTTTACTCTGCTTTTCTTCACCAAACTCTTCAATACGCTTCTGGGCTTTATCCAGCATCGTCTGAGAATCTTCAGAAGAATTAGCAAACAACTCATAATGAATCTGCTCGTCGCTCAGGCCTTCCATACGGAAACCACGAGAAACTTCAGACATCATCGCCTCAGGCCCGCAGATAAAGGCTTCATCCGTGCTTTTAATGTCAATCAGGCCGCTTTTTTGCAGCGCAAAACCTTTGGCATTATCAATGCGGCCGTTCAGTAAATCAGCGCCCTGGTCTTCATAGTCCATTACGTTGATCCAGTGGAAGCGATTCAGGTAACGGTTTTTAACGAAGTTCAGTTCGTCTTTAAACATCACGGAGTTGCTGCGACGGTTACCGTAGATCAGCGTCACTTTTGAACCCGGCTCTGTATCCAGCACAGACTTCATGATGGAGATCATCGGTGTGATACCGGAACCCGCTGCAATGCACATGTAGTTTTTGCTGTTTTCCGGGTTCAGCTCAGTGTAGAAACTACCCTGAGGTGGCATCACTTCAACCGCCATACCTGGCTTGAAGGTATCGTTGGCAAAATTAGAGAACTTACCGTTCTTAACCCGCTTGATACCCACACGCATATGGCCATCGCTCACACCGGAACAGATGGAGTAAGAACGACGGACATCTTCACCGTCAATCATGGCGCGCAGGGTCAGAAACTGGCCCTGAATAAACTTAAACTTGTCGGCCAGTTCCGCCGGTACAGCAAAGCTCACGCAGATCGCCGTTTCCGTTTCCGGTTGTACATCAGCGATTTTCAGCGTGTAAAAATTGGTGTCAGACATGCTTCACCTGTCCTGTTAATAAGACTGATTTGTGATCAGATCTTTTTAAAATAATCAAAAGGCTCGCTGCAGTCGTCACACTGAAACAGTGCTTTACATGCAGTTGATCCGAATTCACTGACTCTGCGGGTATTACGAGAGTTACAATGCGGGCATTGCGCATGAGCATCCGGTGTCAAACCATCAGCATCCAGGTCTGCATCTTCCGGCGGCGCTATACCATATGCACGAAGGTTTTTACGACCTTCAGGTGACATCCACTCTGAACTCCAGGCCGGTGACAGTGACATTTTTACCGTCACATCCGCATAACCGTTGTCGTTCAGGCATTGCGCCACATCGGTGCTGATATTGTCCATTGCCGGGCAACCGGAATAAGTCGGCGTAATAATGACGGTAATAGCATCACCCTCACGCTGAATATCCCGCAGAATGCCCAGATCCCAAATACTCAGTACCGGCACTTCCGGGTCTTTAACTGCATCGAGCAGATCCCAGAGGGCTTTTACATTTTCAGCGTTACGTTGCTGAAGGCGCTGGTACTGATCTTCCGGCATCAGTGAAATTTCGTTCATAGCACTTTTTACCACTTACAGCCTGGATGGGAACGGTGCACGATCTGCATCTCGGTCAGCATATGACCCAGATGTTCCGTGTGGTAACCGGTACGGCCACCGCGAACAGCCCAGCTGTCTTCCGGTACAGTGATCGTAGCTTCGGTCAGAATATCGCTAACCATCTTCAGCCATGCATCACGCAACGTGGAAACATCAACCGCAATACCTTCGTTCACCAGCAGCTGCTCAGTTTCATCCATATCGAACATTTCATGGGTATAACCCCACAGCTGATCAACGGCTTTCTGAGTACGTTTGTGGCTCTCTTCGGTACCATCGCCCAAACGTAACACCCAGTCACGGCTGCGACGCAGATGATACTTAGTCTCTTTGATCGCTTTAGCAGCAACACCGGCCAGTGTTTCGTCTTTAGACTGAAGCAGTTCAGGCAGTACTAATGTGTAGTACACATCGGCAAACAGCTGACGCACCTGAGAGTATGCGAAGTCACCTTTAGGCATCTCCAGCAACAGCAGGTTGCGGTATTCACGATCATTGCGCATATAGGCAAAATCGTCTTCATCACGGCCATCATTTGCCAGTTCAGCCGCATAACCGTAAAACAGACGCGCACGGCCCACGTAGTCCAGTGCCACGTTGCCGTAAGCAATGTCTTCTTCCAGAAACGGCCCGTAACTCACCCACTCGGAAACACGGTGACCCAGTACCACTGCGTCGTCGCCCAGGCGGGTTGTGTATTCAAGGGTGGCGGCTTTAATTGCATCACTCATTTTAATTCTCCACCCGAATTACATGTTGTTGACTGGGTCAGGCAGTACGTAATAAGTCGCATGACGGTAAGGCTTATCATCGCTTGGATCATAGAAGCATTCCGCATCGTCTTCCTGAGACGCGCAAATATCGTTGGACTTAACCACCCAGATGCTCACACCTTCAGTACGGCGGGTATAACAGTCACGGGCATACTCCAGCGCCTGCTCATGATCTTCAGCGTGCAGGCTGCCAATATGTTTATGGTCCAGGCCACGCTTGGAACGTACAAATACTTCAAACAGTTCCAGTTTTTCAGTCACGTTTGTCATTTCAGATACCCCTTACGCCTTATGCCGCGTTCTGTGCTTTTTTGGCACGTTTCTTTTCGTTGTATGCCGTGATCGCATCACGCACCCACTCGCCTTCTTCATGGGCAGCAACATGGTGCTCGATACGCTGACGGTTACAATGACCGTTACCGTTAATCACACTCCAGAACTCATCCCAGTTCAGGTCGCTGCTGTCATAATGACCACGTTCTTCATTCCACTTAATGCCTTTATCCGGATGTTCCAGACCCAGCACTTCAATCTGCTTCACGGTCTGATCTACGAACTTCTGGCGCAGGTCATCGTTGGTTTCACGCTTGATCTTCCACTCCATGGATTTCTGGGAGTGAGCAGACTCAGAATCGTGAGGACCAAACATCATCAGTGCAGGCCAGTAAAAACGGTTCAGGGCATCCTGAGCCATTTCTTTCTGTCCTTCTGAGCCTTTAGCCAGTTCCAGGATTGCTTCATAACCCTGACGCTGATGGAAGCTTTCTTCCTTGCAGATACGGATCATGCCACGTGAATACGGGCCATAAGAGGTACGCTGCAGAGACACCTGGTTTACAATCGCGGCGCCGTCTACCAGCCAACCAATTGCACCTACATCTGCCCAGGTCAGTGTTGGGTAGTTAAAGATCGAAGAATACTTAGCTACACCAGTCTGTAGCTGGTCGATCATTTCAGAACGGGAGATACCCAGTGTTTCACAGGCACTGTAAAGATACAGACCGTGACCTGCCTCATCCTGAACTTTAGACAGCAGAACCACTTTACGACGCAAAGAAGGCGCACGGGTGATCCAGTTACCTTCAGGCTGCATACCGATAACTTCAGAGTGAGCATGCTGTGAAATCTGACGAATCAGATTTTTACGGTATGCATCCGGCATCCAGTCTTTCGGCTCGATTTTCTCTTCAGCCTCGATCTTGCGCATGAAATTTTGTTCTTGTGGTGTCATTTCAATCGCCTCACAACGTTGTTTGACCCGCGAAAACATTGCCCGTCACTTATGACACTAGGTATGCAAAAGTGTTATCTGACGCTGTATCGCGATAATGCATTTTTTTTGCCTGAAGGCTTTCTCTCAGCCCGGCATTTCCAACCGGATCAACTCCCCTGCCAGAACAGCAGAGGAGCTGTCCGACTTAACCTTTAGGTCGGTTATCAAATACCCGCTTGGCTTTGCCTTCAGAGCGTGGCAGCCCGCCGGTAGGTACGACCTCAATCCGGGTGGAGATACCCACCACAGACTTAATATGATGCTGAAGTTCTTTAACAACCGGCGTCTGATCAACCGACTGTGCATCCGGTACCAGCTCTACTTTCACTAAAACAGTGTCAAGGTTACCGTCTTTGCTCACCACAATTTCATAGTGCGGTGCCAGTGCTGCTACTTTCAGAATCTGTTCTTCGATCTGTGTCGGGAAAACGTTCACACCACGGATAATCATCATGTCATCAGAGCGACCGGTGATCTTATCGATACGGCGCATCGGACGAGCAGTACCCGGCAACAGGCGGGTTAAGTCCCGTGTGCGGTAACGGATAATCGGCAGGGCTTCTTTGGTCAGAGAGGTAAATACCAGCTCACCGTATTCACCATCTGGCAATACAGCACCCGTGTTCGGATCGATAATCTCAGGATAAAAGTGATCTTCCCAGATAGTCGGGCCATCTTTAGTTTCGATACATTCCATCGCCACGCCTGGCCCCATTACTTCAGACAGACCATAAATATCCACCGCATCAATGCCTAAGCGGTTCTCGATATTTTTGCGCATTTCATCGGTCCATGGCTCGGCACCAAAGATACCCAGACGCAACGCCATATCCTGCGGGTCCAGACCCTGACGATCCATTTCATCGATAATATTCAGCATGTAAGACGGCGTAACCATGATGATGTCGGGATCAAAATCGCGCATCAACTGAACTTGTTTCTCCGTCTGGCCACCGGACATCGGGATAACGGTACAACCCAGACGCTCAGCCCCATAATGGGCACCCATACCGCCGGTAAACAGACCGTAACCGTAAGAAATATGAACTTTATCACCATAATGACCACCCGCTGCGCGGATAGAGCGTGCCACTACATCGGCCCAGGTATTGATATCGTTCTGGCTATAACCCACAACCGTTGGCTTGCCGGTTGTACCACTTGATGCATGTACACGTACTACTTCGTTCATCGGTACAGCAAAAGAGTCAAACGGGTAAGCATCACGCAGATAAGCTTTAGTGGTGAAAGGGAACTTACCCAGGTCATCCAGGGTTTTCAGATCAAACGGATGAATACCGTGTTCATTACACAGGCGACGGTAAGCCGCCACATTGTTATAAGCATGAGCGATGCTCCATTGCATGCGGCTAAGCTGGAGAGATCGCAGTTCATCAATACTTGCAGTTTCAATCGCATCGAGAGAACCGCGCAGTGGCTGTTCATTTCGCATCGTTATTCTCACCCCGTTTTAACAAAATTTTCAGAACATTTATTATTGTGTAATAGAACACGCTTAAACGCGTTCGATAATCAGCGCAATGCCCTGTCCCACACCAATACACATGGTGCAAAGCGCATAGCGACCACCGGTGCGGTGCAACTCATACATAGCCGTTGTCACCAGGCGAGCACCACTGGCACCCAGCGGGTGACCCAGAGAGATAGCACCACCGTTTGGATTTACTTTAGCTTCATCATCGCCCAGACCCAGATCACGCAGAACCGCCAGACCCTGCGAAGCAAAAGCCTCATTCAGCTCAATCACGTCCATCTGATCCAGGGTTAAACCTGTTTTTTCAAGTACTTTTTTAGCAGCCGGTGCGGGGCCAAAACCCATAATACGTGGCTCAAGGCCTGCTGTTGCCATACCCACAACACGTGCTTTAGGTGTCAGTCCGTGTTTTTCTGCCGCTTCTTTAGAGGCAATCAACAGTGCGCAGGCACCATCGTTAACACCTGAAGCATTACCCGCAGTCACTGAACCGCCTTCACGGAAAGGGGCACGTAATTTAGCCAGGGCTTCCAGCGTCGTAGAGGCGCGCGGATGCTCATCGGTATCAATAACAACCGCATCACCCTTACGCTGAGGGATCACAACCGGCACAATCTCTTCGTTAAACAGGCCTTTTTCCATCGCAGCAGCTGTCTTCTGCTGGCTGCGAAATGCAAACAAGTCCTGATCTTCACGGGAGATATTAAAATCTTCAGCAACGTTTTCAGCCGTCTCCGGCATGCTCTCAACGCCAAATTCGGCTTTCAATTTTTTGTTGATAAAACGCCAGCCAATAGTTGTGTCATAAAGACCATTAGGTGTCCGGCTGAACGCTGATTCCGCTTTGCCCATAACAAAAGGCGCACGGGACATAGACTCACAACCACCGGCAATCATCAGCTCAGTTTCACCGGATTTGATCGCACGGGCAGCCATACCAATGGCATCCATACCCGAACCACACAAGCGGTTAATTGTTGTGCCTGGCACACTGGTTGGCATACCGGCCAGCAGCGCCGACATACGGGCAACGTTACGGTTATCTTCACCCGCCTGGTTGGCATTGCCATAGATAACATCTTCAACCAAAGACCAGTCTACATCCGGATTACGGTCCATCAGCGCCTTGATAGGCACCGCACCCAAATCATCAGGACGTACCGGGGAAAGACCACCACCATAACGGCCAAAGGGTGTGCGAATCGCATCACAGATATAAGCATCTGCCATTGTAGTTACCTCTTCTTAAAAACCGGGCTCAGACAACCCTGCATGTCATAAAGATAAAAACAGCCCGGATACAACCCGGTCATTTTCATTGCGTAACTGATATATTACACAATATTCCTAACAGATCAATTTTTTGTATCACGTTAATTGATATAACAACAAAGTTTTTACGGAATCAGACTGGCGTAAGGCATCAGGATAAACAGAAACGCAGAACACCGTAATAACAGTCGCTTACTTTATTCAGGCGAAAAAAAAGGCCCTTTAAAAAGGACCTTTTACTAAATACGATCGGGTAAAACTCAGATATCAATCACATTAAATTCAACTTCCGGGCTAACATCCGCATCATAATCAACGCCATCAATACCAAAGCCAAACAGCTTCAGGAATTCGTCTTTATAATACGCATAATCGGTCAGCTCAAACAGATTTTCACTGGTAATCTGCGACCAAAGATCACGGCAAGCCTGCTGCACGTCTTCACGTAATTCCCAGTCATCCATGCGGAAGCGATTACCCTCATCCATCTGAGCATTTTCGCCGTACAGACCCGTAGCAAACAAACGCTGCACTTGTTCCATGCAACCTTCATGCAGACCTTTTTCTTTCATGACATTAAAGACCATGGAAAGATAAAGTGGCATCACCGGGATAGCAGAACTGGCCTGGGTGACTACCGATTTCAAAACCGCCACGTTGGCCTGTCCTTTGTTGGCTTTCAGCAGGGTATCAAGCTCATTGGCAGCCCGATCAAGATCCTGCTTCGCTTTACCTAAAGCACCGTCCCAGTAAATCGGCCAGGTAATGTCGCTGCCGATATAGGAATAAGCCACAGACTGCGCGCCTTCAGCCAGTACACCCGCATCATTCAGGGCATTAACCCAAAGCTGCCAGTCTTCACCACCCATCACAGTAACGGTTGCATCAATCTCTTCCTGGGTTGCAGGCTCGATTTCTGCATTGATAATCACATCTTTATTGGTATCAATAGCCGTTGAGCGGTAAGTTTCACCAATCGGCTTCAGGCAGGAGCGAATCACTTCACCAGAATCCGGCATTTTCCGTACCGGAGAGGCCAGCGAGTAAACCACCAGATCAATCTGACCCAGATCTTCTTTAATCAGATCGACCACTTTCTGCTTGGCTTCATGAGAGAAAGCGTCACCATTAAGGCTTTTTGCATACAGGCCCGCCGCGTGTGCTTCTTTCTCAAAGGCAGCCGCATTGTACCAACCTGCTGTACCGGTTTTACGTTCGGTCGCGGGCTTTTCGAAGAAAACACCAATGGTTGCCGCGCCACTGCCAAATGCAGCCGCAATACGGGAAGAAAGACCGTAACCACTGGAAGCACCGATCACCAGCACACGTTTAGCGCCTGCAACCTCACCTTTCTGTTGGGTATAGGCAATCTGCTCACGTACATTTTCTGCACAGCCAGTTGGGTGAGTTGTGGTGCAAATAAAACCGCGAATTTTAGGTTTGATGATCATGGTATTGTTCGGTCTCAATCCGTTTTCTTGAAAAAATCTGGCCGTAAAGATACCTGATTTTGGCCCGACATTACAGTCAGGCCAAAATCAGATCCCATCAGATCAATACCAGGCTGACGCCAGTTGATCATCACTCATGGCCTGGATGGATTCACTACCCGCTGTAACCATCTGCGCATACGACTGCAGTCGTGGCAAAATCTGGGCTACATAGAAACGAGCACTCAGAATTTTAGCTTCCAGGAAGACCTGATCACCACCCTCTGCCAACTCTGCCTGTGCCGCCAACGCGCCACGCAGAATCTGCCAACCACCACAGAGTGTGCCCATCATCATCATGAAATTATGAGCGACCGCACCTGCCAGGTGAGCATCGTCTGCCGCGCCGTTTAACAACTGATCCTGACAAGCCTGTGCCTGCACCAGTGCTGCTTTTAGTTGTGCCGCTTCGGCTGCGAAGCCACCCTGGGCTTCCAGCTTTTCAATCAGCTCTGCAATTTCTGCCTGTACGGCTGTAGCGGCTTCTGCCTTATCAAACAAGGTCTTACGGCCTACCAGATCCAGTGCCTGAATACCGTTTGTGCCTTCATAGATAGGTAAAATACGCGCATCACGGAAATGCTGTGCAGCACCGGTTTCTTCAATGAAGCCCATACCCCCGTGTATCTGCACACCCAGGGAAGTAACTTCCTGAGCCACTTCTGTACACCAGCCTTTTACAATCGGCGTCAGGTAAGCTGCACGGGCAGAGGCTTTAGCACGGGCATCCGCATCTTCCAGCTTATGGGAGAAATCCAGGCTCGCACAGGCATCATAAGTCAGAGAGCGGCCCGCTTCGGTAATCGACTTCATGGTTTGAAGCATACGACGTACATCAGCATGGCGAATAATCGGACCCGGTGTTTTAGTGCCTACTGACGGGCTCTGAATACGGTCGTGGGCATATTCCAGTGCATGCTGGTAAGCACGCTCAGAAATAGCGACACCTTGCAGGCCAACAGCAAGACGGGCGTTGTTCATCATAGTGAACATACAAGCCAGGCCTTTGTTTTCGGCACCCACCAGGTAACCAATCGCACCTTCGTCATCACCAAACGCCATCACGGCGGTCGGGCTGGAATGAATACCCAGCTTGTGCTCCAGAGAGACACATTTCACATCGTTGCGCTCGCCCGAAGTACCGTCATCATTAAGCAGGAACTTAGGCACCACAAACAGGCTGATACCCCGAACACCCGGAGGTGCATCCGGCAGGCGCGCCAGCACCAGGTGAATGATGTTATCGGCCATATCGTGATCACCCCAGGTGATAAAGATCTTCTGGCCTTTAATACGGTAATGGTCACCTTCACGATCCGCACGGCAACGAATAGCCGCCAGATCAGAACCCGCATCAGATTCAGTCAGGTTCATGGTACCCACCCACTCACCGCTGATCAGTTTTGGCAGGTACTGTGCTTTTATTTCGTCGCTGGCATTACAGGCAATTGCTTCAACTGCACCCTGGCTCAGCAGCGGGCAGAGGCCCCAGGCCATATTGGCAGACTGCCACATTTCCATAACCGGCACTGAAAGTGCGTAAGGCAGGCCCTGTCCACCAAATTCCGGATCAAACTGCAAAGAGCCCCAGCCTCCTTCGGCAAACTGCTGATAAGCATCGGCATAACCTTCGGGGATTAAGACGGAATCACCTTCCAGTTTCACACCCGTCTGATCGCCGACTACGTTAAGCGGCGAAAGCACACCTGTTGCAACCTTGCCAGCCTCTTCCAGAATGGCGCTGACCATATCATCAGACGCGTCTTCAAAGCCCGGAAGCTGTGCAAGCTGCTCAATGCGCGCGCTATGGCGCAGGGAAAAGTTCATATCCTTCAGTGGAGCTTTGTAATCAGCCATTAGACACCTGCCTTAGTGAAAAATTTATTCAATTCGTTATAACAGAATATACATAGATAAGGGTTATCACCTATTATACTCCAATATGGGGTTCCGATAAGATGTCGGAACATTATTTTTTGCGATGCAACAACCAGCGGAGTACGTTACTGATGCAGGAATTACACGGTTACTACCTTGAAGATCTCGAAGTAGGCATGAGCGCGAGTTACGCCAAAACCATCTCTGAAAGCGACGTATACATGTTTGCAGGGGTGTCCGGTGATAACAACCCGGTCCATATTAACGAAGACTATGCCAGCACTACGCCTTTCAAAAAACGTATTGTACACGGTATGTTCAGCGCCGCCCTGATTTCCACTGTAGCCGGCACCCGCTTGCCAGGACCTGGTGCAATCTATATTGATCAGCAAATCAAATTCCGCCGCCCTGTCTATATCGGCGATACTGCAAAAGCCTCTGTGACCGTCACTGCAGTTGATGAAAAACGCAGCCGCATCACAGCACAAACCGATGTGCATGTAGGCGATACTTTGGTTGCCACCGGTAACGCAACGTTCCTGGTTAATAAACGCGACGCTTAACCCACCTTAAGAACGATAAAGGCCGTACCTTTTGGGTACGGCCTTTTCTTTTTCTCTATACCTGCTGCTTACTGCCCATTAGATTGCTGGCGCAGCATAAACTTCTGAATTTTACCGGTTGACGTTTTTGGCAGCTCACCAAAGACAATCTCTTTAGGCGCTTTAAAGCGTGCCATATTATTACGGCAGAACTCAATAATGTCGGCTTCGCTCACATTTGCACCCGTTTTAAGCTTCACAAACGCACAAGGTACTTCACCCCATTTCTCGTCAGCTTTGGCAACCACTGCGGCTTCCATCACATCCGGGTGACGATAAAGCACATCTTCCACCTCGATGCTGGAGATGTTTTCACCGCCTGAAATAATGATGTCTTTTGAGCGGTCTTTAATCTCGATATAACCATCTTCATGCCATACAGCCAGGTCACCGGAATGGAACCAGCCACCCTCAAAGGCTTCATCGGTAGTTGACGGGTTTTTCAGATAGCCTTTCATCACCAGGTTACCGCGCATAAAGATCTCACCCATGGTCTGGCCATCCTGAGGCACCGGCTCCAGAGTCGTTGGATTGGCAACCATCAGGTCTTCCAACATCGGTGCTTTAACACCCTGGCGAGATTTAAGGCGGGCACGAGCTTCCAGCGTATTATCATCCCACTTGTCATGCCAGGCACATACCACAGAAGGCCCATAGGTTTCAGTCAGGCCATATACGTGGGTTACAGCAAAGCCCATTTCTTCCATACCCTGGATTACAGCAGCCGGAGGCGCTGCACCGGCCGTCATCACTTTAATTTTGTGATTAATGCCCTGCTTCATTTCATCCGGTGCATTATTCAGCATGTTCAGCACAATAGGTGCACCACAGAAATGATCGACTTTTTCATCGCGGATCATGTCGTAGATATCCTGATCACGTACATGACGCAGCGATACACTCACACCCGCAGACGCCGCAATTGACCAGGGGAAACACCAACCGTTGCAATGGAACATCGGCAAGGTCCAGAGATAAGTTGGGTGCTGCCCCATATCCCAGGAAACAATGTTGCTCATGGCATTCAGATAAGCACCACGATGATGGTAAACCACACCTTTAGGGTTACCTGTAGTACCGGATGTATAGTTCAGGCTGATGGCATTCCACTCATCAGCAGGCGGCTGCCAGCGATACTCTGGATCACCTTCTGCAATAAAGGCTTCGTAATCCATCGAGCCGATTAACTCACCGCCTTCATAAGTGGGATCATCAATATCAATCACCAGAGGGCGATGGGCGATCATCTTCAGGGCTTTTGAAACCACTTCAGAAAATTCGCGCTCAACAATCACTACTTTGGCTTCTGCGTGCTGCAAAATAAAGGCAATAGCTTCAGCGTCCAGGCGAATATTCACCGCATTCAGCACGGCACCACACATAGGCACCCCAAAATGAGACTCAAACACTTCCGGCAGATTAGGTGCAATAACAGAGACTGTATCACCCTTGCTGATACCCTGCTTTTCCAACGCACTCGCCAAACGGCGACAACGACTATAAGTTTCCGACCAAGAACGGCGAACCTGACCGTGTACCGTTGCAGTGTGATCCGGGTAAACAAAGGCGGAACGCTCAATAAAGCTCAGCGGTGTTAAGGCCGCAAAGTTTGCTCCATTCTGTTCAAGACCCAGTTCATAAGGATTGTGTTTGGTGCTCATCGTTACTCTTCCTGTATTAAGTTGCCGTATGCAGAAG
Source organism: Pontibacterium sp. (assembly GCA_049599735.1). GTDB lineage: Bacteria > Pseudomonadota > Gammaproteobacteria > Pseudomonadales > Balneatricaceae > Pontibacterium. The sequence continues at coordinate 17,688 of JBMYOX010000014.1, read as the reverse complement.
CAGACCATGACTGCTCATCAGCCTTATGTCCATATCAGCCAGCATAAAGGATTTCCCCTATTCAGAGACCAATACTACGCAATTTCCCTTATTTCTCAAGTTATTCTAAAGTCATATTATAGTAATACAGATCAACAGTTGATTTAACTAAGGGGATTTCCCCTAGGCACTAATATGAATAAGAAAGCCACCATAGAACTAGAACACTGCCGGAAGGTCGCCAACCGTTATCGACTGCTCGCAGAACAGTCAACGGACATGATCTCCCGTCACACACCCGCACCAGACTGGACTTATATAGATGTAAGCCCGGCGGTTGAGTCCGTGTTGGGTTATACCCCTGAAGAGTTGATCGGCACACGGGGCTACGATCTGTTTCACCCAAAAGATGCCGATAACCTGCTGAAACGGGCAGACTCAGTACGTTACCGCGAAGGCATGTACACGAATGTTTATCGTTACCGACACAAGGCCGGGCACTATATCTGGCTAGAAACCACCAGCCGTACGATTCGGGATGAGAGCGGCAAACCGGTCGAGATTACGTGCGTATCCCGGGATGTTACCGAAAAAGAAGAAGCGCAGCGCACCATGCGCCGACTGGCCCGCGTGGTAGAAGCGTCCACCGATATGATTATGTTTTGTAACCATAAAACCCGGCAACTCACCTATCTGAATGAATCGGCCTACCGCACACTCGGTACTGAAAAAGACAAGCCCGTTGTTTTCTACCTGAACCAGCTATTCTCATCCGAGATTATGGAGACACTGATTCAGGATGCACTTGATCATGCTGCCATTCATGGTGTCTGGTATGGCAGCATTCCCATGCAACTACCTCCGCACCTAAAGCGTGATGCCGAGGTGCGGGAAGTGATCGCCCACCGCAACCGCCGGGAAAATAATACTGTGGAGTATTACTCCATTATCGGTCGGGACATCACCCTGAAACGTAAGGCAGAAGAAGAGGTCAAGCGCCATCAACTGGAACTGGCCCATATGTCCCGCCTGCTTTCGGTCGGGGAAATGGCAACCGGCCTGGCCCATGAAATCAACCAGCCCCTGGCCGCCATTATTAACTATTGCCGAGGCACTCAACGACGGCTGAATGATGGCACTGATGATCCGGTTCAAACCGTGTCCCGTTCAATGGAGCTGATCACCAAACAAGCTATACGCGCCGCAGAAATCATTAAACGTATGCGCGCTTTTGTACGTAAAACCGATTATCAACGCCTTGAATTCCCGATTAATGATGCCTGCCATGAAGTAAGCCAGTTTCTCCACCAGGAAGCCATCGATCACAATATCCGTTTCGAATTTCAACTGGATGAAAGTGCACCACAACTGCTGGCCGATAAGATTCAGATCGAACAGGTACTGCTCAATTTGATGCGTAATGCAATTGAGGCTTACAGCGAGTGTAAAAAAACGGACAAGCCCGTTATCATAGGCACCCGAAATTCAAACGGCTATATTTATATATCCGTCGAGGATAAAGCCAAGGGTATATCAGGCGAAGGGTTGGAAAATCTGTTTGAGCCATTTTACACGTCAAAATCTACCGGCTTAGGGATGGGCCTGTCCATTTCACGAACCATCATAGAGACCCACGGCGGGCAACTCTGGGCGGAAAGTGATGGCAAAACGGGCACCCTTTTTCACCTTAAATTGCCGTTAAGAGACAAGTAATGCAAACACATTCAACGGGCACTATCTATATTGTCGATGACGATGACGACTTCCGTGATTCTATGCAGTGGTTGCTGGAATCAGCCAGTCATCAGGTTATCACCTTCTCTTCAGCTCAGGCCTTTCTCGATGATTTTGAGGGAGAAATAGGCTGCATGCTGCTGGATATCCGCATGCCCGAAATTAATGGCCTGGCCCTGCAGCAGATTATGCTGGATCGTGGCATTCAGATGCCGATTATTGTGATCTCGGGTCACGGCGACATTCCAATGGCTGTCAGTGCGATGAAACACGGCGCGTTAGATTTTATCGAAAAACCCTTTGATGACGAAGTACTGCTGCGACTGGTGGATAAAGCCCTTGCGCGTGTGACGACTATGCGTAAAGAGCAAAAAGAACTGAATACACTTCTCAGCCACTACGAAACCCTGAGCCGCCGCGAAAAAGAGGTGATGAGTCTGGTTGTTATGGGTAAAGCCAACCGGGAAATAGCTGAGGAGCTGGGCATCAGCCCCAAAACCGTGGAAGTACACCGTGCACGGGTGATGGGGAAAATGCAGGCAGGCAGCCTGCCCGTATTAGTGCAGCAGGCCACTCGCCTGAAAGACACAACCTGATGACGGCGGCAAAATTACGACCGCAAAAGAGGTTAAGCCACTTTCAGCTCAGGCCTATGCCTGAGCGGGCATTGATTACAAACACGTTATATAAAATAAGAACTAAGCCACGCTCTCGGCCACCGCATTAGCATTTACCTGCCGAATAAGCCCAAACAGTTCAACAACTTTATCTTCGGCAAAGAAGCCGTAGGCACTTTCAGTATGCTCATCGGTAAAGGGCGGATCAAAGATATAGCTCATCTCCAGAATGCCGTTATCCATCAGGTAGTCGATCACTTTGTTTACAAAGTTGATCTGTTCGGCGTTATAAAGCCCTTCATCCAGAAAATCACTGAACACCGCTTTCGCCGCTTGCATATCCAGCCCCACTAACTGCCGAATAAAGCTGCCCAGCGGTTTATCCTCAAGCACTTTTTCGCGGTACTGTGCAAGGTCACTCATACCACTGGCATCTAATAACAAACCTTCCAGTACATCCAAATCTGTCTGCGTGATCGGCTTATTACGTTTTAATTTCTGGATTGTGATCTGGTCCTGATGTTCTTTGATATAGAGTTCGGTTTTCTTGCGATACTGGGCCAGATCAATACCCGGTGAAGCGTACACACCCGTAACCTCTGTAACACCCATAATCTCGTCTTCAAAATCGGTATACACCACCTCTTTCTGCTCTTTATCCAGCGCGACCATCAGATTGCGCAGACGCCGACGCATATCCTCTAAAGTGCTGACATGAATGTCCTGCCAGAATTCGATGGTTTGTACGGTTTGAATCAGTTCCAGCTGCGCCAGCACGGCGGGCACAGTGGTTTTCGCTTCCAACTGCTGGGCAAACTCCATCACCCGTACCCGGCTCGACTCTGGAATCATGCCTTTTTCCAACTGCGCCAGTTGCATAGTCAGCACAATATTGTCGAAGCGATTTGACAGGCTTTTAACCTGCTCATCCTCGTTAAACGCCGGTGCTTCTGTTGGTAACGGTGAGATTTGATTTTCCAGCTCCGTGTGTTTGGCATCGTCAATATCATCCCAATGCGTGCGCTGTAAAAAAGGCTCCACCGCTTTGCGCTTTGGCCGGACGATAAAGTTATCCAGATTCATGCCGCTCACCTGATGGTGCAACATATCCAACTGGTAGCCATTCAGCGTACTTAGCCGCTCACAATCCTCAGGATGTTCCTGACGATATTGAGCATCCCGCAGGCGTTCATTCAACAAGGTGCTTAAACGTACCCGCTTTTCAAATACCTGCCGCGCCACCGGTTTAGCCACATTCGTGAGCACACCTTTAGGGTTGGCATCAAAAAACTCAAAATTCTGGCAGTAATCAAATACTTTAAAGGTGGTTTTATCGTCGCGAGGGCCAAACAGATTGGGACATAAACGTGTGCCACGGCCAATCATCTGGGTAAACTTCACTCTGGACTGCACCACTTTAAAGAACACCAGATTGACCACTTCCGGCACATCAATACCGGTATCCAGCATATCCACCGAGATTGCAATTCTGAGCGCCGGATTCACCGCATCAAAGTCTTTGCCGTCATCTTCACTGAACGCATCAATCAGGCTTTGTGCATAAGGATTTTTGTAAGTAATGACCTGTGCAAGTTTGCCCTTCCACCTTGGGTAGTTTTTATCAAACATCTTTTGCAAAAATTCAGCGTGGTCGTTATTGGCAGCAAAGATAATGGTTTTACCGATCACATCGCCGCCTTCTACATGGATACCACCATGTTCATCTTTACTCAGCAGCTGGGCAAACATCTTCTCGGCAGTGTTTTCGTTGAACAAAAACTTGTTCAGTTCAGACGGCAGCACCTCATCGCGCCCTTCCAGCTCCGGTTTAGCTTCCCACTGCGCCTGCTCTTCCTGGCTTAAGTCCCGATATTTAATGCCTTTACGGATAAACTTAGTCGCCACCGATATTTTGGTCGGCGGCACCAGATAATGCTCGGCGTACGCACTTTCATCTTCATAGGCATAAGTAGGCATGCCATCTTGCAGATCAAAAATATCGTAGGTGTTTTTTTCCACCTCATCTTTAGGGGTCGCGGTTAAACCCACCAGCAGGCCATCGAAGTACTCAAATAGCTGGCGATATTTGGCATAGACCGAGCGGTGCGCTTCATCCACCACAATCAAATCAAAATAACCCACCCCAAACGGGCGCTCTTCAGCGGGTCGGTCGAGCAGGTTTTTCATGGTGGGATAGGTGGAGAAATAAAGCCGGTTTTTTAAGCTGCCTTTCTGCAAGCCGGAATCCAGAAGCGTGCAACTGATACGCGGCACCAGTTTAACGAAGTTCTTTTTTGCCTGTGTTAACAGTGCATTTCGATCCGCCAGAAAGAGAATATTTTTGATCCAGTCATGTTTCACCAGCAGATCAATCAGGCTGATCACGGTACGGGTTTTACCGGTGCCGGTCGCCATTACCAGCAAGGCTTTACGTTCCCGCTCCTGCTCGAAGTGCTGCAAAATATGCGTGATAGCGGCTTTCTGGTAGTGGCGGTTACTGATGTCATCATTAATTCGGGCGCTAAGGCTGCCGGATGCTGGCGCAAAGAAGGCTTGGCGATCGTTACGCCGTTTGATCATCAACGCCAGTTCAGCTTTGTCATAAAAACCCTGCACGGTACGCGGCGGATACTGGCAATCATCCCACAGACGGGTTTCGTAGCCGTTGCTGTAAAAAATAACCGGGCGTACGCCGCACTCTTTTTCTAAACAATCGGCGTAGAGTTTTGCCTGGTGCTGCCCCTGCTCCGGGCTGATATGGGCGCGTTTTGCTTCCACCACCGCCAAAGCGGTGCCATCGTCACCCCAAAGCACATAATCCACATAACCATTGCCCTGTGGGTTAGCTTTGGAGATTGGCATACTGGTAACTTTGTACTCACGATCCCGCGTTTTATCCAGCGGCCAGCCTGCTTCATGCAGCAGCGCATCAATCAGGTAATGACGGGTTTCTGCTTCGTTATAGTTGTGTTTATCTTCGCAGGTTTCGGCGGCCTGTTTAATCTGTTCGATCTGCACCAACAGCGCTTCATTTTTTGCCTGCTGTTCGGCGTTTTCTTTTAACAGCCGCTTATGTTCTTCGCGCTTAGCCTGGTCGGTTTTAGCTAACTGTTCTTCCAGCGCTTTAACCTTTTCAACACTTTTAATCGCCTGTTCGGCTAGTTTAAGGTCGAGCTCAACCCGCTGCGGGATCAGGGCCTCATCAAAGTTGGGAATGCTAAATTCACTGCGCTGCGTGCCCGCGGGCAGTGGCATATAAGTGCGGACAAACCAGTACAGCACATGGTGCAGCTCTTTTACACTTTGCAGGGCATCACGTTGCGGGGGGGATTTTTTATCATGCACTGCCGCATTACCGATTTGGATAATCAGCTTAAGCTTGGCGAACAGCCCATGCTTGAGGTTCTGCTTAAAGTCTTTATCGTGAATCAGGCTCATCAGCGCCGTATCGTGGCGCGGACGTTGCAGCCAGTTGTCAATATCAAAGACTGTTTCGACCATCAGCTCCAGACAGTTACGGGCATAAAAGGCGCTGACACGCGGATCACGTTTAATCGCCACTTCCGCCTCTTGTGCCCGAACCAACAACTCCTCGCAGGCGGGCAACTCCACCGCCATTTGAGAGAGAAATGTAAAATTGGATTGCTGAGCCATAAAACCGTCCTTAGTTACTGATAGCGTGAGCTGTTATTTAAGCGACCTGTTGAGCGGGGGTTAGATTGAGTTCGCCTTTGAAGGCGCGTTGCATAAGGGAGTTAAAATGATCACCTAATTCATTCTTAATAATGTTGTTGTTAGCAATTTTTTCGTAAATCGCTTCATAACACCCACTGTATTTTCTTTGTAGTTCTATTGGTGGGATAGGCACACTTAGCTTGTTCATTTTTTCAGCCGTTAAATGCTTAAATGTAACCTCGTTAGAGGAACTTACTAACCCACCCCTCTTCGCCATCCAGAAAAAGTACTCCTGCATATATTCCGGTGTACATATCTCAGGATTCAATCTCACCCTGTGAAGAGCTTTTTGATAAAAACAATCAGCTATCTGGGATTTCCAAATAGCACAGCGCCCAATCTCGCCTCCTTCACAGACAAGCAAATCACCATCAATTAGCTCAAACTTGATCATCTCTTTTTCGATGAAGTCCATCTCAAGCAAGTCATCTAGCTTAATAAAGCGCCACTGAACATTAGCATTTCGGAGGTATTTTTTGGGATTTGTTCCTTGCTTTGACTTTTCAGAAAGCATTTTCCCCAACTGAACTGATGCTATATCACCAATATTATGAACGTCCCACCCTTTCGGGTTGGTCACCGAATCACCAAACATATCAATAAACACAGACTGGGCAAGGTTGTTTAGCTCCTGCTCCATCCGCTGGCAGTCTTTACGCAGTTGGTCGGCTTTTTCTAATACCGCTGCAATCTGCTTTTGGGTTTCCAGTGGGGGGAGTGGGATTTGCAGGCTCTTCAATATAGCTAGATTAATATTCTTTTGAGCAACTCCACCCGATTTCTTTTCAATTTCAGAAAGCTTAGATTTCAAGCAATACATCAAGTACTGATTATTAACATCATCATTACACCTGATTCCTGCAATTGCTTGATTAGTTGCCATTGATTCTCCCAGAATCGCCACTCGTCCCAATGTGGCAAATATGGAAATTATCACACTTCCCTTTTCAAATATTTTCGCAGAGCTATTGTTCAACCCTTCTTCTGTTATCTGTTCTCGAGTAGATACAACATAGTCAAAATCTTTATAATCTCGGATAGATAACCAACTTATTCCTTTACCCCAATAACTTTGATTAGATCTTGATGGGGTTCCTCCGGCAAAAATAACACCTAGCTCTCCCACCTTAACAAGAGGCCAACTCACAGCAACCCCTCCAGCTCTTCCACACCCGTTGCCATTTTTGTCTGCAACACTTTGATCCGGCTTAGAATTTCCTGCGGGCTGTCGTACTGAATCTCTTCGTACACCACTTCTTTATAGCGGTTCAGGCTCAGATCAAAATCGTTACTGTTGATCTCTGCCACGGGCACCATAAAACTCTGTTCAGTGCGTTTACGGCTGTATTCGGGGCTGTCTGTATGCACTCGCCCGTTGTCGGTCAGGCTTTGAAAACGGCTGATAATATCCGCAATATTGCTCTGTTGATGGCTGGGGGTTTCACCCTCTTTGTAGAGTTTTGTACGTTTATCATCCAGTGAATAACCGTCGGCCTGCATATCGTAAAACCAGACGTGATCGGTGCCGCCGGAGTTGGTTTTGGTAAAGATCAGAATTGCCGTACTCACACCCGCATAAGGCTTAAACACACCCGAAGGCAAGGAAATCACCGCTTCCAGTTTCTGGCCTTCAACGATCTTTTTACGGATACTTTTATGGGATTTGGTGGAACCAAAAAGCACACCGTCCGGCACAATCACCGCTGCACGACCACCCACTTTGAGCATGCGCAGAATCAGCGCCAAAAACAGCAACTCGGACTTTTCGGTGGGTTTCTTTTTCTTCACCTCAACCTGAATTTCGTTGCCCTCTTCATCACGCTCGGTTTTAAAGGTGGGCTTAGGCTTTTTGGTGGCCGGACTTTTACCCAGGGCACGCAGCAGATCCGGCGCAACAATGTCGAAGTCCACCGAACCTTTAAACGGCGGGTTGGCCAGAATCAGATTAAAGGCTTCGCTGATATTATCATCGCCCTGATCTTGCAGGCTGTCGCGGTAGTGCACGGCAGGGTTTTCAATGCCGTGCAGCAGCATGTTCATGGCACCGATACGCAGCATGTGTTTATCAAAGTCGTAACCGGTAAACATATCGTTGTTAAAACGCACGCGGTTAACCGGCTTATTAATCTCTTTGCTGTGATGGGTCTCGACATATTCCACGGCAGCCATCAGGAAGCCACAAGTACCCGAAGACGGGTCACAAATCGTATCACGCGGTTTGGGCTGCATCAGGTCAACCATCATGCCGATGATATTACGCGGGGTACGAAACTGACCGTTTACACCTGATTGCTGCAATTTGCTTAGCAGGTATTCGTAAAGATCCCCTTTGGTGTCTTTGTCGTTCATATCAATGGCGTTAAGTAACTGCACCACCTGATCGAGCAATTTAGCGGAGGGGATCATAAAGATCGCGTCGTTCATATGCTCGGCAAAACGGCCGTCTGCCTGTAGTGTTTTGATCTTAGGAAAGACTTTGTTTTGCACAATATCCAGCATCAGATCCGGATCTTTATCTTTGAAGTTGCTCCAGCGCAACGTTTGCTCATCGGGGCCAAAGGTAGGGTTTTTGAGCGGCTGCCTGGTTGCCTGTGACCGACGTTCTGCGGTACGTTGCAGCTCATCCAAACGGCGAATAAATAACAGATAGGATATTTGTTCGATCACCGAAATCGGGTTTGCCACCCCGCCCGTCCAGAACATTTCCCAAACCTGATCAATCTGACCGCGAATTTTGCCTGTTAACATCTGTGTTTTATACCTTATGGGCCATCAGTTAATTTATGTCTGTTTTTCTATGTAATTACTGAGCGTCTGGTAGTTATTTAAACCCAACAGTTCGGCGGCTTTTTTATTTTTTAATCTGTCGTTGCCTTAAAATAAAATGTCTTGATTCAACAGACAGTTTTTTAGCTTTCGGTGTAAAGCCCTCTGGCCAATCACCAGCAACAGAGTAGTTACACCCGTAGCGCAATTTCATTATGCTGCAATGCTACTGCATTACAGCCGGGCATAGAACCAATAAGATAAGTCAAAAAGACGGGGTATAAAAAACGCAGCACAAGATGGGCGCTACGCCGGGCCTGAAATCAGAAAAAACCGACACCTGAGTGTCAGGTTTTCAGCAACTGATTTAACACTATAAGCCTGGTGTGTTCACAAGGGTCGAACTGGTGACGTCCGCCTGCTCAATAAACTGCGCCATAACCTTCAGCGTTTGATCAGGTGCTTCCAGGTGGGGCACATGGCCACAGCCTTCTAAAAACCGGGCTGTAGCATTTTTGCCGATGCCCATACAAATATCCTCTACCTGTTCTGGCACACCGTACTGGTCATCAGATCCTTGCAGAATCAGCGCCGGACAATGAATAGCCGCTAACCAGGCACTAAAATTCATGTTCTGGTGGCAACTTTCCCGCAGCCAGGTCTCTGACCAGGCACGGAACAACAAATCCGTTCGCTCACCATGATAACGCGCCAGCCGTTGTGGCAGATCCGTTGTTTTATAAGCCTTAACCGCTTCACGGATACCCTTGAGCGTTAATTCATCCGCATACAAATGCGCCGCTTCTGTGATAATTGCTTTAACCCGCTTACCCAGGCTTGCCGCAGCAATTAACGCAATTGTACCGCCATCGCTGTGCCCAACCAGAATAACCGACCCGATACCCGCCGCATCCAGCACTTCAGCCACCCGCCGCTCACCTTCAGGCACCAGATAATCGTCAGCACGCGGAAGCGTTATAGGTGAAGATTCACCATAACCCAGACGTTCATAGACAAGCACATCACAACCGGTCAGCTCAGCCAGGCGCTCGGGAAACTGCTTCCACATGCGAATATGACCCAGTGCTTCATGTAAAAACACCAGGGTTGGTTTTCCCTCATCACATGGCCGCCCTTCCTTCGGTATATAAGTCCCATGCATTGCATGTATAAACTGACCATCGGGCAATGTCAGCCTGCGATCCTGCCATTGTATAGCCATCAACGCACCTCAGGGTCAGGAATCGCGTAGGTCATAGTCGCATGGGCAACCGGCTCGTCCTCACCCTCAGAGAGGATATGCACTTCTCCAACCCCTAACCGCCTGCCCACCTTCAACATTTGAGCACGGGCAATGATAGCCACATCTGCACGGGGTTTACGCAAAAAATTGATATTCAGATTGGTCGTTACCGCCAGCGGCACCGGCCCTATTCGGCTCAGTAAGGCGGCATAAGTCGCTACATCTGCCAGCCCCATCATTGCAGGCCCTGATACTGTGCCACCGGGACGTAAATGCTGATCATCCACCGGCAAACGCATCTCAGCGGTACCTTCACCCAGTGCCACTAATTCACCGTACTGATCGCCCTGAGGAAAATGCTCCGTCAGGAACTGACTCAGTTCATCTTTAGTCATTTTCATAAAGCTAACCTGCTGTAGTTACCGCCAGGGTAACGGTTGCTTTTGCAATCAGTTTGTTTTGATCCCCTTCAGCAAACACTTCCGCCTCTGCCACAATCAATCGACGCCCTTGTTTAAGGACCGTTGCTTCACAATAAAGCATCTGACCTTTTCCTGGGCGTAATAGATTGATTGTAAAGTCGGCTGTCAGCACCCGCTGATCTGCTGCAATCAGCGTGGCTGCGGCTGTGCCACAGCTGTGATCAGCCAGCGTTGCCTGCACACCGGCATGGATAAAGCCATCCTGCTGCAAATGGTTTTCATTCAGGCAGATCCGCGTACGGCAAGCGCCAGGGCTGAACTCAAGAAGCTCAGCCCCTAACTGACGGATAAAAGGAGCCTGATCAAAAACCCGGCGCACTTCCTGTGCATAGTCCGGGTTATTCGGATACATATCAGTGTCCTTTATTTAGTGATTGAGTCACTCTCATCCCGCGCCTGGTTACGCAGAATAAAACGCTGAATCTTACCGCTCGGCGTTTTAGGCAGTTCAGGCAGGAACTCTATTTCACGTGGGAAAGCGTGGGTCGATAAGCGGTTACGTACATGCTGCTTCAGCTCTTCAGCCAGCTCATCAGACGCATCAAACTCTGGCTTTATAACTACATAAGCCTTAATAATTGAACCTCGCTTCGGATCTGGCTTACCAATAACACCTGATTCCGTCACCGCTTCATGCTCCAGCAGGCTGCTTTCAACATCGGCAGGCCCTACGCGGTAACCCGCCGTGGTGATAATGTCATCGTCACGACCGGTGAAGGAGTAACTGCCATCACCGTGGCTCATAACCACATCACCCGTCAGGTAATATTTACCATGGAACGGGTTTTTCTCGCCCCAGGTATAACCCTGGAAGAAAAACAAAGGTGAGTTCTCCACATCAACAGCCAGCTGACCGGTTTCACCTTCCGGGATTTCATTGTAATCCGCATCCAGCGCCACCACACGATGACCCGGCATAGAGAAGCCCATAGAGCCAACACGTACCACATCCTGAGACAGGTCATGATGGTTACAGGCTGTCATGCCGGTTTCAGTCTGTCCGTAGTGATCCATAACCGGACACCCTAAACGCTTTTCAACCCAGCCAATCACTTCCGGGTTTAAAGGCTCACCGGCACTGCTTGCAACTCGCAGATCAAAGCTATCATCTTCAGCCAGCACATCATCGTTAGCCATCAACAAACGATAAGCCGTTGGGGCTGCTGCCAGGTTGGTAATTTGATATTTACGCAGCATGTCGTACGTTGTTTCCGGCGTAAAACCATGCTCACAGAAGTGTGTGGTATTACCCAGCAGCAAAGGCCCGACAACAGCATAATAAAGTCCATAAGCCCAGCCTGGATCAGCTACGTTCCAGTAAAGATCACCTGGGCGTAAACCAATGGCAAAGCGCATATAAACATGGAACGACAGTAAAGCACGGGTAGGCACAGCCACCCCTTTAGACTTACCGACAGTGCCTGATGTGAACATCTGCAGGAAAGGATCATCGGCTCCCACGCGTACGGGCGCAAATTCGGTGGACAGTGCGTCTACTTCCGTTACAAAGTCGCGTTCTTCTGCATATTTGGCATCTGCCTGGTCACGGTTAACCAGCAGTGTTGGAGGGCAGCCATGCACGTCATCCAGCTTGTGGCGGTTAGCAGGATCAGTCACCACCAGCTTAGTGCCCGCCTGAGACAAACGGTATTCAATCGCACCGGGGCCGAATGCGGTAAACAAAGGCTGATAAACAGCACCCGCACGTAATGCACCCATAATCACAACCATCAACTCGGGTGTACGCGGCAATAATGCGGCAACCCGGTCACCTTTGCCGATGCCCTGGGCTGTCAGGAAGTTTGCAAACTGAGCCGCTTTTTCTTTCAGCTCTTTAAAGGTCAGCTGGGAGCTACGCTCAACACCTTCATATTTCAGTGCAATCCGATCACCTTCAGCCCATTTATCACACAACTCTTCGCAGGCATTAAATCCTTCGGCCAGGTTACCAATCATCTGATCTTCGATCATTTTTACATCGAACTGATCATAATAAGCCTGATAGTTTTCCGTTGTCATTTTGTCTCTCTCATATTTATCATTATTCTTAAACAGCCTGCCCGCAGGCCTCACAACCGCATTAACCAAATAACCCGGCTGCCCGAAATTTTTGCACCTGTTCTTCTGTGAAGCCGACCTGCTCCAGTACCTCATCCGCATTTTCACCACATAAAGGCGCAGCTGAGGGGAAGGGATTAGGCTGATTGTTAAAACGAACAGGCGGGGTAATCTGTTTTTCTCCGTTGCTACTCTGCTGAACCAGCCCACGAGACTGAAACGCAGGATGCTCCGCCGCTTCCTGTATATTGAGTACCGGTTCAACGCAGGCATCTGCCTCTGCAAATAAGGCACAACATTCATCAAAGCTTTTTTGCTTAAAACGTTCAGTTAAAGCGGTTTTAAGTGCCTGATCGTTCAGGCCTTCAAGTTCAGACGCATCCAGGGTTTGCAACAAGCGACGCTTAAACTGTGGCTCTAAACTGCCCACAGCCATATAACGGCCATCCTGAGTGGCGTAGAAATCATAAAAGCCACCACCATTCAGAAAGTGTGATTCAGGCCCCGGTGACGGCTCACCATTTAACGGCCCCGGCCCTAATAACGCCTGAAGCGCAAAACTGTTATCCGCCATTGAAATATCAATGGCTGCGCCTTTTCCGGTGCGATCACGCTGAATCACCGCAGCCAAAATAGCCACTACAGCCGGGTGAGAACCTGCGGCCACATCAGCTACCTGAATACCCGGCGGTGCGGGGCCTGAGTCCAGGCGTCCCATATGACTGGCCACACCAGAGAGTGCCAGAAAATTAATATCGTGACCGGCCCGCTGAGCGTATTCACCCTGCTGACCGTAACCGGTAACAGAGCAATAAATCAGATCCGGCTTGAGGGTACTGAGTGTCTCGTAATCCAGCCCCAGGCGTTTCATCACACCGGGACGAAACTGTTCGACAACAATGTCATACTCACCCATTAACTGATGAATCACCGCGCGGGCATCCGCATGTTTCAGATCCAGTGCAACAGAGCGTTTACCCCGATTGAGGTAACGAAAAGCCGCCGACTGGCCTTCGATCTGCGGCGACATATTACGTACCAGATCCGCCCTGTCCGGCGACTCCACACGCACCACGTCAGCACCTAAATCCGCCATCATCATCGTGGCGTAAGGCCCGGGCAATAACGTTGAAAAATCCAGTACTTTCAAACCGTCAAGGGGTTTCATTCAGCACTGAACCTCAGCTATGTTCGCGCAGAATTTCACGCGCAATAATCACGCGCTGTATTTCACTGGTGCCCTCATAAATTGAGGTAATACGCACATCACGGCTGTAACGTTCCAGTGGATATTCTGCCATGTAGCCGTAACCACCCAGCAGTTGCAGTGCGCTGTAGCAGGCCTGGTTGGCTTTTTCACTGGCAAATACTTTTGCCATGGAGGCCTCTTTTGCAAAAGACAAACCACGTTCTTTCCGGTCTGCTGCCGACATCAACAGCAAGCGTGCCGCTTCGAGTTCGGTACAACGGTCTGCAATCGTCCATTGCAACCCCTGAAAATCTGAAACAGGACGACCAAACTGCTTACGTTCCTGTACGTAGCCAATGGCATAATCCATTGCCGCCAGACCTACGCCCAACGCCAGAGAACCAATACCAATACGCCCACCGGCCAGCTCAGCCACCGCCAAACGGAAACCATCATTCAGTTTGCCCAGGATAGCCGACTCAGGCACCTGCACATTATCGAAATGCACTTCATTGGTGGCAGAACCATGCTGTCCCATTTTTTTCTCAGCAGGGCCAACGGTAATACCCGGCGATCCGGCTTCCACCAGGAAACAGGTAATACCTTTGCCCTTGCGTGCTTCAGCATCAGTCACTGCCCAAACCACAAAAACCCCTGCAAACTCGGCACTGGTGATCCACTGCTTTGTACCACTGATGGCGTAACCCTCAGCCGTTTTAACAGCTTGTGTGCGCATTGAAGCCGGGTCAGAACCCGCACCGGCCTCTGTCAGGCAAAAGCTGCCTGCTTTATATTCACCACTGCAAAGTTTGGGCAGATAAGTATTTTTCTGCTCATCGGTGCCCATGGCCTGAATCACTTCTGCCACCATATTAGTCACTGACATAGTCACGGCAGTGGATGCACAGGCACGTGCAACTTCAGTCATCGCCAGACTGAACGCCACAACACCGGCTTCAGTACCGCCAAAATCAGCCTTAACATTAAGGCCCATAAAGCCCAGTTCGGCTAACTTTCGGCAATTATCCAGCAGGATACTTTTATCTTTTGTCTGATCCAGCTTTTCTGCAACAGGTGCCAGCTCGGCCTCGGCAAAACGTTTTGCCGTGTCCTGAATAAGTTGTTGTTCTTCGGTTAAAGAGAGGTCCATCAGGGGCTCCTATACGGGTTTACCCCAATCTATACCGTAAATTTACGTTTACGTAAACAGCAAGCTCCGCAATTTACATCTAAAGTTACCACCGCAAATCCAACAGAACCGCAGAAAACAATACACCTAACCATAAGCCCACTGTTTTCAGCCCCTGGCTCACGCCGACACTGATACGTATCAATTCTATTCCCTTGCAGACTTATCAGAGGCGGTTAAAATAGCGCAAAAAAAAACAGCCTGACCACCCTATGCGTAAAATATTGATCAGTGCCTGCCTCTTTGGCGAGCAGGTACGTTACGATGGCAAACACAGCCTTATTAACCACCCCATTATCGCCCGCTGGAAAGCAGAAGGCCGACTGGTCAAAATCTGCCCGGAGTGTGCCGGTGGCCTGCCAACACCCCGCTCACCTTCAGAGATACAGTCTAAGTTCCCGATTCTGATCACCAGTCAGGATGCTCAGGATGTAACCCCTGAGTTTTTAACAGGTGCAGAAAAAACCCTCGAACTGGCAAAGCAGGAACACGTGTGTTGTGCATTAATGAAAGCGCGCAGCCCGTCCTGCGGAAACACACAAATCTACGATGGCAGTTTCAGCGGTAAGCTTGTTGCGGATAGTGGTATCGCCGCCTCTGAGCTTTTACGTAATGGCATTCCTGTCTTTAATGAACATCAGTTAGAAGATATGTTCAGGTTTATAGAAGCTCGCCAGAGTACCTCCGTTTTTTCTGAGACTCAGACAGGAAAATCTGCATAAAAACCGCTGTTTAAAAACAAGCCTTCAAAGCAAGCCAGAGCAGCGGTGCCCGTTTTTACGACAGACAGAACCGCTCTGCGCCTTCAATATTTATTAACCATCACCGCAAACTCGACTAATTACCTGCTTCAACCCTTGGCATGCTGAGATCTGCGCCCTAGAATATGCGCTTTAAAACTTAATGATTCCTCATGGGTTAACGATCTATGCGCGCAAGCCAATACCTGATAGCTACTCTTAAAGAGACTCCATCCGATGCCGAAGTTATCAGCCACCAGCTGATGCTCAGAGCCGGTATGATTCGTAAACTGGCTTCTGGCCTCTACACCTGGTTACCGATGGGCTTACGCACCCTGCGCAAGGTCGAGAAAATCGTGCGCGAGGAAATGGATAACTCAGGCGCTCAGGAAGTCCTGATGCCTGCTGTCCAGCCCGCAGAGCTCTGGCAAGAGTCTGGTCGCTGGAAAATGTACGGCCCTGAACTATTACGTCTTCATGATCGCCATAACCGTGAATTCTGCGTGGGCCCAACCCATGAAGAAGTCATTACCGATATGGCTCGCCGGGAACTCAAGAGCTATAAACAGCTGCCCGCCAATTTTTATCAGGTACAGACTAAATTCCGCGATGAGATCCGTCCTCGTTTTGGCATTATGCGCTCACGCGAATTTATTATGAAAGATGCTTATTCTTTTCATATCGGCCAGGAATCTCTGCAGGCCACTTATGATGTGATGCATCAAACCTACACCAAAATATTTACGCGCCTGGGCCTGAATTTCCGCCCTGTACTGGCAGACACCGGCTCTATTGGTGGCAACACCTCCCATGAATTCCACGTGCTGGCAGACTCAGGGGAAGACGATATCGCCTTTTCTGATACCAGCACTTACGCCGCCAACGTTGAAATGGCTGAAGCTTTGTCTCCTGAAGGTGAGCGCCCCGCCCCTGGCGCTGAAATGACACTGGTTGATACACCGGATGCGAAAACCATTGCCGCACTGGTTGATCAGTTTGGACTGGCCATCGAGAAAACCGTTAAAACGCTGATTGTTGAAGCTTCTGACGACTGCGAGGCAGCCTTTGTTGCCCTGCTGGTACGTGGCGATCACGAACTGAACGAAATCAAAGCCGAGAAGCTGCCACAAGTTGCAGAACCTCTGCGTTTTGCAACCGAAGAAGAAATCCGCGATTTGATCGGTGCAGGCCCCGGCTCTCTTGGTCCGGTAAACCTGACTATTCCCTGCATTATTGACCGTGCCGTGGAAAAATCATCCGACTTTGGTGTCGGTGCCAATATCGATGACAAACATTACTTCGGTGTAAACTGGGAACGCGACCTGGCCCTGCCGGAAGTCGCTGATCTGCGCAACGTACAGGAGGGTGATCCCAGCCCGGACGGTGAAGGTACACTGATCATTAAACGTGGCATTGAAGTTGGTCATATTTTCCAGTTGGGACAAAAGTATTCACAGGCTCTGAATGCCACCGTGCTGGATGAGAACGGCAAATCTGTGGTTATGGATATGGGCTGCTACGGCCTGGGTGTGGGCCGTGTGGTTGCCTCTGCCGTTGAGCAAAACCATGATGACCGGGGCATTATCTGGCCTGAGTCTATCGCGCCCTTTAACGTGGCACTGGTACCACTGAATTACGATAAATCTGTCGAGGTTCAGGAGCTGTCAGACCGTCTCTACACTGAGCTAAAGCAGGCCGGTTACGATGTATTGCTCGATGACCGTAAAGAGCGCCCGGGTGTGAAATTTGCCGATATGGAATTAATCGGCATTCCTCACCGGGTGGTTATTTCTGATCGCGGCATCAAGGCTGGTTCCCTGGAATATAAGGGCCGCCAGGACGCCGACAAGCAGGATGTTGCAATCGACCAGGTCATTGCCCTGCTAAAAGAAAATATTAAGCTGTGACTGCTCCCCGCCCTTATCGGGCGAGGCTTCCAACTTCTTAGGCCGCTGC
>JBMYOX010000013.1:0-61878 GCA_049599735.1 Pontibacterium sp. | reverse complement strand
CCCGCCACTAAGCCATCACGGCAAAGGAACACCTGTAGTTAAGGCCTTGGTGCGTAAGCAAATACGTCCGAATGCATCTTATCTTCCTGAAAACCCCGGCTTTCAACCGCATCCAGCAAGGCATATACCATGCCTGGTGAGCCACTGGCAAAGATCTCTGTCTGCTCAAAATCAGCAAAATCTTCCAGTACCACAGCGGGTAACAGGCCCGTACGACCCTGCCACTGCACACTGTTTTCAGGCTCACTCACTACCGGTACAAAATGCACATTGGCATGTTCCGCCTGCCATTGCTGAGCCAGAGAGATCAGATACAGATCCGCCTCCACCCTCGCACCCCAGTAAATATAAACAGGATTAGCAACCTGGTTTGCCAGCAAATGCTCAACCTGGCTTTTAACCTGTGCAAAGCCTGTACTCGCCGCCGCAAAAATCAAACGGGTCTCAGGACTCAGCGAAGCGGCACTTAAGCAGCAATCCCCTTTAGGTAACTCAATATTCACGGACGGGCTATTTTGCAGGTGACTCATAATCGCGTTGGACATCTCACTGTCCGGTGTATAGCGAATATGTAATTCCAGATCACGCCCCTGCTCAGGTGCAGAGCCAATAGAAAAGGAGGCCTGTTTGCCGTCCGGCAGGATAACATCAAGATACTGACCGGCCTTAAATTCAACCGCCAGTGAAGCCGTTGCGGGTAAGCGCAGACGCACACGGCAAACATCATCGTTTAGTTGTTCAACACCTGTTATTTCACAGCACAGCTTTTTCACCGATTGTTCTCCAAAGGCCTTAAGCCCTTCTATATTCACCCGGATATCCGTCAGTGGTGTTGCCGTGCAGGCCAGCACTCTGACTCTTTCTGCGGAGTTCTTATTATTACTGAGTGTTTTGACCGGATAACGCTGCTGAACCCTTCCGTCCAGCAACACCAGCTCACAAACCTCACAGACTCCATTACGGCAGCTTTTTTGCATACGGTATCCCGCACGTTCAATCGCCGTTAACAGGGATTCATCCTTCTCAACACTTAACGGTTGCTCGACACCTGACAGGTGCAGGATAAATCCCGATTGCTTCATCGGAGGATGCCCAAGTCATCCCAGAGCGCATCCACACGCTCTTTAACCGCATCATCCATTTTGATAGGCACACCCCATTCACGGGTAGTTTCACCTTCCCACTTATTCGTGGCATCCATACCCATTTTTGAACCTAAGCCCGAAACAGGTGAGGCGAAATCCAGATAATCGATGGGTGTATTATCAATCATAACCGTATCACGCTGCGGATCCATGCGGGTTGTTATCGCCCAGATCACATCATTCCAGTCCCGTGCATTCACATCATCATCACAGACAATCACAAACTTAGTGTACATAAACTGCCGCAGAAAGGACCAGACACCCAGCATAATACGCTTGGCATGGCCCGGATACTGCTTCTTCATGGTCACTACAGCCATACGATAAGAGCAGCCTTCCGGCGGCAGATAAAAATCCACAATTTCCGGAAATTGCTTACGCAGGATAGGGACAAAAACCTCATTTAGCGCCACACCCAGAATCGCAGGCTCATCAGGCGGACGACCCGTATAAGTGCTGTGATAAATAGGTTTATCGCGATGTGTAATGCGCTCTACGGTGAATACCGGGAAGCTATCCACTTCATTGTAATAGCCAGTGTGGTCACCAAAGGGGCCTTCATCAGCCATCTCTTCCGGCTCAATATAACCTTCAAGAATAAATTCAGCGCTGGCGGGCACCTGCAGATCACTATCGATACAGCTCACTACTTCCGTTTTTCCACCCCTTAACAAACCGGCAAATGCATATTCAGACAACGTGTCTGGCACCGGGGTTACCGCCCCCAAAATAGTGGCAGGGTCAGCGCCCAAGGCAACTGCAACCGGAAAACGCTTACCCGGGTGTTTTTCTTTCCATTCCCGGAAGTCCAGCGCACCACCGCGATGGGCCAGCCAGCGCATAATCAGCTTATTACGACCAATCACCTGCTGACGATAAATCCCCAGATTCTGCCGCGCCTTATTAGGGCCCCGTGTAATCACCAGAGGCCAGGTAATCAGCGGACCGGCATCACCGGGCCAGCAAGTCTGGACGGGCAGTTTAGCCAGATCAACGGCATCACCCTCTATCACATGTGCCTGACAAGGGGCTTTTTTAACCACCTTGGGCCCCATATTCAGAACCTGCTTAAAAACCGGCAATTTCTCCCAGGCGTCTTTCATGCCTTTGGGTGGTTCCGGCTCTTTTAGCTGTGCCAGCAACTCACCAACATCGCGTAAAGCGGCAACCGTTTCTTCACCCATGCCCATAGCAACGCGCTCAGGTGTACCAAACAGGTTAGCCAGCACCGGATAATCATAACCTTTGGGATTTTCAAACAGCAATGCAGGCCCACCCGCCCGTAATGTACGGTCAGAAATTTCCGTCATCTCCAGATTGGGGTCAATTTCCTGCTTGATACGTTTTAGTTCGCCTCGCGCTTCCAGCATCCGGATAAAATCGCGCAGGTCTTTATATTTAGGTGTTGCCATGGAAGTCAGCCATTAGCTATCTACAATAAAAAAGGGTAAGCCATCGCTTACCCTTTATCTTTCAGAACAGTATTACTTTCGTCGCATCGACAGGAAGAACTCATCATTCGTTTTAAAGTCTTTCAACTTATCAATCACGAATTCTGTTGCCGCAGAGTCTTCCATCGGATCCAGCAGTTTACGCAAAATCCACATACGCTGCAGCTCATCTTCCGTGGTCAGAAGATCTTCACG
This sequence comes from Pontibacterium sp., assembly GCA_049599735.1. Taxonomy (GTDB): domain Bacteria; phylum Pseudomonadota; class Gammaproteobacteria; order Pseudomonadales; family Balneatricaceae; genus Pontibacterium. The sequence goes on along the minus strand of JBMYOX010000013.1, from coordinate 59,087 downwards.
GCGCGTACCGGAGCGGCGGATATTAATGGCCGGGAATACACGCTTCTCAGCCACCTTACGATCCAGATGAACTTCCGAGTTGCCGGTGCCTTTGAATTCTTCAAAGATCACTTCGTCCATCTTGGAGCCTGTATCAACCAGCGCGGTTGCGATAATGGTCAGGCTGCCACCTTCTTCAATATTACGTGCCGCACCAAAGAAACGCTTCGGACGCTCCAGCGCGTGAGCATCCACACCACCGGTTAATACTTTACCGGAAGATGGGATCACCGTGTTATAAGCACGTGCCAGACGGGTAATGGAATCCAGCAGAATCACCACGTCTTTTTTATGCTCAGTCAGACGTTTTGCTTTTTCCAGCACCATTTCGGCAACTTGTACATGGCGTGACGGCGGCTCATCAAAGGTAGAGGCAACCACTTCACCGCGTACCGTACGCTGCATATCGGTCACTTCTTCCGGGCGCTCATCAATCAGCAACACAATCAGATGGGTTTCCGGATTATTACGGGTAATGCTGTTAGCAATATTCTGCAGCATCAGCGTTTTACCCGCTTTAGGCGGTGATACTATCAGCGCGCGCTGACCTTTACCCATCGGGCACACCAGATCAATCACACGAGCGGTCAAATCTTCCGTACTGCCGTTACCCAGCTCCATGCGCAAACGATCCTGAGCAAAAAGCGGCGTCAGGTTCTCGAACAATATTTTGTTCTTGGCATTTTCAGGCTTGTCGTAATTAATTTCGCTAACTTTCAGAAGGGCGAAATAACGCTCACCTTCTTTAGGTGGGCGAATTTTCCCGGCAATCGTGTCACCCGTGCGCAAATTAAAGCGACGGATCTGGCTCGGAGAGACATAAATATCATCCGGGCCGGCAAGATAAGAGCAGTCTGCAGAGCGCAGGAAACCGAAACCATCCTGGAGGATTTCGAGAACACCATTGCCGTAGATATCTTCACCGCCTTTAGAATGTCTCTTCAGGATCGCAAAGATAACATCCTGTTTACGGGAACGGGCAAGATTATCCATGCCCATGCCTTTGGCGATATCAAGCAGTTCAGGAACGCTTTTTGTTTTTAATTCAGTCAGATTCATAAGCTAAGGAAAGGCCGCACCGGGCTGTGTTTCGAGTGAATGGATGATTTCGGGAAAGATTTGGAATTTACAGACAGTATCAACAAAAACATGATGGATGACGGGCTGTCAGCACGCAAACTATAGAAGGTTGTGGCAATGCTGTCTATAGCCAGAACAAGAAAAGGTGGTGTAATTTCACCACCCTGTTCTTAAAAAGCCGGTAACTACAGGTTACTGTCAATGAAAGCAGCCAGTTGAGACTTGGACAAAGCGCCAACTTTAGTTGCCTCAACGTTTCCGTCTTTAAACAGCATTAACGTTGGAATACCACGAATACCAAACTTTGGCGGGGTCTCATTGTTTTCATCGATGTTCAGCTTACAAACTTTCAGCTTCCCTTCGTACTCCCTGGCGATCTCTTCCAGGACTGGTGCAATCATTTTGCAGGGTCCACACCATTCAGCCCAGTAATCAACCAGTACCGCACTGCCAGCCTTCAGGACGTCTTCTTCAAAAGAGGCATCAGTAACGTTTACGATGTTCTCGCTCATGGGATACTTTCTCCAATATACCTGGTACTTGTAAATACTAAGCTCCCGATAATACCACTCCCGGCAACTATTTGGTAATCGGCATAATAAGCTGACCTCTCTTTCAATACCGTGAATTTTCATCCTGACAGCACATTTATCAACAAGAAAACTTAATCCAGAAGTGTCGCCGCATGCCCTGGCGCACCGCTTCTGGTAATCTTTAGGCAGCGTTCATCAGGTTTTAACAGGGAGACCCCAAAGCATGCCCGGGCAAGACACCACAAACGAGAGCCGTCAGTCATCAAACTTTCTGGCGGCTATTGATCTTGGCTCCAACAGCTTTCATATGGTGGTCGCCCGCCTGACTCAGGGGGAGTTAAAGGCTGTCGACCTGATGTCTGAAAAAGTCCGGCTTGCAGCCGGTCTCGGGGAAAATAAGATGCTGTCTGAAAGCGCAAAACAACGCGGACTGGACTGCCTCAGCCGCTTCGCCCAGCGCATTACCTCCCTGCCCCGCAGCTCGATTCGCGTGGTTGGCACAAACGCCCTGCGCGAAGCCAGGAATGCCGGTCAGTTTATGGATGAGGCAGAAAAATTACTGGGCATTCCTCTGGAAATTATTGCCGGACGGGAAGAGGCCCGGCTTATCTATCTGGGTGTTTCTCACACCCTGGCGGATGACTCAGGTAAACGTTTGGTAATTGATATCGGCGGCGGCAGCACCGAATTTATTATCGGGGAACGCTTTGAACCCCGGGAACTTGAGAGCCTGCATATGGGCTGTGTCAGTTACAGCCGGCGTTTTTTCCCGGACGGAAAAATCAGTGCCGGACGCTTCGCGCAAGCCAAAACTGCCGCCATGCAGGAATTACTCTCCATGCGCTCAGATTACCGGGAACTGGGCTGGGCCAGCTGCGTCGGCTCATCCGGCACGATTAAGGCGACTCGTAATGCACTTTTAAGCTGCGGTTTTTCTGATGAAATCATCACCCTTCAGGGCCTGCAAGCCCTGCAGGACAAATTGCTCGGTTATACTTCCTGTGATGACATCGATATTGAATCCATCAAACCTGAAAGACGTGCTGTACTGCCTGCGGGTATCGCTATCCTGAGTGGCATTTTTGAATCACTGGACATCCGGGCGATGCACTTTTCCAATGGCGCGCTACGTGAAGGGCTTTTATATGATATGGCCGGGCGGCTAAGGCATGAAGATGTGCGCGAGCGAACCATTAATGCCCTGCTGAATCGCTACCATGTGGACCTGCCGCAGGTTGAGCGCATCGAAACCACCGCGCTGCTCGGCTGGGCCCAGGTGAAAAATGACTGGGATCTCACCCGGCCCGTCTTTCACGATATGCTAAGCTGGGCCGCCCGCACCCACCCCATTGGCCTGACCATCTCACACAGCCAGTTCCAGAAACACAGCGCCTACCTGCTACAAAACTCTGACCTGCCAGGGTTCACCAGACTCGATCAGCAGTTAGTCGCTGCGCTCGCCCGCGGGCACCGCCGAAAATTCCCCAAAGATGACTTCAAACGCTTACCCAAACAGCAGCAGGAGCCTTATAAACGCCTGTGTATACTACTGCGTCTGGCCGTTTTACTGCACCGAAGCGAGGGCCGAAAGCGCCTGCCAGCCCTCAACTATCAGGCCCGGGGACAAACACTCCGTATCCGGTTCCCCAAAAACTGGCTGGATCACCACCCCCTCACTGCAGCAGATTTGCTTCAGGAAGCCGAATACCTGAAGGTTATCGATTATAAGCTGTGCGTTGAATAACGTCGCTGGCCACCTGAAGGCAGACAAACCTCAATACGCCCATCAGCCGGAAACAAAAACGCCCTCAATTAAGAGGGCGTTTTAACAGGCATCAAGTGTATTTTACAGCTTAGGGCCTGCCGCAATAATTTCTTCAGCCACACCGTCAAACTTCTGGAAGTTGCTGACAAACTGACCGATCAGATCATTTGCTGTTGCATCATAAGCCCCTTTGTCAGCCCAGGTCTGACGTGGGTTCAGCAATTCAGTATCAACACCCGGCACTGTCTTAGGCACTTTCAGGTTCAGACCTTCCAGGAACTCGGTATCCACATCTTTCAGTGCACCGCTCTGAATGGCCGCAATAATGCCACGCGTGGTTGGAATGCTGAAACGCTCACCCGTACCAAAAGCACCACCCGTCCAACCGGTGTTAACCAGATAAACCTGAGAGCCAAATTCTTCAACACGCTTCATCAGCAGGTCGGCATAGACATGCGCCGGACGTGGGAAGAAAGGCGCACCAAAGCAGGTAGAGAAGGTAGATTTGATACCACCACCTGAACCCATTTCAGTCGAGCCAACCAGTGCGGTATAACCGGACAGGAAGTGATAAGCCGCCGCTTCTTTAGTCAGAATAGAAACTGGTGGCAAAACACCCGTCAAATCACAGGTCAGAAAAACAATCGCTTCAGGCTCACCACCGGTATTGGTTTCAGTACGTTTTTCAACGTGCTCCAGCGGGTATGCACAACGGCCGTTTTCGGTCAGTGATGTGTCATCATAATCGGCGGTGCGGGCTTCATTCAGCGCTACGTTTTCAACAATGGCACCAAAACGAATCGCATCCCAGATGATCGGCTCGTTTTTCTTGCTCAGGTTGATGGTTTTAGCGTAGCAACCACCTTCGAGGTTAAAAACAACGTCTTTGCCCCAGCCATGCTCATCATCACCAATCAGGTAACAATCAGGATCAGCAGACAGGGTGGTTTTACCAGTACCGGACAGACCGAAGAACAGCGTTGTGCTGTTATCTTCACCCACATTGGCAGAGCAATGCATTGGCAGCACATCTTTTTCCGGCAGCAGGAAGTTCTGCACAGAGAACATGGCTTTTTTCATTTCACCCGCATAACGCATACCTGCCAGCAGGACTTTACGTTTAGCAAAGTTAATGATGACACAACCATCGCTGTTGGTACCATCGCGCTCAGGTACACATTCAAATTCTGCGACGTTGAGGATCTGCCATTCTTCTTTCGACTTCTGGTTGTACTCAGTCGGAAGAATAAACAGGTTCTGACCAAACAGGTTCTGCCAGGCAGTCTGTGTTGTCATTTTAACCGGCAGATAGTGTTTTGAATCGGAGCCTACGTGAACATAAGAAACAAACGATTCCTTGTCAGCCAGATACTCCTCTACACGCACCCAGAGCGCATCAAACTTATCCGCATCGATAGGACGATTCACATTGCCCCAGTCGATTGCATCAGCGGTGCTGGGCTCTTCCACAATAAAACGATCCATTGGAGAACGGCCTGTGCGCTTACCGGTTTCTATAACCAGTGCACCGGTATCAGCCAGACGACCTTCGCCTGCCTGGATAGCTTTTTCTACAAGCTGAGCACGGCTCAGATTGGTGTTTACAGTATTCACAGATTCTTTGGTCATTACTGGGTTCCCTTGGCGTAGGCGCCAATAACGCTACCTGATAAGTATTTAAGACGAATCCACACGCAAAAAAGCGCACGGTTTTTTGTCATAATTATTAAAAAAGGACGCATATTATCGCACAAAAGCGCGCAATAAAGCCATGGCCTGATAACACCGAGTCCTGCGCCCAATCATTAAAAAGCAATACGACTAGTGCTGCCGATCCGATCCGGGCATTGTCGCCGCATCAGAAAAAAGTCGGTCCAGATCAATCTGGTCAAAATAATACTGCGCATTACAAAACTGACAGCCCACATCGATATGCCCCTGCTGCGCCAGTATTTCCTGTAACTCCGCCTGACTCATCATTCGCAGGGAGTTCAAACTACGCTCACGGGAACAATCACAGCGAAAACGTACAACATCCGGTTCATATAACCGGCAATTTTCTTCATGGAATAACCGATAGAGCAACGTCTGATTATCCAGATTAAGCAGCTCTTGATCTTTAAGCGTTGAAGTCAGGTGACTAATACGTGCCCAATCTTCTTCTGCCGTGCCATCGGCAGGCAACACCTGTAACAGAAAACCCGCTGCACGCTGGCCGTCTGCCACAAAATGCATTTGAGTCTGCAACTGCTCTGACTGAACAAAGTAAGCTTCCAGGCAGGCCGCCAGGCTGTCACCTTCCAGTGGCACAACACCCTGATAGCGCTGCCCCTGAGCCGGATCAATACTGATCACCATCCGGCCTTTTTCCAGCAACTCAATAAAAGACGCCTCGTCAGGCAGGTCACCTTCAAAACGGGCAATCGCTCTCAGATCCTGCTGATGATTACATTCGGCCATCAGTAGCGATACAGCGCCTTCACCCTGCGCCTGCAATACCAGACGACCCTCAAACTTCAGGTTGCTACTAAGAATGCTGGCCGCCGCCATCATTTCACCCAATACCCGGCGAATCACCAAAGGGTAGTTGTGCTTCTCCAGTGCTTTTTGATAGCTGTCTTCCAGGCCAACAAGCACACCCCTGATATCCAGTTCATCAAACAAGATACGTTGAATCTGATCAGAATTACTCATGAAGGGTCTATATCGAATCGTTAATTAAAATGATAAAAAATACGCCGCTGATATTACCACAAAGCAGCCCTGGCTTCGTTTTCTCTGAGACAAAAGGCCGAGCGTTTTTTACTCCGAAGCCCGGTCTTTAAAGCCAATAATTTGCCGACGCTCTTTCTTATTAGGTCGGTGCCTGGGATTCAGCCCTGAACCCATCGCTTTACGTTCAGCAGCCTGCTGCTCCCGCTTTTTAATGCTTTTTTCAGTTTCCTGATAAAGCTTTTGCGCCTCAGAAGCCCCTCGCCGCTGATCTGACAACACCAGCACAACGACCGTTTTTTCATCAAAGCCCTGACGAATCTGAATTTCAGCACCCAGCTCCACATGGCGACTGCACTTGCTCCTGTGGCCGTTATAATGCACTTTGCCCCCGTCGATCATCTGCTTAGCAATCGCGCGGGTACGGTAAAAACGGGCGGCCCAGAGCCACTTATCCAGACGAATTTTTTCGGGTTGCTCACTCATCAAACAGGCTTCTTTGGCATAATTTCATCAAAATGATCAATCGCATCAAATTCATCAATCACCCGCCGCGGTGCCTGGCTGTCCGGCTGATAAATCGATAACAAATAACGGATACCATACTGCTGCGCGGAGTTTAATACCGCCAGACTATCATCCACCAGCAAGGTACGCGCAGGATTAAAAGGTTCTACCTGCTGCAACTCATCCCAGAAACGCACGTCTTCTTTTGGCAGACGGAAATCATGGGAACAGACCACTGCATCCACCAGGGTATGAATCGCCGTTTCCTCTTTTTTCAGATCAAGGCTGCCCCGGTGGGCATTAGTCACAATCACCGAGCGTATATTTTGCTCACGCAGGCGGGCAAGAAAGTCCTGCACATGGGGCCGAAACGCAATCCGGTCCGCCACCTCCCGCTTCAACCGGGTAATATCAACATCCAGTTCCTGGCTCCAGAAATCCAGACAATACCAGTTTAGTGTCCCCTGCTCCCTTATGATACGCTGATGCAACCACTCCCGGGCCTGGTCCGGCTCCATCGCGTGGATTTGTGCATAACGCCGGGGTAAAAACTCCAGCCAAAAATAAGAATCAAAGTGCAGATCCAGCAGGGTGCCGTCCATATCCAGCAGCACCGTATCGATTTGGGACCAGTCAATCATAAGTGTCGACCCGGGGAAATTCGTTAAAAAAGAGTGATAACAGTATGCCCGTTAAACCGGAAATTTTGAAGATCACCCCAACCGTCAGCAGTCGCCTGTTTCAGGTAGAAGAACTCAGTCTGCGCTTTTCCAACGGTGCCGAGCGCCTGTATGAACGTTTGGCAACTAAAGGCCACGGCGCGGTCATGATTGTACCGGTCACTGCCGAAGGCCAGGTACTGCTGATCCGCGAATATGCAGCAGGCCTTGAAGACTATACCCTGACACTGCCCAAAGGCCTGATTGATCCTGGCGAGAATCCCCACCAGGCTGCCGACCGGGAGCTTAAGGAAGAAGCAGGCTTCGGTGCCAATCAACTGGATAGTCTTAAATTGATGACATCAGCACCTAACTATATGGGCCACAGCATCCATGTCATTATCGCCCGTGACTTACACCCCTGCCGCCTGCCCGGTGATGAGCCTGAAGAACTGGAAGTGATCAGCTGGCCGCTGGATGATCTTGAAAACCTGGTGATGCAGGCAGAATTTACCGAAGGTCGTGCCATCGCCGCGCTTTATATGACCCGCACCTTTCTGGCACAGGAAACCCAGGACTGATGGATATCAGGCCACTACTCCCCGATCTAAAAAAAATCTGCCTGGATGCAGGTCAGGCGATTATGGCCGTTTATCAGCGACCTGATTTTGATGTGCAGACCAAGGGGGACAACTCCCCTGTCACCGCAGCAGACCTGGCAGCACACCTGATTATCAAAGAACGGCTTGCCGTGCTCACTCCGGATATCCCTCAGTTAAGCGAAGAAGACACCTCCATCAGCGATGATGTTCGCCTGAGCTGGACACGACTCTGGTGCATTGACCCGCTGGACGGCACTAAAGAGTTTATCCGTCGTAATGACGAGTTTACGGTGAACATTGCGCTGATAGAAAAGGGGCAACCGATTTTTGGCATTATCCATCTGCCCGCGACCGGTATCACTTACTGGGGTGGTCATCAATTGGGGGCCTGGAAACAAGAGAACGATGGTGTTGCTCAGGCAATTCACAGCCGCACATTGGGACCTGCGTTAACCGTTACCGCCAGCCGCCGTCACGGCCAGGACGAAAATGATTTATTACTCAAAGCCCTGAGCCAATATTTCAATCCGGTTGAGAACATCACTCACGGAAGCTCCTTAAAAATGTGCCTGATTGCCGAAGGACTGGCCGATTTTTACCCGCGACTGTTTCCTACCTCAGAATGGGACACGGCCGCCGCACAAGCCATTGTGGAGGCAGCCGGGGGCTTGCTGATTGACGCTCAAACGCGGGTGCCTCTAAGCTACAACCAGCGTTCGTCTTTGCTCAATCCGTTCTTTTATGTCGTGGGCGATCCGGCATTTCCCTTTCACACACTGGGCCTGCCTGAAAAGACCTAAGGTGTCTGGCAAGACTGAGAGCCCGCACGGATCACTTCATTCACTTTCTGAGCAAAAGCGCCTTCCATCCGCTGATCCATAATGGCCTGCACTTCCATATCACTAAAATGTTTGTGTACATATTTGCTCAAACACTCACAACGTTCCAGCGTCGAATTTTCACCCGCCATACAGCCCTGAACAAAAGGGGTGTTGGTTTTAGATGACCACAATTCTGTTTTCATTGTAAATATTGCCAGTGAAACTACCGCTATCCAGAGAAAAACCTTACCCATATATTTATCAACACTTTTTTGTAGTTTTTGTTATCAACGGCCATTTTATGACTTCATAGCCTGTCTTTCAGCTTACTTTAGTCGTAACGGCTATCACTAAAGTGATCATGCCCGTAATCACCCACAATTTGTACCATGAAAATGCGGCAAGGCAATGCTATTCTCACTCTCACGCACTGCAACTAATACGTAGCTTCCTCGCAGCAGGCGCATTAAAATTGCTGTATCTATCAAGGAGATAAACACCCATGAGTTTTGAACTGCCAGCACTACCTTACGCTAAAGACGCACTGGAACCACATATTTCTGCGGAAACACTGGAATACCACCACGGCAAACACCACAACACTTACGTGGTTAAGTTAAACGGCCTGGTACCCGGCTCTGAATTTGAAGGCAAAACGCTTGAAGAGATTATCCTTTCAGCGTCCGCTGGCCCTGTTTTTAACAATGCAGCCCAGATCTGGAACCATACTTTTTACTGGAACTGCCTGGCACCGAATGCGGGCGGCGCACCTACCGGCGCTGTTGCAGATGCCATTAATGAGAAATGGGGTTCTTTCGAAGCTTTCCAGACAGAACTGAACGACAAAGCCGTGAACAACTTCGGCTCCAGCTGGACCTGGCTGGTTAAGAACGCAGACGGTTCACTGGAAATTGTTAACACCAGCAATGCAGGTACACCAATGACGGCGGGCCAGACGGCTCTGTTGACCGTTGACCTGTGGGAGCACGCTTACTACATCGACTACCGCAACCTGCGCCCTGACTACCTGGGTGCTTTCTGGAAGCTGGTTAACTGGGATTTTGTAAACCAGAACCTGGCTTCTTAAGACCTGAAAAGACACTTAAAGGCGCCCTTGTGGCGTCTTTTTTGTTTAAACGCCCAATACCCTGACACTCAGAAAACTCGTCAAAGCCCCCTGAATTAAGGTAAAATTCTGTCAAATTAACTCGCGACAGGATGTCTCACATTGAGGTTAACTCGATACAAATGGATATTGCCCCTGCTCTGGCTTTTGCTCACAGCAGTTGTTCAGCTCTTTTTGCTGCAACTTGACTACTCCCGCATTCAGAAACACCTGAGTGATGAAGCCGGTTACCTGTATGACAGCGTCTATGACCGCACCCGACTTAACGAGGTGCTGTTACAGAATTTCTCTATTATTGTGGACACCCATCCCAATGACCACCTGACTCTGCGCCGCTTTGCCACTACGCTGCGTGCCCGTTATCCGCATGTTGAACGCTTACAGGTTCAGCAGCGCGTTAATGCAACCGAAAAAACTCAGTTTGAGCAAAGCATGCGCACACTGGGTTATAGCTATTTTACGCTTCGCTCAAAACATAAAAACAGCAGCAACCAGGATCTGTTCTTTCCTTTTACTTTTATTGAGCCCTTTAATTCAGAAACACGCCGCTTTCTGGGATTGGATATGAGTCAGGAGGACCGCTATTCAGAGTCCTTCCTGACCAGCATTTATTACCGCCAGCCCGTTGCGACCAAATCGTTCGAACTGGATAACGGCAACACCGCTTACACGCTTTACCAGGCGGTTTACCCTAACGGAAGAGCCAACCGCCAGGGTGATTTTCATGTGGTATCGCTGGTCATCAATTACAAGGGGTTATTGCCTGCCAGCCTGTCACCGGGCGATGGCATGACCATGACCCTGCTGGGTGCAAATCATGAGCGATTGGTTCAGGTGGGCAATCAACCCACTAAAGGCCTGCTACCTGTACTAACCGTCACTCATACCCTAAATCGATTCGGCCAGCCCCTGCAACTTCAGCTATCCCGCGCGATGGTCTGGACCGATATCAACTGGGTACTGATGATCGGGGTTTTGCTGTTTTCTCTGGCCCTGCTTAAGTTCATTCAGACTTACCTGGAACAGAAATACGAAAACAAAGCACAACGCGAAGCTGCGCTTTTGCAGCTTGAGCTGGAACGTAATCAACTGGAATCTCACGTTAGTCAGCGAACGCAGGAACTGAATGCTCAGTTACTGGAAAATCAGCGTTTGGCACACCGGGTCATGGAAGTGCAGGAACAGGAGCGTCGGCATTTAGCCCGCGAGTTACATGACGAGCTGGGTCAGTCACTGACCGCTATCCGCACTGACGTACGCATGTTAAAAAACATGCAGCCGGACGAAACCAGTCCGGTTTTCCAAAGTGCCGACTCTATAGATACCATTGCTCAACATATTTACGGTGTCACTTACGATTTAATGCGTTACCTGCGTCCCACCGCCCTGGATGACTTAGGCCTGGTAGATGCATTGCGTGAGTGTATCGCCAATCTCAGGGTCAATGATCGGGGAATCAGGCTGAATACATCGTTCAGCGGTGCCCTGAACGAAATGTCAGAGACCTATAACATCACCCTCTACAGACTGGTCCAGGAATCATTAACCAATATTCTGCGCCATGCCGATGCCAGCCAGATCAACCTCCATTTAGATCGCAAAACGGATATGACCGGCGACCACCTGGAAGTGTCCATTACCGACAACGGGCAAGGTTTTATCACCGGTGAAACGGCGGGCAGAACAGGCTTTGGCCTGATTGGTATGCGTGAGCGTGTTAATGCATTGAGAGGTAAGTTCAGCATCACAAGCACGCTGGATCAGGGCACCCGGGTTGATATCCGGATTCCGCTACCCGCTAGCGCGCCAGCATCGGCTCCAGCACCGGCCATACATTTTCCAGAAGATGAGGTTGTCCTGCAGCATTAGGATGCAAACCATCGTTCAGCATCAGTGCAGACTCAGTCGCAACCCGGGCCATAAAAAAAGGCACCAGCGCAGCCGATCGGGCCGTTGCCACCGCCGGGTATAAAGCCGCAAAACGACGGGTATAAGCCGGGCCATAATTAGGGGGTAATTGCATACCTAACAGCAGCACGTGAGCACCCTGCCCCTGAGAAAGCTCGGTCAGCCGGGCCAGATTTTGATGAATCACGGCAGGAAAAGTGCCCCTAAGGCCATCGTTTGCGCCCAGCTCAAGCAATACAATATCGGGTTGATGGCGTTCAAGCAGCGCAGGCAAACGATTCAGCCCACCCTGTGTGGTTTCCCCGCTGATACTGGCATTAACCACCTCAACAGCATAACCTTCCTGCTGCAAACGTCGATCGAGCAGCGCGACCCAGCCCTGCTCACGGGAAATACCGTAGGCAGCGGACAGGCTGTCCCCCAAAACCAGCAGCGTAGACGCTGAAACCAGGGGTGACATTAACAATGGCAAGAGCAAAAAGAGTACCCGAAACATGAAAAATCCCGTATCTGAAGTCATTTTATCTGTGCAAGATGTCGCAAAAAGCTTCAACACGCAAGCGGGAACCCTCTCCCTGTTCACAAACATTAACCTGAAAATCGCTCAGGGCGAGAGCGTAGCAATTATCGGCCCCTCCGGCGCAGGCAAATCAACCCTGCTCAGCCTGCTGGCCGGGCTGGATCTTCCCAGCCAGGGCTCGGTGCGGTTGAAGGGGCTGGCTACAGACCAGCTGGATGAAAAAGCGCGGGCACAGCTGCGCTCGCAGCATATCAGTTTTGTCTTCCAGACCTTCCATCTGCTGCCTGAACTAAGCGCCCTCGAAAATGTCATTTTGCCGCTGGAAATTCGGGGCACCCCACATGCACCCGAGAACGCAAAAAACTGGCTGGCACAGGTTGGCCTGTCTGAACGCCTGAATCACCACCCGGCAGAGCTGTCAGGCGGCGAACAACAGCGCGTTGCGATTGCCCGTGCTTTTGCCACTGAACCTGATTTGTTATTCGCCGATGAGCCCACCGGCAACCTGGACGAACAAACCGGCGAAACCATTATTAAGCAGTTATTTGAACTAAATAAAAAGCAGCACACCACCCTGATTCTGATTACCCATGACAACCACCTGGCTGCCCGCTGCGACCGCTGCCTGCAGCTGAGTAACGGAGAGTTGCTGGAGTTAACCCTATGAATAGCCGTAGTCTGCTACGCCTTGCCTGGCAGCAAAACAGAGCCGCCACCCGCCTGCCCGTCTGGCGTGCCCTGTTACTGGCCCTGACCGTTGCCATTAGTATCGCCACCCTACTCGCCGTGGTCGGTGACCGGCTGGAACGCAGCCTGGGCCGCCAGACCGCCGAACTGCTGGGGGCCGATATGATACTGCGCAGCAGCCGACCCGTTGCCGACAGTATTGCTGAACAAGCCAACGCACTGGGATTAGAGACCACCCGGGTCATACAGTTTCCTACAATGGTGGAAGCCGGTGAGCAGCTGCTGCTGGTATCCCTCCGGGCGGTTAACAGGCCCTATCCGTTGCACGGTGTTATAGAAACACAACCGCCTCAGCAGGATTTGCCCGAAAAACAGATGGCCTGGGCCGAGCCTTCCGTCTTTGAACGCCTGAACCTTCAGCCAGGTGACAGCATCCAGTTAGGTTATGTCCACTTTACGCTTCAGGCCAAACTGATGAGTGCACCGGACCGGGGCACCGGATTCGGCAGCATTAACCCCCAGATTATTATCAATCAAACAGAGCTAAAGGCGACCGGTCTGCTAGGCCCTGGCGCACGGGTACGCTACCGACAGTTATTTGCCGGAGAGTCTGATGCGCTTTTAAGCCTGGAAAAAAGCCTGCGTCCGGCGCTGGCAACCGGCGAACGCCTGACCACCTTAAATGCCGATCAAAATTTCAGCGGTGGTGCCCTTAACAACGCATCCCGTTACCTGCGTTTAGGGGCGTTGCTCACGCTGCTGATTTCGGCCCTGACCATCGCCCTGAGTTTACGACGCTACACTCTGGCCTCCAGAGACCGCGCCGCCGTCTTGCTCAGTCTGGGCATGAGTGCCGGTCAATTGCAGATTTTATTCTTTCTGCAATTGCTCATTGCCTGGGTTTTCTGTGCGTTATTGGGCAGCCTGGGTGCCGTCCTGCTGGAGCAGCTCAGTCTGCAGTTGCTCGGTGATTTATTACCCCGGCCTGTACCCTCTGCAAACCCCGCGCTTTACGGCCTGGGAGCCTTACTGGGCCTGATGATACTACTTACCCTCGGTTTGCCACCGCTGATTGCGCTCAGCAAAGTATCGGTGATGCAGTTGTTTCGCCGCACGGTTGCTCCGCAAACGCTGACCGGACGCCTGCTGCAACTACTCGCCGTATTGCTGCTAACCTTGCTGCTGGTGTTTTATCTGGATAATGTGGTACTGGCCCTGAGCCTGATTATCAGCCTGTTAGTCACCGCCTGGCTGCTCGGAAAACTGGGGGCTTACCTGTTACGTTTATCTGCTCACCAATTGGCCGGCAAACATACTCTGGTTCGCCTGCTGCGCTTAAGGCTGCAACAGCAGCGGCGCTGGCACCAAATGCAGATTCCGGTTATCAGTCTGTTGCTTGCCCTGATGGTCATCAGCCTCTGGGCCCGCTCCGATCTGATGAATCGCTGGCAGTCTCAGCTGCCTGCGGATACCCCCAACCATTTTCTGATTAATATCCAGCAAACAGAACATCAGGCTGTCACTCACTTACTCGACAGCTACCAGATCAAAAGTGAGCTATACCCCATGGTGCGCGGGCGTATTACAGGCCGCAACGGCCAGCCAACCTCTGCAGCCTTTAGCGAAGAGCAGCAGAAATACAATGCGCTTAACCGTGAGCTTAACCTCTCATGGAGTGACCACTTACCTGGCCATAATCAACTGGTTAGCGGGCAGTGGCACCATGAAAAAAGCACAGAAACCCGTATTTCAATAGAGCAGGAGTTTGCCCGTAAGCTTGACCTTGAGGTCGGCGATCAACTGGAATTCAGCATCGGCAGTCATACACTGACTGCCACTGTAAGCTCCATTCGCCGGGTACAGTGGGAATCTTTCCGACCCAACTTCTATGTAATTTTTAGTCCGGGTGCACTGGAAAATATGCCGGTCAGCTATATCACCAGCTTCCACGCCGAGCAAGCACAACGCGCCGCCGGCCCTGCCCTGCTGAAACAATTTCCAACACTGACACTGATTGATATCGAGCAAATGCTGGTTCAGGCCCGGCAGTTAATTCAGCGTTTAACTGATACTTCGGGACTGGTGATGGGCTTAACCCTGTTTGCAGGGCTGATTCTGGTGTTTACCACGCTGAGTCAGGAGCTGGAGCAGCGGCGTTATGAAAATGCCCTGTTGCAGGTGATGGGAGCCACACCACAACAATGTCGTCAGCTGGATCTGCTGGAATTCGGGCTGCTCGGGCTTATCTGCGGTGGACTGGCGGCAATTCTGGGCGAACTGGCACTCTGGTTTATTCATCAGAAATTAATCCTGATTGAACCGGTGCTGCACCCTCTTAACTGGCTGTTATTGCCTGTTGCGGCGGCCCTGCTGTTTGTCCTGACCGGCTCACTGACCCGGCGCAGCATTAATGAGCGCAACAGCTACCAATTGCTGCGCTCTGGTGCTTAGCTCAGAGCCACCGTTAAACGCCGGGTCGGGCACACTAAAGCCCCAGCTCGACCCGTGCCTGAGCATCCGGCGCTGTATCCACTTGTGACGTACAAAGAAACAAACGCTCACTGTCTACCTGAGCGGCCATCAGTGCTTTCACCCGTGCCGCACGCGCCGAAGCCAGTTGCTCCAGACGCTGTATCAACAGCTGATTCACCACTTCCGCAGGCAAGGGCTTTTTGCGTTTTTTATTCTCATCCAGCAACGCCGGTTCCAGCACTACCCGATCAGCAGGTACAGCACGGCCACAGATATTCAGCTTCATGGCCTGACGTTCATTCAGCATATCCGACAATTTATTCAGGTAATCCAGCGCCGTTGCATCCGGGGCCGCACTGCCCGGCGGAAAGGAGACCGGCGTCAGGGTAATAAACGCTCCTTTTTCCGAGGCATCAATGGCGGACTTCGCCAAACTAATCAGCGTTGCATAAGGCTGTAAGGATTTGGTCAGAAAGCTCATCGCCGCACTTTTTAAACCTTTGGCCGCCAGATTATTAATCACACTCTGATAACCAAAGGACGGATCATCCACCGAACCTGTCACCGGAATATCCAGCTTAATATTGTTATCGTTATCTTCCATAATCATAATCGCCGTTTCCAACGGCATGGTGATTTTCTGGGTAAACGCCGCTATCTGATCAACATCACGCTGGTCAACCGACAGGCGGTGTAAACGAAGCTGATTTTCGCCCTTCAGTGCCCCTTCCGTAATAGTGCCTTTGCTATTCAGGTTCAGCTGGCCACTGTGCAGGTAATAACCGGTAAAACGCTCCGCATAAGGGCTCAATGGCGGCAACTCCAGGCCTTTCAGACTTAACTGCCAGTGGCCGTCATGGGGTTTCCCCGTTAACAGCATCAAGCCTTCAGCTTCCAGCTGCGCAAACCCATTAATCCGTGCGGCCAGAGAGAAAGAGCCGGGCTCGGGCGATGTGGTATCAATCGTTTTAACCTCAAGCGCCTCAATAGCCACTTCTGCCTGGAAGACCGGCCGGGTACCTGAATCACTGAAGTGAATCAGGTTCTGTCCTTCAAGCAGAAACCGACCCAGGCGCACAGCCAGCTCAGCCGGAGCCGCCTGATCCGGCGTTTTGTCTGACGCAGATCCGGCCTGACCCACAGCAACCTCTGTTTTATCTTTAGCACCCTGTAATTTTGCTTTCAGCCATTCAATATCCGGCAGCGCTCCCTGCTCAGACACATTAAGCGTTGTCTCGCTGCCATTGATTTGCCAGAGGCCCAGGGAAAGCCGTTCATCCGGTTTAAAATCCAGTGTTTTAAAGTGGCTTTGTGAAATGCGCAGCAAAGGCCCTTCCTCAGCCTGTACTAACAGGGCTGACAGATCCATACGCCCGGCACTCAGCGTCAGTGGCAAAGCCAGCTCAAGCTGATTAAGTTTTAACTCACCTAATGTAATCAGCGGCTCAGCGTCCGCCGATACGCTGAAATCATTCAGGCTGGCCTCCGGCAGGTGTAGCGCCAGTGAGGGCGGTGCTTCAGGGGTAAGCGCTGCCGTCAGGTCAAGTCGTTCCAGATCTATCTGCGCCAGCGCCAGCGTTTTCTTTAAGTCATCCTGCATATGCACACGGCTCAGCCCCAATGCGGGCACACTCAGCTTAAGATCGGTTTTATCCGGTGTAATAACCGCAGAAACCGCCGTGTCTTTAACATGCAGTTGCCCAAATTTTACCGAGCCATCCGAGGCACTTTCAGCTGATACATCACTAAGCATCAGATTGGGCAAGTTAACTGCCAGCTGCTTTTCCCCCGGTGATACAGTCGCATTTAACGTAGTGCCGGTCAGCATCAGGCGCGCCAGCAGAACCGACATATCAGCCCCGTCTTTGAGGTGTAAAGCATCCAGGGATAAATGGGGCAGACTAACCTGGAAGTTTGTCATATCGGTCGATTTAACCACCGATGTTAAAGACAGGCTGCCAAACTGTACCTGCTGCTCAGCCTGCGCCAGATCCAGCTGATCCATCGCCAGCTTACCTTCCAGCGCCACCCGACTGAGCTTATCGTTATTCAGTGTCAGTGCCAGGTCACCCTGCCACTGCAACCGGGGCTGCCTGATATAGCCGTTCTCTTGTTGCCACTGAAAGTCCCGCACACGCACTAAGCCGGTCTGTGTCAACTGCACTCCGCCACCTTGTAACTGCGCATCAATTTTCAGATCCAGATCAACGTAAGCCTGAAGCTCCGGCTCAAAAGCAGCGGTCACTGAGTGCAGGGGAAAGTTATTCACTTTAAGGTTAAGCAATGAGGACTTGTGATCCGGGATGGACGTCACCTGGGTATCCAGCTGTAAAGGTGCGTTATTAATGTTACCTGTTAGCCTTATCTGAGTTGCTTGCTGTGCCTGCCATTGATGAAAACCGGTGATTTTTGCATGGTTAAGCGTTAATTGGTGTTGCTGATTATCCAATGCCAACTGCCAGTCAAAGTCCACCAGCTCAAGCTCATCCAGACCCAGTTGCCAGTTGGCCCCACCTGGTTCTTCCGGTGCTTGTTCCTGATCTGCTTCGTCTGGCAGCAATGTACTCAGATTCAGCGGGCCCAGCCACTGTGTCTTATCTCTGGACACCAGGCCCGAAACAAGGCCCTGCACCTGAACTGTTTTCAGATAAATACGTTGCTCGGCCAAAGCGGCATAATCCAGGCTAACCAGTAGCCGATCCAGCTTAAGCGGTAGCTTGTCTGCGGATAGCGCATAAAGCCCTTCCAGCTCGACGATGCCCTTAAACCAGTGAATGCGTAAGGTTTTAATACCCGCCGACTCAACCCCCTGATCGCGCAACCAGATCACCGCCTGATCCCTGATGACATAAGGCAGGTTGTGTAATGTAAGCACGATCAGTAACAGTATTCCCAGTGCCCAGCGCATCCGATTGATCCCTTATTCAATATTTATGGCCGTTAATGACCTTAACGTAGCCCTCTTCACTATCATAAGGCCACAAAAATAAATCTCTGGCGAAAATTACAACCAATTAGTTCTATATTCCTGACTGAACTCCCTGGCCCTGATCCGCTGAATTCACATATTAATCACTTAGTATCAGCAAAAAAAATGTGGGTTTTATAAGCTACTCAAACTCTGAATCAGCTGATAGAATCGCGCTCCAATACAGTTCTGTGCATTTTTTAAACACATCAGATCACTGCAAAACACCGGTTTTGACAGGGGCGTACGCGGTCAAAGGCCATTTTCAAATGGACCTGAGTCACGCAAAGAATAAACAACTTTATTTTAAAATTTGAAGGGTGAAAATATGTCACATCATGACACTGAGTTCCGCGACAACACGGGTTTTGGCTGGGTTGTTGTTAACCTGATTGCACTGGCCTGGATTACCATGCCGGTCAGCATTGCACTGACGAAAGTTGTTCAGTGGTAACAACAAGTCGGGTTGCCTGAATAAGTATCGCTCAGGCAACCCATCTTAAAGTCAGCGTGTGATCGTCTGCACACCCGCTTCAGTTCCCATCAGCACCACATCCGCCCCGCGCTGTGCAAACAAGCCGTTAGTGACCACACCTACAATATTGTTCAGGTAAGCTTCCAGCGCTTTAGGGTCCGTGATCTCCAGATCATAGACATCCAGAATGGCATTACCGTTGTCGGTCACAAAATTTTCACGCCAAACCGGCATCGCATCCAGCTTCACCAGTTCACGGGCCACCTGCGAACGAGCCATTGGGATAACCTCTACCGGCAATGGAAAAGCGCCCATAACCTCTACTTTCTTCGTGCTGTCGACAATACAGACAAACTCTTTTGCACCCGCCGCCACGATTTTTTCACGGGTTAAAGCACCACCGCCCCCTTTGATCAGGTTCAGGCCGCCGTCAAACTCATCTGCACCGTCCACATAAACATCCATACCCTGCACAGCATTCAAATCATAAACCGCAATACCGTGAGATTTCAGGCGTTCAGCCGTTGCTTCAGAGCTGGCAACAGCCCCATCAAACATATGCTTGATCTCAGCCAGCGCATCAATAAAGCAGTTTGCAGTAGAACCCGTACCTACACCGACGATACTATCCTTAGCCAGACGCCCTTTGATATAGTCAACCGCAGCCTGACCGACCGCTTTTTTCATTTCGTCCTGTGTCATGCGTGGTATACCCCAATCCGCTTAAAATTGCGCAAATTATACGCACAGAATGCACCCGCTGACAGATCGAATTCAGCAGTGATCCTCAACAAACCAGGAAATAATCTCGCGTCATTCAAAAATAATCCGGACAGGTTATAGGCCGCTTTATAGCGCCTGTTCAGAATAGTGCTTGTTCAGATTTCACCGAGCCTTTACCATCTTAACCTCATCCGTCAGTAACCCCACGCAGATAAGTCCGATACCCCTATGGCACATCGTTATATCAAAAAAATCCTCGAGGCCCGTGTTTATGACGTGGCTATTGAAACTCCGCTGGATGAAGCTCCGGTGCTCTCTAAACGCCTGCAAAACCGGGTTTTGCTTAAGCGTGAAGATTTACAGCCCGTCTTTTCCTTCAAAGTTCGTGGCGCATATAACAAAATGCTGCAACTGAGCAACGAAGAAAAAGCACGCGGCGTAGTTGCGGCTTCGGCCGGAAACCACGCGCAGGGACTGGCGATGTCGGCACAGGCAATGGGTGTAAAAGCCACTATTGTAATGCCCAAAACCACACCGGATATTAAGGTGAACAACGTCAAAGCCCGGGGCGGCAACGTTGTGCTGCACGGTGATACCTTTGATGAAGCTTTTGCCCATTCCCAAAAACTGGTGGCCGACAAAGGTTATGTCTACGTACACCCTTACGATGACCCTTATGTCATTGCCGGACAAGGCACTATCGCCATGGAATTACTGCGCCAGGAAAGCGGCCCTATAGACGCCGTATTTGTCCCGGTAGGCGGTGGTGGTTTAATCGCCGGTATCTCCGTGTACATTAAATATCTGCGCCCGGAAGTTAAAGTCATTGGTGTAGAATCTGAAGATTCCGCCTGTCTGAAAGCCGCGCTGGAAGCTAATGAGCGTGTAATTCTGCCCCAGGTTGGTATTTTTGCAGACGGTGTGGCCGTGGCCCAGATTGGTGAAAACACCTTCGATATCGCCCGTCAGTATGTGGATGAGGTCATCACCGTCACCACCGATGAAATCTGTGCGGCCGTTAAAGATATTTTTGATGATACCCGCTCTGTCTGCGAACCTGCGGGTGCCCTGGCGGTTGCGGGCCTGAAGAAATACGTCAACCGCGAAAGCCGTCGTGATGAAACCCTGATCGCCATTGACTCAGGTGCCAACGTCAACTTTGACCGCCTGCGCCATATCGCTGAACGCTCAGAATTAGGGGAAAGCCGCGAAGCTATTATTGCGGCCAAAATTCAGGAAAGACCCGGCAGCTTTAAACAATTCTGTTCCGCCCTGGGCAAACGTAATATCACCGAGTTTAACTACCGCTACAGCGATGACGGCGATGCGATTGTATTTGCTGGCATTCAGACTAAAAGCATCGGTGATGGCCGTGCAGAGTTACTCAACGAACTACGCGCCAAAGATTACCAGGTAGAAGACCTGACAGATAACGAGATCGCCAAGCTGCATGTTCGTTATATGGTCGGCGGTCACGCACCCATTCAGCTTAACAATGAAGTAGTCTACCGCTTTGAATTTCCCGAACGCCCCGGCGCTCTGATGAACTTCCTCAGTAAGCTGGGGGGGCGCTGGAATATCTCCATGTTCCACTACCGTAATCACGGCGCAGCCTACGGGCGGGTATTGGTTGGCATGCAGGTGCCTGAAGCAGAGCATCCCCAGGTTGAAAATTTCCTGCGGGAGATTGGTTACAACTTCTGGAACGAAACTGATAACCAGGCTTACCAGCTGTTTCTGGGTTAAACACCGGCAACAAACCGTATCAACAGGCAGGTGATCTGAGATCGCCTGCCTGTTGTTATCAGCTTAACCTTCAGATGAGCAACTGCCCATCAAGGCGTTTCAGGTGAATGGTTAAAACCCTGACCAAAAAACGCTTTAGCCGTAAACAGGGTTAAAGAGACCAACCCCCAGCTTAATCCCAGTACAACACCCGCATCCACAATACCGCGCCAGGGCTGATCCAGCAGATGCACGACCTGCACCAGGCCAATAATGCCCAGCGTCAGGCACACGGTCACAATCAATCGTTTACGGCGCACATGAAAATAACCCATACAGAATAGCGGTGCCAAAAGCAGACGCTTGGGTGTGGCATGTTGTGAAAGGTAGTAGATACGGGCAGCCACCCGCGGAGAGAAGGCTTTTTGAAAACCACGGTAACCTTCCGCAAACCCCATAAAAGCCAGGCAGGCAAATAACGCGATCCAGTGATACCAGACAAGAGGCTGTTCAAATATCTGCCAGGCTACCTGACTCAGGCGGTAAATCGCACTGCCAAAGATCAAAAAAATACCCAGAAAACCCCATAGCGCTGCAACAGAACCTAACACGCGATCACCCAGAACAAAGAGACAGAGTCGCATATTATACGTAACTGCTTCGCGGGATACGATAGCGAACAAAATGCACAAGAGTATTTACAGACATAAAAAAGCCACCGGGGAGAACCCCCGATGGCAACTGCACTCATTCATCTTTACAGAAGAGAGTAAGCGAAAACCCCGCTGCCGGGGTTTCCGTGTTTTCCGGGTTGGAATCGGAAATCAGTAACCCCGCATCTCATCAATCAGTTCCGGCAGGAACAGGGAGATTTGTGGGATGTAAGTAATCAGTATCAGGAAGAACAGCAGCAGGCTGAGCCATGGCAAACAAGCTTTGATCACCCAGACCATGTTCCTGCCGGTAATGCCGGCCGTAACAAAGAGGTTAAGACCTACCGGCGGTGTCAGCATGCCAATCTCCATGTTAACCACCATAATGATACCCAGGTGAATCGGATCAATACCCAGCTGTGTTGCAATCGGAAACAGGATCGGCGCCATAATCAGGATGATCGCAGAAGGCTCCATAAAGTTACCGGCAATCAGCAACAGAATGTTCACTACTATCAAGAATCCCCAGGCAGGCAGCCCCCAGCTCATAATAGATTCAGCGATGGTATGCGGAATACGTTCTGTGGTCAGCACATGAGCAAACAGCATGGCATTGGCGATGATAAACAGCAGCATCAAAGAGACTTTTGAGGCATCGATCAGCACTTTACGCACTTCAGGATGCTGCGTGGACTTAGGTAGTGCAATCAGCATCTGGAACAAGTTACGGACAGCCGCAGTACCCACCTTTTCACCAGCATTGCGCCAGGCGACACCTTTCATCGGGCCTATATCACGGTAACCAATCACCGCAATCAAATAAGCATAAACTGCCGCGACTGCTGCCGCTTCCGTTGGTGAGGCAATACCGCCGTAAATAGATCCCAGTACAATGATGATCAGCATCAGACCACCGAGTGCAATCGCACCGGATTTAGCCAACTGACCAAAGCCCGGAAACTTCTGTGCAGGCAGTTTTTTGATACGTGCCGTAATGTAGATAGCAATCATCAAAATGCCACCCATCATCAGGCCCGGTACAAAGCCAGCCATAAACATGCGGGAGGCAGAGACTTCAGTGGCTGCCGCATAAACCAGCATCACAATAGACGGCGGAATCAGAATACCCAGAGTACCGGCATTGGCGATAACACCGGCCGCAAAAGACTGTGGATAACCTGCGCGCACCATACCAGCAATAACAATAGTACCAATCGCGGCTACTGTTGCGGGGGAGGAGCCAGAAACAGCTGCAAATAACATACAGGCCATAACGGAAGCCATCGCCAGGCCACCACGGATATGACCAACACTGTCAATTGCAAAGTTAATCAGGCGTTTTGCCACCCCGCCGGTCGACAAAAACGCCGAAGACAGAATAAAAAACGGGATCGCCAGTAACGTGTAATGTTCAGAGGTCGCTTCAAACAACTTCAAGGCAATAGAGGGCAAGGAGTCATTAGAAAACAGTAAAATGGTACTGACCGAAGATAAACCCAGAGCAATCGCAATCGGCATACCCATAAAAATAAAGGCAAACAACATAAGGAAAAGCGCGGCAATCGTCATTTATTTATCTCCCTTATCCAGAGTAGCTTTTAATTCTTCAGCAATTTCCAGAGACTCTTTACCTTCATCCGCAAGATGGAAACCCTCCGACTTCCCGGTGATGACCGCCCAGCCTAACTGTAAAAAGCGCAGCGCCAGCAACACAAAACCAATGACCAGGATACTGGTGGTTGTCCACTTAGGAATCGGCAGGTCTTCCAGTTCGATGCCGATCATTTTTAACTTCGCCAGATAAATCCAGGAGCCGTAAATAAACAAACCGCAGTAAAACAGGCAGAGCACAATGGCCAGTAACGTAATAGCGCGGTGCACACCGTTCGGCAGCAATTTCACAAACACATCAACGCCAATATGCGCGCCCACTTTCACACCATAAGAGGCGCCAAAAAGCACAAACCAGGCCGCCAGCAACAAAGTTACTTCCTGCGCCCAGTGAATACCCGTGTTAAAGCCAAAACGAAGAATAACTTCGATAAACACTAACAGTGTCATCGACACCATCAGCAGAGAAAGGATATTTTCTTCCAGCCTGTTGATTATTTTTTGCACCATGATGATCACCTTATGGCGTGGTAAAACCACTGTTTTTTATCGCCGAAGGAAGGGAAACTTACAGGACAACTCACATCCGGGTGGAAGCTCTCCTCTAAGCATTACTGCAAGACTGCGGTAATGAAAAAAAGACGGACTGGCAGGCCCGTCTTTTATTTCAGGCAGCGTGCTTAGTTGTTTGCTGCTGCCGCACGGATCAGGTCCGCACCAATCTCGTCTTCAAACTGCGCCCATACCGGCTTCATAGCCTTAACCCACTGAGCACGCTCAGCATCGGCCAGGCTCAGTACTTCAGAGCGCTTGGAATCGATGATTGCCTGCTTATCCGCATTCGCTTTTTCAGCAGCAATATTGTTGCCGTAAGCAATCGCTTCGTTCAGGGCCGCCTGAATATCAGCACGCAGGCCATCATCCAGTCCCATCCAGAACTCGGTTGACGTTACAACCAGGTAATCCAGTACACCGTGGTTAGATTCAGTGATGTACGGCTGTACTTCAAAGAATTTTTTGGAGTAGATGTTAGACCAGGTATTTTCCTGGCCATCAATCGCTTTAGTCTGCAGCAGAGTGAAGACTTCAGAGAATGGCTTTTTCAGAGGCACCGCATCAACCGCCTCAAACTGTGCCTGCAGCACATCAGACGTCATAATGCGGAATTTTTTACCGGATGCATCCGCAGGCACTTTAAGCGGTGCACTGGCAGACAGCTGCTTCATACCGTTATGCAGGTAACCCAGACCAATCAGGCCTTTTTTCTTCAGGGAGCCCAGCAATTTTTGACCTTCTGGTCCCTGCTGGAAACGCTCTACAGCCGCCATATCTTTAAACAGGAAAGGCAGATCGTAAACCTGCAGCTGTTTTGTGTATTTCTGGAACTTGGACAGGGAAGGCGCAGCCATCTGCACATCACCCAGCAGCATCGCTTCCAGTACTTTATTATCACCAAACAGCTGAGAGTTAGGGAATACCTTAACTTCAACTTTACCCGCCAGGCGCTCAGCAACCAGTTCTTTGAACTTGTTCGCCATCTGACCTTTAGGGGTGTTCTCTGCAACGACGTGAGACAGTTTAATCTCAACGGGTGCAGCCATCGCACTTTGAGCACCAACAACCAGAGCCAGTGAGGCCACTGCAGCAGTAAGTAAACGCATAACGCATCTCCTGTTTTTTGATTTATTTAGCGTTGTTTGTTCGAACCTGCCCCCGGAACACCGGTTACCGGTCTGCGGGAAGCTAAAACAATAAAAGCAAAGGTAATGCCAACAGAAGAATAATAATCTTACAAAGTAATATTATTATTAATTTTCAATATGTTATGACTATTTATTATTTGTTACCACGCTCTGAGGCCGACTTCTGTACCGGCGGATTTCCACCCATTTCAATAAAATTAAGTGGCGAGAATCCACCCCCTGCACTGATGTTATACCCTGCGGGTAACACTTCCTGCTAAACCCTCAATATTCACCCATATCCGCCGATAACTGAAAAACACTATACCTTATGAGGTAATAGCGCCTAAACTAAGTCATCTGTATCCCGGTCGTTCTTGCAGTAGGGAAGGTAGTAAACACATGAAAATTTCCGGCACATCCATTCAGACTAAAGTTAATCTATCCCTTGCAGTTGTCTTCCTGCTGGTACTGATCAGCTCCTTAAGCACCATCTATAACAGTGAATCATCACTGGCGAGAGAAGTTGCCCGGCAAACCACCACAGACACCGCCAGCTCTTACTTCGACAGTATTAATATACTGATGCTCAGTGGCGCCATGGCTAACCGCGCATCCCTGCAGGAAAAAATACTGACCCGCGAAGAACTGACAGAAGCCCGTATTATTCGTGGTGATGCCGTCAGTGACGTTTATGGCCCTGGCCCTGAAGATTCACAAATTGTGGATGACCTGGATCGCCGGGCGATGAACGGTGAAGCCATTTCAGTAGAAGTGAATAACGATCAGGGCCATACCTTAACCGTTATTACACCCATGAAAGCCCTGCCCTCTTATAAAGGTACAAACTGCCTGCTTTGCCATCAGGTTCCGGAGGGCACGGTGCTGGGTGCGGTACGTGTTACTTATGATTTTACAAATCTGGATCAGAAAATCCTCAACAATGTTACTCACATAGCGCTGGTTGAATTAGGCCTGTTTATTATCGGCGTGATTGCAATCAGTCTTTTATTACGCTCTATCGTGATAAAACCCGTTAATCTGTTAAGCGAAACTATTTCAACCATCGATAAAGATTCAGACCTGAGCCAGCGTATAACTATCCATTCGGGTGATGAAATCGGACAGATGTCGGTAGCCTTTAATTCCATGTTAAAAAGCTTCCATGACAGCCTTCACCATGTCAGCGCCACGATTCATAAGCTCAGCGCCTCCAGCAATGATATTAACCAGGTTGCCCTGATGGCCGATGAAGCCGTGCGTAACCAACAACTGCAAACCAGCGCCGTGGCCGCTGCTATGGCACAGATGGAAGCCTCGACCCGCAGCGTTGAAGCCAGTGCCATCAGCACCGTTTCAGCTTCTGACCTGGCCCTGCAGGAAAGCACAAATGGCACCGCCATTACCTTAAGTGCCATTACCGCTATCGAAACCCTGAAGAACGATATTGACGGTGCAACCTCGGTAATCCAGAAACTGGACGAACAAAGCCAGAATGTGGGTACGGTGCTTGAGGTGATTCAGAAAATTGCTGAACAGACCAATCTGCTGGCGCTTAACGCCGCCATTGAGGCTGCACGCGCAGGCGAGCAGGGGCGCGGATTTGCCGTGGTGGCCGATGAGGTTCGCACCCTGGCCAGCCGAACCCGGAATTCGACAGAAGAAATTAAGACCATTATTGATGAGTTACAGCTTAATGCACGGGATGCCGTGAACGTGATGCAGCGCTCCTTGCAGAGTGCCGAAAACGGCGTCAGTCAGGTTCAAAGCACTTCAGATGCATTAACCAATATTGCTGAAGAGATCCGGGTTATTAATGATATGAATCATCAGGTCGCCTCTTCGGTAAAAGAGCAAACCCAGATGACCACCAGCGTTGAAGACAGTGTGGCTAAAATTTCCCAGACTGCCGACCATACCTCAGCACGGGCCGGAAAACTCAATCTGGTATCACATGAGCTGGCATCTCTGGCTCAGGAACTGGAAGGTCTGGTAAAGCGTTTTAAGTTATAAACACTCCGTCATAGTCATAACCTGACAACAAGGCCGCAAATCGCGGCCTTTTTTATATACGGCTTAAAGTCACATACACCCGCTATCAGTTTTTATAGTCGTTTTTATCCAGACCGTATTTTTTCATTTTATCGTAGAGTGTTTTACGCGGCAGACCCAGACTGACCAGGGTATCTTTAATTGAGCCGCCATGCTGGGCCAGGTCAGCCTGAATCAACATTTTCTCAAAACGCTCCACCTGTTCAGGTAATGTCATCAGGCTGTTCTGATCACCTTCCGTAATAGGCCGGTTATCAAAATCAAAAGTACAGGATTCTCCCAGCAGCACATAACGTTCTGCCAGATTACGTAATTCCCGCACATTGCCCGGCCAGTCATGGGTCATCAGGCTGTGCATTCGCTCGGCAGCAAGGGGAGGCACTGCCCGACTATACTGGTTAGATGCCAGTAATGCGAAGTGCTGAAATAACATCGGAATATCATCCCGGCGCTGACGTAATGCGGGTATATCCAGACGCACCACATTCAGGCGGTAGTACAGATCCTCGCGAAACTCGCCCTGTTCAGCCAGGGTTTTCAGATCCGCTTTAGTGGCCGCAACAATCCGAAGATCCAGATTAATCAGCTTATTCGAGCCCAGGCGTTCAATGGCCCGCTCTTCAAGCACCCGCAACAGTTTAATTTGCAGGGTTATGGGCATGCTTTCTATTTCATCCAGAAAGAGTGTGCCGCCATCGGCATATTCAAACTTACCTATACGGCGGGCTTTGGCATCCGTAAAAGCGCCTTTCTCATGTCCGAACAGTTCAGACTCAATCAGGTTTTCAGGCACGGCTCCGCAGTTAATCGCCACAAAGTTCTTATCCCGACGCTGGCTGTGGTCATGGATATAGCGGGCCATCAGATCCTTACCGGTACCTGTTTCACCCATAATCAGGATATCTGCCGGTGCATCGGCAATAGATTGCACCAGCCGCCTTACCTGAACCAGTGCAGGTGCGTTACCGATAATACGAGGGCCTGGCGAGCTTTGTAATTCCAGTTCCTGACGTAACCGGCGATTTTCGATGGTCAGCCGCCGCTTCTCCATCGCCCGGCGCACCACATCCAGCAGCCACTCAGAGGAAAACGGTTTTTCAATAAAGTCGTAAGCGCCATCACGCATGGCACTGACTGCCATGGAAATATCACCATGGCCGGTAATTAAAATAACGGGTAAATCCGGATCCTGAGCCTGTACCCGGCGCATTAGCGCCAGGCCATCCATACCCGGTAAATTAATATCAGTGACCAGCACACCCGGCCAGTCTTCACTGATCAGATTTTGTACCGGCTCAGCGGATTCCAGGGTAGTCACCTCATAGCCACCCAACTCCAGTGTCTGCCCGGCGGCCAGGCGAATATGCTTTTCATCATCGACCAGAATAATGGGTAATACGTCTGTTGCCTGCATCAAATTGTCTGCCTGTCCATTAATTCTGAATGCCCGTTACTTATGACAAACGGTTGCCAGCGGCAATTCTATAATAAATACAGCGCCGCCCCGGGGGTGGTTATCAGCCCTGAGGCGACCATTAAGATTTTCAATAATCCGGTGGGAGATTGACAGCCCCAATCCCAGCCCCTGCCCGGCTTGTTTAGTGGTAAAGAAGGGCTCAAAGACCTGGTCCAGTTCAGCGTCAGAAATACCCGGTCCAAAATCCCGCACCCGGATAATCAGCTGATCTGCCTGCGTTTGTACAGCAATTTCAATACGTTTTTCCCGCACGGACTCCATCGCCTGCAGACCATTGCTGATCAGGTTAACCATGACCTGCTCCAGCCGTACGATATCCGCCATTACATAAAGCTGATCCAGCGTGTCAGGCCAGCTGATCTGTGCGCCCTGTTTATTCAGGCGACCATACATAACAGCCATAGCACCATCGCGTACCGCTCTGAGACAGACCGGTTCGGGTTGCCCGGAGCTTTTGCGTGAAAACTCTTTCAGGGGGTGGATTATTTTTGCCATACGTTCGGTCAACCCGCCAATCTCTTTCAGATTAGTCACAGCCACCTCCGTTTTACCCATCTCCAGAAATGCTCTAGCGTTATCAGCGTAGGCCCTTATAGCCGTCAGCGGTTGATTTAGTTCATGGTTAATACCCGCCGACATCTGACCTAATACCGCCAGTTTGGCAGTCTGGATCAGTTCATTCTGCGTATTCCGGTGCTGTTCCACTTCATCCATTAATTTTTCGTTAGCATCCGTCAGGGCAACGGTACGTGAGGCGACCCGTGACTCCAGTTCGGTGTGAGCGCGTTGCAGCTTTAACTCATAAAGCTTACGCTCTGTAATATCATGAATAGTAATAATAAAACGTTTTATGCCACCTGTTTGCATTTGCCCGATAATCAACTCGATCGGGAAGCGACTGCTATCTGCCCGCTGGCCTGAGGCTTCAATAAACAGTTCAGGCTTACGTTCGGCATCGGGCGTTGTAATATGCTGCCAGCACGCGTGGCGGTCAGCCTGTGACAGCAGCGTACTGAAATACTGATGACGAATTCGCATTTCTGTATAACCAAACAAGCGTTCTGCTGTTGTATTAAACGACTCAATACGCCCTTTTTCATCCAGTGTAATCAAACCTGCCTGGGTATTATCAATAATGCCGCGAATACGGGTTTCATTTTCCTGAAGCGTTTCCGTGCGGTGCTGTTTAAAGCGCTCACGTTCACGTTTTCCCCGCTCCTTGGTCAGCAAAAACAGCACGAGTAAAGCCAGCGCAACAAACACAACAACCGCCAGCGTAACCGCATTAAAAACCTGGTGCTGCACCGGCAGGGTACTGGCCAGAATCACGACGGTTAATCCACTTTCCGGCAATTGTCTGCTTTGCAGCAGGTACTGATGGGTCGAAACACCATCCAGGGCGGCATTATCGATCCGGTTTCCTTCCACCAGGGTAATCAATAAGCTGGCATCGGGTCGCCGCTGGCGCTCCACAATGTCCAGCGCATGTAATTCCCGGTCACCGTAACGCAGGCTGTCGACAATACGCTTCATTGCCTGTGGAGAAAGCGGATTCAGCGTACGAAATTTCCAGGCCTTGCGGGTTGAGATAAAAACAACCCCGTCTTCATCCGTGACCAGAATATGCTGTTGGGGGGCGCTCCAGTCACCTTCAATTTCATTTAACTCAATCTTAACCACTGCCACACCAATAATCCGGTCGCGGAAGTAAACAGGGTATGAAAAATAGTAACCCCGCTTTTTAGAGACCGTGCCCAACGCAAAATAGCGCCCGGGTTTTCCCTGCATGGCATCCTGAAAATAGGGCCTGAAACTGTAATTTTTACCTACAAAAGAGCGGGGTTCAGCCCAGTTACTGGCGGCCGCCGTTGTACCCTGGACGTTCATCAGGTAAACGTCTGCCGCGGCCACGGTATTCGCCACATATTCCAGGTACACATTGGCCGCACTGCGGGCATCAGCACTGTCGGGCTGACGCAGCGCATCCTGCAACAGGGAGTGAGTAGACAGCAGGCTGGGCAACTCTTTATAACGATCGAGTTTCTGTTGCAGGCTGATAACATAACGATTGAGATCCGCCTGGGAGCCTGCCTGCAGGGCATCCATCGCCTGGTGACGACTGAATGTTGCGGTCTGTCCTGTAATCAGCAAAAAAATAATCAGCGTGACAACAGAGATCAGGAGCCGGTGCTTACGCCAGGGTTCAGGGGGTGCAGGTAAACTATTCATTGGCTGTTATTATGCGCCGGGCCGTCTTAACATGAAACACCGGGGTTAACAGGCGGCCTGAACAAAGCGCGTGAGCGATGGCGTCTCTGTGGACAAAGCCCGCAGCATGTTATTGAATTGTAAGTGATCATACGGAAATCTAAACACCGGCCAACCCTTTTGCAGCTGATAAGTGAGTGTCTAATGTTAAAACGTACTAAAATTGTCGCAACACTCGGTCCCTCAACAGATCAGCCAGGGGTTCTGGAAGACCTGTTACGCAACGGCGTTAACACCGTTCGCCTCAACTTTTCTCACGGCAGCGCTGATGATCACCGTCAACGCGCCCAATCGGTCAGAGACTGTGCCCGCAAACTCGGGCTCTCGGTTGCCGTACTGGGTGACCTCCAGGGACCTAAGATTCGTATTGCCCGTTTCCGGCAGGATAAAATCATACTCAGTACGGGCGACCATTTTGTACTGGATGCCGCACTGGACACCCGGGCCGGTGACCAGCAACAGGTGGGTATTGATTACAAAGCCTTGCCCCGGGACTGTAATACCGGTGATGTCTTACTGCTCGATGACGGCCGTGTGCAGCTAAAAGTCACCGCCATTGACGGCACACGCGTAGCCACTGAAGTGCTGATCGGGGGGCCGCTGTCCAACAACAAAGGCATTAATCGCCAGGGTGGCGGGCTGTCAGCCGCCGCGCTGACCGATAAAGACCGCCGGGATATCAAAGTCGCCGCCGAGCTGAATATGGATTACGTGGCAGTATCCTTTCCCCGCTCGGGCGACGACCTGCGTGAAGCCCGCCAGCTACTGGATAATGCCGGTAGCCGGGCAGAAATCATCGCCAAAGTCGAGCGTGCCGAAACCGTTGCCAGCACTGAAGCACTGGACGATATTATTCTTGCCTGTGATGGTGTGATGGTGGCTCGTGGTGATCTGGGTGTGGAGATTGGTGATGCTGAACTGATCGGCGTGCAGAAACATATTATTCAGCGTTCCCGTGAACTCAACCGTGTGGTGATTACCGCTACTCAGATGATGGAAACCATGATCGAAAACCCGATGCCTACCCGGGCAGAAGTGTTTGATGTGGCCAATGCCATTCTGGATGGTACGGATGCGGTCATGCTCTCGGCTGAAACCGCTGCCGGCAAACACCCGGTTGAAGTCGTCAAAGCCATGACCCATATCTGCCAGGGTGCAGAGAAACATCAGCTATCCCGGCCAACACCCACCGGTATTACACAGCGCTGTGAACGTTTTGATGAAACGATCGCCCGTTCCGCCATGTATACCGCCAATCATCTGGTGGGGGTTAAAGCCATTATCTGCCTGACAGAGTCTGGCTCTACACCGCTGTGGATGTCCCGTATTCGCTCCGGACTGCCTATTTACGCCCTGACACGTAACGAACGCACGCTGCGACGGGTTGCTCTTTACCGGGGTGTGGAGCCGATGTTTTTTGACTCCACTGCCGTTAACGAAGCCGACCTTAACCGGGAAATACTGGCGGGCCTTAAAGCCAAAGATCAGCTAAAAACCGGTGACCTGGTGATCCTGACTCGTGGGGCTCAGCTGGGTGATCACGGTGGCACTAATTCCATGCAGGTACTGGAAGTCTCCTGAAATCACTGAGCCTTAAAAACGCTGAAACCCCTGGTGTTATAACAGGGGTTCTTTCCCCCTCTCGCTTCGGAAAAACCCATGCATATTGAACAACAACTGGCGACTGAGCTACAGGTTCGCCCACAACAGGTCCGGGCTACCATCGGCCTGCTGGATGAAGGTGCAACCGTGCCTTTTATCGCCCGTTACCGAAAAGAGATCACAGGCGCGTTGGATGATAATCAACTACGCCAACTTGCCCAGCGCCTGGTTTACCTGCGCGAACTTAACGAGCGACGCAACAGCATTATCAACAGCATCGAAGAACAGGGAAAGTTATCTGAGGCATTAAAAAAACAACTTCTTGCCGCTGATAATAAAAGTTCACTGGAAGATCTGTATTTGCCTTTTCGCCCAAAGCGCCGCACCAAAGCACAGAAAGCCCGTGAAGCCGGACTTGAGCCACTCGCCGACTTACTTTTACAAGACGGACCACAGACACCCGGCACTTTAGCACAGCCGTTTATCAACCCGACCCTGGCTATTAACAACAGCGAACAAGCACTGGAGGGTGCTCAGCATATTCTGATCGAACAATTCGCTGAACAGGCTTCCCTGGTCGGTAAGCTGAGAGAGTGGCTTTGGAAACGGGGCCAGCTTCGCAGCCGTCTGGTGAAGGGTAAAGACCAGGAAGGCAGCAAGTTCAGGGATTATTTTGACTACTCAGAAGCCATTCAGAAAATCCCCTCTCACCGGGCGCTGGCACTGCTGCGGGGGGTTAAAGCCGGTATTTTACGCCTTAGCCTGCAACCGGATGAATCGGAGCTATCTTATCCTCTGTTGCAAATCAGCCGGGAAAACCATCTCAGGATCGATAAAAGCAGTCGTGGCCTCTGGCTGGAAAACTCTGTACAGCGCTGCTGGAAACAAAAACTACAGCCTCAGCTTGAAACCGACCTGATCAAACGTTTGCGCGAACATTCGGAAAACGAAGCCATCCGGGTTTTTGGTCTTAACCTCAGCGATTTGTTGCTGGCCGCACCCGCAGGCCCCAAAACCACCATCGGTCTGGATCCGGGTTTAAGAACCGGTGTCAAAGTGGCCGTTGTTGATGCAACCGGCAAAGTACTGGACCACTGCGCAATTTACCCCCATGTCCCCAGAAAGCAGTGGGACCAGTCTCTGGCTGTTCTGTCAAAACTGGCCTCCCGTTATCAGGCACAGCTGATCAGCATCGGTAACGGCACAGCCTCCCGGGAAACAGAACAACTGGCGCGGGAATTGATCGAAAAACATCCAGCTTTGAAATTAACCGCTGTAATGGTCAGCGAGGCGGGTGCCTCAGTTTACTCCGCCTCAGAACTGGCGGCCAAAGAATTTCCCAATCTGGATGTCAGTATCCGGGGTGCGGTTTCCATCGCTCGCCGCCTGCAGGACCCCCTGGCTGAACTGGTGAAGATTGAACCTAAGGCCATCGGCGTGGGCCAGTATCAGCACGATCTTGATCAGGCACGGCTCGGCCAGAAACTGGAAGCCGTAGTAGAGGACTGTGTGAATCACGTGGGGGTCGACTTAAACACCGCCTCGGCCGAACTGCTGAATCAGGTCGCTGGCCTCACCCAAAGCACCGCCCACAATATAGTGGCATTCAGAGAGACACAGGGGCGTTTCAGCAACCGTAACCAGCTTAAAAAGGTGCCTCGCCTGGGGCCTAAAGCCTTTCAGCAATGCGCCGGTTTTCTGCGTATTCGCGAAGGTGATAATCCTCTGGATAACTCAGCGGTACATCCCGAAACTTATGCACTGGTCAAACAAATCGCTAACACCCTGCAGTGTACGGTTAGCGATCTGCTCAATGCTGCAGACCGGACAGGCAGCCTTAACCCCCAGCAGTTTATTTCTGACCAGTACGGCCGCTATACCGTCCAGGATGTTTTACAGGAACTGGAGAAACCGGGTCGCGATCCCCGACCTGAGTTTCGTACCGCGCAATTCAGCCAGGGCGTTGAAAGCCTGAATGACCTGACACCCGGCATGACACTGGAAGGTGCCGTCACCAACGTGACCAACTTTGGCGCTTTTGTGGATATAGGTGTGCATCAGGATGGACTGGTGCATATCTCTCAGCTGGCCGACCGTTTTATTAAAGACCCCCATGAACTGGTCAAAACCGGTGATATTGTTCAGGTCAGTGTGCTGGAGGTTGATATGCAGCGTAAACGCATCGCACTCAGCATGAAAGGTAATCACAGTGGCAGTAAAGAAAGCAAAAATACCGGCCGCTCACACACAATCGCACAGGGACAGTTAGCGGACAAACTCAAATCCGCCGGTTTTAACCTAAGCTGAATGTCATCAATATTAGCGCTAAATAAGAAACTGAGTGTTACAGTGCGACAATTTAACAGTTGCTCATCTATAATAAGCGACCTTTGTATAACAACGGAAGGACAGCACCTTGGCTGCAGCATTTGAACAGAAGCTGGAATGGCTGATCAATCAGGGCCACACACCCCTGCTAAAAGGCATTTTACACGGGCTGGAAAAAGAAGGTCTGCGCACAGACACCGCCGGTAACCTGGCCGAAACACCCCACCCAAAAGCCCTGGGCTCGGCGCTGACTCACAACCATATCACCACGGACTACTCTGAGGCGTTGCTGGAGTTTATTACACCCGCGTTTAAACGCTCCGGTGATGCGCTGAACTTCCTTGCCGACTTGCATCAGTTTACCTACGCCAATATGGATCAGGAGCTGATCTGGTCTGCCAGCATGCCCTGTAACCTGCCCGATGAAGCAGCCATACCCGTGGCTTATTATGGCAACTCCAATGTGGGCACGCTAAAAAGCATTTACCGGGAAGGCCTGAATCACCGCTACGGCAAAATGATGCAAACCATTGCAGGCATTCATTACAACTTTTCCCTGCCTGAAGCCTTTTGGCCCGCCTATCAGACATTCAGCCAGAACAACGACAGCCTGACGGATTTCCAGTCGGCGGCTTACTTTACCCTGATCCGTAATTTTCGCCGTAACGCCTGGTTATTAATTTACCTGTTTGGTGCCTCTCCGGCTTTGTCCGCTTCGTTTATGGCCGGCAAACCACACAAACTGGAAAAACACGGCGAAGATACCCTTTACCTGCCTTATGCAACCTCACTGCGCATGAGCGATCTGGGCTACTCCAATAAAGCCCAGGCCTCACTGAATATCTGCTTTAATCACTTGTCCACTTATGCGCGTTCTCTGCATGAGGCCATCAATACCCCTTACCCGGCTTATGAAGCGCTGGGTGTTAAGGTTGATGGACAGTACCAACAGCTGAATACCAATATTCTGCAGATCGAAAACGAGTATTACAGCGATATCCGCCCAAAACGGGTTACCCATGCCAGTGAAAAACCACTGCACGCCCTGAAAGAGCGGGGTGTTGAGTATATCGAAGTACGCAATACGGATATCAATCCGTTCCTTCCGCTGGGCATTGATCAGACACAGGCCGACTTTATCGATCTGTTCCTGATTACCTGCCTGCTGTCAGACGATAGTGATATCAGTTTGCGGGAATGCGAGCTTATAAACGACAACCATCAGTCGGTTGTGACCCGGGGACGTGAACCCGGCCTGATGCTGCAACGTGAAACCGGTGACATCAGCCTGCAGCAATGGGGCTCTGAGCTGATGGATAACATTCAGCGTACGGCAGAGATGATGGACCAGATTGAGGGGTCTGAAAACTACAGGCAAAGCGTTGAGATCCAACGTGCCAAACTACACAACCCGGCACTGACACCCTCCGCGCAGGTACTGGCGGCCCTGCAGGAAAACAATATCAGTTACGAACAACTGACCCTGCAGCAAAGTCAACAGCACCGTAAAACGCTGTTAAAGCACAAAGCAGAAGCGCTGGTCGCTGCGGATTTACACAGCCAGGCGATGGCATCGCTGGAAGAACAGGCGGCGTTAGAAAAAGCCGACAGTCAGCCTTTTGATCAATACCTGGCTGAATATCTGGCCGGTTAATCAGCGCCACAAAAAAGGCCGCATCATGCGGCCTTTTTTGATGATAAAACACCTTACTGTGTCATAAAACTCGTAAAAAACAGATCCGTCACAAAAGCCTCACCTTCTTCCTCAACCAGAATATTCTGCACCAGGTCTAATGCCTTTTTGGCCAGGTCTGACTGAGCTTCAATGGAGGTCATCTGCTCGTGGGTCTGGTCACTGAGCAAAAATACAATATCGTTTCGGATTTGAGGCATATGAAAGTTCACCGCATGGTGCGCAGCAGGCGCTGAGACCTGAATCGTCACTTCACACTTCACAAAGCGGACTTTACCCGGGCCACCATAATTGGTGAGCAGCGGTTTCAGCTCGATATAGTTAACGTAATCAGCCGGCACTTCTGTCTTTGCAGCCCAGGCTGTCTGCATAAAAAAACCCAATACCAGCACCAACAGCAATCGTTTCACTATCCTTTCTCCCCGCGCTCTTTTCACCTGGGTGGTGATTTCAGATCAGTATAACTGCACCAGGGTGTCACCGCCATGTTGCACCGCTGTTCCCGTTGGGCATATGATGTATCTGTCTGCCATATTAAAAATGAAAGGAGGCACAGGATGCTGGAAAAATGCCAAGACGCCAAAGAACGCTGGGGCGGCGTCAGTGACATCATCGACCATTGGCTGGAGGAACGCCAGGGGCTGATCAGTGCATTTGTGCACCTGCCACAACACCCGGTCGATAATGAATTAGCCCAACAAGTAGAACTCTTTTGTGAGCTGCTGATGGATTACCTGTCATCCGGGCATTTCGAAGTCTATGAACAGCTACTGCGCGAAGGCAGCGAGTTCAATGACGGCAGTGTCGAGGAAGCTCAAAAACTGTTTCCCGAAATACAGCACAGCACGAACCTTGCTCTGGACTTTAATGATCAGTATGCCTCAACCGCAATTTTCAGTGTTCAGATTGTCAGAGAACTGGCCAATGATCTGTCCGGTCTGGGCGAAAAACTGGAAGAACGCTTTGAACTGGAAGACCGGATGATTGAGGTGTTACACACCTCGCATTCTAATCTGACTCCTGAAATGACACCGTAGTAGCAATTAAGGCGGCACCCATGCACAAAGCGCACAGTATTCTGGCGGGGCTCACGCTGACCCTGGCGCTTTCCGGTTGCGAGAGCGGTAAAGCACCGACACTCTGGAAAGAGTACGCGGCACGGGGTGCTTATTCAGCCTCGCTATCAGCCTCTGGCCGTTATGCCGCTCTGGGTTCTTTTAACCATGGCGGCAGCCTCTGGCAGGTGACTCAACATGCCCGGCAGTTTAACTGGAATCACACAGCCAACGCATTCAGTCTGATTGCCGCAACCGCCTTCTCCCCCGATGAAACTTATGCAGCCACCGCCAGCCAACAGGATCTGGTGCTCTGGAATATCGCCGATGGAAAACCGGCTGGATTCTGGCGTTCTCCCGCTGAGATTCTGAAAATGGACCTTTCACCCAATGGCGACTTCGCCCTGCTGGGCTTAAGCAACCATACCGCTGTTTATTTTGATGCGAAGAACGGGGGTGAAAAACGTGTTTTTCGCCACGATGGCCGTGTACGCACGGTTGATCTCAGCGATGATGCCCGCTACGCCCTGACGGGGTCCGATGCTTATAAAGCCAGACTCTGGAACGTGGAAACCGGTGAGCTGCTTCAGGAGCTGGCGTTCGAGAACGTGGTTGATACGGTTGCCCTGTCCCCTGACGGCCAGTGGGCATTCAGTTCCGGTAGCCTGGATAAAGCAGTTATCTGGAATACCCACAACGGCAACGTTAAGCAGACACTCAGCACTCAGGGTGATTTCTTTCACAAACGTGTCAGTTATCTCAGTGCCCGCTTTTCAAAAAACAGTGCTCAGTTACTCACAGGCACGGCAGGTGGTCTGGTTCAGCTGTGGGATGTGCGCAGTGGCAAAACACTGAAGCACTGGCGCATTCACCGGCGCGCGCCCTACGGGCCGGTGCAGGCGGGTGTCTATGCCGTTGGTTTTGGCAGCGGGCAGTATTATGCCTTGGGCTCAAACGGCATTATGAACGTATTAAAATAATCAAAAGCACGACCATTAAGCGCTCTGAACAGGCAATAAAAAGCCGACCTTTTCCGGTCGGCTTTTTCAGTTTCCTGACAAATTCAGTACTTATTCCGCTTTAGGCAGAATTTCCAGCAGCTCAACTTCAAAAACCAGGGTTTCGTTTGGCCCTATCGCATTGCCCATACCACCCGGACCATAAGCCAGGTCGGAAGGAATCACCAGACGTGCTTTACCGCCTTCTTTAATCAGCTGAACACCTTCCGTCCAGCCCGGAATCACACCATTTAACGGAAAGCTGACCGGCTCACCACGGGCATAAGAACTATCGAACTCAGTTCCGTCCACCAGCGTACCCCGGTAATGCACTTTAACTGTGTCTTCTGCCGTAGGATGAGCACCCGTGCCCGCCGTCAGCACTTCATACTGAAGCCCGGATTCCGTGCTTTTTACACCGTCTTTTTTGGCATTTTCAGCCATAAACTTCAGGCCTTTTTCCTGATTGCCTTGTGCAATCTGAGCCATCTGCTCACGCTGAACTTCCGCTTTTTTTTGCTGGAAGGCCTGCATCACCTCGTTTACCTGCTCAGGTGTCAGCATCGGTTTTCCATCTTCATAGATAACCTGTATACCCTGCTGAAAAGCTTCCAGATCAACATCCGCCACATCATTTTTTAACTGCCCGCCCACAATCAGGCCCAGACTATAACTGAGTTTCTGCTCTTCTGTGGTCAGTTCAAACGCAAACGCCGAAGGCGCAGTAAGCGCTGTCGCAAGCGCGGCAGCCAGCCAGGTTTTTTTCATCATAGGATCCTTATTGTGTATTCCATAGGGATGATTAGTGGGGGCCAGGTCAGTAAAGTTCAATCCCTTAAGCCCAGCCGGTTCATCCAGTTCTCCGGTAATTTTGTCAGCACGGCCTCCAGCAGGGTGCAAAGTGCAGGGACTGGCTGACGATCTGAGTCCAGTGTACAGCCATTAAGGTAGCGAGCAAGATTTTCCAGTATCAAAACCTCTCCCGGCTCTGCTGCTCTCATCTTAAAAGCGGCCTCACAAAGCAATGCAACTTCAACCTGCTCACAGGCCATCTCAGCCTTTTTCAGCGCAACATAACAAGGCTCCCAGGCCGCAGCCTGCGCCTTACAGTCACGTACCTGGTATCTGATGCCACGTACAGGCCCGGTAATCTGCGCCCGCCACTGTCCGGCGCGGGTCAGCCTGTCCGGTTCAAATGTACGTCCTTCCAGGCCCAGCCAGATACAGAAAATAAGCATATTTATACTCAGTCCCGCAGCCTGAAGCTGAAGACAGGCCGGTTCAACCTTATCCTGCCCGTAAAGCGTAAGCGCATAACGCCAAAGATCGTTATCGATATTCATTGCTGTGGTACAATCCGCCGCCATGATTCAGTTACAGCAAGTCAGCTTACACCGCGGGACCCAGTCCCTGCTAGAGGACGCAAGTCTAACCCTTCACAGTGGTTGGAAAGTGGGTCTTATTGGTGCCAACGGCGCAGGCAAATCCTCCCTGTTTAAATTACTCCTGGGCGAGTTACACGCCGATCAGGGCGATGTTCTGCTGCCGGGACACATGCGCATTGCCCATATGGCGCAGGAAGTCTCTGCCACCACGCGCAGCGCCGTTGACTACGTGCTCGATGGTGACCCTCTGTTACGCCAGACCCAACAGGCCCTGGCCGATGCCGAAGCACAGCACGACCACCACCGTATCGGCGAATTACACGCCGAACTGGACGGCCTCGACGGCTACCGTGCCGAAGCCCGTGCTCATCAGCTACTGGCGGGATTAGGCTTCAGCACGTCTGATGCGCAGCGCCCGGTAAAGGATTTTTCCGGCGGCTGGCGTATTCGTCTTAATCTGGCCCAGGCCTTAATGTGCCGTTCTGACTTACTGCTGCTGGACGAGCCCACCAACCACCTGGATCTTGATGCTACGATCTGGTTGGAGCAGTGGCTGCGCGTTTATCCCGGCACCCTGATTCTGATCTCCCATGACCGGGATTTTCTCGATAACGTTGTGGGGCATATTGCCCATATTCATCAGTGCAGCCTTGATCTGTACAAAGGCAACTACAGCCAGTTTGAACGCCTGAGAGCGGATAAACTGTCTCAGCAGCAGGCGGCCTTTGATAAGCAGCAGGCCCGCATCAGCGAAGTGGAAAATTTCGTGCGCCGCTTTCGTGCAAAAGCCACCAAAGCCAAGCAGGCTCAAAGCCGTCTGAAAGAGCTTGAACGCATGGAAAAAATTGCGCCTGCCCATATCGACAGCCCTTTCAACTTCAGCTTTCGTGAAGCAGATAAAATATCTGACCCCCTGCTGTCATTGCGCGATGCGCGCTGTGGTTATGCCGGTAAAGTCATTCTCAGGGACTTCTCGCTCAACCTGGCACCAGGCGCACGTATCGGTTTGCTCGGCCCTAATGGTGCCGGTAAATCCACACTGATTAAATCACTGGTGGCCGATCTGCCGCTGCTCAGTGGTGAAATTAATGGCGGTGAGCACCTGAAGGTTGGCTATTTCGCCCAACACCAGCTCGAAGCACTGGATCTGGAAGCCTCTCCTCTGCTGCATATCAAGCGGCTCTCCCCGGATAGCTCAGAGCAGGAAATTCGCAACTATCTGGGCACTTTTGGCTTTCTGGGTGATGATGCCCTGGATTCGGTAAAGCGCTTTTCCGGTGGCGAGAAAGCCCGTGTTGCTCTGGCCCTGATCGCCT
This sequence comes from Pontibacterium sp., assembly GCA_049599735.1. Lineage (GTDB taxonomy): Bacteria > Pseudomonadota > Gammaproteobacteria > Pseudomonadales > Balneatricaceae > Pontibacterium. The sequence continues at coordinate 17,645 of JBMYOX010000013.1, read as the reverse complement.
GGCAGAAACCTAATCTGCTGTTAATGGATGAGCCTACCAACCACCTGGATCTTGAGGTACGCCACGCGCTGACCCTCGCTCTGCAATCCTTTGAAGGCGCACTGATTCTGGTCTCCCATGACCGTCACCTCTTGCGTAATACGGTTGATGAATTTCTACTGGTTGCAGATGGCGCAGTCAGCCCTTTCCCGGGGGACCTGGATGATTACCAGAACTGGCTGAGCGAACAGAAACGTCAGCAACAACCGGACAGCAACAGTCAGCCCGAACGTGAAAACCGTTCAATCAGCGCAGCCGATAAAAAAGAACAGAAGCGACTGGCAGCGGAAAAACGCAAAAAACTCAGCCCGCTGAAAAAGCAGCTGGAAAAACTTGAACAGTCGATGGAGCGCTTTCAAAACGCACTCAGCGAAACGGAAACCACACTGTCCGATCCGGCGGTCTATGAAGAGCAAAATAAAGCACAATTAAAACAGTTACTTCAGGATCAGGCGACCCTGAAGCGTCAGGCGGGAGAAGCCGAAGAGCAGTGGCTTGAGCAACAGGAAATGCTCGAAACACTGGAAGCGGAACTTCATCTCTGAAAAATACCGAAAAAGCCAGAGCAGGTCAGCTCTGACTGCTATTCAGTAATGCGGTCAGCTCACGAATAGATTCATCTTTAGCCATCAGCTCTGTCAGTGCCTCAGCCACCTGAGCCGCATTCAGCCCCAGCGCTTCCGGCACCGCTTCCGGCACCGCTTCCACCGGCCCGTCACTCAGCCCCTGCTGGCGTAACAACCGATTAGCCAGATAAAGTAGCTGCATATAGGCACTGTTTTCACCCTGCGCCTGACGGTTATTCTGATAACGAATCGCCTCGCAGACTTCCTCCGGTAACGCCCAGTTATCCAGTAGCCAGCCACCAACCTGTTCCCGGGTTACATTCAGCACCTGCTGCTCTACCGCCTCAAGGCTGAAATGAGGATTCGCCTCTATATAACGCGAAAGCACCGTAAACTGAGGCGGAAATAAATGGGAAAGCACCAGATAACCGAAGTTATGCAACAAACCACCGAGGTAAGCCAGACCCGGCTCCGGGCGCATCGCAGCAGGCATTTTTTTACAGAGTAATTCGGCAAGGGTTGCACAGCACACAGCCTGTACCCAATAAGGTGTACCGCCTCTGGGTCCCGTTTCCGGCACCGTTAGCATGCGCCCCATCGCCGTTGCCAGCGCCATATTTACGACCAGCTCAAAACCCAGTACCCGTATAACCGCATCCTCAACAGAGCTGATTTTTCCAGGCGCAGCATAATAAGGCGAAGCAGCCCAGCTCATCACCTGAGCAGACAGGCTCGGGTCAACCCGCACCACCTCGACCAGATCCTCAATATCAGCATCAGGGTCAGACCTTAACATCAGAATTTTCTGGGTTGTCGGGGACATGGACGGCAACCCCAGCGTATCTTCCAGACGCTGCTGAATACGCAGTCTGGTAAAACGTTTTACCGCACTGGTAATGACTGCTTCATCGCTGCCTTCAGGCGTTCGGGCGACTATCTGGCTGGCATAAAGAGATAACTGACAACACAGGCCTGTCGTCAGCTTATCTGCCGCCACCTGCCAGGCTGCGCCTGAATAAGGCTCGGTTACCTTCAAAGAGCTATGTTTTGAGCACTGCTCGTCCACCAGCAGAGGCAACCCGGCCAGCTTTGCAAAGCCGTCCTTACCCTGCAGTTGTGGCTGCGTAAAAAAACGCCGGACATCCGAGGCTTTTACCGGCTGTAAGCGGCGCTCCGTAAAAGCCCAGATAGTAGCTAAATCTAATAACGCAGTTGCCGGCAGCAAGACCAGCATTTTGCCTTTTTCATCATGCAGCAGCACCAGCCTTGCGATGCGGCCACCATGATCCTCAGATGCAACTTCAACGCCTACAGACATTTTCCTATCTCCAACGATGATCAGCCTTTACTGTAACCTGCCCATGCAAGCTATACCAGTAGTGGCAGCTAAGGGAATAAAAACGGTAGCCGTAAGTAGTCGCCCCGCCAGCGCCTTACTTACGTATGATACGATTAACCGTTTTCAAAGATCGCATTTTTTTCATCACACGGGCCAGGTGAATACGATCTTTAACCTGCACTTCCATATTCACTTTCGCCAGTTTTCCTTCGTGATCATCAATATCTATCTGCAACAAATCTGCACCCATAGCAGTCGCCTCCCCGGCCAGCTCTGCAATAATGCCCCGGTGTGATTCTACCTCGCAGGACAGATCCACACTGAATTCATCACGAATTTCATCGTACCACTCAAGATAAATACACTTATCCGGGTCATCACGCAGGTAAGCGATATTGCGGCAGGCCGTGCGGTGAATCACCAGGCCTTTTCCGGCACTGATATGCCCGATAATCTGATCCCCGGGGATCGGACGGCAACACTTAGCATATTGCAGCACCATGCCTTCAATACCTTTGATCGCCAGCGGATTGGCGTGCCCCGGCTCGCCACCCTCACTCGATTCAGGCCGGATACGACGCGCCACAACATAAGCCTGACGATTACCCATGCCTATATCTTCAAGCAAGTCATCACAGGTTCCAAAATTTGCCTCTTCAAGCAACGCCTGTAGTTTTTCCTGATCAGCCTCTTTGATATTAATACCGTACTTGCTCAGGAACTGATTGAGCAGGCGGCGACCCAGATCTATCGACTCATGGCGCAGCTGATTTTTGAGGAAATGACGGATAGCCGTACGTGCCTTGCCTGTAGTCACAAAGTTAAGCCAGGCCATATTAGGCTGTGCACTGGGCGTGGTAATAATTTCAACCGTCTGCCCGTTTTCCAGCGGCTGGGAAAGCGGTGCCAGACGGCGGTCGATACGGCAGGATACACAAGAGTTACCCACATCCGTATGTACGGAATAAGCAAAGTCGACGGCCGTTGCACCGGCAGGCAACTCCAGAATACGTCCTTTGGGTGTAAAGACGTAAACTTCATCGGGAAACAGGTCATCTTTAACGCTTTCGATAAACTCCATCGAATTACCGGCACGTTGCTGCATTTCCAGCAGTCCCTGTACCCATTTACGGGCCCGCTTATAAGAGCCTACCGCACTGTCCGAATCTCCGTAATCTTTATAATGACTGTGTTCAGCTACACCCTGGCTGGCAACCGCATCCATCTCTTTGGTACGAATCTGCACTTCAATGGTAATATCCCGCGCGCCGAACAAGTCGGTATGCAGAGACTGGTAGCCGTTGGATTTCGGGATGGCAATATAGTCTTTAAAGCGATTAAGCACCGGCTTGTACAGGTTATGCACCGCACCCAGCACCCGGTAACAATCATCCACCGACTCAGTTACAACACGAAAAGCAAACACATCCATAATTTCAGCAAAGGATTTGCTCTGAGATTTCATCTTGTTATAGATGCTGTACAGATGTTTTTCCCGGCCTGTAACGGTACCCGTCAGGCCTTCCTGCTGCAGTCTTTTCTGAATGGTGTTCTGAATAGAACTGATCACATCACGGCGCTGGCCCCGGGCTTTTACCACTGCCCGACGGATATATTTTGCCCGCATCGGGAAATGCGCCTGAAACGCCAGGTCTTCCAGTTCAATCTGCAAATCACGCATACCCAGCCGGGCTGCAATGGGTGCATAGATATCCAGGGTTTCCCTGGCAATGCGGCGTTGTTTATCCGGGCGCATAGCACCGAGGGTTCGCATGTTATGCAGGCGATCCGCCAGTTTAACCAGGATAACGCGGATATCTTCCGCCATGGCCAGCACCATCTTCTGGAAATTACTGGCCTGAGCTTCGGCTTTGGTTTCGAATTCCAGATGGGTCAGCTTTGAGACACCGTCGACAATATCCACCACAGATTCGCCAAACTGGGAGCGCACTCCCTCGTAGGTAACTTCGGTATCTTCAATCACATCGTGCAGCATGGCCGCCATCAGGCTTTGATGGTCCATATGCATAGTTGCAAGAATGCTGGCAGCGGCAAGGGGATGGGTCACATAAGGTTCGCCACTTTTACGGCGCTGGCCATCATGGGCCTGCTCGGCGTAAAAATAAGCACGACGCACCTGCTGAACCTGAACAGGATCCAGGTAGTCGGTTAAACGTTCAGAAAGTGCATCAATGGTCGGCATCATCCCTCCTTTAAAGCGCCATCACACTTAAGTGTCTGCTAGCTGGAATGATGCCGTATAAAGCGGAATTGGGAAAGTATCAGACTTCTTCAATATCATCCAGGACGGAATTATTGACATGGCCTTCAGCAATTTCACGCAAGGCAACCACAGTCGGCTTATCATTTTCCCACTCAACTTTGGGCTCTTTTCCGCCGGTCGCCAGCTGACGGGCACGCTTGGAAGCGACCATGACCAGCTCGAAGCGGTTATCAACATTTTCCAGGCAATCTTCAACTGTTACGCGAGCCATGTTCAGCCTCTAATCCAGGGTTTGGGAAGACCGGGCAGTTTACTCCCGAATGTTCAGACTGACAAGAGGCCCTGAAATAATTCCTGGTACTTATCAGCCTGCCGGGACTGATCCAGGCGGCGGGACGTAAAGACCGATGCCAGTTCATCCAACGCCAGGTCAAACTCATCATTGATAACCAGGTAATCATATTCACCATAATGGCTCATCTCGCTCACCGCCTGGGACATACGGTAATCAATCACATCCTCGCCGTCCGTGCCGCGCCCTGTCAGGCGGCTGCGCAATTCCTCTCTGGACGGTGGCATAATGAACACAGAGACACAAGCAGGCATCAGATGGCGAACCTGCTGAGCGCCCTGCCAGTCGATCTCCAGAATAACATCCATACCCTGGTCCAGCTGCGCTTCCACCCACTGCTGAGAGGTGCCGTATTTGTTGGTAAAAACCTCGGCATACTCCAGAAAAGCACCCGCCTCAATCATCTGATTAAACCGGGCCATCTCAACAAAATTATAATCTTTACCGTCCTCTTCGCCGGGGCGCTTCTCCCGCGTGGTATGAGATACGGAAACCAGCACCCGGTTATCACGTTTCAGTAATGCCTTAACCAGGCTGGTTTTACCGGCACCGGAGGGTGCTGAAACTACGTAGAGTGTTCCTTTATCGCTCATATTTATACTCATCAGACGAGGCTGTGCAGGCAACCCGGTCATCACAAAAATTAAAGATGCTTCAGTTTATTGCAGCCGGTACAGATCGACCAGCTTTATCCTGACACAAAGTTTTTAAATACCGGATCAGGTCTGACCTGACTTTTTCAGCAACCGCTCAGCCACTTCCGGACCAACCGGTTTACTATACAAATACCCCTGGGCTTCATGGCAGCCGCTTTGTTCCAGGAACATCGCCTGCTCTGCGGTTTCGACACCCTCGGCGATCACGGTTAGCTTCAGACTTTTACCCAGCGCAATAACCGCATCTGCAATAGACATACTCTCCGGGTCATCCGGAATATCGCGCACAAAAGACTGATCTATTTTCAGTTTCTGAATCGGCAACTGTTTAAGATAACTCAGTGAAGAATAACCGGTGCCAAAATCATCTATCGCCAAAGTAACCCCCAGCGCCTGCAAAGCCTTCAACTGCTCAATCGAGGAGCGGGCATGCTGCATAATAAAGCCTTCCGTTAGCTCCAGCTCCAGATACCTGGCGGGCAGATTCGTCCGGGCCAGTGTTTCCCTGACCTGATTCACCAGTGTACGGCGCTGAATCTGAGGGCCTGCCACGTTAACCGCAATACGGCCAAAGTCAAACCCCTGGTCCAGCCAGCATTTGGCCTGATGGCAGGCCGCCTGTAACACCCATTCGCCGATGGGGTAAATCAAACCCGAGTCTTCCGCCAGCGGAATGAATTTACCAGGCGGAATAATACCCAACTGAGGATGGTGCCAGCGCAGCAGGGCTTCAAAGCCAATAATACGACCGGTTTTCAGGTCAGTCTGTAACTGATAGCAAAGCCGTAACTCACCTTTATCAATGGCCTGATGCAGATGGTTTTCCAGTAACACACGCTCCACGGCATTATCGGTCAGCGCTTTGGTGTAAAACTGATAGGTATTACGCCCGTCTTCTTTGGCACGGTACATAGCGGAATCTGCATTACGCAATAAAACAGAGGCCTCACTGCCATCCTGCGGGTACACACAGACACCCAGGCTTGCCGTCATACGAATACTGTGCGCTTCAATCGAAAAGGGTGCCTGGAAGGCCTGCAAGACTTTTTGTGCTACCAGGCTTATCTTTTCGGCAAGCCCGACATCCTCCAGCAGCAGCACAAACTCATCCCCTCCGATACGGGCTACGGTATCCGTCTGCCGAACCCGCTGCAGTAAAGCGTCTGCGACTTTGCGCAACAACTGATCACCTGTCGGATGACCCAGGCTGTCGTTAATATGCTTAAAGTTATCCAGGTCGAGAAAAAATACCGCCAGCTGAGTGCCATGTCGTTCAGCGTGTTTAATCGCCTGCTCCAGGCGCTCGTTAAGCAAAAGACGGTTAGGCAGGTTCGTCAGGGCATCATGATGCGCCAGATGCTTCAGTTTTGCCTGAGACTGCTTGATACGACTGATATCAGAGAACACAGCAACATAGTGGGTTAACTGCCCCTGCTCGTCTGAAACGCTGTTAATATTGATCCATTCAGGAAAAACAGAGCCGTCTTTATGCCGGTTCCAGAGCTCACCCCGCCACTGCCCGGTCTCCGTAAGGCTTTTCCACATACCCTGATAAAAAGCCCGGGACTGACGCCCTGAACTCAACAGGCTCGGGTTATGACCAATCACTTCATCACGGCTATAACCCGTAATGTCTGAAAAAGCGTTATTAACTTCAACAATCCGGGCATCCGGATCCGTAATAATGACACCTTCTGCTGTGCTATCCAGTACACGCGCAGAAAGACGAAGCTTGCTTTCGGCCTGTCTGCGCTCCGTTGTATCCACCGCCTGGATCAGATAACCATATAAACGACCATCCTGATACCGCAGCGCCATGGTTGAAGCATCGGCATAACGCACCGCCCCTTCTTTTGTCTGATAAATATCTTCAGTCACCAGCGGCTCCTGCATCGAGGAAACCCGGCGCAGGCGTTCAGGCCAGATTGTTTGCCATTCAGGAAAGTCACGCCAGGCCGGTGCCTGCCAGAACAGTTTTCCCACATAGTCTTCACGCTTTGCGCCCTGCATACGCAGGGGCAGGTCATTAATTTCTAAGACATAACCCTCTTCAGACAAAACGGCCATAAACTGCAACTGCTGGTTAAAAACCGTGCGATAACGCTCTTCACTCTGGCGCAGCAGCAGCTCTGCCTGCCTCTGCTGCGTGATAATCCGCCCTTCAGGCACCAGCAGCTTCACCCGCCCCTGGCTATCCAGAATCGGCTTAAGAGAAAAATCGATTATTTCGACCCCGTTAAGGCCCTTATTTTCAACGGTGTAACGTACAAACTCTCCCGCTGCCGCCCGTTTAATCGCGGCCCGCAACTGCCGGATGCGAGCCTTATCTCCGCGCCACCAATAAGCCTCCCAGAGTGGTTTACCCACCACCTCTTCCATTTTCAGATTACCGAGCGCAAGTGCTGCCTCGTTCGCTTCCAGCACAATACCTTCAGGGTCCAAGAGCCCGATAAGCTGAAAAGTTGCATTAAAAATCGCACGAAACTTCTGCTCCGTCTCCGAGATTAAGGCTTGTGCATGAAGTTGTTTTGAGATATCCGTAATCAGGGCTAACATGCCCTGCACATGACCATCGGCATCACGCACCAGCGTGCCGACTGTTTTACCGACAAACAGGTCGCCGTTTTTCCGGCGATATTCCACTTTATAGGGCTTGAGTTTGTCCTGTGCATCCGCATTAAAGCGCTGCTGACCCTGTTCATAAAAATCTTCTGACCGGGCATAGATCATTTCTGTTTTTTCACCCAGCACGGCCCCGGCTTCATAACCAAACATACGCATAAAGGCGGGATTAACCTGCATAATTCGTCGCGATTTATCCGCGTAAACCAGGGCAACCGGCAGCGCCTGAAAAATCTGCTCCAGCTCTGCCTGCCGGTCATTCAGTGCTTTTTCGGCCTGGCAAAGAGCCGTAATATCAGAAATAACCGAAATAAACCCGGTTACAGCACCCCGGCTGTTGCGCTGGTAACCCCAGACAACCTCAAGCATCACTTCCCGGCCATCCCGGGTGATGTTTACAGAACGATAAGGTTCGGGGGACGATTGCTCTTCAACCAGACAGGACAGGTAACTCCGCAGTGCCGCTTTATGTTGCTCGTCCTTCTGAAAATCCCAGATATAACGACCGGTAAGTTCGCCATTTTCCAGGCCCAGCAAACGATGATGAGTAGCATTACTAAAGGTAATGCAGCCGTTAAGGTCACACTCCTGAATGCCATGAGGCAGGGTATTAAGAATCAGCTCCAGCCTGGCCTCTGTCCGTCTCAGCTTACGCTCAGTGCTTAGCTCAGAACGGACGGCATCCAACTCCTGTTGCATCGCCTTCAGCTCATCCTGCAGGTGGGTTTGCTGAGGCTTAGAAAGCTGGCTGGCAAGTGCCTGATAAGTCACCAGCCCCAGCACAACACCCTGATCATCGGTAACCACCAGGCGCCGGGTGTCGGCCTCATCCATAATCCGTATTGCAGCGGGCAGGCCTGTATCCGCCGTTACAGAATACACCGGACTGCTCATCAGCTCAGAAACCGACATGGCTGCAGCAACTTCTGCCGTCAGTCGCCTGCTCTTCAACTCCCGCTCAGAAAAGATACCGACTGCCGCCGCCTGATCTGTCACAATCAGGGTACTCCCCCCCCGTTCCCGCATAAGCCTCAGTGCATCACACACACTGGTGCTACCCGCGACTGTTGCGATAGCAGAGGACAAAATATCCGTCAGGATGAGTTTTTTCAACATATCTCAGATACTACACAGTTTACTGAGTGAATGATAAGCCCGGAGGAGCCTCCTCCGACAGGCCTGTCCCGGGCCCTGACCACTCCATTGAGGTTAGCAGTTTTTCCGGAGTTAACAGCTGTAATGTGAACGATGCTTCACAACCGCCGTACGCTTTTGATGATGCCCGCCTGAAGGCTGTTTAAGGCAGTCCGGACCAGCAGGCTCTTTTCTACCAAGGCCCGCACCTGTATACCAGAGGTGATTTTATTAGACCCGGACTTATTACCAAACACCTGAGCCGGATCAAAGTCAGGCACTATACCCGACCCTGCCCGGTCATACAGGCGGGTCAGGCCCGGTATTTTGTAGATTGTTGTCTGCCGTTCAGGGAGATGAAAATGTTCGGTACAGGTTCAGGCTTTCATTCAGGGTTGCCTGTGCCAGCGCCAGACGCGCCAGCACTTCCTTTCCGCCGTCTGCCGGGATGCTCTTCAGGCGTTCAATGTCACCCGCTATATGCTGAAGCTCCTCCCCGCCCAAGTTAGCACAGACCCCTCTGAGCGCATGTGCATAGGCTTTCAGGCCCTTCAGATCACCGGCATCAAGGTGTGCTTTGATTTCTGTCAGCAGGTTTTTATAGTGGGCATCATAGTGCTCCCACAGGGAGAGATAGAAGTCGACATCCTGAGATACACGACTAAGGCCCGCAGCATAGTTAAGGCCCGGAAGTCTGTCCGGCAATTCAGCCTCCGGGGTGGTCTGTGGTGATTCTTCCGCCTTTTCTGGCAGAGTGGCCGACTGCCGCTGACCCTGGTTAATCCACTTGTCGAGGGTATCCAGTAATTCATCCGGGTCAATCGGCTTGGTAATATGGTCATTCATGCCGAGTAGCAGGCTTTTTTGCCGGTCACCGGACATAGCATGAGCCGTAAGTGCAACCACCGGTAACTGATCAAAGTCTCTGTTTGAACGGATTCTTTTTACCGCCTCGTAACCATCCATTATCGGCATCTGAAGATCCATCAGCACTATATCAAAGGCTTCAGTTTTCAGGTATTCAAGGGCTTCCTGTCCGTTACAGGCACTGGTTGTTTTAACTCCCAATTTTTCCAGCATACCTTTGGCAACCACGGTATTAATGGGGTTATCTTCAGCCAGCAGAACGCGGGCACCCAGGATATTTTCTATACGATTCCGGTGGGCGTGCTGTGATGGCTCCAGTGGCTCCTGACGGGTGTAAAGCGCATCCTGCAGTGTATCAAGCAGGATTGAAGGCGTCGTCAGATCTGTGATGCAGTATAAATCGTAATTATCATGCGCCGACTCTATAGCTCTGGCGCTGCGGGTACTGGTTACAAGCACCGTGGGACGCAATGAAAGTTCAGGTACCCGAATACGCAACAGCGCAAGGTAATCAATCAGCTCACAATTTTCATGTTCACAATCAACAAGCACCAGGCAGTCAAAAGCGTTCTGTTCAAGATGCTTTCGAATATTAGCAATTTGTTCGTATCCATACTCAAAAGCACTGTAGTGAAGATCCAGGCTGTCCAGCAACTGTTTCGTTTTTTCATCTGCACCAATCAGTATCAGCTTCTCGTCACTCAGGTGGTGGCGCTTCTGATTAAGTGCAGCCTCTGATGTTTCAACCGGCACTTCTATGCGGATAGTAGTGCCTTTTCCTGCCTGGCTATCCAGCCGGATAGTACCGCCCATCAGCTCGGTCAGCTGGCGGGTAATGGACAGCCCGAGGCCAGTCCCCCCGTATTTTCGGGTGGTGCTGGCATCACCCTGCGTAAAGGCATCAAACAGACTGCTTTTGTGTTCATCATCGACGCCTATACCGGTATCCGTTACGCTGATACCAAGAATCAGCGGATTTTTTTGCCGACCCACCGAACTGACACTGACACTGACACTGCCCTGAGCGGTAAATTTAATCGCATTACTAATCAGATTGGTCAATACCTGATTAAGCCTGGCAGTATCACCCTTTAGCCGGTTAGGCAGCGAAAAATCCCGATGAATGGTAAAGCTTAAGCCTTTCTCCTGCGCCCGCAGCTGGTTAAGGTCATAAACACTTTGCAATAACTGGTCGAGATCAAACGTGACACTTTCAATCTGCAAATGCCCTGCTTCTATTTTAGAAAAATCGAGAATATCGTTGATAATATTAAGCAGGTTAGTCGCAGAGGTTTGTATTTTATCAACGTAGTTGCGCTGCAGTGAATCAAGACGGGTATCGAGTGCAAGGTAACTCAGGCCAATAATAGCATTCATCGGCGTACGAATTTCGTGGCTCATATTAGCCAGAAACGCACTTTTGTGTTCACTGGCATCTTTAGCACATTGCAGGGCTTCTTTAAGCTCTGCGGTACGCTCAGCTACAACCGTTTCCTGAACCTCTAACAGCTTACGCAAACTGTCATTCGCATAATACAGCTCAGAGGCCTTGGCTTCTAAAAGTGCTTCAGCCTGCTTTCTGGCCCGCTTTTCACGAACAAGTCTGCGTTGTAAACGCTCTGTTTGTTCATTCATTTAATCAACTGTATCTCAAAATTAGTCAGATATTTATCGCCTGAGGTGGAAGACTCGCTTTCAACCTGTAACTCTTCACCATAATGTCTGGCACAGCCCTTCATCAGCCCTAAAGCCAGTCTGGAAAATGGCCTTTTAGAGCGGTAATACATCTGCAACTGCGTATCGCTGATTCGCTCACACTTAAACTCCGGCAACTCTGCCTGCGGGTAGAGTTTAATCACTTCCCTGTGAATGGAGGAATCAACTGTTTCCAGAAAATCGAGTGTAGAATCAGACTCACCGGCCAGCATCGGGTAGTTACTGATCAGGACGGTAAACAAGTGCTCTCCGAAGGCTTCAATCAGATCATCAACCGGCACATCTACCCGCTTACTCAGGGCCACCACCATTTTGATCATGTCATGATGGTTGTAATAACCAACAGAGGTATAAACACCCTCTGAGTCGAGATCTGTATTATCTAAAATATCATCCAGAATTTCGGGCGAAAATTTCTCTTCCACCAGCTCCATAAACTCCGTAAAAACAATACCTAACATCGATAGCACTCCGCTTCTGCATGATCAATTGCCAACATTATCCGGCCTGACTAAACTGCCATACCGGTTACCGCTCTTTCTGCACACCAGACTTATTTGTCCATTAAACCTATAACAAATACGGCTTATTGCAAGTCATTCATGATCTTAAATATATTGTGTGCTGCCGGTCGCATATTCTTAACAGGCACAGGAAAAAACCGAAATTACGCGACTCACCAGGGGGGTGATGGCTGAGGAAGGAAGCTAAGTTGTCGCGGGAGGTCCTTTCCGGGCGCAGTTGTGTACCAGATTCTACCATCGAGGGTTATTGCGCTTGGGCGTCGCGTGACTGCTCCCCGCCCTGTCGGGCGAGGCTTCCAACTTCTTAGGCCGCAGCCGGTACGTGACCGGACTTAAGCAAGCCTCCATTGGCAGGAACCGACAGTCCTTCGGCCCGTAGTTTAATAATGGCTATGTGGTTTTACCCCGTTTTCACGGACATCACTCGATATTCTGGATCTGAATGTGGATTTAAATATTAAATTAATTAAAAATCAAACAATTGAAGGTTAAATGGTCTTAATTTTTCTTTGTTGACCACCAATTTAACCACCAGTCATTCGCTTCCTAGATACGAGCCTATTGGGCGATGAATTACCTTACCTCACCTCTTGCCTGACGCAAAGTATCAGCTTTTAGTATCTTTCTCCAGTCATGTAGTGGCTATTCACATTTATATGGGTGCTATTGTGTCCATAAATTAGAAAATAACGCTATAATAGACATTATTGTATCCATTGAGGTTGCGTATGAACTTTTCACTTTTAGATGATACCGATGTAAGCCAAGCTTTTGCTACTCATCTGCGGGGTTTGCGTAAACAAGCGAAGCTATCGCGAGAGGCACTGGCACTGCGTAGTTGTGTACCTGCTTCGACCATAAAAAAGTTTGAACTCACCGGGCAAATTTCATTTCGTCAGCTGCTGCTTTTGTGGCAGTCGCTGGATTCACTAGACAGGCTTTATCAACTGACACAAACAACGGCTGACCGTACCGCTTTACCGACCAGTATAGAAGAGGTGCTTAAAGATGAGCTTTAAATCCATTCAAAAGTTGAATGTGGAGCGCACTCTCACAACGGGCGAAACGGTATCGGTGGGTGTATTAGCGCAAAACCGCCAAGGTGTTTTCTTTCAGTATGATGAAAGTTATCTAAGCCGGTTTAGCAATTTATCCCCTTTTACTCTTCAAGGCGATGTGCGATTACAGCAAGCACCGAAAGAGCCTCACCAAGGTATACACGGCGTTTTTGGAGACAGCCTTCCCGATGGTTGGGGGTTGTTGTTGCAAGATCGTGTGTTTCGCCAACAAGGTATAATACCCGCACAAGTAACAGCAATGGACAGGCTGGCTTTTGTTGGCCAGCAAGGAATGGGGGCATTGTCTTTTACGCCTGTATCAGAGCTCTCATTAGATCAGCGTTCAGATATTGATTTGGAAACACTTGGGCTTGAAGCCCAGACCTTGTTCGATCAGTCCCTCTCTGATGAGTTAGACGGTAGCACTCAGCAAGTGTTAGCAACGTTGGTAGGAGTCGGCAGCTCCGGCGGTGCTCGCCCTAAAGCGCAAATTTATATGCCTTCTGGCGATGCAACGCAATGCCGCACCTATGCACAACCTGGCGATGAAGCATGGTTAGTTAAGTTTACTTCGAAGAACTTAGCATTGGGCCACGAAGAAGGTTTGTGTGAAGCGGTCTATTTAGAAATGGCTGAGTTGGCAAAATGTCAGCCACCGATTTGGCAGTTAATTGAAGCACCTGCAAGTAGCGGCGCTAAAGCATGGCTTGCGTTAAAGCGTTTTGATTATTTACCCGCGCAGGAGAAGGTTGGGCGCTTACATATGCATAGTGCTTGTGGTTTGTTGGATGCTGACTTCCGAAGCCCGAGCTTAGACTACAGCGACCTTATTAAAGCCAGTCGTCAACTCTGTAAGTCACCAGCTGCCGGACAACTTCAATTTCGTCGCGCAATGTTTAACTTATTTGCCGCGAACCAAGACGATCACAGTAAAAACTGGGGTTTTTTACAAGCCGATGATGGCAGTTGGCAACTCGCCCCATTTTACGATGTAACCTTTAGCCCTCACCCTTTTAATGAACATGCCACCGCCTTTGCAGGGTACGGAAAAGTGCCACCACTCAGAGTGATGCAAAAGCTCGCTGCCAGTTCAGGTTTTGCTAATTGGAAGGAAGCACAACAATGCATTCAAGAGGTCGTTGATGCCATTAGTCAGTTTAGGCCGCTTGCTGAGCAACACGGGGTGAGTAAGACCACTGTGTTAGCGATAGAAAAAACACTCGCAGAACGTAAGCAAGAAAACGCGGCACTCTTGGTTTGAGATAATGTTTTCTTAGGTGACGTAGCATTAAGATAAAGAAGACGAGTAGATAAAACATGAAACCGGGTCGAAATGAACCCTGCCCTTGTGGCAGCGGTAAAAAGTACAAACGTTGCTGCATGAACAGTATTTCTAAACAACACGCATCTATGCTGGATGATATTGAGCAAGTTGCTGCAATGAACCCTAACTTGTCTTTAGAAGAACTCAATATTGTTGCAGAGCAAAAAATGAAGGCATCTAATGATCGGCCACACCCTGATTTTTGTGGCCTTTCGCCAACACAAATGAGCAATTGGTTATATGCGCCTTTCAAGGAACTGGAACAGGTCTCGATACACACGGTAGACGATATTAAGGCCAGCCCAGTGATGCGTTACTTAGCATTGATAGTAGAGGAAGCTATGCAAAACGATGGCTCATTTAAAGCCACCAGCAAAGGTAACTTGCCGACAAAAATCGTTAAACAGGCCAGTGAATTATTGCCAGAGCTTGCAGTCTCTCAATTTGAACGACATATCAGCATCAGTGAATATGCAGGTAGTAACGAAGATAAGTTTAATGCCCTACATTACAGCCGAGTGCTGGCAGAGATTGCAGGTATTATTTATCGTCGCAGTGGCCGCTATCATGTTAAAAAATCGGCTCAAAAGCAGTACCTAGCGCACGGTATTCAAGCGTTCTTTATTCCTATGCTCGAAGCTGCAACCTCTCAGTACAATTGGGGCTACCTAGATGGATGGGAGCACGATATTGACCTAAGAACCTTCTGGTTATTTATGCTGTGGCGCTTGCAAAGTCATGGCAATACGGAACAGTTGATTGAAGAAGTGATTACCGCATTCCCTGACTTACTATTGGGGTGCCCTGAGGATGAGTATAGGTCTTCGAGTAAGTTACTAGGCACAATGATTGAATCGCGATTTATTAAACGTTTCTCGGAGTTTTGGGGCTTTGTGACGATTGCGCCAATGAGGCATGTTAATGAGCTTAGGGCGCCGGATAAAGTAGAAGTACAACCATTGATGAAGCAAGTTTTCCAATTCGATGTTTAGCGTGAATTAGAAGAGCGAGGTTAGGTCTTTCAGCTTAAGAGTTTGCCACGTTGTTCGAGAACGAGAGTAATCGTACATAGGTTTATTTGTTTGATGACTGCTTCATAACATCAACGAGCCATGTTGTTTTCGTCTGGTTTTAGCTTTCAAGTTTATGATAAGTATAAATTTAAATTTGCTTGATCGTTGCTTGATAACTTTCTTAGACTTGGCTTTGTATATAGCTTTCGTCAACCTATAAGTAAAACCAATACAGATATATTTCATCTTCCTGGATAAACCGATAACCAGGAGAATATGATGGATATTATTCAAAACCGGAGTGATCGCTTTCTTCGGCTACGCGATGTCATGGAAGTTACTACACTGTGCCGCAGCAGTATCTACCTCTTGATTAAAGCAGGTGACTTTCCTAGCAACTACGCCATTATGGGTAAGCGAAAAGCTTGGCTAGAAAGTGAAGTACAAGCATGGCTTCAAACCAAAATCATACCGTATAACTGAGGGCCTGTTACAAATGAGGCGACATTGTGCCGCCTCCACTTTAGGAATATTAGTTGTCTGTTAGTGATGAGTGTTGATCTTGAATAAGTTCTTTAATTACCGTTCTTTCGCTCTTTTTTTCGCGTTTTGATAGTTCTTTTAATTGAGCCTTTGATTTGCTGCTTAGGCCAATGCTTTTAGTCTCTTCAGCATTATCATTGCCATTTTTTCTCACCCATGCCTTTCTCAGTGTTTCGATTTTTTTAGCTGTATCTTTTGGGTGCTGTAAGAGTTTTAAATCTAAATAAGTGAGTAGTGCATCATGCAGGCTTTCAGTGTCAGTGATGATCCAGGGGAGCTCGAATTCGGCATCTTTCGCCTGAAGGTTGTGGTGAAGCCATGCTATTTGCTCGGTATTGTTATGTTCAATCCAAGAGTAGTTTGCATTTAAGAATACCTGTTGCCAGTCAAACTTTAACCGTAAAATAATCTCGCCAAGATCGAAGAAGTAATAATTATTATCCCCCCGGCACTTTACTTGAGCTGAACTTAAATCGTAGAAAGCTTTAAGGATGGCTTGAAGGCGACTGCGATGTGAGCCATAGCTGCTTGTAGGAATGACAGTATCGGCACCAAAACCAGTAGATAATGAATTGACAAAACTTTCATCTTCAATGCGTGTAAAGCTCTTCTTTTGAGGCTCCTCTATCCACACATCTTCGTTATGGTCTTCTTGTGTGTGCTTGTCATCATCGTAGTTATTTATATCGTACGTCTCTCTAGCAGGAAGCTTTTCTTCATCATCAAAGTTGTATCGATCTCGTGTACGTCCAATGTTTTTCTTGTGAGTAATCCCAGTTGAAAGTTGAGACAAACTTGACGAATTAACAGTGCTCAAAGGGTCTAAATAGCGTTTCTGAAATTCAGGTCTATTCAAAAGCGTCATAAGACAAAAGCCTGAAATTCTAGGTGAGTTAATCCAATCCAAAACATCGTCACTAGGGTTGATTTTTTCTTGATAAATGAGCGTTAAAAGCCTTGCATGCTTCCTCGCTTTAACTTCTTCATCAAAGTGGTTTAAGAGTGAATTTTCCGCAGCGAGCAAACTGCCGTGCGGTTTCGGAGAATGGGAATTATTACCTTGAATTAACTTGGCTATTTCTGTGACATAAAAATCGGACTCTTCTTTGCTTCTAATGTTGAAAAGTGGTCTTCTTTTCATGACTCCCCCATTCGTTTTAATTGACTTTCCCTAAATTTATTATGTTACTTATTCGTATTTTTTACTATAAATTACGTATTATTTAGTTCCAATTTAGTTCTTTTTTGTTGGTTCTTGTGGGTTGGTCACTAGGTTTTATTGAGGTGTTGGCTGTTTTCTGGGGATGATTGTATTTATCGTTGTCTTGGTGTTGCTTAAGTGACTAGTGAAACACAATTAACGAGACAAAGAGATTGGTTAGCCTATGAAGTGACGTCGATGAATTCATCCAATAACGCCAGACCAAAACGAGCGACTTTTGAGGTGGTTTTTAGTTGCTGCTATAGAAGAGGGAATTGAGTGACTGGATCACCTAAATGCTGTCGGTATAGTTATATACATACCTCTCTCTTAGTGAACATACCTTAGTATGTTCACCTGATAACCCAGTAAATAAATACAACAGATCTTACTTATGATAACCAACCATAGGTATTAACCCGGTGGCCATTTACATTTGATATAATGCTTGGATGAAAACAGACGCA
>JBMYOX010000012.1:0-62195 GCA_049599735.1 Pontibacterium sp. | reverse complement strand
CTTTTTTCATGCAAAAAAAAACCGAACCTTTTCAGGTTCGGTTTTTTCTTAAGCAGGTATCCTGGTCTGACTAGCTTGCAGAGACTAGTTTTTGATAAGAAATAGGCGAGCTTACCTCAGGGCCTTCAAAAGTCACCACTTCATAAGCATCCTGATTTGCCAGCAGTTCACGCAGCAACATATTATTCAGGTAATGGCCTGACTTATAACCAAAGAACTCACCAATCAGGCTTTTGCCCAGCAGGTAAAGATCACCCACTGCATCCAGCACTTTATGCTTAACAAATTCATCGTCATAACGCAGGCCGTCTTCGTTCAGAATACGGTAGTCATCTACAACAATTGCATTATCAAAACTGCCGCCTAATGCCAGGTTCTGGGAGCGTAAGTATTCGATATCACGCATAAAACCAAAGGTACGTGCGCGACTGACTTCTTTTACAAAAGAGGTACTGGAAAAATCCAACCAGGCTTCCATATTGCGGCCTTCAAACGCAGGATGTTCAAAATCAATTTTGAAACCTACTTTAAAACCATCAAACGGCTTAAAGGTCGCAGATTTACCGTCACTGCTTACCGTGATCTCTTTCTTGATACGGATAAACTGCTTTGGCGCATCTTGTTCTCTAATTCCTGCAGACTGTATCAGAAAAACAAAAGGTGCTGAGCTGCCATCCATAATCGGCACTTCTTCAGCGCTCAACTCCACAAAGGCATTATCAATACCCAAACCCGCCATGGCAGACAACAGGTGCTCCACCGTAGCAACTCGTACCCCGTCTTTACCCAGATTAGTCGACAGGGTGGTATCCGCCACGTTATAAGCACAGGCCCTGATATCAACCGCAGGGGTCAGGTCTACACGGCGGAAAACAATACCGTTATTAACCGGTGCAGGTTTCAGTGTCAGGTATACTTTCTGACCAGTGTGAAGGCCAATACCCGTTGCCTTAATACTGTTTGTCAGCGTTCTTTGTTTGATCATAGTTGTGCTGTAACCTGCCTGAGCGCGTAATTTAACCCAAAATCATACCAAAATCACAACCCTGTCAGCAACAGGGATATAAACTGCGCCGATTTAGTCAGCCTGTTTTCTCAGAAAAGTCGGAATATCCAGATAGCCTATATCTCTGCTTTTCTTTTCCTTCTTTACTTCATTTTCAGGTGCTTTAGCCGTGCCTGCACTCAATGCCTCTTCGCGCTGGCGACGCAGTACCGTAGGCACTTCAATCTCGGCCAGATTCAGCGAACCGTCCGGTTTTTTATGACTTTGCCGAACCTCCGGCACTTTCTCTTTAGGCTTATCCAGACCGGTGGCAACAACCGTCACTTTCAGGTCATCCTCCATCGTATCGTCAATCACCATACCGATAACAACAGTCGCATCCTCATCGGCATATTCACCCACCAGGTCACCCACCTCGGTAAATTCACCCAGGCTCAAATCAGTGCCGCCGGTTACGTTGATGAGAATACCACTGGCACCTTTCAGGTCGACGTTATCCAGCAGAGGGCTCTTGATCGCGGCTTCAGCCGCTGCCAGTGCCCGGTCTTCTCCCCGGGCAGTTCCCGTTCCCATCATCGCCATGCCCATTTCAGACATCACCGTACGCACGTCCGCAAAATCGACATTGATCATACCCTCACGGGTTATCAGATCAGAAATACCCTGTACAGCGCCTTTAAGCACATCATTAGCCGCGTTAAACGCATTAATTAATGTACAACTGCGTCCCAAAACCTGCATCAGCTTTTCATTCGGAATGATAATCAGTGAATCGACTGTATCACGCAGCTCTTTCAGACCGGCATGGGCAATAACCGCACGCTTGCGCCCCTCAAACGGAAACGGAATAGTGACAACCGCAACCGTCAGTATGCCCATTTCTTTAGCCACCTCCGCAACGATAGGGGCAGCACCGGTGCCGGTGCCTCCACCCATGCCTGCGGTAATAAATACCATATCCGTTCCGCGAAGCACTTCGGCAATACGCTCACGATCTTCCATCGCGGCATGACGACCAATTTCAGGGTCGGCCCCCGCACCCAGGCCCTTGGTCAGCTCACCGCCAATCTGCAATACAGACTCTGCAGAGAGGCCATTCAGTGCCTGTGCATCAGTGTTGGCGCAAACAAACTCTACACCTTCAAGGGCGCTTTTAACCATGTGTTGAACAGCGTTTCCGCCGCCGCCACCGACACCCACCACCTTGATCACAGCACTCTGGGGAATGCTATCGACCAGTTCAAACATAACTCTCTCCTCCCGGCTTACCCGGTACCGCGACCTGTTCACTCCGGCAACCTCGTGGATGCCGGATTGATTTATCAAAAATTACCTTGTAACCAGGATTTCATCCTCGTTATCAGGCCAACTTGTTCTGGTTCAGGCATAACACGCTCATCTTTCGCGGCAAAATCAACATCCTTATTGTCTCTTGCATACAGAAGCAAGCCCATACTGGTAGCATAGATGGGACTGGCCAAAATATCTGCCATTCCTCTGACTCCTTTAGGGGCGGCCAGGCGTACCGGCATATGAAAAATCTCTTCTGCAAGCTCTACAGCTCCCTCCATTTTTGAAGTGCCCCCGGTTAATACAATACCGGCGGCCACCAGGTCTTCAAAACCACTGCGGCGCAACTCAGACTGTATCAATACAAAAAGCTCGTCATAACGCGGCTCTACAACCTCTGCCAGCGACTGACGTGAAAGGTCCCGCGCAGGACGGTCACCCACGCTGGGCACTTTGATCAGCTCATCAGCACCCGCCAGCTGGGCCAAAGCACAGGCGTACTTTATCTTTATCTCATCCGCACTCTGGGTTGGCGTTCTCAGGGCCATCGCAATATCATTGGTCACCTGATCACCGGCAATTGGTATAACCGCTGTATGACGAATAGCACCGCTGGTGAAGACGGCAATATCCGTAGTCCCTCCCCCGATATCCACCATGCAGACACCCAGCTCTTTTTCATCTTCAGTTAATACGGAATAACTGGATGCCAGCTGTTCCAGCACGATATTATCCACTTCCAGGCCGCAACGACGGATGCATTTCTCAATGTTATGCACCGCGTTAATGGCGCCGGTCACCAGATGCACTTTTGCCTCCAGACGCACGCCGGACATACCCAAAGGCTCTTTAATGCCTTCCTGATTATCGATGACATATTCCTGGGGCAATATGTGGATAATTTTCTGGTCTGCCGGTATAGCAACCGCCTGGGCGGCGTCGATGACCCGCTCCAGGTCATAGTCCGTCACTTCCCGTTCCCGCACGGCAACAATTCCGTGTGAGCCCATACTGCTGACATGGCTGCCCGCAATACCCACGGTGACCGAGTGAATTTTACAACCTGCCATCAGCTCGGCTTCTTCTACCGCACGCTGAATAGAGCCCACGGTAGATTCGATATTCACCACCACGCCCCGCTTCAGTCCGCGGGAAGGATGGCTACCGATGCCTATAATTTCAACCTCGCCATCCAGACCTACATCAGCCACCAGGCAAACCACCTTAGAGGTTCCGATATCCAGTGCGACAATCATATTGTTTTCAGTTATCGAAGCCATTCTCACTCAACCTGCATCCTTCAGTCCTGCCACCGGTTTCCACTTTACGGCAACCCCGTTGGCATAACGGATATCTACTAATTCAATTTCATTTGCGCGCCCGGCCAATACACCGGTATAAAGCTCAAAAAAACGCTCCAGGCGTTCTGCAACGGCATAACGCCCCATAATCACCAGAATTTTATTGTCCAGCTCCAGCGACCAGGCTCCCCGCGCTTCCAGATGAAGACCTGTTACTTTTAAACCTATTCGCCTGAACATTTGATTAAAATCATGAAATTGCGCCATGATTTCAACGGTTTCCTGTAATGAGCCGCTCAAACGCGGTAACCGGATATATTCAGGTTTCAGTTCCGGCCAGAATATATCGCCCTCGTGATTAAGCAGCCCCTCTTCACCCCAGCGGGCAACGGGCACTTCTTCCTCTATTTCAATCTGCAGTGTGCCTGGCCAGTCCCGCACCACCCCGGCGCTGCGTACCCAGGGGTGTTCAGCTACCTGTTCCTGTATTGCCCTGATATCCGTTCGCAAGAGGCCATGTTCCAGTTTTTCAGCCACCGCATCAGCCAGCGCTTCTTTATTCAGGTGGCGAACAGCACCGGTTATCTTTATGCGCTCTACCGGCCGGTCCAGCCAGGCCCAGAGCGGCTCGCTGATACTCCACAGACTGCCCGCAAAAACAAACAACGCAACTAACACCCGAAACGGGTGCCACCATACCGTCCGGATTTCTGCCACAACTACCGCATCCAAAAACACCGGCGTTGCGCCGCGCACGGTCTCCCCTGATGCCTTAGGCGGCGTATTGCGCTGCCAGAAACCGAACATCTTCACAATGTCATACGCAGGATATCAACCACCAACTGCTCAAAGCTGATGCCTGTCTTCGCAGCCGCCATCGGTACCAGACTGTGGTCTGTCATACCCGGTGCGGTATTTACTTCCAGCAACTGAAACTGCCCCTGTGCATCCTGCATTACATCAATGCGTGCCCAGCCTTCACAACCCACCGCATTAAATGCATTGATGACCAGGGTTTTTAACTGCTGTTCCTGCTGTTCATTCAGGCCATGGTCAAAAAAATAACAGGTATCATCGGCCTCGTATTTAGCCGTGAAATCATAAAAGTCGTGGGGTGTTTCAAGCCGGATAACCGGCAGTGCTTTATTGTCCAGTATCGCAACCGTGAACTCAGCGCCGCTCATCCAGCGCTCGGCCAATACCAGCTGGTCAAACTCAGCCGCTTTTTCATAGGCTGATCTCAGCTCGGTAAGATTATTAACTTTTGCAATACCAATGCTGGAGCCTTCATGAGCCGGTTTGATAAAAATCGGCCAGCCCAGCTGTTCGCCCAATTCCGTTAAATCGGTGTCTGCCGTGACAACCGCATAATCCGGCGTTGGCAACCCGGCACCCGCCCACAACTGTTTGCAGCGTAACTTATCCATACCTAATGCGGAGGCCGCCACACCACTGCCGGTATAGGGTTTACCCAGCATTTCCAGCACCCCCTGAATCGTGCCGTCTTCCCCGCCCGGGCCATGTAAAATCAGGAAAGCACGATCAAACTCCGCCGCGACCAGTTGTTCTACCGGATTCAGGTCACCCTGTTCGCCGCCCAGGTCAATACCAAAGGCGTTCACACCGGCCCGCTGCAAGCCAGCCAGCACTTCTGCACCGCTTTTCAGGGAGATCACGCGTTCAGATGACAGGCCGCCGTAAATTACAGCCACAGGCCCCAATATCTGCGCTTCTTCGACAGTCACTCTGAACGTTGTCATCAGCCTTTTTCCTCCTTGATAAGGGAAATACCTTTAAGTGTATGCGCCAGAGAGGTGATATCACCCGCCCCCTGGGTCAGCAGTAAATCACCCGGCTCCAACACATCGCGCAAGATATGCTCAATCTCATCCGCACGCTGCACAAATACCGGTTCAATACGCCCCCGCTGACGAATGCTGCGACACAGAGAACGACCATCGGCGCCCTGCACAGGTTCCTCTCCAGCCGCATAAACCTCCAACAACAGTAAGAGATCCGGTTCAGATAAGACCTGTACAAAATCTTCGTATAAGTCCCTTGTACGACTGTAACGGTGAGGCTGGTAGATCATCACCAGTCGTTTATCTGGCCAACCTTCGCGCACCGCCTTCACAACCGCCTCAACTTCAGTCGGGTGATGACCATAATCATCCACCAGCATAACTTCGCCGCCTTCAACCGGCACGTCACCCAGCACCTGAAAACGACGCCCGACCCCTTCAAATTTCGCCAGCGCACGGCAAACAGAGGCATCATCAAGTCCCTCATCCGTGGCAACCGCAATAGCCGCCAGTGCGTTCAGCACATTGTGGCGGCCCGGCATTGTCAGGGTAATATCCAGATCGGCCAGATCACCCAAACGCTTCACTTTAAAGTGGGTATACATACCATCCTGCCGCAGATCGGTTGCCTGCACATCCGCTTCATCAGAGAAACCATAAGTCACAATGGAACGACTGACTTCGGGCATCACTTCGCGCACAACCGGATCATCAATACACATAACGGCCAGGCCGTAAAAAGGCAGGTTATGCAAAAACTTCACAAAGGTTTGTTTCAGCTTATTGAAATCACCTTCGTAAGTTTCCATATGGTCGGCATCGATATTAGTAACAATGGCCACCATCGGCTGCAGGTGTAAAAAAGACGCATCACTTTCATCAGCCTCAGCAACCAGATAACGACTGCCACCGAGCTTGGCATTTGTACCTGCACTGGTCAGACGCCCTCCGATAACAAACGTAGGGTCAAGCCCGCCTTCGGCCAGCACCGAGGCCACCAGGCTGGTTGTGGTTGTTTTGCCGTGTGTGCCTGCCACTGCGATACCGTGACGGTAACGCATCAGCTCTGCCAGCATTTCTGCACGGCGTACCACCGGCACACGGCGCTCACGCGCAGCCTTCACCTCCGGATTTTCTTCATTAACGGCAGTTGAAACAACCACCACATCCGCAGCCGCCACATTGGTTTCATGGTGCCCCATATAAATTACTGCACCGGCAGCGGCCAGGCGATTAATTGTTGCGGTTTCTTTAAGGTCAGAGCCTGACACCTCATAACCCTGGTTCAGTAATACCTCGGCAATACCACACATGCCAACACCACCAATGCCCACAAAATGAATACCCCGAATACGGCGCATTTCAGGTACTTCAAACAGGCCTGGGTTGTTATTATCGCTCATGTTTCATTGCCTCCAGGCATACATCCGCCACTCGCCGCCCTGCCTCAGGCCGACCCAGTTCACGCGCCTTATTTGCCATTTCAAACAGTGTTTGCCGCTGACTGAATGACTCTGTTAGTAGTTTTTTTAATAAATCAGCGGTTAGCTCAGGCTGAGGGACTAATTTCGCCGCGCCTAATTGTGCCAGATAACGGGCATTAGATGTTTGATGATCGTCTACTGCAAAAGGATAAGGCACTAAAATGGCCGGTACACCCGCAATCGCCAGCTCACTGACGGTGAGCGCACCCGCCCGGCACAGTACCAGATCAGCCCAGCTATAAGCGGCGTCCATTTGTTCGATAAAAGGCTCTACCCGTACCTTTATACCCCGGTGTTTGTACTGATTTTGTGTTTCTTCGTACGTACGCGGCCCTGTCTGATGCCAGACTTCAGGTCGGCTTGCCTCAGGCATATCAGCCAGCACCTGAGGTAAAATATCGTTAATGGCTTTTGCCCCCAGGCTGCCACCCACCACCAGCAGGCGAATATTTCCCTGCCGTGTTTTATAACGGGCTTCAGGCTCAGGCATCGCCAAAATAGGGCCCCGTACCGGGTTGCCCACAGTTTCAGTTTTAAGACCCGCCGGGAAAGCATGTTCAAAGGCCTCCATCACCCGCCAGGCGAAACGTGACAGAATACGATTAGTCATGCCCGCCACGGCGTTTTGCTCGTGAATGACCAGCGGAATACCCAGTAACCGTGCAGCCAATCCGCCCGGGCCTGAAGCAAACCCGCCCATGCCCAACACGGCAGCGGGTTTGACCTGCTTTAACACCACTATTGCCTGCCAGAGCGCCAGCAGTAACTTCAAAGGGGCCAGCAACAAGCTTAGTTTTCCTTTACCCCGCAGCCCGGCTACTGCAATACAATGAAGTTTAATTTCCGCTGCTGGCACCACGCGTGCTTCGATACCTTTCTGCGTCCCCAGCCATTCGACATTAATGCCTGATCGCTGCAACTCCCGCGCCGTTGCCAGGGCCGGAAATACATGACCACCCGTGCCACCGGCCATAATTAATACCGTTGCCTGATCACTCATGCACAGGTCCCTCTTTCACTCTGCCTGATAACTGTAATTTTTTTAACTCCAGGTCAATACGAAGGATGACCGCCAGCATGACACAACTGACCAGCAAACTACTGCCCCCATAACTCACCAGGGGCAATGTCAGGCCTTTGGTCGGCAGAGCGCCCACGTTAACACCAATATTTATCAAAGCCTGACCTGCAAAAATCACGGCAAAGCCATAGGTAATATACGCCTTAAAAAACTCATTTAACTGCTCCGCTTTACGACCAATCCGGAAGAGCCGCCAGACCAGCACTACATAAAGCACAATCAGCACCGCCGCCCCCACAAAACCCAGCTCTTCGGCCAGCACAGAGAATACAAAGTCAGTATGTGCTTCCGGCAAATAAAACAGCTTCTGAACACTGTTACCCAGGCCTGTACCAAACCATTCACCCCGCCCAAAAGCGATCTGTGCCTGGGTTAGCTGATAACCCGCACCATAAGGATCTGCCCAGGGATCCAGGTAAGTTTGCAGACGCGTCATCCGATAGGACTGCGTACTTGCCAGCCCTGCCAGTAATACAAGCGCACCGGTCACAATCATTATAAATTGCGAAAAACGCATACCACTCAGAAATATCATGACCATCACTGTGCCCATCAATACAACCGCGCCCCCAAAGTCGGGCTCCAGATACAGCAGCCAGACATAGATGGCCAGGGGGATGACCGGCTTAATAATCCCCATCCAGGTGGAGCGTACCTCTTCAAGACGACGCACCAGGTAATCGGCCGTATAAATCACCATGCAAAATTTCGCAATTTCAGAGGCCTGCAAATTCAAAGGCCCCAGCGAAATCCACCGGGCACTGCCGTTTACTTCACGACCAATAACCGGTGCCCAAACCAGTATCAACAACAGTGCGCCTGCAGCAACCAGCCAGGGGCCTGCCTTTTGCCAGAATCGGATCGGTACACGCCAGACAATAACACCCGCACTCAGTGCAACAACCATAAACGCAGCCTGACGAAGCAGGTAATAATAAGGTGTGCCTTTGTTCTCCAGCGCAACATCCAGCGATGCCGAACTGGTCATAATAAACCCCAGCAGCATCAGCGCCGCAGCACAGAAGACCACCCAGGGATCAAAGGGCAATATTCCCGGTTTGCAGTCTTTGGGAGGCCAGTGTGCCGCCAGCATCAAAGCGCCTCAACTTCCGCAATAAACAGATCACCACGCTCATTAAAATTCCGGAACATATCAAAGCTGGCACACGCCGGTGAGAGCAGCACAATGTCGCCGCTTTTCGCCAGTGCCGCCGCTTTATTAACGGCATCACTCATACCAGTGGCATCCATAACCCTGATACCTTCAACAGCAGTACGGATCTCGGGGGCAGCTTCGCCGATCAGCACAGCCGCACGGCCAAATGTGTTTAACGGTGCACTCAGCTCAGTAAATTCGGCACCTTTACCCACACCACCCGCAATCAGCACAATCGCGGCACCTTCAGGCAGCGTTGCTCCTAAGCCGTTAATAGCCGCCACCGTCGCGCCAACGTTAGTGCCTTTGGAATCGTTAAAATAACTGACGCCCTCTCTGTCGGCTACCCACTGACAGCGGTGTTTAAGTCCGCCAAAGCTGCTCAGCGTGCTTAACATAGGCTGCAAAGGCAAACCAGCAGCACTGCCCAACGCCAAAGCGGCCAGCGCATTAGCCACGTTATGCTGCCCACGAATTTTCAGTGCAGAGGCAGGTAACAGTTTTTTATGACCCAGCGCCAGCCAGGTCTCTCCCGCCTCTTCAATCAAGCCAAATACTTTCAGATCAGGCCTGCCAAGATGAAAACCCCAGCTCTCTACGCCTTTTGGTAACAAGGGACTGGTCAGCGCATCATCACGGTTAATCACCACCTTTCGGCAACCCCGGAATACCCGGTGTTTGGCCTGATAATAAGCCTGCATACCCGTGTAACGATCCAGATGATCCGGGCTGACATTCAGTACCGTGGCCACTTCAGCGCGAAGCTCATGAGTGGTTTCCAGTTGAAAACTGGACAACTCCAGCACATAAAGTGCCTTCTCTCCCTCTGCCAGCATATCCAGCACAGGGATACCTAAATTACCGCCAATGCCCGTGTTAATACCTGCCGCCAGCGCCATTTCACCCACCAGCGTTGTCACCGTGCTTTTAGCATTAGAACCGGTAATAGCAATAATGGGCGCGCTAACCTCACGGCAAAACAAATCAATATCACCGCTTAACTGCACACCCGCCTTAACCGCCGACTGAATCGCAGGCTGGTTAACCGGCACACCAGGGCTGACAATCAGCTCCCGCGCAGTTGCCAGGTAGTCTGCATCCGGCTCACCACAACGCACATCCACACCCGGAAATTCATCTTTAAAAGCATCCAGCCCGGCTGGCTGGTCCCGCGTATCTACCACCGCAAATGGCAGGCCTTTACGCGTCAGATAACGGGCGCAGGAAAGTCCGGTAGCACCGAGCCCGATAATAATACGTTTGTTATCACTGGCGATTAACGACACTTTGTTTCCCCTAGCGTATCTTCAGGCTTGCAATACCAATCAGCACAAGCACAACGGTAATAATCCAGAAGCGCACGATAACCCGGGGTTCGGGCCAGCCCTTAAGTTCAAAATGATGGTGTATCGGTGCCATGCGGAAAATACGCCGCCCGGTGAGCTTAAAAGAGCCCACCTGCAAAATAACGGAGACGGTTTCCATCACAAACACACCGCCCATAATGAATAACACCAGCTCCTGGCGCACAATAACCGCAATCACACCCAGAGTAGCCCCCAGTGCCAGCGCGCCTACATCACCCATAAAAACCTGAGCCGGGTAAGTATTAAACCAGAGGAAACCCAGTCCGGCCCCGACAATGGCACCGCAGATAACAATTAGCTCACCAGCCCCGGCCACATAAGGAATCAGCAGGTAATCTGAAAAACGCACGTTACCGGTCAGATAAGCAAAAATGCCCAGCGCCGCCGCGACCATCACCGTTGGCATAATTGCAAGCCCATCCAGACCATCGGTCAGATTAACTGCGTTAGACGTTCCAACAATCACAAAATAGGTAAACACAATAAAGAAAATGCCCATATCCAGGACGATATCTTTAAAGAAAGGCACAATCAGCTCAGTTTCTGCCGGTGTCTGCGCAGTAAAATACAGCAGTAACGCAGCGCCGAGCCCCCCCACTGATTGCCAGAAATACTTCCAGCGCGCCGGTAAACCCCGTGAATTTTTCTCGACCACTTTGCGGTAATCATCCACCCAGCCTACGGCACCAAAAATGACCATAACGCCTATCGTAATCCAAACGAAGCGATTGCTCAGGTCACCCCAAAGTAATGTGCTGATTGCGATAGCCAGTAAAATCAGGCCGCCACCCATCGTGGGTGTGCCCGCTTTACTGAGATGAGACTGAGGGCCGTCATCACGCACAGACTGTCCAATCTGCCTGGCTTTCAGCTTCCTGATCAATACAGGACCAAACAGCAACGAAAGCGCCAGCGCGGTCAGTATTCCCAGAATACCTCTGAGGGTCAGGTACTGAAAAACCGCGAAGCCGCTGTAAAAGTCAGACAAATAGTCCGCTATTATTAAAAGCATTTAAAAAGTTCCTTTAACCAGTTCTGCAACAACCTGCTCCATTCCTGCACTGCGCGAACCTTTGACCAAAATGGTCATACCCGGCTCTGTCAGTGCCCGAACGGCGTCTACCATCTGCTCCCTGGTTTCAAAATGCCCTCCTTCTGTACCGGCAGCTGCATTAAATGCGTTTACCGCATGCAACGACAGCGCACCTGCCGCCATCAGGCGGTCGACCCCCTGCTTCGCTGCGTAATTCCCCATATCTGAATGCTGCGCTGCCGCATCATCACCCAGTTCAGCCATATCACCCAGCAACAGCAGACGTTTTCCAGGCAGTGAGGCCAGCAAGTCAATCGCGGCCTTTACTGAACCGGGATTTGCGTTATAGCTGTCATCAATAACGCGGAGGTCATCCGGGCCGGTACAGGGGCACATACGCCCGCTTACCGCCTCAAATTTTACCAGACCATCTACCGCCAGCGACAGTGGATAACCCGCTGCAAGAACAGCCGCCGTTGCTGCCGCTGCATTGGCTACGTTATGACGGCCCATCACTTTAAGCGTTACAATGCCGGACTGATCACCATAAGATAACTTAAAGCTAAAACAACCCTGCGCATCAGCGACCAGGTTCGTTGCCCGTACGTCCGCCGCCGGATTTTCGATTGAAAACGTCAAGACATTGCGCTGATAATTTTTTGCCAACCAGTACTCTGCGTGAGGGTCATCCAGATTGATAATGGCCCGGCCATTTTCAGACAACCCGTCAAAAATTTCACCTTTGGCCCGGACAATCCCCTCCAGCGAGCCAAAACCTTCCAGGTGGGCCGCCATGGCATTGTTCAGAACAGCTACATCAGGCAGAGTCAGGGCGGTCGTATAAGCAATCTCTTTTTCGGCGCTGGCGCCCAGCTCAACCACCGCATGCAAATGTTCAGCCTGGATGGACAACAGGGTTAAAGGTGCACCTATATCGTTATTAAGATTGCCACGGGTTGCCAGCACCGGGCCTTTTTGTGCCAGCAAAGTGGCCAGCATTTCTTTAACACTGGTTTTACCCACACTGCCGGTTACCGCAAAAACCGGCCCTTTAAAACGCTTACGGTTCAGTGCCGCAATCTGCCCCAGTGCGGCGTGAGTATCCGTCACCCGCCACTGAGGCAGATTAACCGGCTGCAGTTCACTGACCACTGCCGCAACCGCACCTTTGGCCATCGCCTGATCGATAAAACAGTGCCCGTCAAAACTGGGGCCTTTTAGCGCCAGAAATACATCACCTGGCTGCAAGGTACGGGTATCAATACTCAGGCCGCTGAACGCTGTGTCTGAGCCTGCAAGCTCGCCGCCAAGTTCTGCCTGCAAGTCGCTGAGCCACCAGTCACCGATCATAGCGACCACGCCTGCAGGCTGGTCTGCACCACCTGTTCATCCAAAAAGGGCAAACGTTGCCCGTTAACTTCCTGATAATTTTCATGACCTTTTCCTGCAACAAGCACAACATCTCCAATGCTGGCTTGTGCGACTGCAAAACGGATCGCAAGTTCCCTGTCCGCCTCAATTTTCAGGTTTTTATCATCCGTGATACCCAACACTATGGCTTCAATAATCCGGGCCGGATCTTCTGTACGCGGGTTATCACTGGTAACAACAACCCGGTCGGCATAAAACGCTGCAATGTCACCCATTTCAGGGCGCTTTCCTGTATCCCGGTCTCCACCGCAGCCAAAGACACAAAACAGTTGTCCCTGTGTGTGCGCGCGCGCAGCCTGCAGGGCTTTCAAAAGCGCATCCGGTGTATGAGCGTAATCCACAATGATCAGTGGCTGTTTCACACCGCCAAAACACTGCATACGACCAGGCACAGATTCAAGCGCAGACAGCCCGGAAGCAATCTCATGCGTTTTATAGCCCATCGCACCCAGCACCGCCGCCGTTAACATCAGATTAGCCAGATTAAACCGCCCCACCACTGCGGCATCCAGCGGTATATTACCCCAGGGGCTCTGCAGCGTTGCCCGAACGCCACCGGTATGCAACTCAATATCAACCGCCTGTAAATCACCCTGCTGCTCGCCGTAACCAATTACTGCCTGATCAGGTTTTAGTCGCTCATAAAGCTCAGCGCCAAACGCATCGTCCAAACAAATAACCGACTGTCCCGGTTGCCATTCGGTAAAAAGCCGGGCCTTAGTTTCGCCATATGCTGACATAGTGCCGTGATAATCCAGATGATCACGACTCAGATTGGTAAAAGCGGCTATATCAAAATACATACCGGCAATACGCTGCTGATCCACCGCATGGCTGGACACCTCCATCACAACCGCTTCAGCTCCCTGAGCAAGCAACTCAGATAACAACCGCTGAAGACCAATAGCATCCGGTGTGGTATGGGTCGCGGCCTGCAAAGAACCGGGAAAGCCATTGCCTGCCGTGCCTATAACCGCTGTACGCTTACCACTGCGATTAAGCGCCTGGGCCAGAAAATGACTGCAGGAGGTTTTACCGTTCGTGCCGGTAATCCCGATCATATACAGCTGTTTACCTGGCTCACCATAAAAACGGCTGGCAATTTCACCCATTTGCCTGGCTAAATTTTTAACGGGAATCAGGGGGACTGATGCCTCAGCACAATCGCTTACTTCAGGGCCATCCAGCAGTACCGCAGCCGCACCTTTACGGATTGCATCAGGCACAAAATCAGTGCCCTTAAAGCAACCACCGGCCCGTGCACAAAACAGATCACCCGGTTTAACGTCACGGCTGTCCTGGGTAATACCCCTGACTTTAATAGCCGCAAAACGGCTGCCTTTCAGCTCAGGAATCAGTTCGGATAAGGTGTGAATGATCGTTGTCATATCAACGTTTCACCACCTGTTGTGCCGGCTGTGTCAGATTATCCGGTGCAATATTCAGCAAGCGCAGGGTGCCACCAATCGCACGTGAAAAAACAGGGGCCGCCACCTCGCCGCCAAAATGCTCCTGATCACGGGGATTATCAACCATCACCACGGCCACTACTTTCGGATCAGAGGCGGGAGCCATGCCCGCAAATACTGAAATATACTGGTCATCGATATAACCCTGTGGCCCTACTTTATGCACCGTGCCTGTTTTACCCGCCACCCGGTAACCCGGAATTGCCGCGCGACGTCCCGTACCCTTCGCACTGATAACCGTTTCCATCATTGCCCGTACCTGAGAGGCTACCCGGGCAGGCATCACCCTCACCGGGGCTATTTTTTCACTATTTTTCAGCACACTGACCTGCACCTTCATACCCCCGTTGGCCAGGGGCAGATAAGCCTGCGCCAGTTGCAGCGGTGTTACCGATAATCCATAACCATAAGAAAGTATTGCCCGCTGCAGAGCCTGTCCGCTGCTCAGATAGGGCAGAACCCCCCCCTGCTCACCGGGAAACCCCACACCCGTTGATTGCCCGAGGCCTACGTTTTGAAACAAATTATGTAAACTGCCCGGCTTCAGACTGAGCGCCAGTTTGGCTGAGCCTACGTTACTGGATTTAGTGATAATGCCTGTGATATCAAGCTCACCGTAGTTCCCGTGATCTTCAATTACTTTACGCTTCACCCGGAAACGCCCGGGCGCTGTATCTACGGTGCTGTGAATATCATACTGACCACTCATTAAAGCCGCTGAAACAGTCAGGGGTTTCATAGTAGAGCCCGGTTCAAAGGTATCCGTGACCGCACGGTTTCTTACGGATGCAGAGACACGCTCTGCCGGGTTATTGGGGTTATACGCCGGGTAGTTAACCATCGTCAGTACCTCGCCCGACTTCGCATCCAGCATCACCAGAGATGCTGAGTCTGCCTTATGCGCCGTAGCCGCCGCTTTTAACTCCCGGTACGCCAGATACTGAAGACGCATATCAATTGTTAACTGCAGCGACCGACCGTGATGTACCGGATTTTCGGCACGTATATGTTTTACCGTACGCCCCAGCCGGTCTTTAAGCACCAGCTGCTCGCCTGGTTCTGCACGTAACGCCTGATTAAACGCCAGCTCCAGGCCTTCCTGCCCTTCACCTTTGCGGTTCGTAAAACCCACCAGCTGACCAGCCACTTCCCCGGCAGGGTAAAAACGTTTGTAATCACGTTCCACCTGTATGCCTGGTACTTTTAAACGCCGAATTTTTTCTGCAACTACAGGTTCAATCTGACGTTTAAGATACAAAAAACGCCGCGACCGCTTATCTGAAATTTTCTTGACCAGCTGCTCCCGCTGCATACCGAGATACAGTGCCAGCTTACCCAGCGAAGCATGCTGTAAGTTCATTATTTTAGGGTCAGCCCAGACCGTTGCCACCGGCGCACTGACCGCCAGCGGGTCGCCATTACGATCGGAAATCATGCCCCGGTGCGCAGGAATTTGCACCACCCTGAGGCTGCGGGCATCACCCTGATCCTGAAGAAATACCTGGTCCTGCACATATAACAGGATCATTTTTAAACAAATCGCCAGAAGAATGACCGCCAAAATACCGAGCATCAAGCCCAGCCGCCAGCCCTTGCTCACCTGCATGCCTTTCTGCTCTTCACTCATGGCGCACAAACTCGATTGATTTTTGGTCAGGCACTACCATGTTAAGCTTACGCACCGCCAAAGATTCCACCCGGTTATTTGCCGCCCAGGTGCCCTGTTCCAGCAGCAGCTGCCCCCACTCAACCTGTAAGTCATCCTGCTGACGCTGCACCATCTGATGCCGGTGAAATAATGTCCGGTATTCATAGGCGGATAACACCACCATCAGCGAGCTGGTCACAACCAACAGCGCGACCAAACACAACAAAAGTGCAGGCCGCAGAAATTCATCCACCCGATACAGGCGGGCAGGCAGTGCAGCCTCAGCCTTCTGCCACCTGATCCAGCGAAGCATCAGACCGTCTTAATGGCTGCACGCATTACCGCACTGCGTGCACGCGGATTATCAGACACCTCCTGTTTCCCAGCCTTAACCGCCTTCCCGACAGATTTTAAACGTTGATTTAACATATCCTGAGTTACAGGAATGCCCCGGGGAATATGCTCATCACCTTTGACATATTTGCGAATAAAACGCTTCACAATCCGGTCTTCCAGCGAATGGAAACTGATAACAACCAGACGACCGCCCACCGCAAGCACCTCCAGTGCCTGATCCAGGCAGCGCTCCAGATCTTCAAGCTCACGGTTAATAAAAATACGAATTGCCTGGAAAGCACGGGTAGCAGGATGCTTACCTTTTTCCCAGGCAGGGTTTGCTTCAGAGATAATTTTTGCCAGCTGAGCCGTTGTAGTAATCGGTGTTTGTTCACGAATTTCTACAATAGCTTTTGCCATGCGGCGAGAGAAACGCTCTTCACCGTAGATATAAATCACATCCGCTATTTCTTTTTCATCGGCACGGGCAATCCACTGTGCCGCGCTTTCACCCACATCCGGGTTCATGCGCATATCCAGCGGCCCGTCCTGAGAAAAACTAAAACCACGCTCAGGATTATCCAGCTGAGGGGACGAAACACCCAGATCCAGCAATACGCCGTCTACTTTACCCATGTAACCGGCATCTTCGGCAAACTGCGCCATTTCAGCAAAGCTGCCATGCGCGATGGAAAAGCGCGGTTCATCAGCAAAACGCTGCTGTGCATGCTCAATGGCCTGCGGGTCTTTATCGATGCCCATCACATGCCCGCCGGATGCCAGGCGTTCCAGAATCAGTGCAGTGTGACCACCCCGGCCAAAAGTACCATCAATATAAAAACCGTCAGGATCCTGTACCAGAGTATCCACCGCCTCGTTAAGCAACACGGTTATATGACTAAATTCCTGCACCATTCTTAATACACACCTGAATTAAAGGGACAAACTCTGTATTTCATCAGGCAGCGCCGGGGCACCGTCTGTTTCCTGCAGATACAAATCGCGCATATCAAGCCACTGCGCCTCGCTCCATATCTCAAATTTCCGTCCCTGTCCAAGCAGCACGATTTTCTTTTCAAGCCCGGCATAACTGCGTAAAGTCGCCGGTAACAACACACGCCCGCTGGTATCCATATCAAGATCAGTCGCATGACCAATCAATAAACGCTGAATACGGCGTGCAGCCCTGTTATAACTGGGCAGGGCTTCAATTTTTTCCTGGATTTCTTCCCATTCCGGCAGCGGGTAAAGCAACAAACAGCGGGCTTCAGTATCAATCGTGGCCACCAGACTGCCGCCACATCGCCCCGTAATCTGTTCGCGATAACGCGCCGGAATCGCCATACGGCCCTTCACATCCAGATTAATCGGGTTAACACCACGAAACATCGAAGCCACTCAACCGCCCATTTTACCCACATTTACCCACAATTACCCACTGCAAAACACTATAGAAATTAACCTGATCAAAAGCAAGGTATAAGGCCTCCTGAAATCAGGCCCGGATTAATCCGGAAATCTGAAAAATTCAGAAGCCAGGGAGGGGAACTCAAACGGGGGAGTACTCACTCAAAAGCAGATCTGAAGCGGCTTTAAGATAAAGCCGGATGCAAACCAGAGTATCAGGCGGAGCGGACACATCAGCAGAAGTGGTTTGCACTAAACCTCCGGGGCCGGGCCATCGCCCAGCCCCCCTGGCATGCCAAACCAGAGGGACTTACGAGTTAAATCATCACCTGATCAGGATTTTGCCCCTACTCCTCCCGATAAAAAACAGGAGTGGTCACTGCAGCCTTCTTTTTGGCTTTTTCGAGCGCCTTCTGTTGCTGAAAACACTGATCGATTGGCTGAGGCCAAAACAACTGGGCATAAGCCTATTAAAGGCGGGCACCAGCTGGTTGATGGCTCAATGTCGGCTGAAGTCAGTGCCCTGACCGCACAAGCCTCTGTGGAGACAGGAACGATGCTTGTAGTCGGTACACATATGACACAGGCGACTAACGACAAGCAACAAATAGAAATCGCGCTGAACACACTTAAAGCATTTGTTATAAAACGGCTCATGTTGTTGAGGAATACGATTATCTCACAGGTAGCTATGCGGTAAAGCCCGGCAGGCTGCCAGAAGTAAACTTAGGTTGTTTAAGATTCCGATTCAACAGCCACTGCATCCAACGGCGGTTCAGCCTGCCTGCGAGGTAACCACTGCCGTTCTCCCAGCACCAGCAAACAGGGTGTTAAAAACAAGGTCAAGAGCGTGGCAAACGACAGGCCACCGGCAATCGCACTGGATAACTGAATCCACCATTGTGTTGAAGGTGCACCAAAACTGATATCGCGGTTAAGTAAGTCGATATTCATCGCCAGCACCATAGGCATCAGGCCCAGCACGGTTGTTACGGCTGTTAATATAACCGGTCGCAAACGTAAACTGCCGGTCTCTAATGCCGCGTCATAAGACGAGCGCCCTTGTTTACGCAGATCGTTGTAACAGTCGATAAGTACAATATTGTTATTCACAACGATGCCTGCCAGGGCAATGATCCCAACCCCGACCATCACAATGCCAAATGGCTGGCCGGTGACCATCAAGCCGATCAATACCCCGGCGGTCGAAAAAACAATCGCCGACAAGACCAGTCCCGCCTGATAGATACTGTTAAATTGTGTCACCAGAATCAGTGCCATCAGAAAGAGTGCCGTACCAAATGCACTGGTCAGGAATTCCCCGGTTTCTTTCTGCTGTTCATCTTCACCTTTAAAGGTCAGGCGAATCTGTGGATCAAACTCATGCAGCGCCAACCGATCCTGCATTGCAATCACCAGATCATTCACTAACTGACCTTCTTCAGCATCCGCCTGAATCGTAATTACCCGGCGGCTATCAACACGTTTTAAGACGCCGGTTTTGGGAGCCGGTTTCAGCTCGACAAAATTCGACATGGGCACCATGCCAAATGAGGTATTCAACTGCATCTGCATCAGTTGATCCAGGTTCCGCTTGTCTTCAGGAAAACGGATCATGATATCCACTTCATCATCAGAGGTTTCCGGGCGGTAATCGGTGACTTTAATGCCATTTGTAATCAGGCGTACCGCCTGGCCAACCAGGGCAATATTGGCCCCATAGCGACCCGCTTCTTCACGATCCACCAGAATACGCCATTCAATCCCCGGTAGTGGCCGGTCATCTTCAGCACCGGAAAAACCACCCATCTCTGCCATCATCTGGCGGATGTCTCCAACCGTTTTATACAGCACTTCACTGTCATAACCACTCACGAGCAGTTTGATCGGTTTTCCTGCACTCGGGCCATTTTCCGCTTTACGGGTTTCCACTTTTATTCCGGGCAAATCAGCGGTTCGCTCATGCATTCGCGCAAGAATATCAGCGGCTTTCTCTCGCTTATCCCAGTCATCCAGCTGGAACTGGATCACACCCACCACATCCTCAGCAACATCACCGGATGGCTGGTTGAAGCTACGGGCATAAATCGACTTAAAACCAGGCACATCCATCACCCGCGCTTCTACTTGTTTTAACAGCAAGTCTTTTTCATGGATGGATAAGTCGCCCCGGGCATGTAAATTAATCAGAACCATTTCAGGCTCAACATCCGGGAAGAACTCAACACCTTTGCCAAACAGGGCATAAGCCGCATAGCTGCTACCTATCGCCACCAGGACAACCAAAAAAACAAGGACAGGATAATGTAATAACTTCGCCATGACCTTGGTATAAGCACGGTTAACGGCGGTTTGTGGCAGTGCATACTCATCACTGGCAGCAGCATCGTTATCTGGCTGTTTACGCCGGACGCTGACGGCACCTAATACGGGCAAAAAGATAAGCGCCATAAAGAGCGAGGCCGTCAGACAAACCACAACGGTAGCAGGCAAGTACTTCATAAACTCACCAATCACACCGGGCCAGAACATCAGTGGCATAAACACCACCAAAGTGGTTGCGGTACCGGCAATGACGGGCCAGGCCATCCGGGATGCGGCGTAACGAAAAGACTGCCGTGCACTCAACCCCTGAGCCATACGTCGCTCAGCTAATTCAGCCACCACAATCGCACCGTCCACCAGCATGCCGACCACCAGAATTAAGCTGAACAACACCACAATATTGAGCGTAAAGCCCATTAAATTCAGCACCATAATACTTGCGAGGAAAGAGCCTGGAATGGCCAGCCCCACCAGTAATGAAGTGCGTAATCCCATAACCGCCAGAACTACAACCATGACTAAAACAATGCCACTCAGGACATTATTCATCAGGTCTTTTAACATGCTTTTAATCTGAATCGACTGATCCAGAATATAAGAATACTGCAAACCTTGTGGCCACAACTGGCTGCGCTCGGCGACAATTTTCTGCACCGTTTCAATCGTATCAATAATATTGGCGCCAACTTTTTTCTTAACCTCCAGCACCATCGCATCACCGCCATTCACCCGCGCAAAACCTTCAGGATCTTTGTAGGTTTTACGAATGGTTGCGAGATCACCAACGGTCACAACCGTGCCATTAACGGATTTAACCGGCATGTTGAGCATGTCTTCCAACTCAGACACCACACCTGGCACCTTTAATACCTGACGACCACTCCCCGTATCAACAGCACCCGCCGCAACGAGCTGATTATTGCGCGCCACTGTATTGAGTACCGCTTCAAAGTCCAGTTGATAACTTTCCAGCAGCTGAGGCTCAATGACGATTTCCATTAACTCTTCGCGCTCACCGCCGATATCCACTTCCAGCACACCAGCCACACCTTCAATTTCATCTTTAAGGTCTTTGGCGACTTTAAGTTTAATCCGCTCAGACACCGCACCGGAAATGGCGATATTTAACACCGGAAACAACGCCACGTTCACTTCATGAATCTGAGGTTCTTCAGCGCCGGAAGGTAACTTGCCTTTGGCCATATCAACTTTTTCACGCACATCCTGCAATGCCGTATCACTATCAAACCCGGCATCAAACTCCAGCGTCACCGAAGCATGGCCTTCAGAGCCCACCGAACGCATCTCTTTAATGCCTTCTATTGCCTTAAGCTCTTTCTCCATCGGTCGGACTAACAGGCGCACCGCATCATCCGGTGAAATACCCTCATAGGCGATCGAAACGTATATGATGGGAATAGCAACATCCGGATCCGCTTCTTTAGGAATACTCTGAAATGCGGCAAGACCACCGACCAGAAAAAACAACAGGATCAGAATACTCGTGCGGCTACGATCTATCGCTGCGGCAACCAGTGCTGCTATCATCGATTAATCCTCCTGCACCGATGCGTTAGTGACCTGTTTTAGTGTCAAATCCACATCACTAACCGGTTCAACCTCTTCACCTATAGCAACAAAATCCTGGCCCATCGTAATAATGCGGATGTTTTCATCTAAACCACTCAGCCAGAAACCTATGCTGTCAGTTCGAATAATTTCGACCCGCGCAGCACTGACCCGGTTGTCATCATTGACCAGCTTCACCTGCAAATCACCCGCTTCATTCAAGCCTAATACAGAGCCGGGTAACAGGTGGCCCTGCGCCTCACCTGCCGGTAACAACAGCGTGGCTGACAAGCCAATAATGCGTAAATGCTGAGGATTAGGAATTTTCACCTCAACCCTGTAACTTCGGGTGACAGGCTCAGCCACCGGCGAAATAAAGCTCAGCTTGCCTGTTAACTCTTCGCCATTACTCAACACCACCACAACCGACTGATTCTCTTCCAGGCGACCCACACTGTGCTGCGGTACCTGACCGGCCACCTTAACCATCCCATCGTCAACAAGCTCAGCCAGTACATCACCGGCCTGTATGTAATCACCCTGCTCAACCCTTCGCGTATTCAGGACGCCGGAAAAAGGGGCAACCACCCGAGCCTCTTTTAATTCATGCTGAATCCGGGCCAGCTGTGCTTCAGCCGCTTGTACACCCGCCTGATCCGCAATCACCTGGCGCTCGGACTGAAAATTTTGTTTTTTTAGTTTAATACTGGCCGCTAAATCATTTTTCCGTTGCTTCAATAACGCCTTAGCTTCGGCCAACTGTGCAACGCGATAATCAGGGGATATCTGGAGCAACTGATCCCCCCTTTGCAGGCGCTGCCCTTCGTCTGCCATTAAAGCCACCACACGGCCATTAATTTCCACTTTAATATCAACAGCGCGGTTAGCCTCCACATGTCCCTGCACCCGCACAAACTGCTGCACCTGACTGGCACTGGAGTTTTTTACTTTAACTTTCATTAAAGACTTATCCTGAAGGGATGGCTCGACCACGGGTACAAGGCTTGTCTCATCACTGATGCCAGATAACATCCAAACAGCTATTGCAATCACCACAGCCACTGCCATTAATACTGATTTATTCATCTCTTTCCCTGTATATCCGCTGGCTGGCTGATCAGTGCAGCGATCATGTAATCAACCACGTGATTAATATAAGTGTTCTTTTGTTCGGCCGTTTCCATCTGCTGTTGCGTACAACTGCCCCCTTCCTGCAACGTCACGATAGCTCCTTCGAACGTAGCGTTCATACCCGCCATCATAATGTCCTCAGGCATGTCAGGATTCACATCACCTTCTGTAATGCCTTTATAGACAGCCTTTCCAAATGCCTCAGTAAACTGCTTTTCACTGACATGTAACTGTTGCAGATACGTATCACTGATACGTTCACGAAAAGACCGCTGTATAAAATGAACATGCATATTCTGATGCGCAACGTTATCCCGATGAAACTCAAAGGCGTATAACAACATGCCACGCATCTGCTGTACCCCCGTTAAACGCTCATCTGCCGCAAAGCGCTCAAATTCAACCAGCATCAGCTGGTAATTATCTAATAGCAGGTGCGCATAAATATCATCTTTACATTCAAAGTGCTTATACACCGTACCCTTGCCGATACCCGTATGGCGGGCAATTTTATCTACGCTGAGTCCTTCCCAATTTTCACCTGATAACAGCGCCAGTGTACTGTCGAGAATATCCCGCTCGCGGCGCTCAAATTCTCTTTCTTTACGACCACTCATCACTTCAATCTGCCCAAATAAAACCAATAGTCACATTATGACCATTGGTCACGAAAAATAACAGATAGGCTTTTACTTATTTCCATGATTTTTTGAAAGGATAAGCTGTGAGGCTAGAGCAACCACTTCTCGCGGGTGCTCTACGGAATATTTTCTTCGGGAAAGGGGCCTGTAGATATCTCGTAAAAGTAGACTCTCTACTTTTACCCAGGTGTCTGAAAAATTGGGGTCTGGATAGATAAAACTGATATCTGTAACAGACATCGGTGAACAAATGCCTAAAAATAACTGGCGTTAATCCAGCCAATATTTCTCGCTTTTACGAAACCTCGCTTAAGGCTGCGCCCAAGACTATTATATTGATCATAAAACCAGGCCTGCCCTTCTTCCAGTTCTTGCACCGTCATCTGTTTTGGCTGAAAAACAGCATGGGTACCATCGTACAGAGACCAGTCTTTCGTCAGCAATCGCTGTTCTTTTTCTAACTGCTGATAAAACGCCGTACCTGGGTAAGGTGTGATAATGACAGAATGACACACATCCAGTTCTATATCGTTAACGAAGGCCAGCGTCTCTTCAAATATATCGGTATTATGTTCATCGAAGCCAAATAGCATCGCGGAATCAACGGCAATATCATATTCGTGCAGTTTACGAATATATTCTTTAACCTTGTCAATTTTAATGAACCCTTTACCCGCCGCTTTCAGCGCTGCTCGAGAGGGGGTCTCCAGTCCGGATAGCAGATAAAACAAGCCACTCTTAGCCGCCGCTTCAAGCAGTTCATCATGTTCTGCAATATTAATGGTGGCCTCCGCTAACCACTTAATATTCAGGGGTTCCAACGCTTCAAATAATTCAAGTGCGTATTCCCGGTCGGCGATTAGATTATCCGCATGAAGCTCGATATATTCGAGTCCTGAATGACGAATTTCATCAACCACCTGACCAACCGGACGATGATGCATGCCCTCAAAGAAGCGATGTACCGTGCAATAGGAGCATTTAAACTTACAACCCCGTGACACCACTACAGAACCCAGGCCATCATAAGGCGTGAGGTCCATATATTCATGTGGAAAAGGCTGCAAAACTGACAGATCTGAGAGTGGCCGCCCCTGATAACGGGATTTAAGTTGCCCGTTAGTGAAGTCATACAGCAAGCCTGACCAGACCTGCTCGGCCTCACCAATGATTACCGCATCACTATGCTCAAGCACTTCATCAGACATAAATGAAGCATGCAATCCACCAAAAATGACCGTCTTACCCCTTTTTTGATATTCATCGGCCAGCTGATAACCACGGTATGCATCCGGGGTAGACATAAATATAGCGACTAAATCAGCCACCACATTCAGGTCAGCTTCTCCCTGAGATGTTTCATCTATCAGGTCAACATCAACCCAATCAGGTGTTGCCGCCGCTAATGAATAAATACTCTGAGGCGGGGCCCCCATAAATTGCTTATAATCTTTAAACGCCCCGGCTGCGGATGCTTTAATAATATAAAGTTTCATAGTCTCTTCCCCAAGGAACCTAATAAAGATATCAGATCGCTATACCGGCTTTATTGTCTCGGCCGATGTTTCTTTTTGCCTTTTGGGCTGCCAGCCAGGCCCCTTAAACAGGTAACCAAAAAACTCCCCGGCACCTCTTGCCTTAACCAGATCACGATATAACCGTGGAAATTCATAAAACTGAACAGTAATCGGATTTTTACTGGTCATCGGTGTTGTCAGGCCATAGTTAGGTAGCTCCTCCTCTTTCTGGAAAGTACCGAATATCCGGTCCCAGATAATCAGAATGCCGCCAAAGTTCTTATCGATATATTTTTTATTGCAGCCATGATGGACACGGTGATGAGAAGGTGTGTTAAACAACCATTCGATTGGCCCCAGCTTGCCGATCATCTCATTATGTAACCAGAACTGATAAGCCTGTACGAGTACCTCTGCGGCAAGAATCAGAATAGGGTTAAAGCCCATCAGAACCAGTGGCAGATGAAACATGACCGACACCATCGGATCAAACAAGCTGAAACGGAAAGCGGTGGCCGTATTCATCATTGATGAACTGTGATGTACCGAGTGCGCCAGCCAGAACAATCGCACTTTATGGATAACATAGTGCTCAATATAGTAGGTCAGATCGGCAAGCATCAGCACCAGTAAACCGGTATAACCGTTGACCGGTAACTTCCAGGGGATCATCTCGTAAATCATAAAATAGAGATAAACACCGGCACCAAATATAACTATTTCGGCCAGGTAGTAGGGTGCCTGGGTGAACATGCTGGATAAGGTCTCCAGAAAACGTTCTCCACTGAAGCGCTTGGTAATCAGGTCATCGGTCAGCTCAAGCGCAATGAAAAAGACGGCAAATACCAAAGTCCAGTCGTAGATATCAAAAGAGATAAACTCAAAAAATTCCAGCCAGAGTTGTTCGTTCATTTTTATTCCCTTACTGAATAGCCATGTAGGCTGTCAATTGATCGACCTGATAGTCCGGTGTTAAAAGATAGATCTCGTAGTCACCCTTAAACTTAAGCGGGGTTTTAAACTGAGCTGCCTTTGCCCAGCTATCCAGAACATAGCTGTGCGGCAGAACTTTGTACCGGCCCGGATCGACAGTAACGGTATGAATAGATCCGTTAGTTTTGAAGTTTTTGGGTGCTGAATACCCTAAGGTGACACTGACCTGATTCTTTTGTGGGTTATAACTGTGATAGACGGCAAATACTTTGAGTGGATCTTTTACCCTTAAGGTGGTTGCCAGATCCAGCTGAGCAAACGCCTGCCAGCTTTTATCCAGCTGGGACTGCACATCAGCAGAAAGATCGACACGACTTTTAATGCCTGCGATAACCAGAGCGTTACTCAGATAAGTGGTTTTTTCTGTGGCCGGTGTCTTTGCTGACTGATGTGATGCACTCGCTTCTGCCCCTGTATAGGATGGCTCAGACATCAGTGATGTCTGAGTCAGCCAACCGGCAAATGCAAACATCAGCACAATAGCGACAAAGTAAATCAGCCGGATAAATCCATTATGTTTTGGCAATGCCATGCTTAATCCCCTACCAGTAGAAACAAGACACTGCGACCAGCGCCCAGATTAGCACCAGAATCCAGTAGCTCCAGGGCTCCTGACTCCGAAAATACTCACGGTGTAACCAGACAGAGCCTGCATACAGATCCCAGGCAACCCAAAGCAGAAGTAAAATTCCTAAAATTGATGTCCACGCCATGATCGGTCTCCTTATTTATTCGCAGGACTTATTCGCAGGGCTTAGTGTATTAATTAACAGCTCCGCAGCTCTGCGAGCAGAGGGACGGTATTGTGCGCTCATACCCAGTGGAGCCAGTGAGTCAAGGTTGAAGTATATTGACACTAAGCCAAAGACAATCGCATTAAGCTGTGCATCATCGGCTGATGGGTTGTCGCGTAATAAGATGGTTTTCATATCATGG
Source organism: Pontibacterium sp. (assembly GCA_049599735.1). GTDB lineage: Bacteria > Pseudomonadota > Gammaproteobacteria > Pseudomonadales > Balneatricaceae > Pontibacterium. The sequence goes on along the minus strand of JBMYOX010000012.1, from coordinate 35,272 downwards.
GTGAAACGGCTCATCCACGCCTGCATCTGCTTGCGTAACGGCTCATCCTGACCGGCAGAAAAAATCAGCGATTCGATCACCAGCACAAATTCAGCATCGCTGTGATCCTCTGTAAACAGGCCATCTAACAAAGCCGTAGTCACATTCTTTTCTGGCAAATAGCGAATGAACTCAGCCCACTGTTTATCCGACTGATCAATTACCCGGTCGGCCAGTTGCTGTACCAGCTCTGTACGATTACCTGCAAAATGACGCACCAGGCTTCGTTGTAATCCTGCTTCCTCAGAAATACGCTCCAAAGTGCTGCCTTCCAGTCCATAACGGGCTACACAGCGTTGCAGAGCCCGCAGGATCTGATCGGTTCTTTCTGCTTTCTTACTTGGACGTCCCATAGCTGCCACTCTTATCTACAATCAATTTTATTATCATGGTTGACAATATATAACGCAGCCCTTTAATTGTCAAATATGATAATAAACAATCCACTAAAAAACAGGCGGGGTTGCGTTGCTCAGTCCGTTGAAGCTGAAATTACGGTTAAGGCAATACTCGCCCGGTATCACAGTTACCTGGACTTGAGTCCGAAAGCCTGCGAACTACAACCAATCAGGTGGTCACAATCCGCCATAGTTCAGGCGGTGGAAGTCAACGACAGAGAGCCTGCTTAAATCAACTTTGCCAGAGAGTATGTTATGGTTGAGTGAACCGAGCCTGACGAGTTACCGACGGCCCTACCCCGCATCAATACTTATGTTGCTTTTAACCTTACAGACATCCTGTGTGACACCCCAATAATTGTCCGATATGATCTCCCATTAAATAATCCAGTGTACTTAATCAGAGCGCGGTACTTATAAAGCATGGATAACATCCTTCACATCATTCTAATCTGCGCGGCTGTATCACTCGTGTTTAACGTGCTGCTGAAGAAGCTTCAGGTTGAATCAGTTATCGGCTATATCCTTACGGGCATCGCCGTTGGTTTTGCATTCGATCTGGAGCACAACGCCAGCCTCGAAATGATCGCTGAGTTTGGTATCGTCTTTCTGATGTTCACTATTGGCCTGGAGTTTTCACCGCAGAAACTACAGTCCATGAAAAAAGAAGTTTTCCTGTACGGGCCACTACAGATGGCGCTTACCGCCTCTGCCTTCTTTGCCATTGGCCACTGGGGTTTTTCCCTCGAGCCTGCTGTTAATCTGATCGTCAGCCTGGCTTTGGCGCTCTCATCAACCGCTATCGTACTTAACCTGCTAACCAGCCACCGAAAAATAAGCCACCGCTACGGGCGTAACTCGGTAGGCATACTCTTATTCCAGGATATCGCGGTCATCCCCCTGCTGTTAATGGTGTCTATTTTCTCCAGCACACACGAAAGTATTCCGGAATTATTACTTGATGTGCTGATCGACGGCGCGGTTGTTTTTGCGTTGCTATTTATCGGGGCCCGGTTTGTCACGCCTTACCTGATGGAGCAGGTCATTGGCACCCGCTCTAACGAGCTCTTTGTGGGTGCTATTTTGTTATTCGTTATAGGTGCCGCCCAGCTAGCCCATACACTGGGTTTCTCTTATTCTTTAGGGGCCTTTTTGGTCGGCATGGTTATCGCTGAAACCCATTACAAACATCAGATTGAGGCCGATCTGATCCCCTTTCGGGATCTTTTGCTGGGTGTTTTTTTCATCACGGTTGGCATGCAGGTCAACCCGTTATTTGCCCTCGAAAATTTGTTTATTATCGCGGCCGTAATGCTCGGCTTGCTGATGATTAAAACGGTTATTTTATTTGCCTTTATGCGGGTCTTCAACGGCACCCGAACCTCACTCAAAACCGCACTGCTATTATCCCAGAGCGGGGAATTTTCCTTTGTTGTCTTTGAAACGGCACAGGCAAATAACCTGTTTATGGACCCGGAACTGGGGCAGATTTTGGTGATGGCGATTGTGTTTACAATGATGCTGACACCCTTCCTGTTCCGTTTTCTGAACACCATTACTGACACACTTACCGGCCCCACGATTAACCCCATACACCCCAAGGACAAAGGCCTGAGCCCGGTCGAGCATGAACAGGTTGTCATTTGTGGTTTTGGTTTCCTGGGCCAGCGGGTTGGTGAGCACTTAGCGCGAACAGGCACCCAATACATTGGCATTGAACATGAGTGGGCTTCTTTTGAGTCTGCAAAACAACAGGGCTTACCAGTGGTTTTTGGTAACGCGGCACGACGCCAGTTTCTGGAGGGCATCAAAATCGACCAGGCCAGAGCCGTTATCATCGCGATAAGCAATGAACAGCATACTCTGCAGGTAGCCCAGTCAATACGCCACATCGCTCCCAGCCTACCCATCATTGTGAGTACTTCAAATAAGCGACTCAACGAAGAGCTAATCCGAACCGGGGTCGCTCAGCCAATTGATAGCGTGGAACAAACTGCGATAACCCTGGTAGAGGATCTGCTGGAAAAAATGGAAATAGCCAACAAGTAGCGGTGCAGGTTGGGCCAAGCGCAGCGACTCCCAACCTGCAAGTTTGCCTCGAAGCCCAAAACGCAAAAAATCAGCAGCTGGCTGATTCTAAGCAATCGGACACCGCAGATCAGGCCGCTTAACGGGTTAAAAAATCCGCCATCCAGTGAGCGACCCTGACAGAATCAGTGGCCGCACCTGTCCGACGCAGGCTCGCCAAACCGGCATCAGCGGTTTCTTCAGGAATCGCGGTGCCTTTACGTAAGTCCACCAGCGCTTCTTCGTATTGCAGGTTAAATTCCGGATGCGCCTGGAAGGTCAGGATATTATTGCCGTACACTAAACCTGCGTACTGACAAAAATCAGACTCAGCAAAAACGCTGGCATTATCCGGCTTTTCCGTCACCTGATAGCGGTGCATTGCGCTGATGCTAAAAGATGCCGGTGCTTCAGCGATAACGTTGCTGTCGCCTGCCATCTCATAACGATGCAGGCCCACACCCCAGCCACCCTCAAACGCTTCAACTTTGCCACCAAAGGCTTCGGCTATAATCTGATGACCAAAACAAATGCCCACCATCGGGCTGCCCATCGCCTCAATATCCACAATCAGCTGTTTCAGCCTGATCATCCAATCGCGATTTTCATCCACGTTGAACTTAGAACCGGTGATAATCCAGCCTTCACACTGTGCCACTGACTGCGGGAATACACCGTCACGCACATCAAACAGTTCGTATTCAAACTGATGCTGTGCTTTATCAAACAGTTGCACAAACATATCGGCGTAAGTGCCGTACTGATTGATTAACTCATCCGGTGTGATGCCGGTAGCGAGAATACCTATCTTCATAATCATTTCCTGCAGAACTTGATCAAAGCCTTTGTGATCACATGCCCGTACAGCATGCGTTCACAAATAGCGTGGTTATTCCGGCTTCGCCAGCAATCGGGTCTGACGGCGCATCTGGTACATGGCTGCGATCACACCCAATGCCACAATCACAATCATAATGGTAGCCAGTGCGTTCACTTCAGGGGTCACACCCAGACGCACTTTGGAGAAGATCACCATCGGCAGTGTGCTGTTACCCGGACCGGAGACAAAGCTGGCAATTACCAGATCATCCAGTGACAACGTAAAAGACAGCAGCCAGCCGGAGATAATGGCCGGGGCAATTAGCGGCAGAGTCACCAGGAAAAACAGGGAACCGGGCCTGGCACCCAAATCCATCGCGGCTTCTTCCAGTGTCTCATCCATTGATGTCAGGCGAGCCTGCACAATAACCGCCACATACGCCATACAGAAGGTTGTATGAGCAATTATAATTGTGCTGGTGCCACGGCCCGAAGGCCATCCAAACATCCCTTCTATTGCCACAAACAACAGCAACAGGGATAAACCGGTAATCACTTCAGGCATCACCAGCGGTGCCGTAATCCAGCCCGATAAAATCATTTTGCCACGGAACGGCCCAAAGCGACTCAGGACAAACCCGGCCATAGTACCCAGCACAACCGCCAGCGAAGCACTGATAAAAGCGATCTTAAAGCTGAGTAATGCTGCATCTATTATCTGCTCGTTTTTGAACAGCTCGCTGTACCACTTCAACGACCAGCCACCCCAAACGGTAACCAGTTTTGACTTGTTAAAACTGTAAACAATCAACGCGAAAATTGGTGCGTACAGAAACAGAAAGCCACCCGCTGCAGAAATATTCAGGAACCATGATCTGCGTTTCATCAGACAGTCTCCTCCTTACCCTGACCATTACGAATAAGCATGATGGGCAGTACCAGCACCACCAGCATAACAATCGCCACCGCCGAAGCCATCGGCCAGTCACGGTTGAGGAAGAACTCATCCCACAAAACACGACCTATCATTAAAGTATCCGAACCCCCTAAGAGCGCTGGTATTACGAACTCACCCACTGCCGGAATAAACACCAGCATACAACCCGCTATAATGCCCGGAAGCACCTGAGGTAACGTGATCAGAAAGAAACCCTTAAAGGGTGTGCAGCCCAGATCTTCAGCTGCTTCCAGCAGGGTGATATCCATTTTTTCCAGTGCACTGTATAAGGGCAATACCATAAACGGCAGGTAGGTATAAACGATACCGATATAGACCGCGAAGTCAGTTTGCAGCATCACCAGCGGCTGGTCGATCAGGCCCGTAGAAAGCAGAAATTCATTTACAATCCCGTTCTTCTTCAGGAAACCCATCCAGGCGTATACACGTAACAGGAAGGAGGTCCAGAACGGCAGGATCACTAATGCCAGCAGCAGACCACGACGGGAGCCTTCTGTGCGGGCAATAAGGTAAGCAATGGGAAAGGCGACCAGCAAAGCAAAGAAAGTCGAGACACCTGCAATTTTAATTGAGCTGAGATACGCCTCCAGGTAGAACGCATCTTCCAACAGATACAGATAATTGCCAAGATTTAGCTTGAAAGCGACATAGGCCTCCTCCATATCCCATTCCAGCAGCGACGTGTACGGCGGCACCGCAATCGCTGACTCAGACAACGATATTTTGAATACCACCAGAAACGGAATAAAAAAGAATATCGCCAGCCACAACCCCGGCACAGCGACCACTGCCGCTTTACCCCAGTTAATGCATCGGAATACGTGATATCGCTTCATCAGTGCCGCAGAGTTGTTGATCCAGGCGGAGCCTGTAGAGATACTCATACAGTCAGTACCACGCTGCTGTCCTCATCCCAGGACAGGAACACTTTGTCATTCCAGGTAAAGCGTTCGCCCATATCACGGGTAAAATTCGGCTGCGTGACACGCACTTCTTTACCGCTTGCAAGGCGTACTTTAAAGACAGACAGGCTACCCATATAAGCAACCTCTTCAATTTCACCCTGCAGGCAATTTTCGATTTGATCAGGACGTTCGTGGCTGATACTCACCTTCTCAGGGCGAATTGCCACATGTACGATCTGATCCGGTGCACAGCTAATACCGTGATTAACAAACAGAGTCGCACCGGCTTCCGGTGAACTGATGCGTACACTATCCGGCTCATCCTCTGTCACCTGCCCTTCAAACAGATTTACCGAGCCAACAAACTCTGCCACAAAACGACTGTTAGGGTATTCGTAAACATCATGTGGCTCGTCCGTCTGTACGATCACACCGTTGTTCATGACCCCGATGCGGCTCGCCAGGGTCATCGCCTCTTCCTGATCATGGGTTACAACGACAAAAGTGACACCCAGCTCCTCCTGAATATTGATCAGTTCAAACTGGGTTTCTTCGCGCAGTTTCTTATCCAGCGCACCCAGCGGCTCATCCAGCAACAGTAATTTAGGGCGCTTAACCAAAGAACGGGCCAGTGCCACACGCTGGCGCTGACCACCGGACAACTGGTTCGGTTTACGCTTGCCCAGGTGCCCCAGCTGCACCATATCCAGCATTTCAGTGACGCGTTTTTTTACCTCACTGCGTCCCACACCTTCACGCTTAAGACCAAAAGCCACGTTGTCAGCAACGGTCAGGTGCGGGAACAAGGCGTAAGACTGAAACATCATATTGACCGGACGTTTCCACGGCTGAATACCCGCCATATCCACACCATCAATCAGAATACGGCCACTGCTTGGTGATTCAAAACCGGCCAGCATACGCAACAGCGTACTTTTACCGGAACCTGATCCTCCTAACAGACAAAACAGTTCATTTTTATAGATATTCAGGGAAACATTATCAACCGCTGTAAACTCACCAAACATCTTGCTTATATTTTCTATTTTCAGGAATGGCTCAGCGCCATCCTGCTTCCACAGTGGTACCTCTTTAGTGGCGGCCACGGCAGAGCTCTGCATGTCGATTACCTGAGAGGAAGTCATAACAAACCCTCGTTGACTTATTCTTATTAGTTATTCTGAAAAAATCCGGTGACGTACTGTTCCTAAGGTTTTACATCAGATCAGTACAAGGACTCTAAAGAGGAAGTTTCTAAATAAACACGCTGCGCTTACAATCTGCTTATTTAGGGACTTGCCTTAAACGCTGCCGGATAAACAAAAGGGGAAACAACGTCTCCCCTTTGGGTACAGGTCTTAACGACCCGTTTTAATCTTTGTCCAGGCGCGGGTCAGCTTACGATCAAACTTCGCAGTATGTGCATTCTGCGTAAACAAATTCGCTTTCACTTCATCTGATGGGTAGATGCCCGGGTTGCCGATCACATCTTTGTTCAGCAACGGCTCTGCCGCTTTGTTAGCCACTGCGTAATACACGTAGTTCGCAATGCCAGCGCCAACCTCGGCCTTCAGAATATAATTAATAAACTGATGTGCCGCTTTCGGGTGTGGTGCATCTGACGGGATCGCCATCAGATCAAACCAGATCAGGGTACCTTCTTTTGGAATAGCGTAACCAATTTTATGCCCCTGGCCTGCTTCTTCAGCACGGCTTTGAGCCTGTAAGACATCACCGTTGTAACCCAGCGCAACACAAATTTCTCCGTTAGACAGATCAGAGATGTATTTTCCGGAATGGAAATATTTGTAACTCGGACGGGCAGCGCTGATCAGGGCACTGGCAGCTTTCAGATCCGCTTTCTTTTCTGAATTAGGATCAAGGCCCATATAATTAAGCGCGATAGACATTATCTCAGCAGGCGAATCCAGCAGACCGATACCACAATCTGCCAGCTTGGCCGCAATTTCAGGCTTGAACAGCAGATCCAGTGAATCTACTGGCATATCACCCAGACGCGCCTTAATCATCGCTTCGTTATAACCCAGGCCTATGGTTCCCCAGGCATAAGGCACGTTATGTTTGTTATCGGCATCATGCCGCGAAATTTTCTCAACCAGTACAGTATCCAGGTTGCTGTAGTTACTCAGCTGAGAGCGATCAATCTCAGCATAGATTCCCGCTTGTACCTGACGTTCCAGAAAGGAACCGGTTGGCACAACCACATCGTAGCCGCTACCGCCGGACATCAGCTTTGCTTCAAGCACTTCGTTTGAGTCATAAACATCGTAATTTACTTTAATCCCGGTTTCGGTTTCAAACTGCTGAACCGCTGCGGGATCAATGTAATCCGACCAGTTGTAGATGTTGAGAACCTGCTGTTCAGCGACAGCAGAAGTAGACAGAACGGCAGTCAGGAGTGCCGCAGTCAAACCAGTTTTCTTAAGATGCATAAACATTCTCCATTTCAATACAGCCTTCGCTGCTTCGCCCGGTTATTTCGGGCGTTTATTTTTTGTTTTTATTATCACAGTCAACAAGTCCTACCTTCGTCTGACTTTCAACCGCATTTTAATCCGGGCCAGAGATAGTAAATCAAAGAAATACCATTCCCTTAAATACGTAACGTGCATCGTTGAATTTACGCTACTCATTTGAAGTATCTATATACCCCCCTGTAGGTATTTTAAAGACCCCTGTAAATAAAATTTGAAATCAGGGTCAGTACCGCCAAAAACCCGGGCTGCAGGTTATAAAAAAGCCCCTGCCGATCTGCCTGACGGCGATCAACAAGGGCTTGATTTTACAAGAACCCCAGATAGGATTCGTATTCAATATCCGAAATTCGGGCATGCAGCTTTCGCAGTTCCTGACGTTTGGCAGCGGTAAACACCCGTACAAACTCATCTCCCAGGTACTGCCTCAGCACTTCACTGTTGTTAAAGATTTCAGTCGCTTCATCCCACTTATTCGGCAGAATAAGATCCTGGCTCACTTCGGAGTACGCATCACCCTGAATCGGTGACGGTGGCATCAGCTTGTTCTCGATACCGTACAATGCACCGGCCAGAATCGTCGCCAGCACCAGATAAGGGTTAGCATCCGCACCGGAAACACGGTGCTCGATACGACGGGCAATCGGCGGGCTTTCAGGAATACGAATCGCTACCGTACGGTTCTCGTAACCCCAGCTTGCACAAGTCGGGGCGTGAGCACCCACCATAAAGCGACGGTAAGAGTTCATATGTGGCGCAAAGGCCAGCATGCTGTCGGCCATCGTATGCATCAGGCCCGCAACCGCATGTTTCAGCACATCCGTACCTTCTTCACCGCCATTATCAAACACGTTTTCACCCGCTTCATTCAGCAGGCTGAAGTGAACGTGGAAGCCGTTACCGCTCTTATCCGCATACGGCTTCGCCATAAAAGTGGCGGCATAACCATGCTTACGCGCGATGCCACGTACCAGACGCTTGAACATAATCGCCTGATCACCGGCCAGCATTGGATTTGGTACATGATTGAGGTTGATCTCAAACTGCCCAGGACCCAGCTCTGAAATAATAGTATCAGCAGGCACACCCTGCGCTTCACAGACCGCGCGCACTTCGGCAAAAAAAGAAGACAAACCGTCCATCTCGTCGATGGAGTAACAATCTGTCTCCGCCAAACGACGACCATGACCTTCCACCAGAACAGGGGGCTGCGGACGCTGGGTCTCTTCAGACTTGCCATCCATCAGGTAAAACTCAAGCTCGGTTGCCACAACCGGTGTCAGACCCAGGGCTTTAAAGCGGTCAACGACAGCGTTCAGCGCCTGACGCGGGTCAGCACTGAATGGCGTGCCGTCCGGGTTAAACATAGTCGCCAGAACCTGATCACGCGGGGAATCAGCCCAGGGCACCGGTATCGGCTTATCGTGCACCGGCATACAGACTCCATCACTGTCGCCGGTTTCAAATACCAAACCGTTATCCAGTACGTCATCACCCCAGAAATCGAAACCGATAACAGAGCGTGGCAGCTTTACACCTTCTTCCATTACTTTACCGGCAGCGCCTGCAGGCATACGCTTGCCCCGCAGGTTACCGTTAAGGTCGGTAATAAACAGGTCAAATTCTTTATCGTTATTCGAAGACATAAATAAGATTCTCTCTCGCAATCCTGTCGCACATATTCGGTGAAGTGCTACATGGCCACTTTGTTTAACCCGCGCTCTTTTGAGCCTGAGTAAAAACTAAATTTGTGATCACAAACATCAACTTAATGTGATCACAAATTATCCTTATGGTCAAGATTTTCCTTAAAGACAAAAAACCATTCACCCAAATTCGTGATCGCATTAGAATAGGAGATAAAAAAGAGCCAGGCCGTATTAAAATGGATAAAAAATCTCCGATAGAAATCACCTTAACTGAACGTGATAACGCTGTAACTATAACCCAATGGGTATATCAGACCCTGCGTTATGCGGTGATGAACGGACAGATTTTACCCGGTCGGGCACTTACCATTCGTGAATTAGCCGGTATTCTGGATGTGAGTCCGATGCCTGTGCGTGAAGCTTTACGCCAGCTAGCCGCAGAAAATGCCCTGGAAATTCAGGGCAACCGTCGCGTGATGGTGCCACGCATGACGGCTATGAAGTTTAATGAACTCTGTGAAGCCCGTATCGCTATTGAATCTCATGCCGCTGCCCGCGCGTTGCCCTATATAGACGCAACCCGACTGGAAGCACTCAGGCAGTTGGACCGTCTGATTGACGAGGCTCAGGCGCAAGGTGACCTGGAGCAGGTCAGCATTCTGAATCAGAATTTTCACCGTGCACTCTATACGGCTAACCCCCATCAGGTCACGTTGCCACTGATTGAAAGTCTGTGGTTACAACTCGGGCCTTTTATGCGCCTGGCAACCAGTAAGCTGGAAGAACATTACCTGATCGACCGTCACAACGAAGCCATGAGCGCCATAGAAAAACAGGATACATTTGCCCTTCAATTGGCGATCACTGCCGACATTCGCGAAGGTATTGCCTTTGCCGGCACACCGGAATTACTGCACCGTTTTATCGAACAATCGGCCCGCACCGTTCACTAAATGTAACGGCACTCCTTTTTCTGTACCTTTTTTAAACACCCTGAAATCTAAGCTTTTACCCTGAATCCAGCCATAAACCGCTTGTTTATTGCACAATCCAATACACCAAAGCTGTAAAGACCAGGCTATTTTTTTGTTGACTTTATGTTTTTGTGATCACAAAATAAATTCAAATGATCACTATTGGAAACAAACATCCTTTATTTTTATGATCACATTTTTTAAAAACAACGCTACATTCTTCAGTTTTCACACCCATTTTTATTCAGTGAAAGCACCGTTAGGAGAGAAAGATGCCAGAAGGTAAAAGAAAAAATTCCTTAGTAACCAAGCTAGTCCAGACCTCTGACGCTGCACACCATTTGCATCCGTTTACGAATACCGGCGCACTGAATAAAAAAGGTGCACGTGTCATCTGCAAAGGTGAAGGTGTGTATATCTGGGATAGCGAAGGTCAGAAGATCCTTGATGGTATGGCGGGCCTCTGGTGTGTGAACATGGGTTACGGTCGCCAGGAGTTAGTGGATGCCGCCAGCAAACAGATGAGTGAACTGCCGTATTACAACACGTTTTTCCAGACCACCCATAGCCCGGCAGCCAAACTGGCACAAGACATTGCCAGCGTAACACCCGGTGATCTGAACCACATTTTCTTTGCAAACTCCGGCTCTGAAGCAATCGATACGATTATGCGGATGGTACGTCAGTACTGGGCGATTAAAGGCAAGCCCTACCGCAACATCCTGATCAGCCGTGAAAATGCCTACCACGGCAGCACCATTGGTGGCACCAGCTTGGGCGGCATGGGCGGCATGCACAAACAAGGCGGCCCGCTGGTACCCAATATCGAACGTATTCGTCAGCCATACTGGTATGGCGAAGCAGACGATATGAGCGAGGAAGAGTTTGGTATCGCCTGCGCTAAAGCGCTGGAAGATAAAATTCTGGAAGTCGGCCCGGATAACGTGGCGGCATTTGTCGGCGAACCAATTCAGGGGGCTGGCGGCGTAATTGTGCCACCGGCTAACTACTGGTCTGAAATTCAGAAGATCTGTCAGAAGTATGACATTTTGCTGGCAGCCGACGAAGTCATCTGTGGGTTCGGTCGTACCGGCAGCTGGTTTGGCAGCGACACGCTGGAAATCAAACCCGATATTATCTCCATGGCAAAAGGCCTGTCCTCCGGCTACCTGCCCATCGCGGCTGTTGCTGTGGGTGATCGCATTGCCAATGCACTCATGGAACACGATGATGATTTCAACCACGGCTTCACCTACTCCGGTCATCCGGTTGCTGCTGCCGTTGCTATCGAAAACATCCGCCTGATGAAAGAAGAGAATATCGTCGACTACGTGGGCAAAGATATTGGCCCCTATTTCCAGCAGAGGCTACGCAAGACACTGTCCGATCACCCACTGGTTGGCCATATTGAAGGCGTGGGTCTGGTTGCCGGTATCGCACTGGTTAAAGACAAAGAGAAGAAAGAATTCTTCCCGGATGATGTGGATATCGGCATGATTTGTCGCGATCACTGCTTTAACAACGGTCTGATCATGCGGGCGGTTGGCAGTCGTATGGTGCTGTCACCCCCACTGGTAATCAGTCATGCAGAAGTAGACGAGCTGATTGAGAAAGCACGTATCTGCTTTGATCTGACACTTAAGTCTGTAAGCTGAAACTGAGTCACTCGCGCTGTTCTGCAGCGCTCTTTCACTGGCTACAGCGATGTAGCCAGCTTTTTTCACAGAACTCATCAATTCAGAAAGGACGCTGATCCGGAGGATATTTTTATGCGCAACAGACATGATCCGGACGCGCAATCCATCAGCTGTCATAAAGATCTTGCATCACTGATCGACCACATCCGCCTGCGCAGTTTTCCGAAGGCGCTTGCTGACTTTCTGGCCACCCAGTGTCGCTGTGATACCGTCCTGATGGTGACGTATAAGAAGTCATTTAAGCCAATCCTTCTGCACCCGACCGATCCGGCAGAACAAAGCCACACTTTACGTAACTACATCAATAAGTCTTTTATTCTGGATCCGCTGTTTAACGCTATACAGGATGGTGTGTTACCGGATGTCAGCCGTCTGGCCGAAATCGCGCCCGACTCGTTCGAAACCACCGAATACTATCAAAGCTGCTACAAAGACTTCGATTTGGTTGATGAAATCAACTTTGTTATCGAGCTGGATAAACAAGTCACCTGTACCATCTCGCTGGGTCGAAAAACCAGCCTTGGCACTATTACCCGCGCGGAGCTTCACCGCTTGCAGGCTCTCTATCCAATCATTAACGCGCTCGTGCGTCAGTTCTGGCTGTCCCAGTCACAGGAATATGTGCAGTACGAGAAATCTGATGGCGCAATGAAGCAGGCTCTCAACTCTTTTGGCAGTGGTGTTCTGACCCGCCGCGAGCAGGAGATCTCCGGCCTGATCCTGCAGGGGCACTCCTCCAAAGCCATCGCCAGTATGCTCAGCATCAGCCTGGGCACCGTAAAAGTACATCGTAAGAACATTCACACCCGCCTGAGCACCTCCACCCAGTCAGAGATCTTTACCCTGTTTTTAGCCCACCTTAACGAGTTGGAAAACACCCCCGAAGAAGCAACGACCGTTAGCAGTCATTGATCCAGTCTTATGCACATGTTGGGTATCGCTGCGCTCCACCCAACCTACAGCCTCAAATAACCGCAAATTACGGACGAGCGTAGTGAATCCCATACCCTGAATCTAATCAAAAAAACCCGGCGGCCAGGTACCGGGCATTAAAAACAACAATGTGGCCCCTGACCCGCCTTACAGACGGATCAGAACGTTCTTAATATTGATATATTTTTCCAGCGCATGCAGGGACTTATCACGCCCGTTGCCGGACGCTTTTACACCACCAAACGGCACCGTAGAGTCGCCTTCACCCCAGGTATTCACCCACACCATACCGCTCTCCAGCTTGCGGCTGACACGGTGAGCGCGGGACAGGTTCTGTGTCCAAAGCGCAGCACCCAAACCATAAACAGAGTCATTCGCCAGTGCGATTGCCTGTTCTTCAGTTTCAAATTCACAGACCGCCAGTACCGGACCAAAAATCTCTTCTTTTACAAAGGTCATGCCGTTGTGCGCGTTGTCCACAATGGTGGGTTTGGCAAAAAAGCCTTTACCTGTCTGATACTCCGGCACACCACCCATCACCAGGTTGCCACCTTCTTCCTGTGCAGAACGGATATAACGTTCAACGGTTGCAAGCTGTGCACCATCAACCATTGGCCCCATAGTGGTATTTGGATCAAGCGGGTCACCCGTCTGAAAGTGTGAAGCCTCTTCAACCAGCGCCGCCATAAACGCTTCTTTGATACTTTTTTCAACATACAGCCGGGAACACGCGATACAAACTTCACCCTGATTGGCGAAGATCGCGCTGGCTGCACCGGCGGCGGCTTTTTTAATATCCGCATCAGCAAACACCAGATTCGGGGACTTACCGCCCGCTTCCAGCCAGACACGTTTCATATTGGACTGACCGGCATACTCCATCAGCATGGCCGCAACACGGGTCGAGCCGGTAAAGGCCAGCACGTTAACATCCATATGCAGCGCCAGTGCTTTACCAGCGGTATGACCAAAGCCCGGCAGCACATTCAGTACGCCATCCGGTATACCCGCTTCCGTGGCCAGTTCAGCCAGGCGCAACGCACTCAATGGCGACTTCTCCGATGGTTTCAGGACAACTGAGTTGCCTGCTGCCAGTGCCGGTGCAAGCTTCCAGCTGACCATCATCAATGGATAATTCCAGGGCGTAATCGCCCCCACTACACCCACAGGTTCGTGACTGATCATCGCCAGTGTATCTTCACCCGTTGGCGCAATTTCACCGTACACTTTATCGATACACTCGGCTGTCCAGCGGAAACAATCAATCGCATCCGGCACATCGATATTCACCATCTCACTGATAGATTTCCCCATATCCAGGGTATCCAGCAACGCGAATTCATCCTTATGGACTTCAATCAGATCAGCCCATTCTTGCATAATCTGTTTACGCTGACGCGGGTGCATCTCAGACCACGCACCCGATTTAAAAACCTCACGTGCACAGTCGACAGCAAGATCCACATCAGCGGTATCACAACTGGCAACCTCCGTCAGCAGCTCTTCGGTCGCAGGGTTGATTGATGGAAAAGTCTCACCACTCACGGCAGGCTGAAACTGCCCGTTAATATAAGCCTGGCTGTGAAATACCAATGCCTTACTCTGTGCCTGCCACTCGCTATAACTTTTCATTATCAGTAATCTCCTGCTGGTTTCCGGGAACCGATAAATACATCCGAAAAGGCTCCTTATTTAGCCGAAGTCTACTAATCGGTACTTTGCAGGGATATACACCCGAGTGGGTAGGTGCAGATGAATGCTGATTTATTTGCTTAAGTAATGCCCGCCCGCACCTTTATTTGCCGCCAGCACATAGAGGTATTCCAGTGCCAGAGTGGCACCCGCCAGTGAAGTGATATCCGCATGGTCGTAGGCCGGTGCGACTTCGACCACATCCATACCAATCAGGTTCAGGCCACGCAGACCACGGATAATTTTCAATGCGGTATCAATGCTTAATCCCGCAGACACCGGTGTGCCGGTCCCTGGTGCAAAAGCAGGGTCGAGGCCATCAATATCAAAGCTGACATACGCCTGTTTGTCACCCACGCGGGCTTTAATACGCTGCAGCGTTTCCTCAGGGCCATGATCATTCACCCAGGCCGCATCCAGCACTTCAAACGGATGATCCTCAGTTTCGTAAGCGGTACGAATACCTATCTGCAGAGAGTACTCTGTATCCACCAGACCTTCATTCACCGCATGATGAAACAAGGTGCCATGATCGTATTTAGTGCCACCTGAATAAGTATCGGTATGGGCATCAAAATGAATAATCGCCACAGGGCCATGTTTCTTCGCGTAAGCACGCAATATCGGCAGGGTTATAAAGTGATCACCCCCAAAAGTCAGCGCGGTTTTACCGGCATCCATAATCTGGCTGATATGAGCTTCCAGATTATTCACCAGCGTTTGTGGCTCACCGTGTTTGAACAGAACGTTGCCTGCATCTTCCACGCTCAGATGATCATCCAATGCAAAATTCCATGGCCAGCGTGCACCTTCCCACACCATATTAACGGACGCCGCACGAATACCTTCAGGCCCGAAACGTGCCCCTGAGCGTCCGGATGCAGACATATCATAAGGCACACCACTGACAATCACTTCAGCCTCACTTTGTGCCAGATTACGCAATAATGGAAACTGCATAAAGGTCATTCCCAGCGCACCATATAGCGGCATTTCCGCATCAGCAACGGTCGTTTCAGTGATCTTTTTCCCGGACATCAGGTGCTCCTGCCAAAAGGTTTTTATAGATCCTTAGCGTACCTGTAGCCTTTAAATTATTAAAATGCATAGTTATGATCTATACATGTACAACATACATAGATTAGAGATAAACCGATGAAACCGTTACGCCAGTTTGACCTGAACCTGCTGGTTATCTTTGAAGCGCTGATAACTGAATCCCACGTCAGCCGGGCGGCAGAGAAAGTTTTCCTCAGCCAGTCGGCAATGAGCCATGCGTTAAACCGGCTAAGAGAACAAATGGACGATGCTTTATTGGTGCGTACCGAAGGCGGTCTGCAACCCACACCACGTGCGCTGGCAATGTTGCCGGACGTCCAAAAAGCACTGCAACTTATCGAGCAAAGCCTCAATCCACCGCTGCCTTTTTCTGAGAAAAGCAGTGATCGCATCTTCCGTATCGCCGCCACAGACTACTTTGAAACTGTGGTCTTCCCCGGTTGGTTTAGTTGGTTGCAGCAACGGGCACCCCGGATAAAAATTGAGATCGATCTGATTGCGATGGATACCGCTTATTCGCGACTGGAAAAAGGCACCGTAGATTTAATTATCGGCCTGGATGCCAGCCAGCCTTTGCCCGCCCGACTGGCAACAGAACACTGGCTGACAGAACAGCAGGTGTGCGTTGCGGGCATCAGCAACACACAGGTATCAACAATGCTGAATTTAACGGACTATCTGGAACAGCCCCATGTCGTGTTTTTTGATCTGGAAAGTGAAACCGCTAACCCTGTTGACCGCTGGCTGACGGATCAGGGTAAGAAACGTATGTTTATTTCGCGCCTGACAAACTACACCGCCGGTGCTCGTATCGTTGCAAGCACTGATGCGATCATGACACTGCCACTTCATATGGCGAAGCTTTTTTGTGACATGCTGCCACTGAGAATTGTCTCCCCCCCTGCCGGTATTCCTGAGACCCGAATGACCATTATTCAACACCCTCTGTACGCTGAAGACCCGGCGATACAATGGCTTAAGAACATAATACAGAACCATACCCGCACAATTATGAACACCTGATAAATTCATAGTGCGGCATAAACCGGCGACTCTTTCAGGCTGATAAAGACAGATGCTCGAAGGTGTTCATATTAACCAGAAACCCTGCATGGGTTTCCACGTCAATTTCCTGAATCGGAAACTGTTTATACCACTTAAATACTGCACGCTGGCCGGATGCCAGGGCCTTGTTAAGGTTTGCGTGATATTGCAACGGAATAACCGCATGCAAACATTGTGAACGACCGGCGGCGCGCAGTAAGGTGATCGCATCCGGTTGTTGCTGCGCTTTTTCGATCAGCAGACTAATCAGTTCCTGACTGATCAGCGGTGTATCACAGGGTAGTACCAGTAAATGACGATACCGGGTACTCAGCTGATTCATCGCCGCCTGAACACCTGCCAAAGGCCCTAAAAACCCTTGTGCATCGTCAGTTACCGTCTGCTCACCAAACCCGGCATAGACTGACTGATTCCGGTTGCAGCTGATCACCAGTTCATCCACCAGCGGCCGTACTTTTTCCAGTGTCCAGCTAATCATCGGGTCTTGCCTGAACGTCACCAGGCCTTTGTCTTCACCGCCCATACGACTGCCCTGCCCGCCAGCAAGAATGACAGCGGCGATTGAGTGGGAGGATTGCGGCTCAAAAGGTTTTATCATGATGACTTGTCTTCGTTAGGCCAGCAGGCCATTAAACGGAATAAATTCAAGCAAATCCCCCTTAGCCACAGTTTGTTCAGAAGGGATCACCAAAAGGCCATCGGCCATCACTGATGAACTCAGCACACCAGAGCTTTGACTGTGTGCAGGCGCTGCGGTCAGCTCACCCTTCTCGATACTAAGAGATGCCCGCAGGAATTCTTCACGCGCAACCACTTTCTTACGCTCATAACCACTTTTCACCGGAAAAAGTTTTGGCAGTACTTCACCACAGCCCTGCATCGTACGAATGTAAGGCCGCGCCAACATCAAAAATGTCACCAGCACGGCACCAGGGTTACCCGGCAAACCAATAAAAGGGGTTTGCCCGACACGACCATAAGCCAGCGGTTTTCCCGGTTTGATGGCCAGACGCCAGAGCATCAGCTCACCCAGGCTCTCCACGGCGGCTTTAACATGATCTTCTTCGCCGACCGATACACCACCACTACTGATAATCAGATCAGCATTTTGAGAAGCCTCCAATAACGCCAGGCTGGTCAGATCCGGATTATCCGCAACAATACCAGGGAAGATCACGTCCACACCCATGCGTTCCAGCAATGCCTGCAATGTGAAATAGTTGGAGTTAAATATTTTACCGGGACCACACGGCTGCCCCGGTAGCACCAGTTCATCGCCGGTTGTCAGAATCGCCACTTTGATCCGGCGGTATACCTTAACCTTTGGCACACCCACGGACGCGATAACACCCAGGTGACGACCATCTAAGACAGTCCCCCGCCCTACCACACGGCACCCCGGCTGAATGTCTTGTCCTTTTGCACGGATATGATCACCGGCTTCCGGACGCATCAGCAACTGAATATCATCACCAACCTGCCGACATTGTTCCTGCATAATGACCGCATTCGCACCCGGCGGAATTTCGGAGCCGGTAAAAATACGGGCAGCAGTGCCTGGCTGCAAAACATAACCCTGCTCACCCGCAGTAATACGCTGACTGACGGGCATCAGCAAACTTTCAGGCAACTTATCCGTATTCACCGCGTAACCATCCATTGCGCTGTTATCAGCAGGAGGCACGAAAATGGTGGAGCACACATCGTCCGCCAGTACACGCCCAACGGCCTGATCAAGCGGAAACGTCTCCGTATCAGAAACAACTTCGGCCGATGCCAACAGCTTTTTTAACGCCGTATCAAAAGGCATAAGTCGATCATAATCACAGCTACAGGCAGTCATAACGTCTCTCAGATAATTAGGGCATACCGATCTTTCAAACGATGATTGGTGAATCCATCAGGAACGGGGGCCACAGGCAGTGTTTACGTCGGGCATTACCATTTCAACAAAATTACAGGGACGATGACGGGCATCCAGCTGTTCGCGGATGATCTTCTCCCATGCCGTTTTACAGGCTTTAGGAGATCCCGGCATGGTAAAAATCACGGTACGGTTTGCCACACCGGCCACTGCACGTGACTGAATGGTCGAAGTGCCAATCTCTTCATAAGAGATCTGGCGGAACAGCTCGCCATAACCATCCACCTGTTTATCAAACAACGGCATCAACGCTTCCGGTGTTGTATCCCGCGCTGTAAAACCAGTGCCGCCGGTTACCAGAATAATATGTACATCCGGTTGTGCAACCCACTGTGATACCACCGAGCGCAGTTGATAAACACAATCAGGTTTAATGTTACGCCACCACAAAGCATGGCCCGCATCCATTACACACTGTTGTAGCGTATCGCCAGAGCTATCTGTTTCCAGTGTTCGGGTGTCTGAAACGGTTAATACCGCAATGTTAAGCGGCTGAAAAAGCGCATCTTTTTTTGCGTGCCCCATCTGGAGTCTCCATAAATCATCATTAGCACACCGGCTTAAAGCTGCATTATCGTGCTATAGCTGCTTTAGTCGTTGTTCAAGTTGTTCAATGACCCCATCAAAATCTTCCGCTGAGGCTTTTTCACCAAGGCGCTTTTTATGGCCTTGCTCGTATAACTTCACATGCTGATCGGCTTCCACACCACATTTCGCCAGACACGCCACAACACAATGCATCTGACAGCCATCAATCGCTATAATACTGCGCCCCGACTGTGCCGTTTTAACCAGGGCAGGTACACCGCCGCCAACACCCGAGATACAGGACATCTCTGCTTTACCCTGATGATCCAGATGCACCGCTGCATCGTTGGCCAGCTGCGCTACACTCGAACAACCCGAACAGGCATACACTAACGGCAACTCGCGGCGCTTCATCCCATTAATCCTTTCAGGCCAGTTACACTCAGGATAGTTAAATAACATCCATCAACTTCCAGCAACTCACGGCTCTTTAAATCTCGCATAACACGAGAGAAGGTTTCCGGCTGCATCGCCAGTCGTGCTGCAATCAGTTGTTTAGCCACGGGTAATTTCACTTCAATCCGCTCCTCATCGCCTTTTACCAGACTGAGCAAAAAGCGAACCACCCGATGTGACGCACTCTGCATCGTCAGGGTTTCGATCTCGGCCATGCTGTTCTGCAAACGACAAGCCATCGCCGCCAGGACACCAAAACAACTTTCGGACGAGTCCCTCAATAAACGTTGATAAACATGGCTGCTGAGTGAGATAACCTGACTGCTCTCAATCGCGCTGGCATTCACCGGATAATGATGCTTAGCCATAAACATGGCAGCTTCGCCCACAGCGCTATCCTGCATGAGCACATTCATCACAATTTCTCGACCTTCAGAGGTCAGGCGAAATAACTTAATACTGCCCTGCAAAACAATAAAAAACCGTTCAGCTTCACTGTCTTGCAGAAACAACGTTTGATCTGCTTTTAAGCTGACCAGGCGGGCGTGGCTGGTGAGTGTGTGAAATTGACCATCATTCAGTGCAGCAAGCAGTGTGTGCCGACGAATCTGCCCAAGGGCCCTCTCCATCATGGCCTCTTTATCGAAGTGTTTATTCATCGCCATCTACCCCCCGTCATGTTCATAAATCGCAACACCTGCGGGGCATCATCCTCAGCAAACCGGTGGCCCTCGGGACGGCGGGTTATCGCATCAAGAATCAGTGCTTTAATACGTTGGGGTTCTCCGGGATAGCGGCGCAGAACTGCGCGCAAATCAACCGAGTTTTCCTGCCCAAGGCAAAGCAGCAAACGCCCTTCTGCCGTCACTCTCAGACGATTGCAACTGGAACAAAAGTTATGACTATGGGGCGAGATAAAACCCACCCGTCCCTGCGCACCCGGAATACGGTAGTAGCGAGACGGCCCACCGGTAGTGTCCGTGCTGGGTAACAATGTATAAGCACTTTCAACCACCTGACGCACATCATCGCTGGAACAATAAACCTGCTTGCGATCATGGGTCTGAACCTGTCCCAACGGCATCTCTTCTATAAAACTGATATCGATATTGCGCTGCTGGGCATATTCCACCAGCGTCAGAATTTCATCGGCGTTGTGATTTTTCATCACCACCGCATTGAGCTTAATACGCTCAAAACCGGTTTCCACTGCCGTATCAATACCAGCTAAAACCTGATGCAACCTGTCGCGGCGTGTCATTCGGGCAAAGCGCTGAGGGTCAAGGCTGTCGAGACTCACGTTAATGCGCTTTAAACCTGCGGCTTTCAGTGGTCGGGCAAACTTGCTCAGCTGAGAGCCATTAGTTGTCAGCGTCACTTCGTCCAACCCCGGCAGTGCAGAGAGCCTGGCAACCAGATCGACAATGCCACGACGTACCAGCGGTTCACCACCGGTCAGGCGAATGCGCTTAATACCCAGACTAACGAAGGCCTCGCCCAATGCCGCCAACTCTTCCAGCGAGAGCACTTTGGCGCGTGGCAGAAACTGTATATCTTCAGCCATGCAATACACACAGCGGAAATCACAGCGGTCGGTTACCGACAGGCGGATGTAATCAATCTTACGACCGTAACCATCAATCAACTGTGTTTCGGGTGTGTTCATAGCTGAACTCCTGGGAAAATAATAGCAATCGATTATCGCAACGCGCCCAGGGGTCAGGTATACCTCACAGGTGGTAAGTGGAAGACATATCAGGGATAGAGGATGCAGCCACATCGTCCGTTTTATAAGGGCTGGCGGGAATTTAACAGATACCCCTATCGGTAAAAAACACGACCGGAGCAAACACGTTCTATTGATTTAGCGCAGATTTATCAGTGACTGTTTATAACATGCGCCCAATACTTCCGGTGGCAGCATTAAAGCGCGGTCATGCGTGACACCACACACTGCACATCCATTCTTTGGCGGAGAGCGCCATATCACGCTAACGCTGTGATTAATCAGAAAAATAAATCTGTTCCTATTTTTACTTCGGACGAATGTGCCGAACCTTGTTATAGCCTTTATTCATAGTGGCTCCAGAGACGGAGGATTTTAATTGCTTTCTCTTCTTCCAGAACTTGGTATACCAGCCGGTGCTGTATGTTTATTCTACGAGAATATGCGCCGGACAAATCACCAACCAGCTTTTCATAGGGTGGTGGAGTTTGATAAGGATTGCTCTCGATAACCTGCAGCAATTCCTGAGCCTTACCCTTAAGGCCGGATGAAGCTAGTTTTCGGGCATCTTTTTGAGCTTGCTCTGTGTAATAAAGCGTCCAGATCACCAATCAAGCTCCTGGCTACAATCATCCAGTTTGGCATCCATACCTTCCTGAATAGATTTTCGCATACCAGAGATAGACAGCAGATGAAGGGTTTCATTGATAGCATTCCAATCTTCTTCTGCCAATAAGATGGCATTACTTCTTTTTCCTGTAATAACAATAGGTTGGTGGCTAGCAGCTGTTTCGTCTATCAGCGCATAGAGCTTAGAGCGGGCTTCTGTTGCATTAAGTATAGTCATTAGTCACCTCCGACCCAAAAAGCGTACGCCTCTGCGTACGCAGCGTCAAGGTGCGAGGGATACTCTGCACTTGTATCGCAGAGCCAAGGCGTTGTTTAAGGCAAGCCGGGATAGCTTGGGCAGTGGAGAACTGGCGAAAAAGCTACGTGAAGAAGGCTTTAAAATTGGACGATATCGTACCCGTACACTCATGCGGAAACTGAACTTAAAGGTTAAGCAGCGAACCGCTTACAAGGTCACGACTAAGCGCCGGCATAGCGATCAGGTGGCTGATAATCTGCTGAACCAGAATTTTAACCCGGCTGCTCCGAATGAAGTCTGGGCTGGCGATATCACCTATCTGAGAACCGCAGAGGGCTGGATGTATCTTGCGGTGGTGTTAGATTTGTACTCACGCCGTTTTGTGGGTTGGCATATTGATAAGCGCATGAGTGCAGACTTGATTTGCCGAGCTTTGATGAAAGCAGTGAACCTCCGTCAGCCGAAAAAGGGCTTGGTTTTCCATTGTGACCGGGGCTCACAATACACCAGCAGGCAATACAGGCGCTTGCTGACTAATTACGGCCTACGCGCATCTATGGGTGACGTAGGTGCCTGCTGGGATAATGCCGTAGTTGAGCGTTTTTTTGACAGTTTGAAGCATGACTGGATACTTAAAGTGCACCAGCCAACACGCGACCATATGAGGCAGGATGTGGCGGCATACATGAAGTATTACAACCTGGAAAGGCTACATACGGCGAACGGAAGTTTATCTCCGATCAACTTTGAAAATTTACAAAAGAAGGTGTCCGGTTGGGGTTGACCAGTACAATCTTCGTACCCATAGAGCGTGATCGTATTCTGGGCACAATGAACTATTCAGATCCGGTATTCCGGCTGGGACAAAATACCGGCATCAAAGGGGATATGTTCTCTCTGGCCGCGATGACCTACGAAATTTTCACCCACAACCTACCGTTTGGAGACGGACTGGAAAATTGTGAAAAACCGCAACAATTACAAAAGCTGAAGTACATCCCTGCGGATAGACATAACCCAATCATCCCGATCTGGTTTGATCGTGCCCTGGAAAAAGCGATGGCCATTGAACCCCAGCACCGCTACGACACCATTAATCAGTTTATGCAGGATCTAACCGAACCCAATCCCGATTTTCTGGTGCCACGAGAAGCCGCTCAGAAATCCCCCAATGCACTGATTTTCTGGCAACTGATGTCGCTGGTGTGGTTTATGACCGCGCTGTTCACGTTAATCGCGTTCTGGTTAAAGTAACTCACTAAAAGTATTGGCTCTGCCTATTTTTAGCAGCATGCCGGATGCAGGTTCGACGAAACCTAGAACGGAATGTCATCATCGAAATGAGTAGGAACATCCTGATCAAAAACCGGCGGCTGGCCTGCATCTGCATTAGCAGGTGAAGCAGCCTGAATTTTCCACCCTTGAAGATTATTGAAATAGCGACCGTTGTATTCCCGACCACGAATGTCGAACGTTACCGTCACTTCCTGCCCAACCTGAAGGCCATCGAGCAAACCCACTTTATCCTGAACAAATTCAAGATTAATTTCCTGGGGATACTTACCATTCTCAACGGTTACGACCATTTCCCGCTTAGTGAAGCCACTGCCGAACGTTTGCATATCCTGAATTAATTTAACCTTACCGGTCAATTCGTAAGCCATTATCTGTACCTTCCTTAATTAGACGAAGTGAAACTTTGACTTTTACCCTGTAGATAACGATTTAGCAGCGTCATAACCGATATCCACTGAAAGCCATAAGCGAATCTATCGCCCGTTCATAATTCTGTATCATCCACTTCTCCGAAATAAGATGCAACGCCAACTACAGCACGTCCATCGCCAATTTTGCAGTTTTGTTTTACCCCATCTCCACATACAGCAAGCAGATTAGGACACGCGCACCGACTCCCGACATTTTTACCCGCCCTGGCTGCCGGGTATCGCGTTGCTCAACCCAACCTAGAAATATTTCCGAAGCCCTAAACGCAAAAAATCAGCCATTGGCTGATTCTAAGATCTTATTTTTCTAAATCTAAAAATTGGTAGCGGGGACAGGATTTGAATCGATGACCTTCCGCGCTGATAAAGAGTCGAGCCCGACGTTTGTACTGGCCAACCCCAACCGGGCACCTTCTTTTGTAAATTTCCAAAGCGAATCGCGATCGCATCGCCGCTTTTTGACTCCTGCCCTACGCCGATAAAATCAACTTCATAACCCATACTAAGCTCCAACCACTGTGAATGTCACAATAGTTAGAGCAGGAGCCATACCAACAAAAATAGTCCTTTTATTTCAATACGTTAAACATAAACAGCGCTAAAACACCAATACCATTAAAAAAACAAATTACACATTGGTAAAATAATTTACCAAGCATCCATCAAAAAATCCGCCAAATCTCTTTCAGCCGATCAACGGCATAATCGATGATCTGGGCAACCACATCACGGGGAGTTTTATGTTTCTTCAGCTCAATCACGATCACCGAACCAAAGGCATCAATTGCCAACAGATCGATATACTTACCAAAACCGGTATGGACCTGGCGCCCGATCAACAGCCAGTTGCTATTCAGAATGGAGATATCCTGAAAGACCTGCTCTTCCAGCAGCTCTTCCGACTCCAGTTTGACAGGAGCAAGCGCCGTGGGCCGTTCGCCGATTTTCCACATTCCGTGTTGGACGGCCATACATATCCTTTTCTAACCAAAATCGCCTTACTCAATCTAAGGCACAGATTAAAAACCCCTGATTGCCAGTAGAGCAGCATCTATGCAATAGAGCATCAAATGACGAGGATCACTTTTTTAAAAAAATAACCTTACATAACAAAAAGTTACAAAACTCATGTATCAAAAACGTCAAATAATATTCTATCCCGTCAAATGACCATCAAATGAACTCGTCTCTTTACGCCCAGTAAGGCACATATTTCCATGCACGCCGGTTAGCCTTTGGGTCATAGAGGCGGATCAGCCCCGCGTCAACGGCAAGTTTTATGATTCTGCTAGCAGTGGCGCTATTCGCGGAGTCTATGTTAAAACGCGTTCGAAGGGAGCTATTGTTCATCACCTCGTGATTTACATAGCGTAAACAACAATGCAGATAACAGGCTCTGATCTTCTCCTCTGTGTCCATCTCCTTGTAGTCCTTATGCGCGAAGAGAGACACCTTAGTGTGCAGTTCCGTTTGTTCGAAAATAGGTGCAGGTAGCTGATAAAGCTCAGTCTGGGAAACGACTTTATCAATTCCGGTTCCACGTTCCTCACAGATATTGATACGTCGCATAAAGGACGCCAACGCTTCGTTGCGGCTTTGTGGCGGAGAGTCTAAAAACCGTTGCGTATCAACCAACGGCAAACCCGGGTTGGTTATCTCCATACGGCTATCAAAGAGTTCAATCATGGGGCCTGTACCGGTTAGCGAGAAATCCTGATGGATGATCGCATTCGCAACCAGCTCGCGGATCGCCAACTCAGGGTACATAGGGACCTCCTTACGAAACGCGCGCCCAATCTCTTCGTTTGAAGGTAATAGGGTTTTGAGGTAATCAATTAATCCCTCATAACCTACCGCATAACCCTTGGCCCCCTCCAGCTCTCTGATGGTCTGGATACGGCTATTACCTCTGTACAAAATCAAGCGAACGGCCTTACGACCCAGATGCTTGAATTCCTGTAATTTTTTCGCAAAAAGGATAGCGCCAAGGTTCGTAATGTCCCACAACCCCGCGTCATTCCGCTGGATCAGATCATCTGCTGCAAGGGCTTCCAGAATGCGGTCCCTGTTTTCCGGTAACGGCTGATGAGTTAGGTCGAAATAGGCAGGATAATCCAGCAGGCGTAAAACATCTTCAGCAGCCAGGTTTTCTTCTGCCATTTGGCGCTCAAAGGGTGTTTTATCAAAAACACGCCATAACCCTCGCTCTTTCTGAGGGAAGTCTCTTAGCTTTTTCTTATAGGAGCCGACACGGATAAATTCAGTGCCATCAAACTGAACCGGTGTGTGGCTTGCCGCCTGGACCTCAAAAATCACCACGTTAAGATCATTCACTTCAAACTCATAAAAGTAAAACTCGATCTTGGGTGTGATTTTTTGCAGCAACCAGCTTTCCAGCTCTTGAGAATTATGCCGGGTTTTAGACGGCTTAAACGTTGTACCCACAACCTCGTGCTCGCCATCGCCAACACCCCAAACCAGATAGGCGGACTGCTTACCCTGTAACGCCGCAGAGTTAGCCAAGGCCGAGATATACTCGCCGATCAGTTCCGGCTTATCGTTATTACGTTTGAACTCAACCCACTCTGTCTCATTCGGAAGTTTACAGAGCTCACGTAATAAACTGATCAGCTGTTCGAGGCTTTTCTCAATGGGCATGGAAAGATCCTGTGAGTTTAAAGCAGTCAGCCAAACTAAAACCGCCTGTGAAACCTTTCATTAGAGCTGACCGGAGAAGGCTTGTTGGCTTAATGAGAAAAATAATTTTTCAGAATGCTCAATCGAATCTGATAGTCGCCTCCTCTTTTTCAAGAAGTCTCGAAACATTCCTGAATATCGTTCCTGAAGTTCCAGAGGAGGTGCAGGAACTTTCAATTGTTCAAGATTGCCCTTGCTAACCATACCTTTCATTGAGTTAGTGGAAGCACCTTGTATGAGTTTCTTACCGAATAGCGCCAAAGAGTAAAGATACTCCGTTGTCGTACTTTCCCTAGGGATCAACGCGTTAATTTGCTGGTTGAAGGCCACTTTACGATTCGCAATTGCCGCATTTCCGATGCACTGAGGACTCCCGGCGATACATGTAATTAATACCGATCCACATGGCACACTCCTCCCCTTTTCTAGACCAGTATCAGACAAACGTTCTTTGGCTTCGGTTAGGTAATGGAGAGGTGTATTGATGTTGTCTGACTTAATCCACTCGATACCGCAACCATAGTTCTCAGGGGCTGCTCTAGAAGGTGTATTACCCGTTACAACGAGGGATAGTTCCTTAAGCGGTGGCATCAACCACCCCTTCGGATTCGTCACCGGATCACCAAACATATCCAGAAACACGCTGCGTAGGAACTGGTCGGCGAGGTCGATGGCTTGCTGGCGTTTGCGGCGCAGGGCGTCGGCCTTGTCGAGGATGGCGGCGATACGTTTTTGCTCGTCCAATGGGGGAAGGGGGATTTCATGCTCCCAAAACACCTTCATCGATACCCGAGGCATTTTGGCACCAGCTACCTGAGCGCTTACCCAATTAACGAACTGATTTGACCGTAAATAGTGAGCAAGATACATGCGATCCAAACGTTCAGGATCGGGAAGCATTGGGACCAATTCAGTTGTCGCAACCCCTTCCTTTTCTGGAACTACAACCTTGTTCAAGTAAGGGCGCAGTTTTGAATACAGAACATGCCGTTCATCAAACCAATGAGTCGAGTTACCAGCCTCGCTGACAGACGCGATTTCTTCAGTGATGACGCGGCCGGTTTGCGACTCAACCTGGTCTAAGTTGAGGTGCCAAGTTATCTCCGAAGCATCAACTACTTTCTTCTTTAATGCCTTAGCAGGAGAGACATCGGCGAGTTTGGCGGTGGCAAAGCTCACAACATCCCCTCCAGCTCATCCAAATCCTGCTGAATCTCAACCTCCAGTGCCTTTAATCGCGCCAGTATCTCTTTAGGCGGATCATACTCTTCCGCTTCGTATACCTGTTCTTTATAGCGGTTCAGCGACAAGTCATATTTATTGCCCTTGATCTCATCACGGCTCACCCAGAACTGTTTAGCGGTACGGTCGTTCTGCTCAGTATCCGCACTGGCCTTATCCCGCCCTTTAAACTGTGCGACCAGATCAGGCAGATCGTTGACGGCAATGGGTTGGCGCTTATCATCCAGCGAGAAGCCGTCAGCCTGTACATCGTAGAACCAGACATGGTCAGTTTCACCGCCTTTGGTAAAGATCAGGATGGCTGTGGAAACACCCGCATAAGGTTTAAAGACACCACTGGGCAGGCTGATCACGGCTTCCAGCTGGTTATCGTCTATCAGGTGTTTACGCAGTTGTTGATGAGCTTTAGAAGAACCAAACAGAACACCATCCGGCACGATGGTGGCGCTGCGCCCTCCCAGTTTGAGCATACGCATAATCAGCGCAACAAAGAGTAATTCAGTCTTTTTGGTTTTCACCACCCGTAGCAGGGCTGGGTCCACATCCTCTTCATCCAGGCTGCCTTTAAACGGCGGGTTGGCGAGAATAATGTCAAAACCTTCACTGGCCTCTTTGGGGAAACGCTCGGAAAAACGCTGGCTCAGGGTATCCTGATAGTGGATATCCGGTTCGGCCACTCCATGCATCACCAGATTCATGGCAGCAATACGTAACATAGTGGCGTCAAAGTCGAAGCCGTGGAACATATCCGTGTCCACATGGCGGCGGTGATCGTGCAGCAGATCACCGGTGAAGATTTTGTTCTCGACCGCTTCACCGTTGTCGTTGGTGATTGTCTCAACCATCACGCCATCGGCAGAGCTGTATTTTTCCAGCATATATTCGTAACAGACTGACAAAAATCCTGCTGTACCACAGGCGGGATCGGCAATGCGGTGCGTGGCTTCCGGCTCCAGCATTTCGACCATGGCGCGAATAATATGACGTGGGGTACGAAACTGGCCATTGATACCGGCGGTGGTGAGTTTAGAGAGCAGGTATTCGTACAGATCCCCTTTGGTATCACTGTTTTCCAGCGGCAGGTCGTTAACCATGGTCACCGCTTTTACCAGCAGACTTGGCTTCTGGATCATCAGCTGAGCATCACGCATAAACTCGGCAAAGAGCGTGCCCTCACCCGCCAGATCTTTAAAGTGCGGGAAGACATCATCTCTAACCTGCTTATACATCTGTTCAGCAGGCTGGTGGCGAAAGGTTTCCCAGCGCAGGTGCTGCTCAACTGGAGTAAACCGGCGATTGAAGGTTTTACCGGTACGCTCTGAACGTTTTTCATCACGGCGTTCGTTCATATCCAGCATACGGGCGTACATCAGAAAGGTAATCTGCTCGATCACGGTTAGCGGGTTGGTAATTCCGCCAGTCCAGAACTCTTCCCAGAGTTTATCGATCTTGCTTTTTAATTCGCCGGTTATCATTAAAGTGTCTCGTTACGTTAGTAGATAAAACTATCAGGTGTTCAGGCTGTGGGTGACCACTGCGTTACGTTCGCCCAGTTGCACACCAAAACGTTTCACCAGCGCCACCAGCGCATCGGCCTGATCGGCCCGGGTGAAAATACCGTCAAGCCCATCGTGGTGGATAGCCGTAAACGGCTGATCATACAGCTGTGCAACACTAATGGTACCGTACTTACACAAGTGGTTTTTCAGCAGCGCGATAAAACGCTGCTGCCGGGCATTAAGGTTAACGTGGTGCGCTTGTACATACTCAGTAAAAGCAGCTTCAACGGCTTTGCTATCCAGGCCAATCAAGGTGCGTAACAGCTGATCCAGACTGGCCCCGGATTCAGGGAAAAAGTCTTTCAGCGTATCCAGATCCAGGCTCGGGTTCTGCACGTGTACCAAGGCATTAAGCTGTTTGAGCTCTGCGTCAGACACCGCTTTCCCCTGCCTGATTTTCAGCAACACGGGATCAGTATCGAACAACGGCGCTAAGGTAGCTTCTACTTCCTGCCGGAAAATTTGATAATCGACAGTAACAATATGGGTCGGGCGATCTGCCACCCGATATAAGCCTTCATCGTCTTCGATATCAATCACTGGCAATGGCTCAGCAACAGGAGTGGCTCCTTTGTCACGCAGATGAATAATAGCGCGCAGGGCTACCCGCTTGCCTTCCAAAGCGTCGAAGGTCACCTCCTGCCAAAACGCATCCTGTTGGATTTCTTTAATATCTTCGGCTTTTGCGCGTACTGGGTTGAGGTGCATAGAAAGCTGCCCCACTTTGATCAGCACCGGCAGTTTTACGACATCCAGTTGTGAAGGGGTATTAAGTTTAGTCAGCTGAAGGTCGCTGATCTGCTGATCCCAACGCAGTGCTTCGGCTTCACCTTTGATATTACGCCACTGCATTAACGGTGCCATTTCACTGCGTAACTGCTGACGGGTATCCGGGGCGAACTGTTTCAGTTGTTTATCATTACTCAGCTGAGCTTTAAGTTGCCAGTTATCCCGCACGGCGATACAGCGATCGTCCAGAGCGTCAATATCGTCTTTAATCAGCTTAATGGTCTGCTGAAACAGAGGCATTTCAGCACGTTTAAGTGCCGCTTCTGCCAGCTCCAGACGGGTCTCGAAAAGTGTTTCACAAAGTGACTTGCCCGTACGCCCTTCGTCTTCGGGTGGGTCCATTTCGAAGTAGTCAAAGTTGCCCCAATGGTCAAAAATCAGGAAGTGGGTTTTATGTTTCCCAGGGCCATACAGATGCTCACACAGACGGGTGCCACGGCCTACCATCTGCCAAAACTTTACTTTGGATTTGACGGGTTTAGCAAAAACCAGGTTAACCGCTTCAGGCACATCAATACCGGTATCCAGCATATCAACGGAAATCGCAATGGTAACCTGATCTGATGAACCATCGGTTTTCTTGAAGTCATCAATCAACGCTTCTGCACGTTCATATTTCGAGTGAATCACGCGGCAAAAGTTACCGCCGTGCTGCGGGTACATTTCGCCAAAGAGTTCGGCCAGTAGCTCTGCGTGCTGGATGCTGCGGGCGAATACAATGCTTTTTCCCGGCAGTTGCCCATCCAGATCACGTACACCCCGCTCCATCAGGTTGCGCAGAATCGCCCGGTTAGTGTCTTTGTTGAATACGGTCTTGTCGATATCAGGCGCATTAAAATCCAGCTCGTTGGGATCAAATCCCTGGTCCTCCAATTGGGCAATTTGTTCGTCACTCAGTGCATGGCTTTTAATGCCTTCACGTAAAAACTGGGTGGTATGCGTGACAACACGAAACGGTACCAGATTGCCGTCTTCAACCGCTTGCTCCAGTGGATAACTGGCGGTAGGCATTTTGTAATCACACCCAAACAAACGGCAGGTGGAGCGGCTGACCATCTCCACTGGGGTGGCCGTCAGTCCAATCATGCGGGCATCAAAGTATTTGAACAGATCGCCGTACACGTTATAGACCGAGCGGTGCGACTCATCAGCAATAATCAGATCAAAATAACCGACATCAAATTTCTCATAGATTCCCATCATGCCGGGATAGGTTGCGATGTAGATACGGGCGTTGTGCTGATCCTCTTTTTTACTGCGCCCCACCACGTAAAGCGGCTCTTTAACAAACTCGCTGTAGGCATTTTTGGCCTGTTTACGTAGCTCTTTGCGATCACACAAAAACAGCACGCGCTTGGCCCAGCCTGCATCCAGTAACCGCTTGGTCAATGCGATAGACACACGGGTTTTTCCGGTACCGGTCGCTTGTACGATCAATGCCTTACGGTGACCGTCGCTAAAGCGTTCGCTGACACGGGTGATCGACTCCATTTGATACAAGCGGCCCGCTATTTGGGTATCAATGGGCGTACTGTTCAGATCTTTACGCTGCTGACGCTGCCTTATCAGATATTGCAGGCTGTCTTTGCTGTAATAGCCGTAAAGCTTACGTGGCACTGTATCCAGTACGTCATCCCAAAGCCAGATGTCATAGCCATTAGTGTAGAAAATCAATGGGCGCTGGCCGTGCTTTTTCTCTAGTGAATCTGCATATAGCTTGGCTTGCTGACGCCCTTTTTCGGGATTTTCTCGGGCACGTTTGGCCTCAACTACCGCCAGCGGTTTACCGTTGTCATCCCACAACACGTAGTCACAATAACCAATGCCTGTCGCTGTTGGCTGGTTATCTACTTCGTGTTCAAGCGTTACCTGCTCTGTGTTACTGCCATCCAACGCAACATCCCAGCCAACCAAACACAGCTCGCTATCAATAAGACGACGACGGGTTTCAGCTTCGTTGAGGTCAAGGGTGCTGGTGGCTTTGGTACTGGCTTTCTGAAAGGCCTGCTCTTTAGCCTGGTCGATTGGTGTTTTCAGCTTCGCTGCCGTTTGCAGTGCTTCGCGCTCGGCCTGCTGTGCCGCTTCCAATTCCTTCAGTGCATTTTCAAGTTGTGCGGATTGACTGGCGAGTTTTTCCTGTAGCAATTTGTTCTTTTTCTTAAACTCAGCTTTCGCCCCGGATGCAGCGGACATTTGCGGTGTTTGAAAAACAGGGCAAGCATCCCGATCGCCATTTGCCTGCGCAATAAACAGCCAGCATGCCAGGTGGTAGGCTTCTTCGACCAGCCAGGTCGCCGTTTTAGCCGATACATCACCTTCATGTGCGGCTTTGTTGCCGTGAATGCGGATGGCATGGAGCTTATCGAGAATGACACGCGGAACTACAGCAATAAAACTGCCGTTATTCAACCGGTCCATAAAAGAGGCATTAGGCTCAACTGGCAGGCGCAGTTCTGTATAAATCTCGCCAACCAGTTTCTCAACAAAGCAACGCAGCTTAACTAATGAACTCTGCGGGTCTAAATGAGCGTAGGTTTCAGCAAAGCTACCCAGGTCAGCCAGTTTTGGCCAATGTTCTCGAAGGTGTTCAAAATTCATAGACTTCATGTCAGATTACCCGTGGTGATATCCTATCTTTCACAGACCGTGCCAAGTTCACCCAAAGCATGATTTATTGATCTGCAATATCTAACTGCTTCATCCAGTTAGAGAGCGTTTGGTGATTACTGAGGCCAAGCAGTTTAGCAGCTTTTCCTTTTTGCCCGGCTGTTATTTCCAGAGCTTGCTCAACCGCGTATCTCTTTGTTTTATCAAGCAGTTCATTGATATTCACACCTTGCGCCATATCAAACGAAAGCTCGCTATCCTTCGCCTTACGTGACCTCTGAATGAGCGCCTGTTCCAGATGCGAAGTATCCAACACCTCACCATCACTCCAAATCGATGCACGTACAAGCGTGTTCCATAGTTCTCGAATATTACCCGGCCAGCGTTGCGCCTTTATAAATTTAATTCCATCTTCGGAAATATTTTTACATATATACCCAGGCTGGGTACTTGCTTCGTCATTCAGGTTATCGAGCAATTCCGAAACGAGCAGTTCTATATCTTCTACCCTTTCCCTTAAAGGCGGCAGCCCCAACACACCAACGGCCAGGCGATAAAACAGATCTTCCCGAAACAGGCCCTCTTCAATCATCGATAATAAATCGCGATGCGTGGCGGCAATGACCCGTATATTCACTTTGGTGGGTTTGCTCTCGCCCACCCGCATAATTTCCTGCTGCTGCAAGGCTCGAAGCAGCTTAGCCTGAGCCTCCAGAGGAAGCTCCCCAACCTCATCCAGGAATAACGTACCGCCATTGGCTTCTTCGAAATATCCTTTCCGGTCTGAAATAGCGCCCGTAAAAGACCCTTTTTTGTGTCCAAACAACTGAGAGTCCAACAAGCTTCCCGGGATAGCACCACAGTTCACCGCAATGAACGGTTTATCCTTGCGACTAGAGGCACGATGAATCGCATTGGCCATCACCTCTTTGCCGGTACCGGTCTCACCCTGGATGATTACTGGGATATCTCTTTGAGAGACACGCTGTGCCAAGGCGACGCAATCGGCCATTAACCTGGAGCTAGCTTGAATGTGAGAAAACTCATTGCTGATGGATGGAACAGATGAGGCGATAGCGCCCAGCTTGGCATCCTGCTGCTGCAAATATTCCACGGATACATCAAAGGGTAATTGAACAGTGGAGGCACCACTCTGACGAGATGTTTGCGCCAGCTTACACCCAAACACCCCTTTTCCCAGCAATACCCATATTGCAGTCATCGCAGGCGTGCCTGAGGTTAAGTTCAAGGTTAGCACTGAATCTGTTTGCGACAGGGCCTCCAACTCCTGGCGTACAATTGTGTAGATACCGTCGTAATCAATCGGGCTATCCAGCTCGACGCGTTTGAAAACAATCGTTGTGTTTCTAGACTGTGTTTGAAGTACTTTCTTCAACCAGGGTTCATACCGTGGAAGCTCATTTTCCCAGTTTTGCACCAGGATATGCACTTCATCGAATGGGAATGCTGTGTCCATTAGAATGGAGGCAATCGCGCCACGCTCCCCGTTAGCCTCTGCTGTCACATCGTGCTTACCGAGCCACGTCAACAAAACTTGTTTCTTCATATCCCCACAAATCCATCTGCAAATATGTAAAATAAATTACCATACCTGCTTCGGCAGGGCTATTTAGCCAGTATTAGAAATGGCGAAGTAAAGGCGGTATTAAGCGATTTAATGAACTCACTCAAGCGGAGGCATGAAGGCAATCAATTTCACTGGGATCTACTGAGGGAAAATGGCGTATGCACTTACAATTGCGAAATCAAATAACCTAGTGACTATTTTAGCCTTACGGTCATAAATTGAGAGGTATTACGGCACTAGAAATCGGCCTTGTCACAAAATCTGTCACGTTTTGTCACATCTACGAAAATCACCTTAAAGCTCAATAAAACAGGTTAGCTAAGTACACTCAGTTGGTTCCTGAAATTTGGTAGTGGAAGCAAAGTCAGAACAAGAAACAGGCATGATAAAAAACCTGTCACATTTTGTCGCATCTAGGTAAATCACCTTAAAACACAACAAAGCAGATTAGCTAAGTAAACTTAGTTAGTTCCTGAATTTTGGTAGTGGAAGCAAAGCTAGAATAAGAAATAGCCGTGACAAAAAATTTGTC
This sequence comes from Pontibacterium sp., assembly GCA_049599735.1. Taxonomy (GTDB): domain Bacteria; phylum Pseudomonadota; class Gammaproteobacteria; order Pseudomonadales; family Balneatricaceae; genus Pontibacterium. The sequence continues at coordinate 282 of JBMYOX010000012.1, read as the reverse complement.
ACACCTACAAAAACGCCTCAAAATGAGAACATCAGATTATCCAGGTTAGCTTTAATTGGTTTTGAAATTTGGTAATGAAGATAAGGCGCGGTCATGACAAAGCGTTTTGATGCACTCAAAGAAAACCACTTTAAAAACAAAGAAACAAAAATCATCTAACCTACTGATTTTGTTATTAAAATCGATAGAAAAGCAACGTTTAAGCCTATGACCTTCCGCGCTGATAAAGAGTCGAGCCCGACGCTTTTTCTACTAAGCTTTTCCGAAGCCCTAAACGCAAAA